>CAJYQL010000120.1 GCA_913776965.1 uncultured Xylophilus sp.
GAGCGCGCCGGCGTGGCCAACACGGGTATCCAGGAGGCGGCCGCGCGCCTCGCGCAGGCCCGTGCGCTGGTGCGCAATGCCGAGGCCGACCGGCTGCCGCAGGTGGTGCTCGGCGGTGGCGTGGTGCGCCAGGCCGGCGCCAACACCGCCACCGGTCCGCGGCCCGCGACGCTCGCCACGGCCGGCGCCAACATGGCGTACGAACTCGACCTGTTCGGCCGCCTGGCCGGCTTGCGCGATGCGGCGGCGCTCGACGCGGCATCCCGCGCCGCGCTGCTGCAGAGCACCCGGCTGCTGGTGCAGGCCGAGACGACGCAGACCTACCTGGCGCTGCGGGCGGTCGATGCCGAGCGTGCGCTGGTGCGCGACACCGCCGCCGCCTACGTCGGCACCCTGGATCTGGTGGAGCGCCGCCTGCGCGCGGGCGACGTCGCGGAGATGGCGCTGGTGCGGCTGCAGGCCGAAGCAGCGGCCACCGAGTCCGAGGCGCTGGCGCTCGACCGCCGCCGCGCCGAACTGGAACATGCGCTGGCCGTGCTCGCCGGCGAGGCCGCGTCCGGCTTCGCCGTAGCGCCGGTGCCCGGCTGGACCGCCACGCTGCCGGTCATCCCGCCGGGCGTGCCGGCGACGGTGCTCGCCCGCCGCCCCGATGTGGCGGCCGCGCAGCGCAGCCTGCTGGCGGCGCAGGCCCGGGTCGGCGTCGCGCAGACCGCGTGGTTCCCGAGCGTGTCGCTCACCGGCAGCGCCGGCTTCGCCGCGGGCGATGCGAGCGACCTGCTGCGCTGGTCGGCGCGTGCCTGGGGGCTCGGCGCACTGCTGTCGCTGCCGGTGTTCGACGGCGGACGGCGGCAGGCGGGCGTCGACGGCGCGATGGCGCAGTTCGACGCCGCGACTGCCGGCTACCGTGGCCAGGTACTCGCCGCGCTGCGCGAGGTGGAGGACCAGCTGTCGGGCCTGCGCATCCTCGCCGAGCAGGCCGAGGTGCAGCAGCGGGCGGTCGCGGCCTCGTCGCGCGCCACGGCGCTGTCGGACTCGCGCTGGCGCAACGGCTACGCCAGCCAGATCGACCTGCTCGATACCCGCCGCAGCGAGCAGCGCAACCGGCGGCAGGCGCTGCAGGTGGCGTCGGCGCGCTACCAGGCGACGGTCGGGCTGGTGCGGGCTCTGGGCGGCGACTGGGAGGCGCCGGCAGCCGCGGCGTCGGCGGCCCTGGCGGACACGGTCGCGGCACGACGCTGACTACAGCCTTTGCTATCGAAAGTGAAGCATGGTGCGCAGGTCCCGCGGGCGCAGGAGGCACTTTTGCTTCGGATCGAGGGTTTGCGGTGACGGACACCGGCGTATCCGGCCTTTGCGGTAACGTGCCGCCATGCACACCTCCTTCCTCGGCCTGGGCTGGCGCACCCTGCGGCGCGACCTGCGCGCAGGCGAACTGCGCCTGCTGATCGTCGCCGTCACCCTCGCGGTGGCGGCGCTCACCTCCGTCGGCTTCTTCGCCGACCGGCTGCAGGGCGGCCTGCAGCGCGACGCGCGGCAACTGCTCGGCGGCGATGCGGTGGTGGTCAGCGACAACCCGACGCCCGCCGCATTCGCCGAGCAGGCGCAGAGCCTCGGCCTGCAGACCAGCACCACGCTCGGCTTTCCGACGATGGGGCGCGCCTCCGACGCCGACGGCGGCGCGAGCAAGCTGGTCGCGCTGAAGGCGGTCGATGCGGCCTATCCGCTGCGCGGCCGGCTGCGGCTGGCGGACGCGCCCGGCGCCGCCGACGCGCCGGTGCAGGGCATTCCCGCGCCGGGCGAAGCCTGGGTCGACGGTTCGCTGCCCGAGGCGCTCGGCCTGCCGATGGGCGGCACGCTGCTGCTCGGCGACAAGGCCTTCCGCATCGCCCGCGTCATCGCCATCGAGCCGGACCGCGGTGCCGGCTTCCTCACCTTCGCGCCGCGCGTCATGGTGAACGCCGTCGACCTCGCCGCGACCCAGCTGGTGCAGCCCGCGAGCCGGCTCACCTACCGCTTCGCCGTCGCTGGCGCCGACGCGCAGGTCAAGGCGTTCACCGAGTGGGCGGAGAATGCGGCGGCTGCGCCCGGCGTGCACGGCGTGCGGGTCGAGTCGCTCGAGACCGGCCAGCCGCAGATGCGCCAGACGCTCGACCGCGCGCAGAAATTCCTGAGCCTGGTGTCGCTGCTCGCCGCACTGCTGTCGGCGGTGGCCGTCGCGCTGGCCGCCCGCGGTTTCGCCGCCAGCCACCTGGACGACTGCGCGATGCTGCGCGTCCTGGGCCAGAGCCAGCGCACCATCGCGCGCAGCTACACCTTCGAATTTGCGCTGGTCGGCCTGTTCGCCAGCGCGCTCGGCGTGGCGATCGGCTTCGCGGTGCACTACGTCTTCATCGCGCTGCTCGCCGGCCTGGTCGACAGCAGCCTGCCGGCGCCCGGCGCCTGGCCGGTCGCGTTCGGCGTCGGCATGGGCCTGACGCTGCTGTTCGCCTTCGGCCTGCCGCCAGTGCTGCAGCTGGCGCAGGTGCCGCCGCTGCGGGTGATCCGGCGCGACGTGGGCGGCCTGAAGCCGGCGTCCCTCGGCGTGCTGGCGGTGGGGGTGGCGGGCTTCGCCGCGCTGCTGCTCGCGGCCAGCAGCGACCGCAAGCTCGGGCTGATCGCGGTCGGTGGCTTCGCAGCGGCCGTGGTGCTGTTCGCGGTGCTGGCGTGGGTCGCGGTGAAGCTGCTGCGCCGCAGCGTCAACGAGGCGACTGCGCCGCGCTGGCTGGTGCTGGCGACGCGGCAGATCTCGGCGCGGCCGGTGTACGCGGTGGTGCAGGTCAGCGCACTGTCGGTTGGCCTCTTGGCGCTGGTGCTGCTGGTGCTGCTGCGCACCGACCTGATCGGCAGCTGGCGTGCCGCCACGCCGAAGGACGCGCCTAACCGCTTCGTCATCAACGTGCAGCCCGACCAGGGCGAGGCCTTCCAGCAAGCCTTGCGCGAGGCCGGTGTGCAGAAGTACGACTGGTACCCGATGGTGCGCGGCCGCCTGGTCGCGGTGAACAGCCGCGAGGTCTCACCCGCCGACTACACCGAGGACCGGGCCAAGCGCCTGGTGGACCGCGAGTTCAACCTGTCGTACAGCGCGACCGAGCCGCCGCACAACCAGACCGTCGCCGGCCGCTGGACCGACGGCGAGGCCGGCGCGATCAGCGTGGAGGAGGGCCTGGCCGAGACGCTTGGCCTGAAGCTCGGCGACACGCTGCGCTTCGACATCGGCGGCATCTCCAACGAGGCGAAGGTCACCTCGCTACGCAAGGTGGACTGGGGCTCGATGCGGGCCAACTTCTTCGCGATGTACCCGGTCGCGCAGCTGGCCGACGTGCCGGTGACCTTCCTCGCGGCCTACCGGGCGCCTGCGACGCCCGGCTTCGACAACGCGCTGGTGCGGCAATTCCCGAACATTACCAACGTCGACCTGTCGAGCACGCTGGCGCAGGTGCAGCGGGTGCTCGACCAGGTGATCCGCGCGGTGGAGTTCCTGTTCGCGTTCACGCTGGCCGCCGGGCTGGTGGTGCTGTTCGCCGCCGTCACCGCGACCCGCGAGGAGCGGGCGAAGGAATTCGCGATCATGCGCGCCGTCGGCGCCCGCGCCAGCCTGCTGCGGCAGGTGCAGCGGGCGGAGCTGGCCGGCATCGGGCTGCTGGCCGGCTTCCTCGCGAGCGGGGTGGCGGTGGCGGTCGGCTGGGCGCTCGCGCGCTGGGTGTTCGACTTCACTTGGACCGCATCGCCCGCGGTGCCGCTGCTCGGCGCGGTCGCCGGTGCGGTGCTGGCGCTCGCGGCCGGCTGGTGGGGCCTGCGCGACGTGCTGCGCCGACCGGTGGTGGAAACGCTGCGGCGCGCGGCCGAGTAGGCGAGAAGAGGCAGGTCGGGAAGCCGACCGACCTCAGCGTTCGAGCAGCTTGGCGTCGAACGCCATCGAGAACAGCGCGCCGTTGCGGATCGGCATGCGGATGTCGATCAGCAGCCGCCACGGCTTGAAGGAGGTGCCGCCTTCGGCCACCAGCTTGCCGCGTTCGACGTGCAGTCGCTCCTCGGTCACCACGGTGTCCTTGCGCACCGCCTCGAAGTTGAATTCACGGGGCTTGAGATGGGTCTTGAGCCAGCTCCAGACCTCGACGATCTGGTCGTCGAAGCTGTCGCGGGCGGGCATGTCCATGTCGCAGAGAAATTGCGCTTCGTCGCCGAGCGCGGTCCATTTGAAGATCAGCGGGTCCATTCAGGAAGCAAAAGAGACGGGAACACGTGCGTCGGCCCGGTTCCGGACAGGCGGATCGCTGGCGCAGCCGTCAGGTGCGGAGGCGTGCTGTGGCGTATCGCACGAAACCCCTATTTTCAGGGCATTTGTGGTGTTTCCGTGACGGGACTCGTCACAGGTCCGTGGTAGGCCCTGCAACGTTCCCTAGAATCCGCAGGGTTCTGCACCGCCGGGCGGTCAGACGACACCAACAACACTTTCGATCTGGACATCCGTCACATGGCAACTGCGAAAAAAGCAACCCCCAAGGCTCCGGCCACCCCCTCGACCGCGAAGAAGGCCGTGAAGACTGTCGCCGCACCGGCGAAGAAGGCGGCCGCTTCCGCCACCAAGGCCACCGCCGCGCCGGCGAAGAAGACTGCCACGACGCAGGTCAAGAAGGCCGCGGCCGTGCCGGCCAAGAAGGCTGCAGCGCCGGCCGCCAAGGCGGCACCCGCTGCGGTCAAGCCGATCAAGGAAGGCTTCACCAAGGCCGGTCTGGCCACGCACCTGGCCACCCAGGCCGGTGTCGAGCCGAAGGTCGCCAAGGCCGTGCTCGCCGCACTGGAAGCGACGATCCTCGGCGCGGTGCACAAGAAGGGCCACGGCGAATTCACGATGCCCGGCCTGCTGAAGATCGGCGTGCAGAAGGTCGAGGCGAAGAAGAAGCGCTTCGGCAAGGATCCGTTCACCGGCACCGAGCGGTGGTTCCCGGCGAAGCCGGCGTCGGTCCGCATCAAGGCGCGCGCACTGAAGAAGCTGAAGGACGCGGCCGCCTGACGGCGCGCTGATCGGCGCACCTGGCGGCGACGACATGACGGCGGCTTCGGCCGCCGTTGTCGTTTTTGCGGTCGTACCTCGTCGTTGCGCAGGAGGGGTTCCGACAGCCGCTGCCCGCGCGTTCCTACGGTGTCGGTCCTATCCCTGGCGGATGGTGAAGCCTTGTCATCGGACAGATCACGAGGAACACGTCATGAGCGAAGCGAAAAAGACCGGGGCCACCAAGGATCCGAAAGGCGGCCTCACGGCGGCGGGGCGCAAGGCGTTCGCCGAGAAGGACGGGTCGAAACTCAAACCCGGTGTGACCAAGGCGATCAAGGACATGACGCCCGAAGAGATGAAACGCAAAGGCAGCTGGGCATCGCGTTTCTTCGGGCGCACACCGTTGCCGGCACTTCAGGACAAGGACGGCAAGCCGACGCGGTTCGCGCTGTCGGCCCATGCATGGGGAGAGCCGGTTCCGAAAACCGAGGCCGCAGCCCGCAAGATCGCAGAAAAAGGCCGGCGGCTGCTCGAACGTTACAAGCGGGAAAAGGCGAAGCACAAGGCGGTGCCTGCCTGAGCGCCGTTTCGGCGGGATACCGTTCGCGCCTGTACGAGGGCAGGGGGCGCGCACCGACCCGAAAGGCCCGGTCGTGCATTCAAGTTCCTCGACCAGGGCTACGCTGCCGACCCCCCATCAATCAACGACTGGATCTGGGATATGGATACTTCTCGCAGGCCGAGCCTTCAAGGCCGGCTCAGGATCGGTGCCGGTGCATTCCACATGCACCTTCGGGTCGCGGCGACCGCGGGCGGCATGCTCTCCATCGCGGCGCTGGTCGGCACCATCCTGCTGACCACCGCCGTAGTGGTCAAGGTATCGAAACCTTGAAACCCCGGGCATCGGCCGCCCAACAAAAAAGCCTGCTCCCGGATGGGTAGCAGGCTTCGATGCATTGAATGGGGTGGTGGGCCCTGAGTGACTCGAACACTCGACCTACGGATTAAGAGTCCGCTGCTCTACCAACTGAGCTAAGAGCCCCCGCCTGGTCAGTCGATTACCCGAAGGTTTCGCGCCGAACTGGCAAGCCTCGCATTATGCAGCATAAATTCGGCCATATGCAAGACCCGGCCGGATTTTTCAGCTGCATGACAGAATCGGTTTCCCCCATCAGCCGACTCCCCATGGAACGATCCACACGGCAGCGGGCTGCCATCCGTGCAGTGCTCGATGCATCCGACAGTCCGCTCCTGCCGCAGGAGATCCTGGAGCGCGCCCAGGCCCAGGTGACGGCGCTCGGCATGGCGACGGTCTATCGCAACCTGAAGCTGCTCGCCGAAGAGGGCGCGATCCAGGCCGTCACGCTGCCGGGCGAGGCGCCGCGGTACGAGTCCGCTGCGCGGGCGCACCACCACCACTTCCAGTGCCAGACCTGCGGCCGCGTCTTCGACGTGCATGCCTGCCCGGGCAACTTCGACACGCTGGCGCCGCCGGGATTCCAGGTGGCGCGGCACGAACTCACGCTCTACGGCACCTGCGCCGAATGCGCGAGGCCCCGGACTGCCGAGCAATCCGGGGCCTCGCAGGAAGCGGCGCCGCCGCGTCAGTAAGCGGATCCGTCGCGCACCCGGTGGATCTCCTCGATCGGGGTGATCCACACCAGACCGTCGCCGATCTGGCCGGTGCGGCAGACGTTCATGATCGTATCCCGGATCGTCGGCACCATGCCGTCCTCCGCGATCACCGACACCATCACCTTGTCGGTGTAGTCGACCAGTTCGTCGCGGACCGTGCGCTTGCCCATCGCGGCGGGGGCGGTGAAGCCCTCGGCCCGCAACAGGGTCACGCCCGGAAAGTTGGGGATGGCCCGCAGCGCGTCGCGCAGGCGTTCGATGCGGCTGGGCCGCACGATGGCTCGGATTTCCTTCATGTCGTTCGCTCCCTTGTCAGGCTTCCTGCGGCTTTTCGTCGAACCAGCGATAGAGCACCGGCAGCACCACCAGCGTGAGCAGGGTGGAGGTGATCAGGCCGCCGATCACCACGATAGCCAGCGGACGCTGGACCTCGGAGCCGGGGCCGGTGGCGAACAGGAACGGCACCAGGCCGAGCAGCGCCACCGTCGCGGTCATCATCACCGGCCGGAACCGGGCGATGCAGCCTTCGCGCACGGCTTCCGCCACGTCGAGGCCGTCCTCCCGCAGCTTGCGGATGTAGCTGACGAGCACCACGCCGTTCAGCACCGCGATGCCCCACAGCGCGATGAAGCCGACCGACGCCGGCACGCTCACGTATTCGCCGGTCACGAACAGGCCGATCAGGCCGCCGATCGACGCGAACGGCAGCACCAGGATGATCAGTCCGGCCAGCTTCAGCGACTTGAACAGCATGAACAACAGGAAAAAGATCGCGGCGATGGTCAGCGGCACGATGATCGACAGCGTCGCCATCGCGCGTTCCATGTTCTCGAACTGTCCGCCGTAGACGAAGTAGTAGCCGTCCGGCAGCTGCACGTCGCGGTTGATGCGCTGCTGCGCCTCGGCCACGAAGCCGGCGAGGTCGCGACCCTCCACGTTCGCGCCCACCACCACGCGCCGCTTGCCGCTCTCCCGGCTGATCTGCGCGGGGCCGTCCACCAGGTGGATCTTGGCGAGCGAGTAGAGCGGCACCTGCGCACCGCTGGGAGTGGACAGCAGGGTGTTGCCGATCGCCTCGGTCGAGTTGCGGAACGCCTCGGGGAAACGCACCGCCACCGCGAAGCGCCGCTCGCCTTCGTACAGCGTCGTGATCGCCTTGCCGCCGATGGCCGATTCGATCACCGCCTGCACGTCGGTCACGTTCAGGCCCTGGCGGGCGATCGCGGTGCGGTCGATGTCCACCATCAGCGCCTGCTGGCCCGAGAGCCGTTCGACGCGGATGTCGCGGCTGCCGGGGATGTCCTTCAGGATCCGTGCCACCTGTTCGGACACGCGCTTGAGTTCGGGCAGCGTGTCGCCGAACACCTTGATCGCGACCTGCGACCGCACGCCGGTGACCATCTCGTCGACCCGCTCGGAGATCGGCTGCGACAGCACGATCTGCACGCCCGGGATGGTGGAGAGCCGCTGGCGGATGTCCTCGTCGATCTCGTCCTGGGTCCGGTCGGATTCCGGGTCCAGGATCACGATCGGGTCGGACTCGTTCGGGCCCGCCGGATCGGCCGGAGACTCGCCGCGGCCGAGCTTCGAGACCACCGACTTCACGCCCGGCACCGACGCGACCATCTTCATCGCGTCCATCTCCATGCGGATCGATTCGTCCAGCGAGATGCTGGGCACCCGGTTGATCTGCGGCGTGAGCGCTCCTTCCTTCATCGTCGGCATGAAGGACTTGCCGAGGAACGGGAACAGCGCCATCGAGCCGAGCAGCAGCGCCACGGCGACCGTCAGCGTGACCCGGTTGCGCGCGGTGGCGCTGTCGAGCAGCCGCAGGTAGTGCCGCTTCATGAAAGCGATAATCCGGGTGTCGTGGTCGCCCTGTCCCGGCTTCACCTTCAGGAAGTAGGAGCACAGCACCGGCGACAGGAACAGCGACACGATCAGAGAGACGAACAGCGCGATCGCGATGGTCAGCGCCAGCGGTCCGAACATCTTGCCTTCCTGCCCCTGCAGCGTCATCAGCGGCAGGAACACCAGGATGATGATCATGATGCCGAAGATGGTCGGCACCGCGACCTCGGTGGTCGCCTGCAGGATGGTGCGGATGCGCGAGCCTTCCTCCTTCATCTGGCCGAGCCGGTGGAAAATGTTCTCCACCACCACCACCGTCGCGTCCACCATCAGGCCGATCGCGATCGCGAGACCGCCGAGCGACATCAGGTTGGCCGAGATGCCGTACTTGTTCATCGCGATGAATGTGGTGAGCGGCGTGATGATCAGCGTCGCCACCACGATCAGGCTGGACCGCACGTCGCCCAGGAATACGAACAGGACGATGATCACCAGGATCACGCCCTCGATCAGCACCTTGGCTACGGTCCAGACCGCCGCGTCTACCAGATCGGTCCGGTCGTAGAACGGCTTGATCTGCAGGCCGCCGGGCAGCATCTTCTGGCTGTTGATCTCGGCGACTTTCTCCTGCACGCGGGTGACGACCTGCTTGGCATTGCCGCCGCGCATCATCAGCACGATGCCCGAGACCGCCTCGGTGTAGCCGCCCTTGACGATCGCGCCTTGGCGCACCTCGTGGCCGAGCGTGACCTCGGCCAGGTCGCGCACGTACACCGGCACGCCGCGCTCTTCCTTCACCACGATGTTGCCGATGTCCTCGAGCGTGCGGATCAGGCCCACGCCCTGGATCAGGTACTGCTCGTTGGACAGCGGCAGGATGCCGCCGCTGGCGTTGGTGTTGTTGGCGGAGATCGCCTCCACCACCTTCTGCACCGACAGGTTGTAGTAGCGCAAACGGGCCGGATCGACCAGCGCCTGGTACTGGCGGACGTAGCCGCCCTGCGAGTTGATTTCCGCGACCCCGGGGATGGAGCGCAGCATCGGCCGCAGCACCCAGTCCTGGATCGTGCGGCGCTCGGTCAGCTCGGCCTGCGACAGCGGCTTGTCGCCGTCGTCCGGATGCTCGAGCGTGTACTGGTAGACCTCGCCCAGGCCGGTGGAGACCGGCCCCAGCACCGGCACGATGCCGGCCGGCATGCGCGGCGTGACCTCGATCAGCCGCTCCATGACGAGCTGGCGCGCGAAGTACACGTCGGTCTTGTCGGTGAAGACGAGGGTGATGATGGACAGGCCGCTCTTGTTGAGCGAGCGCATCTCGACGATGCCGGGCAGGCCGGTCATCGCGATCTCCAGCGGCACGGTGACGAAGCGCTCGATCTCCTCGGGCGACCGGCCGGGCGCCTCGGCGGCGATCTGCACCTGCACGTTGGTCACGTCGGGGAAGGCGTCGAGCGACAGCCGCATCGACTCGCGCACGCCGAAGGCGCACAGCACCAGGGCGAGCACGATCACGAGCAGCCGCTGGCCGAGCGCGGCCTTGATCAGGGAAGCGATCATGGGCTTACTCCAGTTCGGCGCGCTTGCGCTCGTTGTTCAGGTGGAAGGCCCCCTGGGTGACGACCTCGGTACCTTCCTTGACGCCCTGCAACAGCGGGCGCAGGCCGTTGCTGGTCGGGCCGAGCTCGACCGGGGTGAGCCGGTAGCGGTTGTCGCCGGTCTTCACGAATACGTGGTCGCGGTCGTTCTCCCGCACCACCGCGTCGGCCGGCAGCGCCAGTACCTGGCGGGGCGCGCCCGAGATGCGCATGGTCGCCAGCATCTGCGGCTTGAGCGCGCGCTGGGCGTTGTCGACCTGCGTGCGGATCGCGACGGTGCGGGTTTCCGGCTCGACGGTCGCGCCGACGTAGACCACCTTGCCGGTGAGCGGCACGCCGTTGAGCGCCGGCACGTCGATCTCGACCGACTGGCCGAGCTGCACCGAAGTGGCGGCCTGCTCGGGCATGGCGCCCACCACCCACACGTTGCTCAGGTCGGCCACGGTGAACAGCGGATCGCCCGGCTGGGCCACCTGGCCCTGGCTCACGGTGCGCTCGATCACCACGCCAGCACGTTCGGCGGTGACGACGGTGGAGGTCGCGAGGGTGCCCTGGTCGCGCAGCCGCTGGACTTCGCCGGCCGAGACGCCGAGCAGGCGCAACTGGTCGGTCGCGGCGCGCAGTTCCGCCCGGGCGATCGCCAGTTCGGACTCGCGGCGCTGCAGTTCGGCCGAGCCGATCACGTCGGCCTGGATCAGCTGCCGGGCGCGCTCGACCGCACGGGCGGCGAGCGAGGTCTGCGAACTGGCGCGCAGCACCGCGAGCTGCGCCTGCGTCAGTTCGGGACTGGTCACCCGGGCCAGCGCCTGGCCGGGCCGGACGTTGTAGCCGAGGTCGGCGAGCACTTCGGTGACGCGGCCGGTGACGGAGGCGCCGATGCGGCTGACCAGCCGCTCGTTGGCCTCGACGCGGCCGGCGACTTCCTGCACGGTGGCGATGTCGGCCATCTTGAGCGGCGCGACCTTGAAGTTGGACGCCATCTCGGGCTTGACCTGCACGACCAGCGGATCGGGCGGCGGCGTGACTTCGGCGGCAGCGGGTTCTTGCTTCTTGCCGCAGGCCTGCAGCGCGAGCAGGGCGCACAGGACGAAGGCTGCGGTGGCGCTGCGACGGAAAACCGCGGGAGAGGAGGTGGTGGGAGCCATGGTCGGGAATCTTTCGGTGGACATCGGTGTCGGGATCAGCGGATGCCGGCGGCGTTGAGCGCGGGCGAGGGCAACGGGGCACCGTCGCCGGTCCAGCGTCCGGCGAGGAAGTCGAGCTCCACCCGGGCGGACTGCACCTGGAATCGCGCGGTCAGCAGGTCGGCCCGCACGCCGCGCAGCACCCGCTGTGCATCCAGCACGTCCAGGATGCCGCGCTCGCCGAAGCGGTAGGCGGCATCGGCGACGCGCAGTGCGGCTTCGGCGTCGCGCACCGCGCCCTGGCTCAGCGCCTCGACGCGCAGGCGCGCCATCTCCAGTGCGCGGCCGGCCTGGAGCACCTGCTGCTCCAGTTCGGCACGGCGGCCGTCGAGCCGGCCGCGGGCGCGTTCCAGTTCGGAGCCGGCCTCGGCGATCGGGCCGGTGCGGCGGTCGAGCAGCGGGATCTGTACGCTCACGCCGACCACGTTCTGCCGGATGTCCGGCTCGCGGCTCTGGGTGTAGCGCAGTTCCACGCCGGGCCAGCGTCCGGCCTCGGCGCCGGCGAGCTGGGCCTGCGCCCGGTCGACCTCGGCGCGCAGCGCGAGCAGTTCGGGGTTGCGCTCCAGCGCGTTCTGCAGCACGACCTGGATGTCGGGCGGCGGCAGGGCGTCGCCCAGGGTCGCATCGAGCGTCCATTGGGTCGGCAGGGCGCCGGCGGCGAGCCGGTTGAGCGTGATCGCGGCCTGCTCGGCCTGCAGCAGCGAGGTCTGGCGCAGAGAGCGGGCATTGACGATTTCCGCATCGGCCTTGATCAGTTCGTAGCGCGGTGCCTCGCCGCTGTCGACCCGGGCACGGACCCGCGAATTCACCTGCTCCAGCAGCGACAGCGATTCGGCCGACGCCGCGGCCTCGGCCTGGCGCAGCAGCACGTCGTAGGCGCGCAGGCGGATCTGGGCGACGAGTTCGTTGCGGGCCACGCCGACCAGCCAGACGCTGCCGCGTTCGCCGGCACGGGCCGCATCGACGCGGGCGCTGCGTAGTGCAGGGTTCTCGATCAGCTGCGAGACGCCGACGGTCTGCACGCGGCCGGACAGGCCGCCGGCCAAGCGGGCGCTCTGGTTGCCGGCGCTGAAGTCCAGCCGCGGATTGGGCAGTGCGCCGGCGGTGACGACGCCTGCGGTCGCGGTGTTGCGCTGGCGCTGGGCCGACAGCAGGGCCGGGTTGTTCAGCAGGATGGTGTCGGTCAGTTCCTGCAGGCCGATCCGGGGGCCGCCCGACAGCGATGCGGCCGCGGCGGCGCCGGATGCAGCGGCGGCCGGCAGGTTCAGGGACGGCGGCTGCCCGGCGGCGGGCGGCAGGGGCGAAGCGGTGGCGCGGGTGGCACCGGGTGCGGGCTGGGCGGCGACAGGCGCGGTCAGCACCGGAAAGGCAGCGGCGAGCAAGGTCGCAGCGACGGCACGGTAGTGTCGAAGGGGCATGAAGGGGCACTGCCGGCGAAGGCAGATCGGGGCGAAACGACCATCCACGGCAGGACTGCCGGTGGACGAGGAGCACGGGCTGCCGACAGCGGTGTGTCGGTCGGCAGCGGCATGGCGGTCAGGCGAGCGTGGGTCTGGGAGGGCGCAGCATGCCCTGCAGCCACGGCAGCGGCAGGGAGCGGCCGAGCATCGGCGCGGGGAGATGCATCACGGCGAGCACCGGCTGCGGATCGGCCGCGAAGGCGATCATTTCGGTGCGGTCGTCGTTGTTCGCCTGGGTGTCGAACGCCACCTGGGCGGCGGCGGCCGAGAGGACGGCCTTGTCGAGCAGTTCGGCGTGCGGATGACAGAAGACGAAGGTCACACCCGGCGTTTCCGCGGCCGCCGCAGGCAGGGCGGTCGCCGCGGCCTGCTGCACCACCA
This sequence comes from uncultured Xylophilus sp., assembly GCA_913776965.1. GTDB lineage: Bacteria > Pseudomonadota > Gammaproteobacteria > Burkholderiales > Burkholderiaceae_C > Xylophilus. The sequence goes on from CAJYQL010000120.1 coordinate 13,142, forward strand.
CCGGCAGCAGGGTGGGTGCGCCGCCCGACGGACGCTTGCAGCCCGTGCCGGCATAAGCGGCGAGGGCGAACAGCAGGGTCAGCAGGGCGGTGAAGGCGAGTCGCATGGAAAGACGAGGTACTGCTGCTCAGAATGTGAGCGGCAGACGCCCGTCATTCTGCATCAGCACCACGGCTTTGCGGCAACGGCATCCGGAAAAACCCGCCCCGGCCGGCTAGCCGCAGGCCCGCTTTGGCACGATACCTGCACCGTTGCGGTGCCGCGGCGTGCCCGTCCGAGCACCGCCTTCGCCACCTTCCATGACCGGTTCCTCCCCCGACGCCGATACCTCCGGCGCGCCGCTGCAGCGTGTCGTCAAGGTGCGCCGTGACTACAACGCATGGGTCGGCAGCGAGACGATGGAGGACTATGCGCTCCGGTTCACGCCGCGGCAGTTCCGGCGCTGGTCGGAATGGCGGGTCGCCAACACCGCGTTCGGCGCCGCGTCCTTCCTGATCCTGGAGGCGGTCGGCGCGACGCTGCTGGTGCAGTACGGCGCGACCAACGCGTTCTGGGCGATCGTCGCAACCGGCCTGATCATCTTCCTGGCCGGCCTGCCGATCAGCATCTACGCAGCGCGCTACGGCGTCGACATGGACCTGCTGACCCGCGGCGCCGGCTTCGGCTACATCGGCTCGACCCTCACCTCGCTGATCTACGCCTGCTTCACCTTCATCTTCTTCGCGCTCGAGGCGGCGGTGATGGCCTATGCGCTGGAACTGGCGCTCGGCGTGCCTCCGCGCTGGGGCTACCTGATCTGCGCGCTGGTGGTCATCCCGCTGGTGACCCACGGCGTCTCGATCATCAGCCGGCTGCAGCTGTGGACCCAGCCGGTCTGGCTGGCGATGCTGATCGTCCCGTTCGTCTATGTGTGGATGCGCGATCCCGGTGCGTTTGTCGGCGTGATGCACTACGGCGGTGAATACGGCACCGGAGCAGGGTTCAATCTGCACGCATTCGGTGCGGCACTGACCGTCGGCATCGCGCTCATCACCCAGATGGGCGAGCAGGCGGACTACCTGCGCTTCATGCCCGAGCGGCAGCCCGGCCGCGCGCGGCGCTGGTGGTTCGGAGTGCTGGCGGGCGGACCGGGCTGGGTGGTGCTGGGCGTGTTCAAGATGCTCGGCGGCGCGCTGCTGGCCTGGCTCGCGATCTCGCATGCGGTGCCGCCGGAGCGGGCGGTCGATCCGAACCAGATGTATCTGGCCGCCTACGAATACGTGTTCCCGCATTACGGCTGGGCAGTGGCGGCGACCGCCTTCTTCGTGGTGCTGTCGCAGCTGAAGATCAACGTCACCAACGCCTATGCCGGCTCGCTCGCCTGGAGCAACTTCTTTTCGCGCGTGACCCACAGCCATCCGGGCCGGGTGGTGTGGGTGGTGTTCAACACGCTGATCGCCTTCATGCTGATGGAGATGAACGTGTTCGAGGCGCTGGGCGACGTGCTCGGCCTGTATTCGAATATCGCCATCGCCTGGATGACCGCGGTGGTGGCCGATCTGGTGATCAACAAGCCGCTCGGCCTGTCGCCGAAGGGCATCGAGTTCAAGCGCGCCCATCTGTACGACGTGAACCCGGTGGGTGTGGGCGCGATGGGGCTGGCGTCAGCACTGTCGATCGCGGCGCACCTGGGGCTGTTCGGCCGCACCGCGCAGGCGTTTTCGGCGGTGATCGCGCTCGGCACCGCGCTCGCCGCCGCGCCGCTGATCGCCTGGGCCACCGGCGGGCGCTACTACCTGGCGCGGACACCGCAGGTCGTGGCCGAGGCCGGATGCGGCAATCGCGACGGCAACGGCAACGGCTGCGCGGGCGCCGGCGCGCAGGTCACCCTGCGCTGCGTGATCTGCGAGCGCATCTACGAAGGCCCGGACATGGCGCACTGCCCGGCCTACCGCGGACCGATCTGCTCGCTGTGCTGCACGCTCGACGCCCGCTGCGGCGACCTGTGCAAGCCGCATGCGAGCCTGGCCGCGCAGTGGTCGGGCGCGCTGCGCTGGCTGCTGCCGCGGCGCATCTGGCCCTACCTCGACACCGGGCTCGGCCATTTCCTGCTGCTGATGCTGGTGATCGTGCCGCTGCTCGGGGTGGTGTTCGGGCTGCTCTACCGGCAGGAGGCGGCGGCGCTCGGCGGCACGCTGGCCAGCGGCGCCGAAGCCTCGCTGCGCGCCGGCTTCCTCAAGGCCTACATGGCGCTGCTGGTGATCGCGGGCGTGGTGGCGTGGTGGCTGGTGCTGGCGCACCAGAGCCGCCGGGTCGCGCAGGAGGAATCGAACCGCCAGACGCACCTGCTGGTGGAGGAGATCGAATCCCACCGCCGCACCGACCATGCGCTGCAGCAGGCCCGCCAGGTGGCCGAAGATGCCCGCCGCGTCGCCGACCAGGCCAACCAGGCGAAGAGCCGCTACATCAGCACGATCAGCCACGAGCTGCGCACGCCGCTCAACAGCATCCTGGGATATGCGCAGCTGATGGGCGAGGACCCGGCGGTGCCGCCGCACCGGCGGCAGGCGGTCAACGTGATCAAGCGCGGCGGTGAGCACCTGCTGTCGTTGATCGAGGGCACGCTGGACATCGCGCGGATCGAATCGGGCAAGCTGACGCTCGCGGTCAAGCCGATGCAGTTCGCCGACGGCCTACACGAGATGGCCGGCATGTTCGAGCCGCAGGCCCGCGGCAAGGGACTGGACTTCGTGTTCGACGTGGTCGGTACCCTGCCCGAGGTGGTGCGGGCCGACGAGAAGCGGCTGCGGCAGATCCTGATCAACCTGCTGGGCAACGCCGTCAAGTTCACGGCACAGGGCCGTATCACGCTGCGCGCGCGCCACAAGCGCGAGATGGCGGTGATCGAGGTGGAGGACACCGGCCCCGGCATGTCGGCCGACGACTTGGCGCGCATCTTCGACCCGTTCGCCCGCGGCACCACCGCCGCGCACGGCGCGCCGGGGGCGGGGCTGGGACTGACGATCGCCAAGATGCTGACCGACCTGATGGGCGGCGAGCTGACCGCCGAGAGCACGCCGGGCGTCGGCTCGCGCTTCCGGGTGCGGCTCTTCCTGCCGGAGGTGCATGCGGCCGAGGGTGCGGCCCGCCGCACGGCGACGCCGGCACGCCAGCCGCGGCGCGGCTATGCCGGCCCGCGCCGCAGCATCCTGGTGGTGGACAACGAGGAGCCCGACCGCGAACTGCTGGTGCAGTTGCTGGAGCCGCTCGGCTTCCAGCTGCGCACCGCCGCCAGCGGCCACGACTGCCTGGACCTGCTGGCCGCCGGCCTGCGGCCCGACGTGATCCTGATGGACCTGGCGATGCCGGGCATCGACGGCTGGGAGACGATCCGCCGGCTGCGCGCCGCCGGCCACACCGCGGCGCAGGTCGCGGTGGTGTCGGCCAACGCGTTCGACAAGGGCCTGGAGAACGACGTCGGCATCCGGCCGGAGGACTTCATCGTCAAGCCGCTGCGCCACAGCGAACTGCTCGACTGGCTGGAGCGCCGGCTGGGCCTCGTCTGGCAGGTCGATGCCCCGGTGCCGCCGCCGCCCGCCGCCCCGCTGCCGGAGCCGCCCGCCGCGACCGTGCTGCCCGATGCTGCATCCCTTGCGGCGCTGCGCGAGGTGGTGGAGCTGGGCTACTACCGCGGCATCCTCGATGTGCTGGATGCCATCGCCGCGCGGCAGCCGGCCGCCGGGCCGTTCGTAGAGGAGATGCGCGGGCTGGCGCGACAATTCCAGTTCGAGGCGATCGCCCGGCGGCTGCCACCGCTGCCCGGCGACCCGCCGCCCCCCGCTGCGCCCGCCTGACCCGCATGGACCTTCCCGCTTCGCCCCCCGGACCGCCGACCGTATCGCCGACTACGCCGACCACGGCCCCGCTCGGCCGGGGCCGCGACCGCGGCAACGGCGACCTGGTGCTGGTGGTGGACGACGTGCCCGACAACCTGGCGCTGCTGCACGATGCGCTCGACGAGTCGGGCTACACCGTGCTGGTCGCCACCGGCGGCGAGGCGGCGCTGGCGCGTGCCGCGCAGGCGCTGCCCGACATCGTCCTGCTCGACGCGATGATGCCGGGCATGGACGGTTTCGAGGTGGCGCGCCGGCTGAAGGCGCAGCCGGCCACCGCGCACATCCCGATCATCTTCATGACCGGCCTGACCGAGACCGAGCACCTGGTCGCGGCGCTGGAGGCCGGCGGCACCGACTACATCACCAAGCCGATCCGGCCGCCCGAGGTGCTGGCCCGGATGAACGTGCACCTGCAGGGCGCCCGCCGGGCCCGGCAGGAGGCGAGGCAGGCCGGACAGGCGCGCAATGCGCTCGACGCCTTCGGCTACGCCAGCATCACCGTGCGCGCGGCCGACGGCCGGCTGATGTGGCAGACGCCGCTGGCGCGCGACCTGCTGGCGCGCTGGTTCGGCACCCAGGCCCCGGTCACGCCGGTGCCGGTGCTCGACTGGCTGCGCCGGCACCTCGCCGATGCCGACCGGCAGGTCGAGCCGCCGAAGCTGGTGTTCGAGCAGGCCGCGCTGCGGCTCTCCTTCCGGCTGCACCGGCAGGTCGGCGACGAGCCGGGCGGCGACTGGCTGATCATCATGCGGGAGGCGAGCGACGCCGCGGTGATCGAGGCGATGCGCCTCGCCTTCCAGCTCACCGCCCGCGAGGCGGAGGTGCTGTACTGGGTGGTGAAGGGCAAGATCAACCGCGACATCGCCGACATCCTCGGCGCCAGCCCCGCCACGGTGAAGAAGCACCTGGAACGCATCCTCGCCAAGATGGGTGTCGAGACGCGCACCTCAGCGGCCGGCATGGCGATGAACCGCATCCGGCAGCTGCACCCGGAATTCGAAGGTTAGGACGTTAATCGGCTCGTTACGCCCGCCGGATGTGCGCAGTCAGCTATCGAAACCGTAGCAAAAGAAAAAGCCCGGCAAGGCCGGGCTTCGTGAGGCGAGAGGCGAGGGCGTCAATGCACGCCGCTGCCCTTGCCGCCCTGGCGGCTCTGCGCCTGGTTGCCGCTGCCGACGTTGCTTTCGCGGTCGTGGCGGCTCTCGGGCGTGCGGCGCGGCTCGTTCTTCTGCGTCGCCTCGCCGTGCTGCGACGCCTTGTTGTGTTCGGTCTGGCCGTTGCGGTCGTTCTGCGAATTCGACATGGACTGCTCCTTGGAGGGTGAGAAAGAGGCCGGCACCTGCGGCACCGGACGAAGCCTCATCGTTCGCAGCCCGCGCCGGTCCGTATGTCGGACCGGGCCGATACGCCCGCCCGGCGGCGCCTACACGTCGAAGAACACGGTTTCCTGCAGACCCTGCATATGGATGTCGAAGCGGTAGACCGTGCGGCCGCCGGCATCGACACGGCGGGCGATCAGGGTGTCGCGCCGGTCGGCAGGCACCGACTGCAGCACCGCATCCTGCGCGTTCGCCTCGGCCTCGTCGTCGAAGTAGATGCGGGTGAAGGCGTGCAGCAGCATGCCGCGCATCGTCAGGATCACGTCGATCCGCGGGGCCTCGCCTGGGGCGATGGCGCCGGGCTTGACGGTGTCGAAGTGCCAGCGCAGGTCCGGATCGGTGCCGGTGCCGCAGCGGCCGAAGCCACGGAAGCCACTGATGCGGGCCGCGGCGCGCGGCGCCTCGGCCGGCGCGGCATGGCGGCCGTGGGCGTCGGCCTGCTGGATCTCGAGCATCGCGTCGCCGATCGGCACGCCGTCGCCGTCGAACACCCGGCCTTCCAGGCGGATGTGTTCGCCCGGCGCATGGTCGTAGGCGACGGTGCTGTCGAACACCTGGTCGAAGCCATAGCGGTATTGCTCCGCGGTCAGGCCGTAGGCGAAGTAGGGGCCGACGGTCTGCGACGGCGTCTGGCCGAAGGACGCCTGCTGGGCGCTCATCAGGGTGGGATCGGTCATGGGGGTTATCTCCGGGCGATGGGCGCTCAGCGCGGGGTCTCGAACGGCGTTTCGTCGGCGCCACGCAGCACGATGTCGAACTGGTAGCCGAGGGCGAAGCCTTTCTCGGTCACGTCGAGGCTGAAGTCCGCGACCAGCCGGTTGCGCGTGCGCTCGGGCGTGCCCTTGAAGATCGGGTCGAAGGCCAGCAGCGGGTCGGCCGGGAAGTACATCTGCGTGACCAGCCGGCTCGCGAAGTGCTGGCCGAACAGCGACAGGTGGATGTGCTGCGGCCGCCAGGCGTTGGGGTGGTTGCCCCAGGGATAGGCGCCGGGCTTGATCGTGAGGAAGCGGTAGCGCCCGTCGGCATCGGTCAGGCAGCGGCCGGCGCCGAGGAAGTTGGGGTCAAGCGGCGCATCGTGCTGGTCGACCTTGTGCACGTAGCGGCCGCTGGCGTTGGCCTGCCACAGCTCGACCAGCGTGTGCGGCACCGGGCGGCCGCGGTCGTCCAGCACCCGGCCGGCGAGCACCATGCGTTCGCCGATCGGCTCGCCGTTGACGCGGGCGTTGCGGGTCAGGTCGTGGTCCCACTGCGCGATGCTGTCGTGGCCGTAGACTGGCTGCGTCAGCTCGCCGAGCGAGGCCTTCAGCGGTACCAGCGGCCGGGTCGGACCGCGCTTGGCGGTGGAGCGGTAGCCGTCGTAGAGGTAGGGGGACTGGCCGTCCCAGTCGCGCGGCGACAGGGTGGGCAGCGGCCTGGCGGTACGGGTAAGCATGGAGGTGTCTCCTTCGATGGCGTGCGTGCGGAAAGGCGGCCGACAGGGCGGTCGGGATGGCGCGACTGTAGGCAGGGATTTGCATTCTGTATATTGAAGATTGCGCCGATTCACATCACTCCTCGTCATGCAAGACCCGCCGCCCGGTACCGATGCCGCCGCCGCCTTCGCCCGCAACGTGCAGCTGCGCCACCTGCGCTGCCTGGTCGCGGTGGCGCAGGAGCGGCACCTGGCGCGCGCCGCGGCGCGGCTGTCGCTCAGCCAGCCGGCGATGTCGAAGACGCTCGCTGAGCTGGAAGCGCTGGCCGGCGCGCGGCTGGTGGAGCGCGGCGGTGCCGGCCGGCGCGGCATCCAGGGCCTGACCGGCACCGGCGAGCAGCTGCTTGCGCAGGCGCTGCGGGTGCTGGAGGCGGTGGAGGCGGGTGGCCAGGCAGTCGCCCCCACCGCGGACGGCGGCGCCGCGCGGCTGCGCATCGGTGTGCTGCCGAGCGTGTCGCCGGCGCTGCTGCCGCCCGCACTGGTGGCGCTTCGGGCGCGCTGGCCGGCGCTGCAGATCGTGGTAAAGACGGCCGCGAACGCGGTGCTGCTGGAGGCGCTGCGGGCCGGCGAACTCGACCTCGTGGCGGGCCGGATGAGCGAGCCGGGTCCGATGGCCGGCCTGGCCTTCACGCTGCTGCACCACGAGCCGCTCGCCTTCGTGGTGCGGGCCGACCATCCCCTTGCGGCGGCCCGCCGGGCGCGGTCGGTGCCGGCGGTGCTGGCCCATCCGCTGGTGGTGTACGGCGAGGGCACGGTGCCGCGCCACCACACCGAGAGTTTTTTCCGCGCGCTCGGGCTGGTGCTGCCGGCGCACACCCTGCAGACGCTCGACGTGGCGCTGGCGCGCCGGCTGGTGCTGGAGTCCGACGCGGTCTGGATCACGCCGCTCGGCGCGGCCGGTGCCGACATCGCCGCCGGGCTGCTGCGGCGCCTGCCGATCGACACCGCCGGCACCGAGGAGCCGGTCGGCCTGTTGCTGCGGGCCGATGCGCCGGCCTCCGCCGCGGCGGACGCCCTGGCCGCGCTGCTGCGCACGGCGGCGCGGGGCGACGATCAGGCCCAAAAAGCCGCTGTGCGCCCGTCGCGCCTGCGCAGCACGCTATCGAAAAAATAGCAGAAGTTCTGCCGTGCCGTGCCGTGCCGTGCCGTGCCGTGCCGTGCCGTGCCGTGCCGTGCCGTGCAGTGCCGTGCCGTGCCGTGCCGTGCCGTGCCGTGCCGTGCCGTGCCGTGCCGTGCCGTGCGGGCCGGAGCGGCTGGTCAGTCCCGCGTCGCGCGGCGCTGCACTGCGGCCACGTAGCTGGCGCCGTCGGGCGGGCGGCCACTGCGCTGGCTCTCCCACAGCATCTGACCCAGACATTCCATTGCCGCATGGTGGGCATCGTGCAGCGTGCCGAGCCGGGCGGTCAGCAGTTCGACCGCCTGGCGGATGCCGCGCGGCTGATCGATCGAGCACTGCTCGCTGATCGACAGGTGCATCGACAGGTGCAGGAACGGGTTCTCCCGCGCCGCGTCGCCCTCGTACACCCGGGCGACGGCGGCATCGGCATCCGCCAGGTCGGCGTGGTACTCGGGATGCTCGTCGATCCACAGCGCCGCGAGCGTCTCGAGCGCCTCCAGCGGCGCTCCGGACCGCGACTTGGCATAGACGGAGCAGAAGAAACGGCGGACGTCCTGTTGGGAGGGCTGGAACATCCGGCCAGCCTAGCACGCACGCGACAGCCGTAGCGACTGCGGCGCCGAGGCCGCTTTTCAACCGTGGGCGAAAGCGCTATGGTGGTCTGGCGTTAGCGCGTGATGCAGGCAATAGGTTGTCGTATGACGAAGTTAATGTGAAAAATGACATGATTCGTCATAAATGGAGGCGCCGCCAGGTCGCCTGAGCAGTGTTCTGCATCGCCGCTCCCCACCGCCCACCATCGGAGGAGCCATGGCATTCAAGGACCTGTCCGTCCGCACCAAACTCGCGGTCAATTTCGGCGCCCTGGCGCTGCTGCTGCTGGCCACCGCGGCCGGCGGGCTCGCGGCCCTGTCGGCGGCCAACGACCGCTTCAGCGACTACGTCAACGGCCTGAACGCGCGCGCCCTAATGGCCGAGCACATGCGCACCGCCGTGGACCGGCGCGCGATCGCTGCGCGCAACCTCGTCATCGCCACCCGACCGGAGGACAGCGACGCTGAACACGCGGCCGTGCTGCGGGCGCACCAGGACGTGAAGACGCGGCTCGACCGCCTCGGCGAAATGCTGGCCGCCGCGCCCGACGCCACCGACGGCGACCGCGCCCTGCTCGCGCAGCTGCAGCAGGTCGAGGGGCGCTATGCCCCGGTCGCACTGCAGATCGTGGCGCTGGCGCGCGAGCGGCGGCGCGACGAGGCGATCGTCCGCATCATGGAGCAGTGCAATCCGCTGCTGAAGGAGCTGGTGGAGACCAGCCAGCGCTTCGTCGCCTCCACCGAAGAGCGGGCCGCTGCGCTGGTGGCGGATGCGCGTGCGAGCTTCGAGCGGCAGCGCGCGCTGCTCGCGGTGTTCTGCAGCCTGGCCGTCGCCGCTGCGCTGCTGATGGCCTGGCGGGTGACGATGACGCTGACCCGCCGGCTGCAGCAGGCGGTCGCGGTGGCCGACCGGATCGCCGGCGGCGACCTGACCGCGGTGGTCGAGGTGCCGGCGCAGGACGAGACCGGCCGGCTGCTGCTGGCGCTGCGGCAGATGCAGGACCGGCTGGCCGGCCTCGTCGCCACGGTGCGCAGCAACGCGGTCGAGGTGGCTGCCGCCAGCGGCGAGATCGCCGACGGCAACCACGACCTGAGCCGGCGCACCGAGCAGCAGGCCGCCGCGCTCCAGCAGACGGCCGCGTCGATGGAGCAGCTCGGCTCCACCGTGCAGCACAACGCCGACAACGCCCGCAATGCCGACCGGCTGGCCGCCGAGGCGTCGGGCGTGGCGACACGCGGCGGCGGCGTGGTGCACCAGGTGGTCGAGACGATGCAGGGCATCCGCCAGAGCGCGGCCCGCATCGGCGACATCACCGGCGTGATCGACAGCATCGCCTTCCAGACCAACATCCTGGCGTTGAACGCCGCAGTCGAGGCCGCCCGCGCCGGCGAGCAGGGCCGCGGCTTCGCCGTCGTCGCCGCCGAGGTGCGCAGCCTGGCCAGCCGCAGCGCCGCGGCTGCGAAGGAGATCAAGCAGCTGATCGCCGAGAGCACCGCGCAGGTCGAGCGCGGCTCGGAACTGGTCGGCACCGCCGGCGCGACGATGGAGGAGGTGGTGGCCGCCGTGCAGCAGGTCAGCGCGCTGATGGCCGAGATCAGCGCCGCCACCGACCAGCAGAGCCAGGGCGTGCAGCAGGTCGGCGAATCGGTCGCGCTGATGGACCAGACCACGCAGCAGAACGCCGCGCTGGTCGAGGAAAGTGCGGCGGCGGCGTCGGGCCTGCGGCGGCAGGCGGATCAGCTGGTGCAGGCGGTGTCGGTGTTCCGGCACGACGAGCGGGCGGGGGCCTCGCGGGTTCTTACGCTCGCCTAGCCGGTCGAAACCGAGCTCTGCAACGCGTGGAGGGCACGCCGCACTATCGCTGGTGCTTCATTTCTACTTTTATGGAAATGTCATAACATCCGCGCCATGACCGAAGACCAAGCCGTCCAGGCACTCGGGGCCCTGGCCCATCCGATGCGCCTGCGCATCTTCCGCGCTCTCGTCGTCGCAGGTGACGACGGCCAGACGCCCGGCGTGCTGGTCGAAGCCCTCGGCATTCCCAATGCCACGCTCTCGTTCCACCTCAAGGAGCTGTCACACGCCGGCCTGATCACCGTCGAGCGTGCGAGCCGCAACCTCGTCTACCGCGCGGCCTATGACCGCATGAACGGTTTGCTCGGATTCCTGACCGAGAACTGCTGTGCCGGCGCACCCTGCGGTGTCGATGTCCCCTCCAACGCCTGCCACTGCTGACCCATGCTTGCCGCCGTCTCGGTTTTCGTCGTCACCCTGGTCCTCGTTATCTGGCAGCCGCGCGGGCTCGGCATCGGCTGGAGCGCTGCGGCCGGCGCTCTGGCAGCGCTGGCGCTCGGGGTGGTGCACCTGTCGGACGTCCCGGTCGTGTGGGGCATCGTCTGGAACGCCACCGCCACCTTCGTTGCGGTGATCCTGATCAGCCTGCTGCTCGACGAGGCCGGCTTCTTCGAGTGGGCCGCGCTGCACGTCGCCCGCCGGGGCGGCGGACGCGGCGCTCGGCTGTTCGGGTCGATCGTGCTGCTGGGCGCAGCCGTCTCTGCGCTGTTCGCCAACGACGGCGCGGCGCTGATCCTCACGCCCATCGTCATGGCGATGCTGGTCGCACTCGGCTTCTCGCCGGCCGCCACGCTCGCCTTCGTGATGGCCGCGGGCTTCATCGCCGATACCGCCAGCCTGCCGCTGATCGTCTCGAACCTGGTCAACATCGTCTCGGCCGACTTCTTCGGACTGGGCTTCGCCGGCTACGCATCGGTGATGGTGCCGGTGAACATCGTCTCGGTCGTGGCGAGTTTGGGCGTGCTCTACCTGTACTTCCGTCGAGACCTGCCGACGACCTATGACCGGGGCCAGTTGCGCAGGCCGGCGGAAGCGATCCGCGACCGCGCCACCTTCCGCGCCGGTTGGGTGGTACTCGGGCTGCTGCTGCTCGGCTTCTTCGCGCTGGAACCGCTCGGCGTACCGGTCAGCGTCGTGGCCGCAGCCTGCGCGGTGCTGCTGCTCGCGGTCGCCAGCCGAGGCCGGGTCATTCCGGTCCGTCGGGTGCTGCGCGGCGCACCCTGGCATATCGTCGTCTTCTCGCTCGGCATGTACTTGGTGGTCTACGGGCTATTCAATGCCGGGCTGACCGCGCACCTGGCGGGCCTGCTGGATCGGTTCGCGCAGGGCGGTGTCTGGGGTGCGGCGTTCGGCACCGGCTTCCTGACCGCGCTGCTGTCCTCGGTCATGAACAACATGCCGACCGTGCTGGTGGGTGCGCTGTCCATCGACCAGTCGTCTGCCACGGGCGTCGTCAGGGAGGCGATGGTCCATGCCAACGTGATCGGCTGCGACCTGGGACCGAAAATCACGCCCATCGGGAGCCTCGCCACCCTGCTGTGGCTGCACGTGCTGTCCCGCAAGGGCACCACCATCGCCTGGAGCTACTACTTTCGCGTGGGTGTCGTGCTGACCGTGCCGGTGCTCGCTGCTGCGCTGGCCGCGCTGGCGATTCGCCTGAGCCTCTGACCCCACTTCTAACCGCACCCCATGAGCATCACGATCTATCACAACGCCCACTGCGGCACCTCGCGCAACACGCTGGCGCTCATCCGCAATTCCGGCGCGGAGCCGACGGTCATCGAGTACCTAAAGACGCCGCCGGACCGGACCACGCTGCAGCGGCTGATCGCGCAGATGGGCGTGCCGGTGCGCGATGTGCTGCGGCAAAAGGGCACGCCCTACGACGAACTTGGCCTGGACGATCCGAAGTGGACCGACGAGCAACTGCTTGATTTCATCGTCGCGCATCCGATCCTGATGAACCGGCCGATCGTGGAGACACCCCTGGGCACCCGGCTCTGCCGGCCGTCCGAGGCGGTGCTGGACATCCTGCCGCAGCCGCAGCGCGGGGCGTTCACGAAGGAGGACGGGGAGGCGGTGGTCGATGCGGAAGGGCGTCGCATCGGAAGCCGTTGATCTTCCTTACGGTCAAACGGTGGTTTTATCGCCGGGATTACGCCTATGCGGCGGGAACGAAGTGACCAGGGCCCGCAACGAAGGTTGTGCGACTCCGTCGGGCTGGGTGATTGATGCTGTTGAAAAAGTAATCACGTGCCCGTCCTATTTGCCCTGCTAGGTGTAACTGGGCATGGCGCAGTCACATTATGGGGTGTTGCCGCATCCTGGCTCCGAGAAAATGTGTATCTCTCGTTCTGCCGGCGGCGTGTAAGGCATCGAAATCTAAGCTAAACTTCCAAAAGCATAAGGGCCTGACTGCTTTTGCGGCCAGGCCCGTCCATCATCGATACGATTATTTATCTTTTCCAGAGGTAATCGTCACCTTCGGAACTTCGACAACCTTTTCCTCGGTCTTGACCGTCGGGACCGTCACGGTTTTTTCGGTGGTCGTGACCGCAACCGACGGGGGCGTCACATCGTACTTCGGCAGGGTGATATCGCCCGCCTGCTTTTTCTCGACTTCGTATTTGGGCAGGGTGACATTACCTTCTGCGGTCTTCTTCACGTCGCAGCCGCTGAGCATTGCCACCGCAATTGCGGCCGAGCCGAGGACAATCATGGACAAGCGATTTTTCGTCATTTTTTGCTTTCGTGGATGGACGGTATAGGGGCGATTAAAATTCACCGATCGCACCTTTCAGATCGGCCGGCCAGTTAATGAACCGGTTAGTCGGGTGACGGTGGCGATAAGCGCTGTCAAAGTATCGTCCTGCGGGCGGTCCATTTTGTTAATGAATGTCAATCGTCCAGTCGGTCTCGTCCGCCGGCGCGCGGCGGACCACCGTGATCGCAGCGCGTTGCGACAGGCGACTGCGGAAACGCCGATGCGGCTGCCCTGTATTCGGACGGGGCGCCGCCGACCCGCCCGCGCATCAGCCGCCCCGCGCCTGCAGCCGCCGCGAAATCGCATCCGCCGTCGCTCGCAGCCGCGGCAGGATCTCCTGCTGCAGCGCCTCCACCCCCGTCCGGTTGATCTGCCCGCTGACGTTGATCGCCGCCACGGTGCGGCCTGCGCGGTCGGTGACCGGCGCGGCGATCGACACCAGGCCTTCCTCCAGTTCCTGGTTCAGTAGGCACCAGCCCTGCGACCGCGCCTCGCGGACGCGGGCCATCAGCGCATCCACATCGGTCTCGGTATGCGGTGTGAGGGCCGGGCGCGGCGACGCTGCGATGCGGCGCCGGGCCTCGTCCTCCGGCAGGGCGGCGAGCAGCACCCGGCCGAGCGAGGTCACGCAGGCCGGCAGCCGGGAACCGACGCCCAGGCTGATCTTCATGATCTTGTGGGTCGGCACCCGCAGCACATAGACGATCTCGTGGCCGTCCAGCACCGCGGCCGAGCACGACTCCTTCACCTGCTCGACCAGGTCTTCCATCAGCGGCTCGGCCAGGTTCCACATCGGCATCGACGACAGGTAGGCGAAGCCGAGGTCGAGGATGCGCGGCGTCAGCGCGAACAGGCGGCCGTCGCTCTCCACATAGCCGAGCGTCTCCAGCGTCAGCAGGATGCGGCGCGCGCCGGCGCGGGTCAGGCCGGTCGCGACCGCGACCTCCGACAGCGTCTGCCGCGGCGCGGTGCTGCTGAAGCTGCGGATCACCTCCAACCCGCGGGCAAACGACTGCACGTAGCTGTCGCCGGGGCGGGGGGATGCGGGTAAATCCCCGCGCGCAGCGGGGTCGGCATGGGTTGGCAAGGACATGGTGCAGCCCTAGAATCCGTCAAGAAATTCATTCTACGAACATTTGTTCGTATTGCGAACATTTCAGACTATCGGCTGCACGGGTCGATGCTTCCAGGAGACACATTCCATGATCGACAAGATCGCGGCCTCGGTGGCCGAGGCGCTCGACGGCGCGGTGCAGGACGGGGCGACGGTGCTGATCGGCGGCTTCGGCACCTCCGGCATTCCGTCCGAACTGATCGACGGCCTGATCGCCCACGGCGCGAAGGAGCTGACCGTCGTCAACAACAACGCCGGCAACGGCGACACCGGCCTGGCCGCGCTGTTGGCCACCGGCCGGGTGCGCAAGGTGATCTGCAGCTTCCCGCGGCAGGTCGACAGCCATGTGTTCGACGGCCTCTACCGCAGCGGCAAGTTGGAACTGGAACTGGTGCCGCAGGGCAACCTGGCCGAGCGCATCCGCGCCGCGGGGGCCGGCATCGGCGCCTTCTTCTGCCCGACCGCCTACGGCACCGAACTGGCCGCCGGCAAGGAAACCCGCGAGATCGACGGGCGGCACTACGTGCTCGAGTACCCGATCCACGCCGAACTGGCGCTGGTCAAGGCCGAAGCCGGCGACCGCTGGGGCAACCTGACCTACCGCAAGGCCGCGCGCAACTTCGGTCCGGTGATGGCGACGGCGGCGAAAAAGACCATCGCCACCGTCCACGAGATCCGGGACCTGGGCGGGCTGGACCCGGAGGCGGTCGTCACCCCCGGCATCTACGTGCACCGCATCGTGAAGATCGACCGGGTGGCCACCCAGGCCGGCGGTTTCCGCAAATCCGCCTGACATCGGCACCCAAAACGCCTCTGGCGCAGGAGCAGCAAGCGTGAGCAGCTATCAAAAACGGAGCAAGGACGAACTCGCCCGCCGGGTGGCGCAGGACATCCACGACGGCGCGTACGTCAACCTCGGCATCGGCCAGCCGACGCTGGTGGCCAACCACATCCCGGCCGGCCGCGAGGTCATCCTGCAGAGCGAGAACGGCATCCTCGGCATGGGCCCGGCGCCGGCGAAGGGCGACGAGGACTACGACCTGATCAACGCCGGCAAGCAGCCGGTGACCCTGCTGGCCGGTGGCGCGTATTTCCACCATGCCGACAGCTTCGGGATGATGCGTGGCGGCCACCTCGACATCTGCGTGCTCGGCGCCTTCCAGGTGTCGGCCACCGGCGACCTGGCCAACTGGAGCACCGGCGAGCCCGGCGCCATCCCGGCGGTCGGCGGTGCGATGGACCTGGCGATCGGCGCCAAGCAGACCTGGGTGATGATGGATCTGCTCACCAAGCAGGGCGCGAGCAAGGTGGTCGAGCGCTGCACCTATCCGCTCACCGGCGTCGGCTGCGTCAAGCGCATCTACTCCGACCTGGCCACGCTCGCCTGCACGCCCGATGGCTTGCGGCTGATCGACACGGTCGACGGCCTGTCGCGCGAGGCACTCGAACGGCTGGTCGGCCTGCCGATAGCCGCCGCCTGACGGCCGATCCGGCCGCGCCGGCCCGTCCGCCGCCTTCTTTTCTCTTCCATTCTTCCGAGACAACAGGAGCTTCCATGAGCCACACCCTGACCCAGGCCTTCATCTGCGACGCCGTCCGCACCCCCTTCGGCCGCTACGGCGGCGCGCTGTCGTCGGTCCGCACCGACGACCTGGGCGCGGTGCCGCTGAAGGCGCTGATCGCCCGCAACCCGAACGTCGACTGGACGGCGGTCGCCGACGTGCTCTACGGCTGCGCCAACCAGGCCGGCGAGGACAACCGCAACGTCGCCCGCATGGCCGCGCTGCTGGCCGGCCTGCCGATCGAGGTGCCGGGCGCCACCATCAACCGCCTCTGCGGCTCCGGCCTGGATGCGGTGGGCAGTGCGGCCCGCGCGATCAAGGCGGGCGAGGCCGGCCTGATGATCGCCGGCGGCGTGGAGAGCATGAGCCGCGCCCCCTTCGTCATGCCGAAGGCCGATACCGCCTTCAGCCGCGCCAACGCGGTCTACGACACGACCATCGGCTGGCGCTTCGTCAACAAGCTGATGAAGCAGCAGTACGGCGTCGATTCGATGCCTGAGACCGCCGAGAACGTGGCCGACGATTACGGCATCGAGCGCGAAGCGCAGGACCGCATGGCGCTCGCCTCGCAGCAGAAGGCGGTGGCCGCGCAGAAGGCCGGCTTCTTCGACAGCGAGATCGTGCCGGTCACGATTCCGCAGAAGAAGGGCGATGCGGTGGTGGTGAACAAGGACGAGCATCCGCGCGACACCACGCTCGAGACGCTCGCGAAACTGAAGCCGGTGGTGCGCGAAGGCGGCACCGTGACCGCGGGAAATGCCAGCGGCGTGAACGACGGCGCGGTGGCGATGCTGATCGCCTCCGAGGCCGCCGCGAAGCAGCACGGCCTGACGCCGCGCGCCCGCATCGTCGGCATGGCGACCGCCGGCGTCGCGCCGCGGATCATGGGCATCGGTCCGGCCCCGGCCACGCAGAAGGTGCTGCAGCTGACCGGCCTGACGCTCGACCAGCTCGACGTGATCGAGCTGAACGAAGCATTTGCCGCGCAGGGCCTGGCGGTGTTGCGCCAGCTCGGCCTGCAGGACGACGACCCGCGCGTGAACCCGAACGGCGGGGCGATCGCGCTCGGCCATCCGCTCGGCGCCTCGGGCGCGCGGCTGGCGACCACCGCGGTCAACCAGCTGCACCGCACCGGCGGCCGCTACGCGCTCTGCACCATGTGCATCGGCGTGGGGCAGGGCATCGCCGTGATCCTGGAGCGGGTGTGATCGACCGCCGGACGACGCTGGCGCTTCTGGCTGCCACTGCCTGCGCCACCGCGATGACGGCGGCGCGGGCGCAGGGCGTACGGCCGGTCCGCATCGTGGTGCCGTTCGCACCCGGCGGCGGCAACGACGTCTTCGCGCGGCAGCTGGCGCAGGGGCTCGGCCCGCTGCGCGGCGGCACGGTGGTGGTGGAGAACAAGCCCGGCGCCGGCGGCAACCTCGGCACCGAGCAGGTGGTGCGCAGTACCGCCGACGGCGGCACGCTGCTGCTCGGCCACACCGGCACCGTGTCGATCAACCCGGCGCTCTACAAGAACCTGAAGGTCGACAGCCGCCGTGACCTGGCGCCGGTCGCGATGTTCGCGTCCTCGCCGCTGGTGCTGGTGGTGCCGGCGTCGTCGCCGGTGCGCAGCGTCGGCGATCTGGTCGCGCTGGCGAAGGCAAAACCCGGCACGCTCGACTACGCCTCGAGCGGCGCCGGCACCGGCGGCCACCTGACCGGCGAGCTGCTGGAGCAGAAGGCCGGGCTGAAGATCTTGCACGTGCCGTACAAGGGCACCGCGCCGGCGCTCGCCGATGTGGTCGGCGGCCAGGTGCAGGCGATGTTCAGCGTGCTGCCGCCGGCGCTCGCGCTGGTGAAGGCCGGCCGGCTGCGGGCGCTGGCGGTGACCAGCGCGGCGCGGCTCGCGTCGCTGCCCGAGGTGCCGACCGTCGCTGAATCCGGCGTGCCCGGCCTCGCGGGCTTCGAGAGCACGCTCACCTACGGCCTGCTCGCACCGCGCGGCACGCCCGACGCGGCGGTGCAGGAGCTTGCCGCGCAGGTGCTGAAGGTGGCGTCCACCGCCGACTTCCAGTCGCGCCTCGCGGTCGAAGGCGCGGTGCCGCTGCTCGGCGGGCCGGCCGATTACGCCGCGCTGATCCGGCGCGAGAACGCCAAGTGGGCCGAGACCGTGCAGGTCTCCGGCGCCACCGCCGACTGACGAATTTTTTCCTTATGCAGGAACCGTATCCCATGTCCCTTCCCACCGCCACCGTCGTCACCGGCGCCAGCGCCGGCATCGGCCGGGCGATCGCCGAGGCGCTGCTGGCCGAGGGCCGCACCGTGGTCAACCTCGACTACGCGGCGCCCGGCTGGCAGCACGACCGGCTCGTCTCCTTCCAGGCCGACCTGACCGACGAGGCCGCGACCCGCGATGCCGCCGCGGCGATCGCCGCCCGCTTCGCCGTGGTCGCGCTGGTCAACAACGCCGGTGCCACCCGGCCCGGCACCATCGACACCGCCACCACCGCCGATCTCGACGACGTGGTCGGTCTGCACCTGCGGGCGCCGATGTTGCTGGCCCAGGCCTTTCTGCCGTCGCTGCGCGCCTGCGGCCAGGGGCGGATCGTCAACATGTCGTCGCGCGCCGCGCTCGGCAAGGTGGACCGCATCGTGTATTCCGCGACCAAGGCCGGCCTGGTGGGCCTGACCCGCACGCTGGCGATGGAGCTCGGCCGCGACGGCATCACCGTCAACGCGATCGGCCCCGGCCCGATCGCGACCGACCTGTTCCGCAAGAGCAACCCCGAGGGCGCGCCGCAGACGCAGCGCATCCTCGACCGCATCACCGTCGGCCGCATGGGCACGCCGGAGGACGTGGCGCGCGCCGCGCTGTTCTTCCTGGCGCCGGCCAACGGCTTCGTCACCGGGCAGATGCTCTACGTCTGCGGCGGCACCACGCTCGGCGAAGCGCCGGTCTGACCCGCTCTACCCCAGCCGGGCCCCACGCCCGGTGGTTCGCGCGGCCCGCCGTGGCCCTCCGCCGCCCGGCGCCGCAGTCCCTCGCCCGCACCGGTGTGCCGGCCTTTTTCAGTTTTCAGGAGACCTTTGTCGTGATCCGTTCCATGTCCGCTTTCGCTTCCCGTGCGCTGTCGCGCCGCCGTCTGGGCCTGGGCCTGGGCGCCCTGGCCGCCGCCGCCGTGCTGGCCGCGCCCGCCGCCGCCTGGGCGCAGGCCTATCCGTCGAAGACCATCACCATCGTCGTGCCGTTTGCGGCCGGCGGCACCACCGACATCCTGGCCCGGGTGATCGGTCAGGCGCTCGGCACCGAGCTCGGCCAGCCGGTGGTGGTGGACAACCGGCTCGGCGCCGGCGGCAACGTCGGCGGCCAGTTCGCCGCCCGCGCGGCGGCCGACGGCTATACGCTGTTCATGGGCACCGTCGGCACCCACGCGATCAACCAGTCGCTCTATCCGAAGATGCCGTTCGACCCGATCAAGGACTTCGCGCCGATCTCGCGGGTGGCCAACGTGCCGAACGTGCTGGTCGCCAATCCGCAGCAGCCGTTCAAGACGGTGAAGGAGCTGATCGCCTATGCCAAGGCTAATCCGGGCAAGGTGAACTTCGGCTCGTCGGGCAACGGCAGCTCGATCCACCTGTCGGGCGAGCTGTTCAAGACGATGGCGCAGGTCGACATGGTCCACGTGCCCTACAAGGGCAGCGCGCCGGCGGTCAACGACCTGCTGGGCAACCAGATCGGCATTATGTTCGACAACCTGCCGTCGTCGCTGCCGCACATCCGCGCCGGCAAGCTGCGGCCGATCGCGGTCACCACCGCCAAGCGCTCGCCCGAACTGCCGGACGTGCCGACCATCGCCGAGGCCGGCGTGCCCGGCTACGAGGCGACCTCGTGGTTCGGCCTGTTCGCACCGGCCGGCACCCCGGCCCCGGTGATCGAGCGGATCGACACCGCGCTGATCAAGGTGCTGGGCACCGCCGAACTGAAGAAGAAGCTGAGCGAGCAGGGCGCCGAGCCCTACGCCGAGAAGCCCGCCCAGTTCGCCGCCTTCATCCAGGCCGAGACCGCCAAGTGGGGCAAGGTCGTGAAGGCCTCGGGCGCCACGGTCGACTGACAATCCGTTCCCGTTCGCACCACCGACGATCCACAGCAGGAGACAAGACCATGCACCGTACGTCCACCACCACCCGCCGCCGCTTCGGCGCCGCCACCCTCGCGCTTGCCGGCGCGGCCGCGCTCTGGGGCGCAGGCCCTGTCCATGCGCAGCAGGCGCAGCAGCCGCAGCCGGCCGCGGCGCCTGCTGCCTGGCCGACCAAGCCGGTGCGCATCATCACGCCGTTCCCGGTGGGCGGCGGTCCGGACGGCCTGGCCCGGCTGGTGGCCGACAAGCTCTCGCGCAAATGGGGGCAGCCGGTGGTGGTGGAGAACCGCCCGGGCGGCAACGGCTTCATCGCGATCGACGCCTTCAAGCGCGGCGCCAAGGACGGCACCGACCTGATCCAGCTCGACAACGTGCACCTCGCGGCCTACCCGTCGCTGTTCAAGAAGCTGCCGTACGACATCGATAAGGATTTCGATCCGATCCTGCCGATGTTCCGCACCTACTTCTTCTTCACGGTGCCGACCAACAGCAAGTACCAGTCGGTGGCCGACCTGATCGCCGACGCCAAGGCCAATCCCGGCAAGCTGAACTACGGCTCCTGGTCGGTCGGCAATCCGGTGCACCTGGGCTCGGAACTGTTCGAGTCGATGACCGGCACGCAGATGGAGCACGTGATCTACAAGGAGACCACGCAGCTCTACACCTCGGTCGCGACCGGCGAGCTGGCCTTCGCCCTCGGCTCCAGCGCCACCGCCGGGCCGCTCTACCGCGCGGGCAAGATCAAGCTGCTCGCCGTCGCCGCGCCCAAGCGCACGGTGGGCTACGAGAACGTGCCGACGGTCGCCGAATCCGGCGGTCCGGCCGGCTTCGAGGTGATCGGCTGGAACGCGATCGCCGCGCCGAAGGGCTTGCCGCCCGCGGTGACCGACAAGATCAAGCGTGACGTGGAGGAGGCGCTCGCCGAGCCCGACGCCCGCGAGAAGTTCGTCAGCTTCGGCTACGAACCCTTCCCGCAGACGCGCGACCAGTTCCGCCAGTTCATCGCGAGTGAATCGAAGCGCTTCGGCGACGTGATCCGCAAGGCGAACATCTCGCTCGACTGAGCCAGCGGCGGCAGCGGCGTTCGCGTCGCAGGCCCTTCCAAAACAAAAGCCGCCGGTGCACAGGGCACCGGCGGCTTTTTTCATGGATTGCTCGGAGGCGTCAGGACACGCGCAGTTCCTTGTGCTCGCCCAGGTCCTGCGGTGGCTTGCCGGTGACGACCGACTTGGCCATCTTGAACAGCTGGGTGACCTTGCTGTCGGTCACGTCCCAGTATTCGGCGCCGATGATGCGGACTTCCAGCAGCTGCAGGTCCGGATCGGTCGGGCCGCCCGGGAACCAGGCCTCGGCCATCTTGGTCCAGAGGCGCTCCACCGTGGCGCGGTCTTCCACGTCGCGGGCCTCGCCGGAGACCGACACATAGCTGTCCTTGCCCGGATGGGCGTAGGCGATGTTGACGTTGCCGTCCTCGCGCACCCGGGCGGCGATCTCGCTGCTGCGCGAGACGAAGAAGTAGAGCACCGCGCCTTCGTCGAGCGACTGGTTCTGGGTGGTCAGCGGATGGCTGTGCAGCCGGCCGTCGCCGTGGCGGTGCGTGAACATGCCGAATTTGATGTCCTTGATCAGGTCCCACAGCTTGGCGTGGTCGGAGGTCTGGTCGCTCATGGTGTGTTCTTTCGGTCGGATGGATCGAAAGCGCAGCGTGACTGCCCGTCGGCGGGAGCCGCGTCAGCCTGCGACGCCGGGCGGTGTGCGGCGATGCCCACACTGCACGCCCGCCGCAGGCCCGTGGCCGGCCGGATACAGTGGCCGCTGCCATTCCGCGCTCCTCCGCTGCCTGTCTGCCCGTGCCGCTGCCCGTCATCACCGATCCTTTCTTCTATGCCGTTGCCATCCCCGCGGTGCTGCTGCTCGGCATCAGCAAGAGCGGCTTCGGCGCCGGCTTCGGCGCGCTCGCGGTTCCGCTGATGGGCCTGGCGGTGGCGATCCCCGACGCCGCGGCGATCCTGATGCCGGTGCTGCTCGCGATGGATCTGCTCGGCATCGCGGCCTTCCGGCGCCACTTCGACCGGGCGCTGCTGCGCTTCCTGCTGCAGTGGGCGCTGGTCGGCACGGTGGTGGGGGCGCTGCTGTTCCGGCTGCTGGATGCGCGGCTGGTGGCGGGCATCGTCGGTGTCTGCACGCTGATGTTCCTGGCGCAGCGGCTGTTCTTCCGGCCGCGCCCCGACGACCCGGCGCCGCCGCGCTGGGCCGGTGCGGCACTGACAGTGGTGTCGGGCTTCACCAGCTTCGTCGCCCATGCGGGCAGCCCGCCGCTCAACGCCTACCTGATTCCGCTGCGGCTGCCGCCGATGGTGTTCACCGCCACCATGGCCTTCCTGTTCTTCGGCGTGAACCTGTCGAAGTGGATTCCGTATGCCTGGCTGGGACTGATCGACCTGCGCAACATGGCCACGTCCATTGTGCTGCTGCCGTTCGCACCGCTCGGGGTGTGGGCAGGGTTCCGGATCGCTCGGCGGATCAACGAGCGCTGGTTCTACCGCATCCTGACCGGCGGCATGCTGCTGACCGGCTGCAAGCTGTGCTGGGACGGCTTCGGCCATATGCTATCGATTCGATAGCTGTTTGCGCAGGCGGGACGGGCGCTGGAGCTCGAAAATGGCAAGGATTCAGTCTGGCCCACGGCCCGCATTACCATCGGCGCTTCCTCTCATCCGCAGGAGCCTCGCCATGCCCGTCGTCGTCGTAGCCAATCCCAAGGGGGGCGTGGGCAAGTCGACCCTATCCACCAACATCGCCGGCCACTTCGCGCAGCAGGGCCATCCGGTGCTGCTCGGCGACATCGACCGGCAGCAGTCCTCGCGGCTGTGGCTGAGCCTGCGGCCCGAGACCGTGCCGCCGATCGGCGTCTGGGAGGCG
>CAJYQL010000121.1 GCA_913776965.1 uncultured Xylophilus sp.
CGCGGCGGTCAGCCCTTTGAACGCTTGGCCCGGCAGCCAGAGCTCCTCCAGCACCGTCGGCACGCCGGCGAAGGAGAGAACGCGGCGCGCGAAGACCACTGCTTCGCCGCTGCGGATCGACAGGGCGCGTGCCACTTCGGCCGGGGCGCGGGCCCGGCGGCATTCCAGCACGCGCCGGCTGGCGGGGGTGTCGGTGCCGGCGTCGGGCCGGAGCTTGAGGAATCGGTACTGGACATGGCGTTCGGAATGCGTGGCCACGAACGTTCCCCGGCCCTGGCGCCGCACGAGCAGGTTGTCGGCGGCGAGTTCGTCGATCGCCTTGCGGACCGTCCCCTGGCTCACGCGAAAGCGGGCCGCCAGTTCCATTTCGCTGGGAATCGCCTCGCCGGGCTTCCAGTCGCCGGCTTCGAGGCGCTGCAGGATCAGCTGCTTGATCTGCTGATAGAGCGGGCTGAAGGCCGGGGCGATGCCGTCGGCCGGTGCGGTCGGCACGGCAGCGGTCGTGCCCGCGGAAACGGGGAGAACAGACGACATCGGTGGGTGAACTGGGAGGAGGGCGCGCAGAGCGGAAGTGCCGCAGGCAGGCCGGGATGATATCTTATATAAGACATAAGACAAATTGACCCACCGACTTTTTCGGCAGTACACTCCGCGGTTGTTTCCGCAGGGCTGCCGGGCACATCTGCTGCCGGGCGGCCTTCTCCGGCCTTCGGTCCCTGCGGATGCGCATCCGTCATACAACCCTCTGGAGTCCTTCCCCTATGAGCAAGAAGCCCGTCCGTGTCGCCGTCACCGGCGCCGCCGGTCAAATCGGTTACGCCCTGCTGTTCCGCATCGCCTCCGGCGAAATGCTCGGCAAGGACCAGCCCGTGATCCTGCAGTTGCTCGAGATTCCGGACGAGAAGGCCCAAAAGGCGCTCAAGGGCGTGATGATGGAACTCGACGATTGCGCCTTCCCGCTGCTGGCCGGCATGGAAGCCCACAGCGATCCGATGACGGCCTTCAAGGACGCCGACTACGCGCTGCTGGTCGGATCGCGTCCGCGTGGCCCGGGCATGGAACGCGCGGAGCTGCTGGCCGTCAACGGCGCGATCTTCACCGCACAGGGCAAGGCGCTGAACGCCGTCGCCAGCCGCGACGTGAAGGTGCTGGTCGTCGGCAACCCGGCCAACACAAACGCCTACATCGCGATGAAGAGCGCACCGGACCTGCCGCGCAAGAACTTCACCGCGATGCTGCGCCTCGACCACAACCGCGCGGCCAGCCAGATCGCCGCCAAGACAGGCAAGCCGGTCGCGTCGATCGAGAAGCTGACCGTCTGGGGCAACCACTCGCCCACGATGTACGCGGACTACCGTTTCGCCACGATCGACGGCGAAAGCGTCGCGCAGATGATCAACGACCAGGAGTGGAACGCCAACACCTTCCTGCCGACCGTCGGCAAGCGCGGTGCGGCGATCATCGAGGCGCGCGGCCTGTCGTCGGCCGCATCGGCTGCCAACGCCGCAATCGACCACATGCGCGACTGGGCCCTGGGCACCAACGGCAAGTGGGTCACGATGGGTGTGCCGTCGGACGGCCAGTACGGCATCCCGAAGGACGTGATGTTCGGCTTCCCGGTGACCTGCGAAAACGGCGAATACAAGGTCGTCGAAGGCCTGGACATCGACTCGTTCAGCCAGGAACGCATCAACAAGACGCTGGAAGAGCTCGAAGGCGAGCGCGCCGGCGTTGCCCACCTGCTCTGATCTCGGTGCCACCCTCGTCCTCGTATCCGACGGAGCAGACGTCGCACCATGGCTGAGTGGAACCCTGCGCTCTACCGCCGGTTCGAGGACGAACGTACCCGCCCGGCGCGCGAGCTGCTGGCGTGGGTGCCCCTGGAAACCGCGCGCTTCGCTGTCGATCTCGGCTGCGGACCGGGCAACTCCACCGAATTGCTGGTCGGCCGCTTCGGCGCGCCGGCCGTCGTGGGCGTCGATAACTCGCCCGCGATGCTCGACAGCGCCCGCCAGCGTCTGCCGAGCGTACGCTTCGACGCGGCGGACATTGCGGCCTGGGTGCCCGATACGCCGCCGGACTTGATCTACGCCAACGCGGCTCTGCAATGGGTGCCGGGCCACGAGGAACTGATTCCCCGGCTGTTCGCCCTGCTGGCCCCCGGCGGCGTGCTCGCCGTGCAGATGCCCGACAACCGCGACGAGCCCAGCCACCGGGCGATGCGCGAGGTGGCTGCGCTGCCGCCCTACGCCGATGCGATGGACGATGTGCACGCGCTGCGGTCGAGCATCCTGCCGCTGGCCGCCTATTACGACCTGCTGGCCCCTGCCGCTGCCGTGGTGGACGTGTGGCACACCGTCTACCAGCACCCGATGGCGTCGCCCGAAGCGATCGTCGAATGGGTCAGCGCCACCGGCCTCAAGCCGTTCGTCGAACGGCTGCCCGAGGCGCTGCGTCCGGGCTATCTGGCCGCCTATACCGATCGCATCGCCGCCCACTATCCGCTGCGGGCCGACGGCCGACGCCTGCTCGCTTTTCCGCGCATGTTCATCGTCGCGCGCCGCGCCCCATGACCGCGTCCGTGCTCCATCCCCGCCAAGCCCTGCTCGGTGCCCAGGCTGGCGCCGTCGTGCTGCCGGTGTGCGACCACTACAGCGGCGTCGAGGCCCGCATGCGCAAGAGCCTGCAGCTGCAGGCCGAGATGACGCAGGAGTTCGGCACCTGCGTCTTCGACGTGACCCTGGACTGCGAAGACGGGGCGCCCGCCGGCGGCGAGGCCGAGCATGCGGCCCTGGTCGCCGATCTGGCGCTGGCTGCCGCACCGCAGGCCCGCGTCGCGGCCCGCGTGCATCCGGTCGACCATCCGGCGTTCGAGCCGGACGTGGCGACAATCGTCGGCCGCGCCGCCGGCCGGCTGGTGCATGTGATGGTGCCGAAGGTCGAAACCGTGGCCGATGTGGAACGGGCAGTGCAGGCCGTCGATGCCGCAGGCGGCGCCGGCCTGCCGCTGCAGGTGCTGATCGAATCGCCCGGGGCAGTGCATCGCGCCTTCCACATCGCCGCCCATCCGCGGGTGCAGTCCCTCAGCTTCGGGCTGATGGACTTCGTGTCGGCCCATGCCGGCGCGATTCCGGCGGACGGCATGGCGGTGGCTGGCCAGTTCACCCATCCGCTGGTTGTCCGCGCCAAACTCGAGATCGCATCGGCGGCGCATGCCGCCGGCAAGGTGCCGTCGCATTGCGTGGTGACCGAGTTCTCCGATGCCGCGGCCATCGGCGCGGCTGCACGGCGCGCTGCCCGCGAATTCGGCTACAGCCGGATGTGGAGCATCCACCCCGCGCAGATCCGGCCGATCCTCGCCGCGTTCGCGCCGGATGCGGCCGATGTCGAAATTGCTACGAAAATCATAGCTGCTGCCGCAGATGCAGCCTGGGCCCCGATCGCTTTTGAAGGCCATCTGCACGACCGCGCCAGCTACCGCCACTACTGGCAGGTACTGGAACGCGCACACCGCACCGGCCGGCCGTTGCCGGCTGACGCGCAACGCTGGTTCGCGCCGGCGGTTTCCCATGCCTGAGCCGTCGCTCCGGTTGCCGATCTTCCTGTTTTCGTCCTTTCCGATTCCATGAAATACGCTGTCATTGCTGCCGCTGTCGCGGCATCCGCCGCCCTGGGCCTGCCCGGTGCCGTCGTCGCCCAGACGGCCAAGTCCGATGCCAAGCCGGCAGCGAAGTCGTCTACGGCGGCGAACACCACCAAGTTGAAGGCTGAAGCCAAGAAGAAGCCGCAGCCGAAACTGCCCCGTTCGGCGGTCAAGGCCATCGAGGAAGTCACGCCGGTCAGCGACGACACCAGCATCACGTTGAGCGAAAAGGACCTGGAAGTCGCGCAGCGCGTTTTCGTCGGCCCGATCAAGTGCGAGCTCGGCGCGAACGTCACCATCACCGCCGATGAGAAGCGGCCCGGCTTCTTCACCGTGAAGACCCAGAAGGTCAGCTACCGCATGCACCCCGTCGACAGCCGCACCGGCGCGATCCGCCTGGAAGACCCGCGCGCCGGCGCCATGTGGCTGCAGCTCGGCAACAAGTCGATGCTGATGAACCAGAAGATCGGCGAGCGGCTGGCCGACGAATGCCAGAGCCCGCAACAGGTGGCCTTTGCCGACGAGATGAAGAAGAACCCGCCGAAGAGCATCCTCGAGCCGCTCGACCCGCCCAACAAGAATTGACGGAATCCCGTCGCACGCGGACTGCGTCCACCGAATTCCTTGCCCCCGTCTCGCCCCCCGGAGAAAAACCATGTTGAAAGCCTACATTGACCACGTTGCCGAACGCGCCGCGCTCGGCATTCCGCCGCTGCCGCTGAACGCGCAGCAGACCGCCGAGCTGATCGAATTGCTGAAGAATCCGGGTGCGGGCCAGTCCGAACTGCTGATGGACCTGATCACCCACCGGGTGCCGGCCGGCGTGGACGACGCGGCCAAGGTGAAGGCCAGCTACCTCGCCGCCGTCGCGCTGGGCAAGGAAAAGAATCCGCTGGTCAGCCGCGCCAAGGCGACCGAGCTGCTCGGCACCATGCTCGGCGGCTACAACATCGGCCCGCTGATCGAACTGCTGGACGATGCCGAAGTCGGCGGTGTCGCGGCGGACGCGCTGAAGAAGACGCTGCTGATGTTCGACCAGTTCCACGACGTGAAGGAAAAGGCCGACGCCGGCAACGCCAACGCCAAGGCCGTGCTGCAGAGCTGGGCCGATGCCGAGTGGTTCACCAGCCGTCCGGAAGTGCCGGAAAGCCTGACCGTGTCGATCTTCAAAGTGACCGGCGAGACCAACACCGACGACCTGTCGCCCGCACCCGATGCCTGGAGCCGCCCGGACATCCCGTTGCACGCGCTCGCGATGCTGAAGAACAAGCGCGACGGCATCACGCCCGAGGAAGACGGCAAGCGCGGCCCGATCAAGTTCATCGAGGACCTGCGCGCCCGCGGCAACCTGGTGGCCTACGTCGGCGACGTGGTCGGCACCGGCTCCAGCCGCAAGTCGGCCACCAACTCGGTGCTGTGGTTCACCGGCGAGGACATCCCGTACGTGCCGAACAAGCGCTTCGGCGGTGTCTGCCTCGGCAACAAGATCGCCCCGATTTTCTACAACACGATGGAAGACGCCGGCGCGCTGCCGATCGAACTGGACGTGAGCCAGATGAACATGGGCGACGTGGTCGAGCTGCGTCCCTACGAAGGCAAGGCGCTGAAGGACGGCCAGGTCATCGCCGAATTCCAGGTCAAGAGCGACGTGCTGTTCGACGAAGTGCGCGCCGGTGGCCGGATTCCGCTGATCATCGGCCGCGGCCTGACTGCCAAGGCGCGCGAAGCCCTCGGCCTGCCGGCCTCCACGCTGTTCCGCCTGCCCCGGGACCCGGCGGATTCCGGCAAGGGCTATACGCTGGCGCAGAAGATGGTCGGCCGCGCCTGCGGTTTGCCGGAAGGCAAGGGCGTGCGCCCGGGCACCTACTGCGAGCCGCGCATGACCTCGGTCGGCAGCCAGGACACCACCGGCCCGATGACCCGCGACGAGCTGAAGGACCTGGCCTGCCTGGGCTTCTCGGCCGACCTGGTGATGCAGTCGTTCTGCCACACCGCTGCCTACCCGAAGCCGGTCGACGTGAAGACCCATCACGAGCTGCCGGACTTCATCAGCACCCGCGGCGGCATCGCGCTGAAACCGGGCGACGGCGTGATCCACAGCTGGCTCAACCGCTTCCTGCTGCCCGACACCGTCGGCACCGGCGGCGATAGCCACACCCGCTTCCCGATCGGCATCAGCTTCCCGGCCGGCTCCGGCCTGGTCGCCTTCGCGGCCGCCACCGGTGTGATGCCGCTGGACATGCCCGAGTCGGTGCTGGTGCGCTTCAAGGGCGAGATGCAGTCCGGCGTGACGCTGCGTGACCTGGTCAACGCGATCCCGCTGTACGCGATCAAGTCCGGCCTGCTGACGGTCGAGAAGAAGGGCAAGAAGAACATCTTCTCCGGCCGCATCCTCGAGATCGAGGGCCTGCCTAAGCTGAAGGTCGAGCAGGCGTTCGAGCTGTCCGACGCGTCGGCTGAGCGGTCCGCCGCCGGCTGCACGGTGAAGCTCGACAAGGAGCCGATCATCGAATACATCAACAGCAACATCACCCTGATGCGCTGGATGATCGCCGAAGGCTATGCCGACGCCCGTACGCTGGGCCGCCGGATCGCCGCCCAGGAAGCTTGGCTGAAGAACCCGCAACTGCTCGAAGGCGATGCCGATGCGGACTACGCAGCGGTCATCGAGATCGACTTGGCCGACATCCACGAGCCGATCGTCGCCTGCCCGAACGACCCGGACGACGTGAAGACGCTGTCGGACGTGGCGGGCGCCAAGATCGACGAAGTGTTCATCGGCTCCTGCATGACCAACATCGGCCACTTCCGCGCAGCCTCCAAGCTGCTGGAAGGCAAGCGCGACATCCCGGTGAAGCTATGGGTCGCACCGCCGACCAAGATGGACGCCGCCCAGCTGACCGAAGAAGGCCACTACGGCGTGTTCGGCACTGCCGGTGCGCGTACCGAGATGCCCGGCTGCTCGCTGTGCATGGGCAACCAGGCGCAGGTCCGCGAAGGCGCGACGGTGATGTCCACCAGCACTCGGAACTTCCCGAACCGGCTGGGCAAGAACACCAACGTGTACCTGGGCTCCGCCGAACTGGCCGCGATCTGCTCGCGCCTGGGTCGTATCCCGACCCGCGAGGAATACATGGCCGACATGGGCGTGATCGACAAGGACGGCGCGAAGATCTACCAATACCTGAACTTCGACAAGCTGCCGGCGTACCAGGAAGCGGCGGACACCGTTCCGGCCTGATCGCCACAGCACCCCTGCAAAAAAGCCCGCCGTGATACGGCGGGCTTTTTTTCTGTGCAAACTGAAATGCTACGGTTTCGATAGCTGCCTGCGCAGGCGCAGCGGGCGCTGGAGCTCGATTTCCTTCGGAAATTACTCGCCGCGCGGGCGGAAGCCCAGGATGATCGGCGACGGGACCCGACCATCGATGTCACGCGGCAGGGTCTCGGTCTTGTCGATCGCCCGCAGCACCGCTTCGTCCCAGGCCGCATTGCCGCTGGACTTGACCAGTCGCTTGCCGACGATGGTGCCATCGGGCGCCGCCCGCACCTCGACCTCAGCCCGCGGATTGCCCGGTGCGTCGTCGGCGAAGACGATGTTCGGACGGACCTTCGCCACGACCCGGCCGCCGTAGCTGCCGGAGGGTCCCGACGACCGCTGGTCGGCGCCGGTCGCGTTCGCACCGCCGGTGGCGCCCGCCAGCCCCTGCATCCGCTTGATGTTGGCTTGGCGTTCGGCTTCGCGCTGCCTGGCTTCCTGCTGTTCGCGGGCCTGTTCCTGCTTCTTGCGGTCGTCGGCCTTCTGTTTGTCGATGGCTTTCTGCTTGTCGAGCTGGGCCTGCTTGTCGCGCTCCTGCTTTTCGAGCTTTTCGCGTTTCTCGCGCTCTTGTTTGTCTCGCTCCTGCTTCTCGCGTTCCTGCTGCTCGCGCTTGTCGCGCGCCTGCTTCTCGCGGGCTTCCCTTTCCTTGGCTTCCTTCTCGCGCTCGCGTTGTTCCTTCAGCTTCTGCTGGCGCTGCGCTTCGATCTTCTCGGCGCGTTCCTTCTCGCGCTGCTGCTTCTGGCGCTCGAGCGCGATGTCGGCGTCGCGCGTGTCGGGTGTCGGCGCAGGGGGCGGTGGGGGCGGCGGCGGAGCCGGCCGGGGCGCCGGGGCCGGGGGCGGAGGAGGGGGGCGGGGCGTCGGCGGCGGGTCGGGTGTCTCCACTGCGCGCGGCGCGGCCTGCCGCGGCGTGGCCGACCAGAGCTCGGCCTCCACCGCCGGCGCATCGGACACCTGGCGCCAGCGCAGGCCCCAGGTCAGTGCGCCCAGCAGGACGAGGTGCGCGAGCACGGCCAGGCCAAGCGCGCGCAACTGCCCGCGCGGCTGCGGCGGCGCGAACTCGGTGCGTTCGTGGGGAGCGTGGGGCTGCATGGACGACGATGCTTGCGGGCGCCCGCGTCTCAGGGCGCAAGCTGGACCGACAGGCCGACCCGCTGCACGCCGGCGCGCTGCAGCGTGTCCATCACCTTGACCACCGTCTCGTACTTCACGGTCCGGTCGGCACTGATGACCACTGCCGTGCTGCCCGGCGCCGCGTCGCCAGCCGTCTGGGCCGATTGCACCGCGGTGGCCACATCGCGCAGCGTCGTCGGCGCCGTGCGGTCGGCGGTCTTCAGCTGCAGCGTCTCGTCCTTGCCGACGATCACCTGCACGATCCGGTCGGGCTGCTTGTTCGCCTTGCCCATGGAGGGCAGGTCGATCATGCTCGGGGTGATCAGCGGCGCGGTGACCATGAAGATGATCAGCAGCACCAGCATCACGTCGATGAACGGCACCATGTTGATTTCGTTGATGGTGCGGCGGCCGCGGCCGCGCGAAGCCATGGCGGGCATGTCGCTGCTCCCTTCGCGTCAGTGGCCGGAGGCCGTGGAAGCCGGTGCGCCGAGGTTGCGCTGCAGGATATTGGAGAACTCCTCGATGAAGGTCTCCTGGTGGATGGCCACCCGGTCGATGTCGCGGGCGAACCGGTTGTAGGCCACGACCGCCGGGATCGCGGCGAAGAGGCCGATGGCGGTCGCGACCAGTGCTTCGGCGATGCCGGGCGCCACGGTCGCGAGCGTCACCTGCTGCAGGGCCGACAGTCCGGTGAAGGCATGCATGATCCCCCAGACCGTTCCGAACAGGCCGACATACGGCGAGACCGAGCCGACCGTCGCCATGAACGACAGGCTGGACTCGACCATGTCCATCTCGCGCTGGAAGCTCGCACGCATGGCCCGGCGCGCACCGTCGAGCAGCGTGCCCGGATCGGTCACCCGGCGCTCGCGCAGCTTCTGGTATTCGCGCATGCCGCTCGCGAAGATGCGCTCCATCGGGCCGGCATTCTTCGCGTTGGCGGCGGCGGACGCGAACAGGTCGTTCAGGCTGGTGCCCGACCAGAACTCGCGCTCGAAATCCTCGTTCAGGGCCTTCACCCGCTTGAGCGCGAACAGCTTGCGGAAGATCGCTGCCCAGCTCGCGATCGAGACGCCCGCGAGCAGCAGCATGACCAGTTGCACCACGATGCTGGCGTTGAGCACCAGGTGCACGATGGACATGTCTTGTTGGTTCATGGTGTGAGGATTTCCAGGAGTGTGGGCGGTATGCGGGTCGGCCGGAGCGTGGAAGCTTCGACCCAGCCGATGCGGATGGTTCCCTCGCAGAGCAGGAGGGGGGCGCTGCCGTCGCCGCCGGGGGCGGGAGCTAGGAACGCCTGCTGCGCGATTGTCAGGGAGGCGCGGCCACCCGACTGCAGCGCGGCTGTAACAAGCAGTTGATCGTCGAGCCGGGCCGGCCGCCGGTACTGCACCTGCGTGTCGGTGACCACGAACATGCCGCCGCTCTGCTCGCGCAGCCTTTGCTGCTCGAGCCCCAACGAGCGCAGCCATTCGGTGCGGGCGCGTTCGAAGAACTTCAGGTAGTTGGCGTAGAAGACGATGCCGCCGGCGTCGGTGTCTTCCCAGTAGATGCGGATCGGAAAGGTGAAGGCCATCGGGGGAGGGCGGGTGTCAGCCGAGCAGCGACTGCAGCCGTTCGGCGGCTTCCTGCAGCTGCGCCATGGAATTGGCGGTCGAGAACCGGATGCGCTGCGCCGTGTCGGCCGATCCGAAATCGCGGCCCGGCGTCACTGCTAGGTGGGCACGGTCCATCAGTGCGAAGGACAGATCCCAGCTATCGGCCACGCCCAGCTTCGCGCAGGCGGCACGGGTGTCGGCCCAGGCATAGAACGCGCCGTCGGGCGCTACCGGGACCGGCAAGCCGGCGCGTTCCAGTGCGGGCAGGAAGAAATCGCGGCGCGCCTTGAACTCGGCGCGGCGGCGCTCGTACTCCGCGATGCTCTCCGGCTCGAAGCACGCCAGCGCCGCATGCTGGGCCACGGTGCTGGGGCAGATGAACAGGTTCTGCGCCAGCCGTTCCACCGCGGGCACCAGGGCCTCGGGCACTACCATCCAGCCCAGCCGCCAGCCGGTCATGTGGAAGTACTTGCTGAAGCTGTTGATGCTGACGATGTCGTCGCCCAGCGCCAGGGCCGTCTGCGCATAGCGCTGGTCGTGGCTGAGGCCGAGGTAGATCTCGTCGATCAGCAGCACGCCGCCGCGGTCGCGCACGACGCCGTGAATGCGCGCCAATTCGTCCGGGTCGATCGAGGTGCCGGTCGGGTTCGACGGCGAGGCGAGCAGCACGCCGCGGGTGCGGTCGGTCCAATGCTCGGCCACCTTGTCGGCGCTGAGCTGGTAGCGCTCCTCAGCCGTGGTCGGCACCAAGACCGCACGGCCGTCGGCTGCGCTCACGAAGTGTCGGTTGCACGGATAGCTCGGATCGGGCATCAGCACTTCGTCGCCGGTGTCGATCAGGGCCAGGCAGGCCAGCTGCAGCGCCGCGGACGCCCCGGCCGTGACGACAATCCGGCAAGCCGGCACGTCGACGCCGAACCGCTGCGCATACCAGCCGCCGATCCGCTCGCGCAGGGTGTCCAGCCCGAGTGCGGAGGTGTACTGCGTGCATCCGTCCTGCACGGCGCGTGCCGCGGCCTGCTGCACCAGGGGTGGAGCGGTGAAGTCCGGCTCGCCGATGTTCAGGAAGATCATCGGCCGGCTGTCGTGCACCAGCGCAGCGGCGCGGGCGGCCGCCGCCTTGGCCACCTCCATCACATAGAACGGCTCGATCCGCGTTGCGCGGCCGGACAGGCGCAGGCCGTCCTTACCGGCGCTCAAGATCCCCGGCCCGCACTGCCGCCGGGCTTGCTACGCGCGGCGTCGGCGGCGACTTCGTCTTGGCGCAGCGAAGGCGCCAGTCCATTCAGCACGCCGTTGACGTACTTGTGTCCGTCGGTCCCGCCGAATTCCTTCGCCAGCTCGATGCACTCGTTCAGCACCACGCGCCACGGCACGTCGAGGCAATGCAGGAACTCGTACACGCCGATCCACATCACCGCATGTTCGATCGGCGAGATCTCAGCCAGCTTTCGGTCGAGCAGCGGCACGACCAGGCCGTCGAGGCGCTCGGCCTCGTCGATGCAGCCGTGCAGCAGGGCGTCGTAGTGGACCGCGTCGGCCTTGTGGAAGCCCGACAGGTCGCGGGTGAAATGGTCGATCGCCGTCGCGTCGTTGCGGCCGACGAGGTGCTGGTACAGCGCCTGCAGGGCGAACTCGCGGGCCCGGGTGCGGGCCGATTTCGCCGATGCCTTGCGTGCGCCGGTGCTGGTGAGTCCGGGGCGTGTCGAAGGGGCTTTGCCTGGGGCGTCGCTGTCGGTGGGTTCGGGAAGGTGGTCTGCGGTCATGCGAGCGATTGGAGCAGCAGGGCCATCTCCACGGCGACCCGGGCCGCGTCGCGCCCCTTGTCGGTCTGCCGTGCAAGTGCCTGCTCGGTGTTTTCGGTGGTGAGGATCGCGTTCGCGATCGGGATGCGGTGGTCGAGGGCGACACGGGTCACACCCGCGCCGGATTCGTTTGCCACCAGTTCGAAATGGTACGTCTCGCCCCGGATGATGCAGCCGAGCGCCACTAGTGCGTCGAAGCGGCCGGTCGCGGCAAGGGCCTGGAGTGCATTCGGCACTTCGAGCGCACCGGGGACCTGCACATGGACCACTTGGTTGGCCGGCACGCCGAGCGCCGTGAGCTCGTCGCGGCACGCATCGGCGAGCGCTTCGGTGATGTCCTCGTTGAAACGGGCCTGGACGATGCCGATGCGGAGTTTGTGGCTGCCGTCGGGGGTGGGCATGGTGCCCTGGTTTGCGTCACGCACGGTTCATTCCTTCGGAAGGTAGCCGACGAGTTCGAGCCCGTAGCCGGTCATGCTGGGCAGGCGGCGCGCCGGGCCCATCAGGTTCATGCGGACCACGCCGCATTCGCGCAAAATTTGGGCGCCGATGCCGTAGGTCCGCAGGTCGCGGCGGCCGCGTTCCGGCGCTTGGGCAGATCGCGCGGTGCCCTCGAACTGCGCCAACAACTCGTCCGCACTTTCGCCGCAGTTCAACAGTACGACGACACCATGGCCCTGGCTCGCAATATGGCGCAGGCTTTCGTCCAGGTTCCATGAATGCATGCCGCGGCCGACTTCCAACGCGTCGAGCACCGACAGCGGCTCGTGCACCCGCACCGGCACGGCGTCGGCTTCCGTCCAGGCTCCCATCACCAATGCGACGTGCAGACCCTGGCTCGGCTTGTCCCGAAACGCGTGAGCGGTGAACACGCCTGCTGCGGTCTGCAGCGGACGACTACCGACCTTCTCGACCAGCGTTTCGGTACGGCTGCGGTATTCGATCAGGTCGGCGATCGTGCCGATCTTCAGCCCGTGCGTCGCGGCGAACACCTGCAGATCGGGCAGACGCGCCATCGTGCCGTCGTCGTTCATGATCTCGCAGATCACCGACGCGGGACTGCAGCCGGCCATCGCGGCCAGATCGCAACCGGCCTCGGTGTGCCCGGCCCGCATGAGGACACCCCCATCGACCGCCTGTAGCGGAAAAATGTGTCCGGGCTGCACGAGATCCGACGGCTGCGCGTCCGCCGCGACGGCCGCCTGCACCGTCCGCGCACGGTCAGCTGCGGATATGCCGGTGGTCACGCCCTCGGCTGCCTCGATCGAGACGGTGAATGCCGTGGAATGCTTCGCACCGTTACGCGCCACCATCGGCGGCAGGCGTAGACGCTCGCACAGTTCGCGCGACAGGGTCAGGCAGATCAGCCCGCGCGCATGCCGCGCCATGAAGTTGATCGACTCGGCGGTCACATGGTCCGCTGCGATGACGATGTCGCCTTCGTTCTCGCGGTCTTCTTCGTCGACGAGGATGACCATCCGGCCGGCTTTGAGGTCGGAGACGATGTCTTCGACGGGTGAGATGGTGGAGGGCGCTGAACTCATCACGCGATTGTCTCGCCCATGGGTGGTAGCGGGTATCCAGCGACAGTGACCATTCGTTCGACGTAGCGCGCGACAGTATCCACTTCGAGATTGACCTTCAGGCCTGCTGCGAGGGTCTTCAACGCTGTGTGTTCGATGGTATGGGGAATGAGGTTGATGTGGAATTCCGGTCCGTCGGCTCCGTCCACGACTTGATTGACTGTCAAGCTCACGCCATTGACGGTGATGGACCCTTTGTACGCCAAGTACCGAGCGAGGCTTCGTGGAGCCACGATCCGCAAGTCCCAGCTTTCGCCGACTGAGGCGAAGTACGTGACATGGCCGATGCCGTCCACATGCCCGGAAACAATGTGTCCACCGAGTCGATCAGACGCACGCAGTGCTTTTTCGAGATTGACCAGCGTTTCCGGAAGGTTCAGCCCTGCTGTCTTGTCGAGTGACTCGGCCGAAATGTCGACCGTGAAACCTCCCGATTCCGGCTCGATAGACGTTACCGTCATGCAAGCGCCGTTAATAGCGATGCTGTCACCCAAGATGACATCGTCCAAATACCCGAACGGTGTGCGGACTGTCAAACGCTTGCCGTGATTCGGCGTGTCGCCAAGATCGCTTACCTTGAAAATTCGACCGACGCCTGTGATGATTCCTGTAAACATGGACGCATTTTCGCAGGGATTGCGGCAACGATTCGCCCACGAGACGAGCCTTGTCACCCCGGCGCTTCAGGAACCAGATGCAGCGCACTTGGCGTCGTTGGCACTTGCGGGTGTGCAGATGCGGGTGCGACCGCTTATCGCCAGCATCAGACGGCGTGTTTCCGGCAGAAGTGCCGTGCCCGTCAGATCGTTCCGCGCAATGGTGATCGTAAGCGGGCCAAGTGCTCCAGATTTCGACGTGGCATAGCCGGAACCGTTGAAAAGCGCGTAAGGCGCGGTGCCTTGGGCGTTTCCCGTTCCCGTCACTGTGAAATACGATGGCAGCCCGGCACGGGTGAACACCACCGTTTCGCCAGAATCGAGCCCTCCGTTTAGGTTCGCATCCACAAAAATCTTCCAGCCACTGGCCCAGTCGCTCCCATCATTGGGCACGATTCCAGCATAGACGTTACGCTTCATGGCCTCGGATCGGGCGGTGTTGAACCCTGCAAGCAGCGCGTTTGCTGCCGATGTCAGTTCTGAATTTCGTTTGAAAGTGACGAAACTCGGCGCGGCAAGCACCATCAGTACCCCAACGATCCCAATGGTGATCATCAACTCCAGCAACGTGAAGCCGTGGACGCCGAGCCGCACCTCACGACGTCGGCTCATGGCCAGCAAACCGATGGCTGATTACAGATCGGAAGAGCACACGT
>CAJYQL010000122.1 GCA_913776965.1 uncultured Xylophilus sp.
GCCTGCGGCCAGTCCAATGGCGCTATTTGATGGCCCTGGGACGCTGAAACTTATCCGTTATGGACTCATCTCGTCGGCTTGGCAGATCGGTCGTGCGGCCGCAGCGGGTTTTGCAGACCCTCCCTAGGTGAAGCTGTCAAGATAAATCACGCAGCTAACGTAAACGCATCATCCGATGCAGTGATTTCCAGTAAGGGTTCCGGTGTGAAGATACCTACACTTTGCCGTCGCCCCGTGACGGTCACCTTGCCCAATTCGGTCCAGCGGAAATCGGCGGCCGACTGCGCGTGGGTGGTGTTACTGGCGATCACCGCGCGGCCATAGGTTTTCGACAACCCTTCCAGCCGCGACGCCAAATTCACCGCATCGCCTACAACCGTATAGCTGCGTCGCAAATCCGATCCCATGTCGCCAACGCACATGGTTCCCGTGTTCAGGCCGATGCCCACGCCGATCTCCGGCAAGCCGCACGCGCGTTGCCCGTTGTTGAACGCCTCTACCACCTTCACCATTTCCAGCGCGGCGGTGACAGCGAGTCGCGCATGGTAGGGCGTAGCAACCGGTGCGCCCCAGAAGGCCATGACGCAATCACCTATGTACTTGTCGATCGTGCCGCGGTGTTGTTGGATCACGGCACTCAGACGGTTGAAGACGTCGTTCAGCAAAGCCTGTAGTTCCAGCGGCTCCATCCGCTCAGACAGCGCAGTGAACCCCCGCATATCGCAGAACATGACCGTCATCTCACGATTCTCGGCCTGCATGCTGTACGCCTCCGGCGCACGCAGCATTTCGTCCACCAGTTCACGGGGCACATAGGTGCCGAAGAGCCGCGCCAATTGACGCTTGGATCGGCTTTCCACGAAATAGCCGTGACCCATGTTGAGAGCGAACGCCACGAGGATCGACAATACTGGCAGTGCCAGCGGCAGGACCAGTCCTCCGGACACGAACAGCCCGACATTCGCCGCGACTAGTGCAGCAATCAAAACCGTAGTCAATGCTATTGCCGCGCCCATCCCGATGAACGGCAGTGCGAAAGCGAGCACCAACCCGGGGAGCACGATGGTGGTCGCCTCGTAACCGGCCGCATAGTCCGGTCGCACCAAAGTCCGGCCGTCTAGCATGGCAGACAGCAGGTTCGCATGGGTTTCCACGCCTGGGTAGGCTTCGCCGACCGGTGTCGTCCGTAGATCGAGCAGACCGGGCGCGGTGGTGCCGACCAACACCAGCCGGTCCCGCAGATCGCCGACAGCGATGTGCCCGGATAGCAGATCGCCGGCCGACACATAGCGGTAAGAACCGCCACGCACGCCGCCCGGTCCGCGGAACGGCACCAGCATGGCAGCGCGATCGTCCACGGGCAGCGACTGGAACCGGCCATCCTTCTCCAACAGCAAACCAGCCAACAGCAACGGCGCGTCACCGCCGGCAGCCTGTCCAGGCACCAATTCGGGCAGTACCCGCGGCTCCCCGCGCCACGTGCGATACATCGCCAGCGACAGCGCTTCGTGATAATCGCCGTGCAGATCGGCGATCAGGCCGACGGACCGGAGCAGTCCGTCAGCGTCATTGATCGAGTTCATGTAACCGGCACGCGGTGCGGCCGCGGCGATCGACGGTAGGCTGCCGCCCGCGCCGCTCCAGCGCAGTGTGCTGAGGGACGGCACAGCCGAGGCGCCAGCCGATGATGCACCCCGCAGGACGGGCGCCGGCAGCACGCCCCGGATCTGGCTGTCACGGTCGCTCGTCAGGTAGTAGCCGAGCACCACCGGCCGGCCCTGCAGCGCCCGGGCGAAACGGGCGTCGTGGTCGAGCGACGGCGTCAGCAACCGGAGTTGTTCAGCAAAACCGGGCTGTCCGCGCAAAGGCCCGTCGGCCAGCGCGCGTAGCCGGGCCAGCCCCGAACTGTCGTCTGCCTCTGCGAACAGCACGTCGAAGCCGACGACCGCGACCTGCTGGCGCTCGAACAGTTCGTCGACCAGCCGCGCGACCTTATCGCGGCTCCAAGGCCAGCGGCCGAAGGTGGCCAGGCTTTCCTCGTCGATGTCAACAATGACGATCCGCTCGTCCAGCGTGCGTGGCATGGTGGCGCGCAGGCGGACGTCGTAGACCATGTCGTCGAGCCGGCGAACCGCGTCCGACGGAAGCACCCCGAGCGACACCAGCAGAGAGACCAGGACCGCCAGCAGGGTGACGGCGATACGCCAGCGGTGCCGTGCCAGCCCGTCCCATCGTCGTCGAAGCCGGATTGCCGCCATAGTCGGACTACCGACTGCGCCGCAACATCGTCAGAGCAACGTATGGGCGAACTGCATGCGGATGCCCGCCAGTTCGATCACATCGCCGTTGCGTAGTAATAGAGGCGTGGCGCCCACATCTGCGCCATTTACAGTAGGCCGGGCTTCACCCTCGACATGTGCCAAGCTGAATCCGTGAGGGCGCCGGGTGATCGACGCAATGCCGATGCCCGACTTGCCGATGGTGGTGACGACCTTGATCAACTGGACCACGCGTCCGGCAGCAGCACCCGAGAGCACCGTAACGGTGGCAGGCCTCAAAAGCGGCAATTCGCCGGGCAGGGTCGTGTCGGCAAACGTTGTGGGCCGCCGGTCGAAATCTCGATCCGCATCGTCGATCGGCAACGGCACAGGATGCGGAGGCTCGGTACGACTCACATTCATAACGGACGGTAGCTGCGTGTGCACCGACCCATCGTCCCGCTCGAACCGCAACTGGTACCGCCCGATCTCCACCACGTCCCCATGCTGCAGCACATGGCTGTGCACCGGGTTGCCGTTGACGAACGTGCCGTTGGTGCTCTGCAGATCCTCGATGACGGCATCTTCGCCGAGCAGGCGTACGGCCGCATGCTCGCCGCTGACCGCCAGGTTGTCGATCACCACGTCGCTGTACGGCCGGCGGCCGAACGTCGTGTGCTTTTTCGTGAGCACGATTTCCTTGATTCTCACCCCGTCGAGCGATAACAGCATCCGGGCCATGGCCAACTCCTGCTCCTGCGTTCCCTCAGATCGCGTGCCGACGATGGACGCGGTCAGTTCCCCAGCCATCGGCCGATCGGCGTGCGCCGGCGGTCCGTCTCGTCCGCCTGCACCAGCACGACGCTGACATTATCGCGTCCGCCGGCCTGATTGGCCGCCGCGATCATCGCGTCGGCCCTGCCGTCCATCGGGAGGTCGGCGGCGAGGATCTCGGCGATGGCGTCGTCGTTCAGCATGTCCGACAGACCGTCGGAGCACAGCAGAAACAGATCACCGGGCCGAACCGCATGGTCGCGGACGGCAGGACGCGGATGGGCCTCGATGCCCAACGCCCGGGTCACCAAATGGCGGTAGGACACGGACGCGGCCCGATGCACGTCGACCAGGCCTGTGTCGATGCGCTCCTGCAGCACCGAATGGTCGCGCGTCAGGCATTCCAGATGAAACCCGCGCCAACGGTAGCAGCGCGAATCGCCGAGATGGGCGATGACCGCCGTCCGGTGCAGAAACGCTCCGCAGACCAGCGTGGTGCCCATGCCGCGGCATTCGGGCCGGGTCGTCGCGGCTTCCAGGACGGCCGCATTGGCGGTCGCGATGCCGTGCACCAGCGCATGCCGGGATTCACGCGGCCCGACACCGTTGCCTGCAGATGCGCGCCAGCGCGAGAAGCTGGCATGCACATGGGTGACGGCCATCTCGCTGGCGACCTCGCCGGCGTTGTAGCCGCCCATGCCGTCGGCCAGTAGCGCCAGGCCCAGCCCGGCGTCGTGCAGCACGGCATCCTCGTTGTTGGGGCGGACCCGGCCGGCATGGCTGGCCGCATGGAACTGGTAAGGCATGGCAGCGGGCGGTCGCACACTGCGGCAGACCGGCGGGCGATGATAGTGCAGCCCTCCGGCCCGCGTAGCCGGCCGCGCCGGGCGCCCGAAGACCCGGCGTTCAGGCGTCGCCGTGCGCCCGGGCACTCCGGGCCTGCAGGCCCTTGCCGATCAGGATCACCAGCGCCGCGCCCAGGGCTGCTGCCACGTAATGCATCCACGGATTAGCTGCCAGCACGCCGCGCAGCGACACATCGCTCGTGATCGTCTCGCCGCCGACCCAGCCGATCAGGGCGGCGCCGAGCATCACGATGATCGGGAAGCGCTCCATCAGCTTGATCATCAGCGTGCTGCCGAAGATCACCAACGGGATGCTGATCGCCAGGCCCAGTACCAGCAGCACCATGCTGCCCTGCGCCGCAGCGGCCACGGCGATCACGTTGTCCAGGCTCATCACCAGGTCGGCGATGAGGATGGTGCGTACCGCGGTCATCAGGTTGCCGGGCTTGGCGTCGCCCTCTTCTTCGTCGTCCTCTTCGCCGAGCAGCTGCACGCCGATCCACAGCAGCAGGCAGCCGCCGAGGATCTGCAGATAGGGCAGTTCGAGCAGCTTGGCGGCTACCACGGTCAGCACGATCCGCAGCACGACGGCGGCGCCCGAGCCCCAGCCGATGGCCAGTTTCTGCTGGTGCGGCGGCAGGGAGCGCGCCGCCAGCGCGATCACGACCGCGTTGTCACCCGACAGGATGATGTTAATCCAGACGATCTTGACCAGGCCGATCCAGAAGTCGGCGTTATGCAGGAATTCCATCCGATTGCTCCAGTGTTATGAATGCAAGAAGCGCTCCGGACATCGATCCGGAGCGCTTCTCTTTTTATGGGGCGGAGTGTACCGGCCGAGCCGGAACGGGGACGTGCGTAGTTCTGCGTATCCCCGGCAGCCGGCCGATTACTTCTTCAGCAGACCTTGCAGCAGGCGGCCCATTTCCGACGGATTGCGGGTGATGGTGAAGCCGCATTCTTCCATGATCGCCAGCTTGGCGTCGGCCGTGTCGGCGCCGCCGGAGATCAGCGCGCCGGCGTGGCCCATGCGCTTGCCGGGAGGCGCGGTGACGCCGGCGATGAAGCCGACGATCGGCTTCTTCATGTGGTCCTTGCACCAGCGGGCGGCTTCCGCCTCGTCCGGGCCGCCGATCTCGCCGATCATGATGACCGCGTCGGTCTCGGGATCGTCGTTGAACGCCTTCATCACGTCGATGTGCTTCAGGCCGTTGATCGGGTCACCGCCGATGCCGACGGCCGACGACTGGCCGATGCCCAGTTCGGTCAGCTGTGCGACAGCTTCGTAGGTCAGGGTGCCGGAGCGCGACACGACACCGACGCGGCCCTTCTTGTGGATGTGGCCGGGCATGATGCCGATCTTGATCTCGTCGGGCGTTATCAGGCCGGGGCAGTTGGGGCCGAGCAGCAGGGTCTTCTTGCCGCCCTTGGCTTCCTTTTCCTTCATGCGGTTGCGCACTTCCAGCATATCCCGGACGGGGATGCCTTCGGTGATGCAGATCGCGAGGTCCAGGTCGGCTTCGACGGCTTCCCAGATGGCAGCGGCCGCGCCTGCGGGCGGCACGTAGATCACCGAGACGGTGGCGCCGGTCTGCGTGGCGGCTTCCTTGACGGAAGCGTAGATCGGGATGTTGAAGATCGACTCGCCGGCCTTCTTCGGGTTCACGCCCGCGACGAAGCAGTTCTTGCCGTTCGCGTATTCCTGGCACTTTTCCGTGTGGAACTGGCCGGTCTTGCCGGTGATGCCCTGGGTGATGACCTTGGTGTATTTGTTGATGTAGATCGACATGACTTCAGTTCCTTACTTGGCCTGGACGGCTGCAACCACTTTTTGGGCCGCTTCGGCCATCGAATCGGCGCTGATGATCGGCAGGCCGGATTCGGCCAGCATCTTCTTGCCCAGCTCTTCGTTGGTGC
Source organism: uncultured Xylophilus sp. (assembly GCA_913776965.1). Classification (GTDB taxonomy): domain Bacteria; phylum Pseudomonadota; class Gammaproteobacteria; order Burkholderiales; family Burkholderiaceae_C; genus Xylophilus. The sequence goes on from CAJYQL010000122.1 coordinate 5,795, forward strand.
CCTTCATGCGGACCACCAGCGGCACCGACAGATTCACGGCCTTGCAGGCGGTGATGACGCCGGTGGCGATGGTGTCGCACTTCATGATGCCGCCGAAGATGTTGACCATGATGGCCTCGACCTTCTTGTTCTTCATCATGATCTTGAAGGCTTCGGTGACCTTCTCGGGGGTGGCGCCGCCGCCCACGTCGAGGAAGTTGGCCGGCTCGGCGCCGTACAGCTTGATGGTGTCCATGGTCGCCATGGCGAGGCCGGCGCCGTTGACCAGGCAGCCGATGTTGCCGTCGAGGCTGATATAGGCGAGGTCGAACTTCGAGGCCTCGATCTCGGCCGCGTCTTCCTCGTCGAGGTCGCGGTAGGCGACGATCTCGGGGTGGCGGAACAGTGCGTTGCTGTCGAAGTTGAACTTCGCGTCGAGCGCCTTGATGTTGCCGTTGCCTTCGAGGATCAGCGGGTTGATCTCGACCAGGGAGGCGTCGGTCTCCATGTAGATCTTGTAGAGCTTCTGCAGCACGTCCACGCACTGGGCGGTGGAGCCTTCGGGCACGCCGATCGCGTCCGACAGCTTCTTCGCCTGCGCATCGGTCAGGCCGGTGGCCGGATCGACGAACTCGGTGACGATCTTCTCGGGCGAGGAGTGGGCCACTTCCTCGATGTCCATGCCGCCTTCGCTGGAGACGATGAAGGCGACCTTCTGCGTCGCGCGGTCGGTAACGGCGGAGACGTAGTATTCCTTCTTGATGTCGGCGCCGTCCTCGATCAGCAGGCGGCGGACCTTCTGGCCTTCTGGGCCGGTCTGGTGGGTCTTGAGCTGCATGCCCAGGATCTCGCCGGCGAGCTGCTTGACTTCCTCCACCGAGCGGGCGAGCTTGACGCCGCCGCCCTTGCCGCGGCCGCCCGCGTGGATCTGCGCCTTGACCACCCATACCGGGCCGCCGAGCTTCTGCGCGGCTTCGACCGCTTCCTGCACGTTGAAGGCCGGGATGCCGCGCGGCACGGGCACGCCGAAGTTGCGCAAGATGTCCTTGCCTTGGTATTCGTGAATCTTCATGAGGGCTCTCTCAGGAGAAGGGAGGAAAAGCGGGGGAGCGCTGTCCGGGCGTGTAAGTCCGGATTGACTCGGCTGGCGCAGGGTCGCGGGCGCAACCGCGGAATGTATCATGGGCCCCTACTCCGACCTTCTCCGGCCCCTCTTTCCGCCGGCCGGGCCATGCGCCCGGGACCGGTCCCGCAGGAAGCTTACGTCCATGCCCCAGGTTTTCATCGACGGCGAAGCCGGCACCACCGGCCTGCAGATCCGCGAACGGCTGCAGCAGATGCCGCAGGTCCGGCTTATCAGCATCGCGCCCGAGCGGCGCAAGGATCCGGCCGCCAAGCGCGAACTGATCGCCCAGGCCGACCTGGTGGTGCTCTGCCTGCACGACGACGCGGCCCGCGAGACGGTGGCGATGGTCGATGCGCTGGCCGCCGAGACCGGCCGGCCCGGCCCGAAGATCATCGACGCCTCGACCGCGCACCGCACCGCCGACGGCTGGGTGTTCGGATTCCCGGAACTGGCGCCCGGCCATGCCGACGCGGTGGCTTCGGCCCAGCGCGTCGCCAACCCCGGTTGCTACGCGACCGGCGCGATCGCGCTGGTGCGGCCGCTGGTCGACGCCGGCTTGCTGCCGGCGGACTTCCCGGTGTCGCTGCCGTCGGTCAGCGGCTATTCGGGCGGCGGGCGGCAGATGATCGAGGCCTACGAGAGCGGCGCGGCGCCGGCCTTCGAGTTGTATGCGCTCGGCCTGAAGCACAAGCACATCCCCGAAATCATGCGGTACACCGGCCTGACCCGCCGGCCGGTGTTCGTGCCGTCGGTAGGCAACTTCCGGCAGGGGATGCTGGTGCAGCTGCCGCTGCATCTGGACCTGCTCCCGAGCCGCCCGCGCGCCGCCGATCTGCACGATGCGCTGGCCGCGCACTATGCGAGGAGCAACACCGCCGAGCAGTTCGTGCAGGTGCTGCCGCCGACCGAGGACGGCAAGCTGGAGCCGACCGCGCTCAACGACACCAACCGGCTGGAGCTGCGCGTCTTCCCGAACGAGGACGCCCGCCATGCAGTGGTGGTCGCGCGGCTCGACAACCTCGGCAAGGGTGCCAGCGGCGCGGCGGTGCAGAACCTGAAGCTGATGCTGGGGCTTTGAGGGCGGGCGGCCGCCCGGCCGCTCTGCCGCTCCATGGCGGACCGCCTAGCCGGCGGCGTCGCCGTCCTCGCCCGTATCGACCGGCTGGCGCAGCACCCGCGTCACCACGCCCGACGAAAACCCCCGCGCCAGCAGGAAGCGGCCCTGGCGGGCGCGCTCGCGGGCATCGGCCGGCGGTGCGTCGAAGCGCCGGGCCCAGGCCTCGCGGGCCCGGGCGAGTTCGGTGTCCTGCAGGCCGGCCACCGCGTCGGCGATCGCCTCGGGCGCGATGCCCTTGCGTCGCAGCTCTTCGCGCACCCGCGCCGCGCCCAGCCGCGGCGCACGCACCCGCAGCACCGATTCCACCACCCGCGTCTCGTTGAGAAAGTCGAGGGCGACGAGCTCGTCGAGCACCCGGGTGAGTTCCTCCGGCGTCTCGGCGTGCGGCGCGAGCTTCTGCTGCAGTTCCGCGCGGGAGTGTTCCCGCCGGCTCAGGTGGCGCAGTGCCCGGCCCTTGAGCGACAACGTACCGAATGCCACGGGCGGCCCCTTTCCATTTGCTATCGAAACAAGAGCGCCCTGCGCCCGTGTGGTGGGCGCAGGGCGTCGATTTGGATCGGATCGCAAGGCGGGCCGACGGCCCTCCCTGCCAGCAGCGACAGGCCTCAGGCCTCGGCGCCCGCCTCCGCCGGCTGGCCGGCCGCAGCCGGCAGCAGGGCGATGCCCAGGCTTTCGCGGATCTTGTTCTCGATCTCGCGGGCCAGGTCCGGGTTCTCGCGCAGGAACTCGCGGGTGTTGTCGCGGCCCTGGCCGATCTTCTCGCCGTTGTAGGCGTACCAGGCGCCGGACTTGTCGACGATGCGCGCTTCCACGCCCATGTCGATGATCTCGCCCTCGCGGCTGATGCCTTCGCCGAACAGGATGTCGAACTCGGCGGTCTTGAAGGGCGGCGAGACCTTGTTCTTCACCACCTTCACCTTGGTCTCGTTGCCGATCACCTCCTCGCCCTTCTTGATCGAGCCGATGCGGCGGATGTCCAGCCGCACCGAGGCGTAGAACTTCAGCGCGTTACCGCCGGTGGTGGTCTCGGGCGAACCGAACATCACGCCGATCTTCATCCGGATCTGGTTGATGAAGATCACCATGCAGTTGGTCTTCTTGATGGTGGCGGTCAGCTTGCGCAGCGCCTGGCTCATCAGGCGGGCCTGCAGGCCCGGCAGCGAATCGCCCATGTCGCCCTCGATTTCGGCCTTGGGCGTGAGCGCCGCGACCGAGTCGATGACGATCAGGTCGACCGCGCCGGAGCGCACCAGGGAGTCGACGATCTCGAGCGCCTGCTCGCCGGTGTCGGGCTGCGAGATCAGCAGATCCTGGAGGTTGACGCCGAGCTTCTGGGCGTACTGGGTGTCGAGCGCATGCTCGGCATCGACGAAGGCGCAGGTGCCGGCCATGCGCTGCATCTCGGCGATGACCTGCAGGGTGAGCGTGGTCTTGCCCGACGATTCCGGGCCGTAGATCTCGACCACCCGGCCACGCGGCAGGCCGCCGACGCCGAGCGCCACGTCGAGGCCGAGCGAGCCGGTCGAGACGACCTGGATGTCCTCGATGACTTCGCCTTCGCCGAGCCGCATGATCGTGCCCTTGCCGAACTGCTTTTCGATCTGCGCGAGGGCGGCCTGGAGGGCCTTGGCCTTTTCTGCCGCTGCGGGATTCTTGCTGGATGCGTCCATGTGAAATTTCTCCGGTGGATCAATGACTTACAGAAACATCCAGAAGCTGGCTGCCTGCACAGACTGGATGCGTGAACAGTATTGTAGGGATGCAGTACCGGCGTTCCAAGCCTGTTTTTGGTCAGTTTGCCTTACCATATCCGGATGTCCGATACGCCTTTTGCGCTGCCCGACGACCGCTGGCGCGAAACCCACCTCGGCCGGCTGCTCGGCCATGCGATGCGCCGTTTCGACGCCCGGGTGCTGCATCTGATGGCGCACGACGTGGAGGTGCCGCTGGCGCTGTCGAACCTCGCCGCGCGCGACCAGGTGACCGCCGCGCACATCCACATCACCAGGCACCTGGCGCTCGGCGGTTCGCGCCTGACCGACTTGGCCGCGGCCGCCGGCATGACCAAGCAGGCGATGGGCGACCTGGTCGGCCAGTGTGAAGCCTGGGGACTGGTGGTGCGCGAATCCGACCCGCGCGATGCCCGGGCACGCCGGGTGCGCTTCACCGACGCCGGCGTCGCCTGGCTCGCGGCTTTCCAGCGGGCAGTGGCCCAGGCCGAGCAGGAATTCCGCGACGACGTGGGGCCCGCCGTCGCGGCGGTGGTGGCGCTGGGACTGGAGGCATATACGCAGGCCTGAAGCCCCGCCCTAACCCAGGCCCGAATCCGTACCTCGCCCCGGTGCGTAATCCGACGGCGGCCGTGCGGCCGCCGGGCTCGGTACTTGCGGCAGCTTGCCTTCTGTCACATCCGCGATACGCTGGGCGGGTCCGCCCGCGCCCGTTTTGTCCGCGCCCCGCATGTCTTCGCCCCGCACCCGCTCCCTCGCCACCCGGCTCACCCTCGCCACCCTGGCGTTCTGCCTGCTGTTCACCGCGGTCACGGTCGCGGTGCGGACGGTCTGGGCCTGGCACCACAACATCGCCGAAATGGCGGCGGAACTGTCGGTGATCGCCCGGATGTACGAAGGCCCGCTTGCCAAGGTGATCTGGGACCTCGACCGCGACCAGGTCTCGACCTATGCCGCGAGCCTGGTCGAGTCGCCCGCGGTGGGCCGGGCGACCATTTCCGTGCGCATGCCGGCCGGCCCGCCGCTGCTGTATCCCCATGCGCGGCCCGGCTGGGCGCCGTCGGGCCATGCGCCGTCGCACCGGATCGCGCTGACCTACGAGCCCTATGCCGGCGGCGCCGAGACGGTCGGCGAACTGGTGCTAGAGGGCGACGAGCGCACCCTCTGGCAGACGCTGCGCGCCGAATGGGGGGCGATCGTGCTGACGCAGGCGGTGCAGTCGCTGCTGCTGGCGAGCCTGGTGATGCTGCTGTTCAGCCGGCTGGTCACGGTCCATGTGCGGCGCATCGCCCACCACCTGGCCGAGATCGGCCCGACCCGGCTCGACCGCACGCTGCGGCTGGACCGCCGCCAGGCCTCCCGGGACGAGCTGACGCTGCTGGTCGACGGCATCAACGACCTGCAGGACAAGCTCTCCGGGCACCTGCAGCGCCAGCACCGCTACGAGCAGGAGCTCGCCGGCCACCGCGACCGGCTGCGGGCGATGGTTCAGGAGCGCACCACCGAACTGGAAGCGGCCAACCGCCAGCTGGAGGCGCTGAGCCGCACCGACCCGCTCACCGGGCTCGCCAACCGGCGGCAGTTCGACGAGGCCAAGCAGCTCGAATTCCAGCGCGCGCGCCGCAGCGGCCGGCCGCTGTCGCTGCTGCTGTGCGACGTGGACCACTTCAAGCGCTACAACGACCTGTACGGCCACCACGGCGGCGATGCGACGCTGCAGGCGGTCGCCGACGCGCTGCGCAACAGCGCCCGCCGCAGCGGCGACCTGGTGGCGCGCATCGGCGGCGAGGAATTCGCGGTGCTGCTGCCCGACACGCCGCCGGAGACCGCACGGGACCTCGCCGAACGGCTGCGCCGTGCGGTCGCAGAGCTCGGGATCGAACACCAGGGCGCCGATACCACAGGCCGTGTGACGGTCAGCATCGGCACCGCGAGCCTCGATCCGCGCGCCGACGCGGATTTCGACGCGCTGTTCCACCGGGCCGACCAGGCCCTCTACCGCGCCAAGCGCGCCGGCCGCGACCAGGTCGCCCAGGACCTCTCCGACGGCGCCTCCGCGCTGCGCATGCTGACCCACGACGACGATCCGGAGGCGCCGCCCGGCCCCTGATCGCCGGCCATCGCACCAACACCCCCCACGACCGCCATGCACGCCCTGCCCTCTGCACCGATCCGGCGCCCGCGTCCGGCACGGCCCGTCGCTCCGCGTCTCTACGCCTGTCTCCGTGCCGTGCTGGCCGCGGCCCTGCTGGTACTGCTCGCTGGCCTGCAGCCCGCCCCGGCGGCGGCCCAGACCATCCGCGCGGTGACCGAGAGCACCCCGATCAGCTACCAGCAGGACGGCCGCGTCGCCGGCACCGCCACCGCCGTGGTTGAGCGCACCCTGAAGCAGGCCGGCTTCGCCGATGTGCGGCTGGCGGTCTACCCCTGGGCCCGGGCCTACGCCCAGGCGCAGGAGGAGCCGCATGTGCTGATTTACCCGATCGCCCGCACGCCCGAGCGCGAGGCGCGTTTCCAGTGGGTGGGCGAACTGATGCGGCGCGAGGTGCGGCTGTATGCGCTGGCCGGCCGGCCCGAGCTGCGCACCGCCAGCCTGGCCGATGCGCGCCGGCTGACCATCGGCGTGGTCCGCGACGATGTACGTCACCAGTACCTGCAGCAGCAGGGCTTCCCGCGGCTGGTGGTCTCGGCCGAGCCGGGCGACAGCTTCCGCAAGCTGCTGGCCCGGCAGGTCGATGCGGTACCGCTGGCCGACAGCGTCGCGCAGGTACAGTGCGCGCAGGCCGGATCGCGCTGTCCGGGCCTGGTCCGACTGCTGACGCTCGACGGGATCGCGACGGGCGTCTGGCTGGCCTACAGCCCGCAGACGCCGGCGCCGGTGGTCGAGCGCACCCGCGCCGCCTTCGAGGCGCTGCGGGCCGACGGCACCGTCGCGCGGCTGATGGCCGGCGGCGATGCCGCCCGCCCGGCCCCGGCCGCCGCGCGCGGCCGCTGAGCGTGCCATGACGACGACAGGGCGACGGACCCCGAGCGTGAACGAGGAGATGGAAGACGATGCGAATCCTGATAGCCGAGGACGATCAGGTCCTCGCCGACGGCCTGCTGCGCACCCTGCGCGGCTCCGGCGCGGCGGTCGACCATGTGGCCAGCGGCACCGAGGCCGATGCGGCCCTGCTCGCCAATACCGAATTCGACCTGCTGATCCTCGACCTGGGCCTGCCGCGGCTGCACGGCCTGGAGGTATTGAAGCGGCTGCGCGCGCGCGGCTCGGCGATGCCGGTGCTGATCCTGACTGCGGCCGACAGCGTGGAGGAGCGGGTCAAGGGCCTGGACGTCGGGGCCGACGACTACATGGCCAAGCCGTTCTCGCTGCAGGAACTCGAAGCCCGGGTCCGGGCGCTGACCCGGCGCGGCATGGGCGGCACCAGCAACACGATCAAGCACGGCCCGCTGGTCTACGACCAGGCCGGCCGGGTGGCGACGATCGACGGCCGCATGGTGGAGCTGTCCGCCCGCGAGCTGGGGCTGCTCGAGGTGCTGCTGCAGCGCGCCGGGCGCCTCGTCAGCAAGGACCAGCTGGTCGAGCGGCTCTGCGAATGGGGCGAGGAAGTCAGCAACAACGCGATCGAGGTCTACATCCACCGCCTGCGCAAGAAGATCGAGAAGGGCCCGATCCGCATCGCGACCGTGCGCGGCCTGGGCTACTGCCTGGAGAAGATTCCGTCGTGACACCCCCACGCTCCCCCGCTGCGTGGGGGTCGCTGCCCGCCGAGGGGGCCGCTCGTGAACCGGTGCCCCCACGCGCCCGCACTGCGTGTCGGCCGCTGCCCCCCGTGGGGGCCGCTCGCGCATGGCCCCGGCAAAGCCGGGGCGACCAGACCTGCGGCCTGGGCGCTCGGAGCGGCCCCTCATGAAAATTTTCCAGAGAGAGCAGCGCTCGCTGTTCGGCGAGATCCTCGACTGGATGCTCACGCCGCTGCTGCTGCTGTGGCCCGTGAGCCTGGCGCTGACCTGGCTGGTGGC
>CAJYQL010000123.1 GCA_913776965.1 uncultured Xylophilus sp.
CCCTCGCTTTACCCCTCCTCCTCTTCTTCTCTTCCACAGGATTCCATGGACACGCAACACCGCATCGCCGTGCTCGCCGGCGACGGCATCGGCCCCGAAGTCATGCAGGCGGCCGAGGCCGTGCTGCAGGCCGTCTCGCAGCGCATCGGCACCGGCTTCGCGCTCGAATGGCTGCCGGCCGGCGCGCAGCATTACCTCGACAGCGGCGACGCCCTGCCCGAGGCCACGCTGCGCGCCTGCGAGGCGGCCGACGCGATCCTGTTCGGCGCGATGGGCCTGCCCCACGTGCGCGGCGCCGACGGCACCGAGATCATTCCGCAGCTCGATTTGCGCATGCACTTCGACCTGTATGCCGGCGTGCGGCCGATCCGCACCTTCGCCGGCCTGCCCACGCCGCTCGCGCATCCGCAGGCCGCCCACATCGACCTGGTGCTGGTGCGCGAGAGCACCGAGGGCCTGTTCTATGCCCGCGGCCGCGGCGACGTGCGCGGCGACGAGGAGGTGTTCGACACGATGCGCATCACCCGCAAGGGCACCGACCGCATCTGCGAATTCGCCTTCAAGCTCGCCGCGCGCCGGGCCGAGCGGCTGGGCCGGCCGGGCCGGGTCACCAACGTCGACAAGGCCAACGTGTTCGCCTCGATGGCCTTCTTCCGCAAGGTGTTCGAGGACGTGGCCGCGCGCCACCCGGGCGTGGCGGCCGACAGCGGCTACGTGGACGCGATGGCGCTCAACCTGGTGATGAAGCCCTGGACCTACGACGTGCTGGTGACCGAGAACATGTTCGGCGACATCCTGTCGGACCTGATCGCGGCGCTGGTCGGCGGCATGGGCATGGCGCCCTCGGGCGACATCGGCGACACGGTCGGCCTGTTCCAGCCGGCGCACGGCACCGCGCCAGACATCACCGGCCAGGGCAAGGCCAACCCGACCGCGATGCTGCTGTCGGCCGCGATGATGCTCGACTGGCTGGCCGCCCGCCCCGGCGGCGACGCGCGGCTGGCCGACGGCGCCGCGCTGATCGAACGCGCGGTGGAACACGTCTTCGCTTCCGGCCAGGTCCGGCCGATGGAGTTCGGCGGCAGCGACGGGACCGTCGCCATCACCCGCGCGGTGGTCGAGGCGCTGCGCACCGCCTGAGGTCCGCGCCTTCCGCCCGGCACCCGGTTGCCGGCCCGCTTTCCCCCCTGACGGAGACAACCCATGCACAAGAGAACCTTCCTGACCGCCGCGCTCGCGGCCGCCCTCTCGCTCGCCGGCACGCTGGCGCAGGCCCAGGCACCGGCCGCCTGGCCGGCCAAGCCGGTGAAGATCGTCGTGCCCTCGCCGCCCGGCGGCAGCACCGACCAGATCGCCCGCGCCATCGGCCAGAAGCTGTCGGACGCCTGGGGCCAGCCGGTGGTGATCGAGAACAAGCCCGGCGCCGGCCTCACGCTCGGCGCCGACTTCGTCGCCAAGTCGCCGCCCGACGGCTACACCCTGCTGATGGGCGCGGTGCACCACTCGATCGCCCAGTCGGTCTACAAGAAGCTGCCCTACCACTTCGGCCGCGACCTGGCGCCGATCACGGTGCTGGCGATCGTGCCCAACGTGCTGGTGGTGTCCGCCGCCAACCCGGCGAAGACGGTGCAGGAGCTGATCGCGCAGGCCAAGGCCCAGCCCGGCAAGCTGAGCTACGGCAGCACCGGCGCCGGCACCGCGCACCACCTGATCGGCGAGCAGTTCAACATGATGGAGGGCGTCGACACGCTGCACGTCGCCTACAAGGGCAGCGCGCCGGCACTGGTCGATTTGATGGGCGGCCAAATCACGATGATGTTCGACACCATCCCGTCGGCCAATGCGTTGATCAAGTCCGGCAAGCTGCGGCCGCTGGCGGTCGCGACGGCCCGGCGCTCCTCGACCCTGCCCGAGGTGCCGACGCTCGCCGAATCCGGCCTGCCCGGCTTCGACATCGCCACTTGGTTCGGCCTGATGGCGCCGGCCGGTACGCCCAAGGCCGTGATCGACAAGGTGTACGCCGACGCGGCCCGCATCCTGGCCCAGCCCGAGACGAAGAAGCAGTGGCAGGACATGGGCGCCGAGCCGGTCGGCAACACGCCCGCACAGATGGCCGCGCAGATCCAGGGCGAGATGGCGAAGTTCGCCGACCTGGCGCAGAAGGCCAAATTGAGCCTGGACTGACGTTTCACCCGCTGATGGCGGCCGGCCGCCGGAGCGGCCGGTCTACCCTTCGTCCTCCCACTGCTACTCCCACTTCCACGGTCGCTCCCCGCCATGACCCTCGCCCTGATCGTCGATTTCCGCATCGACCCGGCCCATGCGGAGGCCTTCGCCGCCGCCATCGCCCACAACGCCCGCCAGTCGGTCACCCAGGAGCCGGGCTGCCAGCAGTTCGACGTCTGCCGCGATCCGGCCGACGCAGGCGTGTTCTTCCTGTACGAGCGCTACGACGACGCCGCCGCGATCGCCGCGCACCTGGCGTCGCCGCACTTCCTGGCCTTCGACGCGCAGACCCGCGGCTGGGTGCTCGACAAGCGCATCCGCACGCTGGAAGTCGCCGGCGGCGCCTGAGCACTGCACTCTCGCGTGCGGTCTACCCGGACTGCGTTTCAGACGCGGCAGTGCACCCGACCCGACCCGACCCGACCCGACCCGACCCGACCGATGTGCGTCGATTTCCCAGCGCGGTTCCCCTTCGCGCGGCGGATGACGTAATCGAATGCTTCTGTCCGGTCGCTGCGGCGCGGTGCCCTTACAGGGCAGCACGCGAAGGCGACGCCTGCCGCTGACAGGACCGTGCCGTACGTCGCTTACGATGTATTGCGTTACCTCTCTTGCGAAATGACGTGGAGCTTTGCCGGTAAGTGATCCCTAGCATCAAGGCTTTTCCGGAGAACCCATGGCACTGCAATCCCCCTTCTTTGGCAAACGAGAGGCCGAACCCTTGAACACCCGCACCACCCCCGGTTCGTCGTCGATGGCCCTGCCGTCCGGCGGCGCCGCATCCTCTTCCACGCCGCAGGGCGGCGCAGCCTCCGCGGGAATCGCCAGCCCGTTCGGTTCGGCCGGCAGCAGTGCCGTGTCGTCCGGCGCCACGGCCCGGGACGGTGTGACCGAGAGCCCGAGCAAGCTGACGGTCGGCCCCAACATCAAGCTGAAGGGCGTCGAGATCACGGATTGCGACACTCTCGTGGTCGAAGGCCTGGTGGAAGCGACGATGGATTCGCGGGTGATCCAGATCTCCGAGCAGGGCGCCTTCAAGGGTTCGGCCGAGATCGACATCGCCGAGATCCACGGCGTGTTCGAGGGCAACCTCGTCGCGCGCCAGAAGCTGGTCATCTACGCCACCGGCCGTGTCACCGGCAAGGTGCGCTACGGCAAGATCGTGATCGAGGAAGGCGGCCAGCTCGGCGGCGAAATCCAGTACGGCGTCGGTGCGACAGCATCCTCGTCTACGTCATCCTCTTCTTCGTCCAGTGCTTCGTCGTCCGGCGGCAAGAGCGGATACGGCAGCAGCAGCAACGCGTCCTCCCGCGAGCGCGACGGCAGCAGCGCCATCGCCGCGGTGGCCTGACGCCGCCAGGGCCCGTTCCCATCCCTGCGCGCTACGTTTTTCGTAGCAACTCACGCCCGCCGGACCAGCGCATGCGGGCGTTTTTCATGCAAAACGGGGCTTTCTACAATGGCCGCACCCCATCCACCGGAGTCCGCGCCATGCCCAGCCGCATCCTGTCGTCCCTTGCCCTGCCGATCGTGCAGGCGCCGATGGCGGGGGTGCAGGGCAGCGCCCTGGCCTGCGCGGTGATGGAGGCCGGCGGGCTCGGCTCCCTGCCCTGCGCGATGCTCGGCGCCGAGGCGTTGCAGGCCGAGCTGGAGATCCTGTCGGCCCGGGCGGCACAACTCGGGCGGCCGTGGAACCTGAATTTCTTCTGCCACACCCCGCCGGTGCCCGACGCCGCGCGCGAGGCGGCCTGGCGCGCATCGCTCGCGCCCTATTACGCCGAGTTCGGCATCGACCCGGCCGTCGAGCCGCCGGTCGCCAACCGCGCGCCCTACACCGCCGAAGTCGCCGCGCGTATCGCACCGTTCCGCCCGCCGGTGGTGAGCTTCCATTTCGGGCTGCCGGCGGCCGACTTGGTCGCGCAGGTGAAAGGCTGGGGCGGCGAGGTGTGGTCCACCGCCACGACGGTGGAGGAAGCGGTCTGGCTGGAGGCGCACGGCGCCGATGCGGTGATCGCCCAGGGCCTGGAGGCCGGCGGCCACCGCGGGCATTTCCTGTCCGACGACCTGACCCGGCAGATGGGCACGTTCGCGCTGCTGCCGCAGGTGGTGCAGGCGGTGCGGGTGCCGGTCGTTGCGGCCGGCGGCATCGCCGATGCGGCCGGCGTGGCGGCGGCGCGAGCGCTCGGCGCGGCGGCGGTGCAGGTCGGCACGGCCTATCTGCTGTGCCATGAAGCGACCACCACCCCGCTGCACCGCGCAGCGCTGCAGAGCCCGCGCGCGGCCCACACGGCGCTCACCAACCTGATCACCGGCCGCCCGGCCCGCGGCATCGTGCAGCGGCTGATGCAGGAACGCGGCCCGCTCGGCGACGCGCCGGCCTTTCCGCTCGCCGGCACCGCCCTCGGTCCGCTGCGGACGGCGGCCGAGCGGGCGGGGCAGGATGGGTTCTCGACGCTGTGGGCGGGGCAGAACACGCGCGGGTGCCGGGGGGTGGGGGCGGGGGAGATTACGCGGGGGCTGGCGGAGGGGATCGCGGTTTAGTTCGCGCTTTCGGTTTTTGGGGTACTGCTGGGCCGCGGGGTTGGCTGGCGCGATGGGGGGTTGTGCGGGGCGGGGCACGTGGGTACTGTCGGTTTGCGCTTAACTTAGAACTGGTTCTCGTTGTTGTTGGCGACGACTTGGTATTCCACGCCAATCGAGCACACGCCAAAGCTTTAGCCGTCGTAGGAGACATGATTGGCGATCCTTTGGAAATCACGTCGCGCGTGCGCGGTGTCTTCAAGCAGCAGGCGCCAGAGCAGATCTCGCCATAGGCATTGCCGCGGGCGGCTACCGCTTCATCGTGCGTGTTATCCGGGTGGTGCCGCCGTAAGCTCGATGCTTACTTTGCTTAGCAGCGTTGGCCTTCAGTCGCGGCAGAGTGCAAGTGATGATGCGAGGACTACCCCAGCAGTCGATCACTCCGCCTTCAGATGAGTAACTGCTACCCTTGCACCAGGAGTTCATGGAGCGCCTCGCATCCAAAAAGATGCCTTGAGGTCGAGGGCACTCAGACGTCGATGGCGTTGTTCTAAGAGAAATTTCAGAGGGAAAGCAAGTGAAAAAAACATACGCATGCGTTCGGGTCAAGCAAGTCGATAACGCCAAGGAATTGCTACTTTTCTCGGCGCCGGCGGATGACATCGGCGACTGGGTGGGCATCCCCCAGCGGCTATCGTTTGGCGCGGCCGAAACGGCGGGCTTTCAACGAACTGTTTCGCAGCGCAGGGAAGACGCCTTGCGGAAGTTCTTCTCTGTTGCCGAAAACGTCATCCAGAACCCCCTTCTTTGCGCAATTCGCCAGGCGCCAGGATTGGAGGTTGCCTATGTCCCAAGCGACGCCGACCCGAACATCGGACATGTGGATATCACCGCTACTGACCTTACAAAGATTCCCATTACTAAGCTATTGCGCTCTGTAAGAAAAGCCCTTGAGCAACGCGTGCCAGGCTTGGCTGATCGACCGCGCCCGGAGGAACTGATAGCCAGCATTCAAGGTGCACTAGCGTTGCAGGGCGGATTTTTGATTCCCGCTACACAGCCCGACGAAGGCTTGGATGCCGATTCTCAGGAAGATGCCGACCAAGAGCAGGAGGCTGCCGAGGAGGCCCTGTTTGACGAGTCTCAGATTACAGAGTTCTGGGATGAGCTCTATGCCCGCGAAGTCATCGCGGACAAGATCCCAGATTTGGCGATAAGTGACCAGATCCAAGGCTTCTCGCGTGGAATGCTGGAGTCATATCTGAAACCGGTAATCCTTGTGGACGGTCAGCATCGACTTACAGGTGCAATCTTAGCGGCGCACGACGCTGTCAGCGCAAGCGAAGAAGCTAAGGCGCTAATTAATGATGGAGTTCCGGCTAGCGAAGTCCGAAAACTGCTGATTTCGAAGTTCGCCAAACGACTGCCCGTGTCTCTGCTGATGAATGAGTCTCCAGCGGAGCATGTCTTTCAGTATGTCGTTGTCAATCAGAAGGCGACTCCGGTACCGAAGGCGCTCCTCGGCACCATCATTTCCACAAGCTTGGCCGCGGGCGAGTTGGCAACAGTTGCAAAAAGGCTGGAAGACGCTGAGATTCCCCTAGAGGGATCCCGCATTATTTCTATCCTTTCACGAGATCACACAAGCCCATTTTTTGGGCTCGTTGCGAAAGGTATGGATGACGAAGCGAAAGGAAAAATTCCTTGGAGCGTAGTAGGCTCACTTGCAGAAATATTCCGCGACTTGGAGGGCGCTCGCTTTTATCACGATCCAGTCCTAGACCACGCGAAGACGTGGAGGAACCACTTGTTGGAGAAGTCGAAGCTCGTCGAGGCTTGGCAGGCCAGCGATCACGTTTCGGCCTACGACTACTGGCGTGACATCAATGGTCCATGGCTACCAGCGTTTAAGGCGTTTTGGACAGCAACTAGGGGCCTGCTCGCCTCGATGGACAATCCAGATGCCAGGAATTATTGGGGTAATCCAAGGGAATCAAACATTTTCAATAAACCCAGCCTTCACATCCTTACAGCAGACTTCTTCTGCCATTTGCGAGAAATGAAGACCCCGCTAGACAGCATAGAGGCGGTAACAACTGAGGTGGCAAGTTGGCTTGAGTACGCCACGCCCCAATATTTCGCTAGAGACTGGAAGCTCGCAGGAGTGAAGAAGGACTCTGTGGGAACGCGCAAGCAATGGTCCAAGCTGTGGGCGAACTACCGGCGGACTGGAGGAACACCGCCGCCTCCTAGTCAATTCAGCCAGGTGTACAAGGCGCAGTAGATGTCTGTCGACATTCTGACGAGCTTCATCAACAGCGCGCCAGTAGATTTAGCAAGCGCGTGGGCGTACGACAGCGTTGTTGCGATGTCGGCCATGGCTTCTCCGCAACAGTTGATGCGGGATCA
This sequence comes from uncultured Xylophilus sp., assembly GCA_913776965.1. Classification (GTDB taxonomy): domain Bacteria; phylum Pseudomonadota; class Gammaproteobacteria; order Burkholderiales; family Burkholderiaceae_C; genus Xylophilus. Next base: position 7,156 of record CAJYQL010000123.1, read on the forward strand.
GGAGCCGCTCCTTCGCGCAGACCAGAATCGGCTATGGCTGCGCTGGTTTCTCGATGGGATGGTTAGCCCACATCTAGCTGCCTCCGATCCACTCTTTGACACTCTGGCTATTTACGAGACCTCACTCAAGAAAGTAAATGAGCTGTATGCAACCGTGGAAAAGTCGCGACGTGAAGCACTCGCATCAGCGATAACTGCGCACGTTGACGACGTAGTCAAAAAGCTGCGTGCGACGCACAAGCGCGACTATGCGAGTCCGGCCACGAGAAAGTTGCTTATCGCTTCTACGCTAACGCCTAGATGCTATATATGTGGCTTCGAGTTTTCGCAGCCTGCGGTGGATGCTTTCCTAAAGGTAAAGGGATCCGCAGCAATTACTGTTCCCGCATTGCTAGATGTTTTCCGACCGCGGGGCCTGGTCATGCGGGACTTGGGCATTGAGATAGACCACATCGTCCCCGTAGCCTCGGGCGGCTCCGGTCAGAACAACCTCAGGATTGCGTGCGGGTGGTGCAACAAATACAAGAGCGATAAGGTGTCGTTATATGAGGCGCCGTTTCTTGCAGCTCGAACAGAAAACGCGTTCCTGATTGGGCCTCACAAGCTCTTCGAGCTACCTAACCCCTTTTGGACAATCCGCATCCTCGCTCTACGTGGCTTTTGCCAACACTTCGATGGATGCGCACATAGCGCAAAAGATGCGGAGATGTTTGTAACGCCAGTGGACTGGAAGGGTTCGCCCAACCCGACGAATCTAACTGTTCGCTGCGAGCATCACCTACCGTTCAAGAACGAGCGCCGGCAGGCTTCGAAGGACATCGAAAAGTTGTGGGGAGGCCGGAAGAAGTGACTTTCGGCTTAGCGGACCAGCACCACCGCTGATGCCAACTCCCCTAGCAGATCCTTCTCCTGCCTACTCATGAGATAGGACAGCCCGCGGTGGACGTGCATAAGCGCAGCCTTGCGGACCGCATCCTCTATTGGCGCGATGCCCTCCTCCAGCAGCCTCACCATCAGTAGGTTGTAGTACAGGGCATCCTGCCCACCAGTCAGCACCCTCCACTCAATCTCGATGCCGCCAGCGAAGTTGAAGTCTTCATCTGGCGGCGTCGAGGCGTTTGCTAAGGACAGGCACAGGGCGTGGCGGCACAGCACGTTGTTGTGCTCAAAGCCTGTCCTGCGCTTGAGGGCGACCAGCTGGTTTCGCGCAGTGGCAGAAAGTCGAAGCCGGTCCATCACGTGGCCTCCTTAGCCACAACCTGGTCAATCGAAACACGGTTGACCTCGGTCCGACGCTCAGTGTCGTCATACTCCAGCACGTACTCAGATGTAGTGTGCTGGCGCATGGTCTCGTGAGAGGGTCCTTCGACCTCCTGGTCGGTCGACAGCACCACGACTTGGTGGGACACAGTGGCGAAGAAGCGGCTAATCAGCAGCGACCTGTGCTGCTGGTCTAAGCGGGCCAGGGGTGTGTCCACGACCACTGGGAAGCGGCCTTTGCGCTCCTTGATGAGCGCGCTCAGCACAGCGATGGCGAGCAACTGACGCTCGCCGGCGGACAAGCGCTCCATCGGCAGCTCTCGGTTCTTTCCGTCCTTGATGGAGACCCGGTAGGTCTCAGGATCCACAAGCACGCGGGCAACCAGGTTCTTCTTCCGCAGCAGCTCCTGGAAGGCACCAGTGATCATGTTGGAGAGCCACTCGGCCTTTGATGCCAACAGGCGCTCCTTGAACAGTACAAGCGTCTGGCGCGCTCTTCTCGATGCTTCCAGGCTTCGACCCTCCAGCGCCTTGTCGCGAAACTCGCTGTCCATGCGGCTTTCAGCACCTTGCAGGCGAACGCTTTGGTTAGCGTATTGCAACTCAGCCTCGGCAAGCCGTCGTTCGATGTCGCCCAGCTTCGTTTCTGCGTCCGACACGACCTTGCTGTACTCCTGCAGCTCAGAAAGAATCGACGCCATCTGCTCTTTGGCAGGAATCTCTCCGACGGCCTTCTCGGCCTTGTCGGCAACGCGTTGATTTTGCATGACGGTCAGCAGTTGGTCCTTGAGCTCAGCCTGCTTCTCAAGCGCACGCCAACGCAACAACTCGGGGTCTGCATCTTGGAATCCGACAGTCCTCTCAGACTTGCCATCAAAATAGACCTTCATGTCATCCACGAGGGCGGCCTTGAAGTCCTGCAGTATGGATTCTGGTGCACGTGCGGCCAACTGCTTGATCAACCTAGCGTCGCGCTTCTTGAACTCCGCGGCCAAGTGGCGAGCCTGCTTTGCCTGAACCTCACCTGTCCACTGCGTCTGGTACTTGGCCCATAGCTCACCGATCCAAAGCGTAGGCAGCACCGGGTCTGACATCAGGTCGACGAGTTCCTTGCGCGCCCTTTCGAGCTTGGCATTGGCATCAGCCACCGCTGTCTTAATCTTTGCTGCGCCCTCGTAGGCGGCCTTGCCCTTGCGCTCGGCACGGCGCGAGAATTTCTCCAGCGCCAAGCGTGCCATGTCGACGTCGTTGCGCGCGGAGCCGCGCTCCTGCCGAAGGCTTTCGACAGTTGAGGCCAGGACCTCAACGTTCTTCTCCAAGGACTCTAGCTGCTGGCGAGCTGCGTCGAATTCTGCGGACTCACCCCGGTTCTTGATAGCTGTGCGGCGCTCGACGGCCTTCAGGTCATTGCCCAAGGCATCGATGCCGCCAATGCCCAGGAAGACTTCCGTCGCCCGACGCAGCAGATCCGGCAACCGGTCAGGATTGGCCAGCGCCTCAATCTTTTCGCCGTCAAAGAAGAACAGTTGAATAAGCTCCGCCGGCAGGACGCCTTCTATGAACTCATCCCAGGAGGCAGAGAGATCGAAGTCCTTGGCGCCGTCGGTGTAGACAGTCACTTGCTCCGAAACGCCGTCGGCCCTAGCCACCCACTCGCGACGGACCAGGTACTCCAAACGCTCGGCCGCGGTGTCATGGCTGATCCCAACTTCAACGAAATGCGGACCGTCCGCGTCAGAACGAAGCAGCGCGCGCACAAGGCTTTCGTACTCGCTCTTGCGGCCGCTGGTGATGGCGCGTTGCCCGTACAGGCCAACCTGGAGTGACGTTAGCAGCGTAGTCTTACCACTACCGTTGAGCGCCTTGACCAGGATGACGGGCTTGTTCGTCTTGACGTGTAAGTCGAACTCTTGTTTCTCGCGATAGGGGCCGAAGTTCGCAATGGCCAGCGTCGTAATCGTTATCTTCGCCATCGTTCAGGCAATCACATTGGATGGGTCTGCGTTAGTGTCAACAGGCCCATCAGAACTATTCCCCGACAGAGCGAATGCTCGCGCGTCATCCTCATTGCGGAAGGCAAACCGACGCAGCGTCTCTTCCAGCCGGTCCAGGTGTTTGGACCGCTTGTTCGAGTCCATCGTCTGGAACTGCACAGCCAGCAATCCACGGGTGAGCTTGTAGAGCTCCTCAGCACCGCCGGGGTCCAGCTCGCCAGCAACTGTCTTCAATATGCCCAGATCAGAAGCGTCCAACGGAACTTGCTCTCGCTCCTTCCCTGGGTAGGCTGCACCGTAAATTTCCTGGTAGATGACAGGAACCAAGTCCTCAATTTCGCCCTTCTCTTCCGTCCAGAGGCGCCGAATCTCATCAACCTCGTCCATGGAGATAAGTACGATGCGGCTGCCTTCAGCGTGTCCAGACGTCTGAATGCTGAGCTGAGTACGGAGAAGCTCACGCAGCAGCTTGGCGCGGTAGTCCTGGGTGTACGGGCCGTGAACAAGCTCCCCTCTAAATACCGTCAGTCGGTTGTTCAGGCGCCTGAAATCCCGCACGCTGCGGTCTTCACCAGCCAAGTGGGTGTTGCGGAAGTCGAGGATAGGCTGCATCCACTGCTTCTGCTCGTCGTTCTGGACCATAGCCTGCATGGACTTGTCTTGCGTCACCATGGTGCAGACATAGCAGCCGAACCGGCTGTCGCCACAGCTCGGCGTCGAGGTGTCGACGACGATGGGGCACTCGGCGTCTGGCGTCGCGCCGCGATAGATGTCCAGCAGCTCCCGGTTGTTGATGCCCCAAGGGTTGTCCTCAGTCACCAGGTACTCCCATACATCGTCGCTGGTCCATGTCTCGATGGGTAGGTAGACCCAGACACGCGACAAGCGCGGGTCTTTGTTCTTGCTCAGGCGGTCACGGGTGCTACCTGAGTACTGGTCCATCGTCTTGTCACGACGTTGGCTCTCGCCGCGGCGCTGGCCTAGCACGAGGATGGCCTCGCCGTTGTTCTCAGACAGGTCCTGGATGTACTTAGTGGACGCACTGATCTTCAGGCGGTCCGTACACCAGCGGAACTTAGGTCTCGGCGCTGGGTATCCCTTGCCGATGAGATTGACCCAAAAGCGGTTCTCAAGGCTGGGCGTAAGACGTCTGGACAGGATGGGAAGCCCTTGCGCCTGCGCAGCGACCTCAATGCTCTTTAGAGAGACATCGACCCAGGCGGCGATAACGGGGTTCTCCACTAGCGTGTCCGTCGATATGACGTGCACCTCTTTCTTTCGCTCCTCTGGCTTGAGTCCGGCCAAGGCCTTCCACACCAGTTGTAGCGAAGCTGTGGAGTCTTTGCCACCGCTGTAGCCCACGATCCAGGGCACGTCATCTGAGCGGTACAACGACTGAATTTCGGCAACGATGTCTTCAACGGACGTAGTCATGTTCTCTTTCCACGACGTTGGGCCTTACGAGCTTCCAACATCGCGTTCTCGGCGGCGGACTCCTCGGCAGTCAACTCAAGGTCCAACACCTGCTTAATCTGATTGCTAGTTAAAACGACATTCTTCGCTGAGTTCTGAACAGACCACCCGGTGGTGGCTCGCCCCTCCCACATCGCCGCGTTCTTTCTAGACCAGTCGATGGTGCGCAGGCGTCTTAGGCGCCATGCATGCTCTTCCGGCGGGTACTCGTAAAGCGAGCGGCCTACACGACCAAGAGCTTGGAGCACTATGGCGTGGGAATGAATGAAGTCGCGTCGAACTTCGCCGGACGTCATCCGGCCCTCCCGCACCAGCGACCAGGCTGGCATCTGCTCACCAACGGCCGTCCAAAACTCCATGGACTTCTTGATTGCTGAGGTGAAGTCTTGGAGCTCCTCCTCGGACAGCAGCTCGACGGTTGCAAAGTTCAATGCGCTCAAGGTGAACAGCTTGCGCGAGCGCGCTGATAGCGATGACTTCCCGGTTTCGATGAGGTCACGGAAGATCGGCGACTGCATGCTGAGGTGTCTGGCCACGTTGCCCGAGTCACTGCGGTGGTCATACAGCACTCGAACCGAAGCAGAGGGACGTACTGCGCAATTTAGGTCGGCAAACATCTGCTGGCAGCGCTCAAGCCCTCGATCGATGAAAAACACGACCGCAATCGTCTCGTCGCCTAGCTCGGGCGCGCGCTGAAGCGCAGCTTCGATTGCAGCCCTGCGATGCTGGCCGTCGTTCACGATGAACTTGGCTTCCATGGATACGGTCAACGTGCCCATGCGGAAATTGGTAGGGCCAGCGCCCAGCGCCTCAAACTGAACGCCACCGTCCACTGACGCGGTGATAGCTGAGAACGTGTAGCTGTTGGGGTTGTCGGTGATATACCGCGCAATCTCAGGCACACGCGCTTTATTCAACGAGCGCTGTGCTCGCACCTCAGGCATGAGCTCTTCTTCATCGAAAAGAAAGAGCCTAGGGAGGAGGCGCAGGGGGCACATGGATACGTAGTACTCCCGGCCTGCCTGGACGCCTCGAATGGCAGGAAATACAAAGGAGAACTCGTGTGACATTACCGTATTCTAGGTACGCTCGTCACCTTGATGGCGTACGTACGTCGGTCTGTCGACAAACATGGTTAGTTTAAACGCTCTGACTTCCTAGGGCGATCAGGGCGTGGATGATGCGCCAAACGGCGGCGCTGAGTTGTCCGGTATGTACTGCGCTGCTTGGCGAGCGCGTCGCCAACTCAGAAAACTCAAAGTTGAGTGAAACGAAAAACCGATAGTTCAGACTAAGTGAGACATGGTTTCAAAGCCTACCGATCCATCTAGAGCCAAATGGTTGATCAGAGGCAGTCTTCAGTTTTAGGTTAAGCGCAAGCCAGCAGGGACGCCGGGCAGGCGGATAGCTCCGTGTCCCCCGGAAACCTACGCTATCCGCCTGCCCGCCATCCCCGTCGAACCGAGCGCTGGTGCACGGAGGCCTGCGGTTCGGCCGTCGGCCCGTTCACGGCGCGCCGGCCGGTTCTGCCCGTCACAGCGGCAGGACCGGGGCGGCAGGTGCTCCCCGCAGCGAAATCAAGGAGGAGGCCGCAGGCCGGGGGACATTCGCGGAGGGGAGTACCCACCGACCCGGTCCGGACCACAAGGCGCAACACCCGCGCGCCACGATCTGCCCCCGCCTCCAGTCGCCCTGACGAACCCAGCCCCGAAAACCCATTCCACACAGCCCCCTCCCCAGCGGCGTACAGTCAAAACCCCGCGGACACGGCCGTCCGCACCGCTTCCGGAAAGACACCCGCCATGAACGCCCCGCTCCACCGCGAAATGCCCGCCGTCCTGCTCGATGCGGCCCGCCTGCAGTCCGACATCGACGCCCGCTGGGACGGCGACATCGTCCGCCAGCTCACCGACTACATCGCCATCCCCGCCAAGTCGCCGGCCTACGAGACCGACTGGGCGGCGCTCGGCCATCTGGACACCGTGGTGCGCAACGCCGCGCAATGGATCGAGGCGCAGAAGGTCGTGGGCCTGCGGCTGGAGATCGTGCGGCTCGACGGCCGCACGCCGGTGCTGTTCTTCGAGGTGCCCGCCACCGGCACGACCGTCGCCGAGACGGTGCTGATGTACGGCCACCTCGACAAGCAGCCCGAATTCACCGGATGGCGCAACGACCTCGGCCCCTGGACACCGAAGTACGAGGACGGCCGGCTGTACGGCCGCGGCGGTGCCGACGACGGTTATGCGGTATACGCTGCCATCGCCGCGGTGCAGGCGATCAAGGCGCAGGGCGTCGCCCATCCGCGCATCGTCGGGCTGATCGAGACCTGCGAGGAATCGGGCTCCTACGACCTCCTGCCGTACGTCGAAACGCTGCGGCCGCGGCTCGGCGACGTGGGCCTTGTCGTCTGCCTGGACTCGGGCGCCGGCAACTACGACCAGCTGTGGCTCACCACCAGCCTGCGCGGCCTGGCCGCCGGCACGCTGAAGGTCGAGATTCTCACCGAGGGCGTGCATTCGGGTGACGCGTCGGGCCTGGTGCCGTCGTCGTTCCGCATCCTGCGCCACGTGCTCGACCGGCTGGAAGACAGCGCCACCGGCCGGCTGCTGCCCGCGAGCTTCCACTGCGAGGTGCCGGCCGAGCGGCTCGCGCAGGCGCAGGTCACCGCCGGCATCCTGGGCGACGAGATCTACAAGCGTTTCCCGTGGGCCCACTACGACTGCGGCGGCTCCACCACCTTCGCGCTGCCGACCACCACCGATCCGGTCGAGGCCCTGCTCAACCGCACCTGGAAGCCAACTCTCAGCGTGACCGGTGCGGACGGATTCCCGGCACTGAAGGACGCGGGCGCCGTGCTGCGGCCCTACACCGCCTTCAAGCTGAGCCTGCGGCTGCCGCCGCTGGTCGATGCGGCCGGCGCGGTGCAGGAACTGAAGGCGCTGCTGGAGGACAACGCGCCCTACCAGGCGAAGGTGACCTTCGAGGGTGGCGGCGGCGCCACCGGCTGGAACGCGCCGGCCACCGCGCCGTGGTTCGCACGGGCGCTCGATGCCGCATCGCTCGCGCACTACGGCGCACCCTGCGGCTACATCGGTCAGGGCGGCACGATTCCGCTGATGAACCTGCTGAGCCAGGGCTTCCCGACCGCGCAGATGATGGTCTGCGGCGTGCTCGGACCGAAGAGCAATGCGCACGGACCGAACGAATTCCTGCACGTGCCGTACGCGCGCAGGCTGACCGCCGCCGTGGCGCAAGTGATCGCAGCGATGGCGGTGCCGGCGGAAGGCTGATCCGTCTTGCACGGCACAAGGGACCAGCGCGGGCCTATCGCCCGCGCTGGCCCCTTCGCTTTTTGGCGGGTCGTGCCTCAGGCCAGTGCTAGCCGCATGAAGCGCTGCGTCGCCATCAGGCCGACCGGCATCCAGTGGCGCGACGGCGCCATCGCCTCGACCAGCAACTGGCCCAGCGCGGCGGTGTCGGGCGTGCGAGCGATGGCGAGTTCGAGCGCGTCGATGTCGGGGTCGAGCAGCGTCGCCGCATCGGGTGCCGGCGCGGCAGTCGGCGTGCGGGCGGCGTCGAGCCGCTGCTGGGCGCGGAAGCTGCGCGGTCGTCGCAATGTGCCGTCGCCGCCGGTCGCGGTGGTGGAAACCGGTGCGCCGTCGGCACTCGCATCGCCGCGCAGCCAGTCCTGGATCACCTGCAGTTCGTAGGTGCTGAACACGCCGAACATCTCGGCATGGTCGCCGTCCAGCAGCTTCCAGAAGCGGCTTTCGGCGGGTGGCGCATTGCGCACGATCCAGCCGGTGCGTTCCAGCGCCGTCAGGAAGGCCGGGATGTACGCCGGCTCCGCCAGCCACTGGTTGACGCTGCGGCCGGCGACGCGGCAGTAGTCCGAATGCGCGGCACGGCCGGCGCTGCTCTTGCGTTTGAAGATGCGCTCCACCTCGTCCTGGATGTCGAATCCGCGGATCACGTCGTTCGTGCCGGCGCCCAGGTCGTTCAGGCTGAAGCCGACCCGCACCCGGCGCCAGAATTCGCTCGCGTCGCCGACCCGCGGCATCGCGTCGAGTACCGCGTCGACCGCCCGGTGGGCATGGCCGGTGTCGGCGTTGTCGACGGTCACGTGCAGCGTGAAGTAGTACGGGTCGATGCCCAGCTCGTTCAGCTCATAGGCGGTGATCGGCAGGTGCAGCGGCAGCTGTTCGTAGCCGAGGTTGAAGCCGATCACCTCCGGCAGCAGGTCGTCGGTGTGGACCGCCAGCGCGAGCTGCAGGGCGCCCTGGGTGTAGCGGTCGTCTGGCAGGTCCTGCCAGTGCTCCAGGCCGTGCGCGGCGAGCAGCTGGCGGTAGAGCAGCACATGGTTGCGGTCGGCGCGACCGTCGCCGAGTTCCTCGACATAGGTGCGCACCAGGTCCATGTAGCGCGGGTTCTGCCAGTGGCGCAGCACGCCGTGCAGCCAGGAACCGTCGACCAGCTTGGTCGGCGCAACGCCGCGCAGGAAGGCCAGCGCGTGCGCCCGGTTGCGGAAGAAGCGGCGCGGCGCACCGGCCTTGCGCTGTGCGAGGTAGACCTGGTAGCGGTCGCCGGCTTCGTCGGCGCTGGCGGTCATCCAGGCAGCCAAGTCTTCCGGTGCGTCGGGCAGGGCGCAGGGCAGCGCCGCGGCTTCCGCCAGCCGCTGGTCCAGCCACTGGCGCGAGGCGCTGCGCACATCGGCGTCCTCGGGGTGGTTGAACAGTGCCTCGTACAGCGCACGGTCGGAGTCGATGCCGGCAGCGCGGGCGTCGTTGGCGGGATGCCGGCCGGCCTGCGGCACGGGGGCTGCGACGGCGGACGGCAGGTGGGCAGGCGCCTGCAGCGGCAGGGCCGGTGCGACGGAACGGTAGGAAGCGGATGCGGACATGGCAGGGGGCCGGCGCCGCAACGGGGTCGTCTGCGGCAGGACGGCAGAAGTCGTCTGTTGGAGATCGACTGTGGCCGGCGCCCAACGCGCCCCGTATCAGTGCAGGGACCCAGCCGCCGTGGGAGGATGCCTACCGAATTCGGACGGCACGCCGTCGGTGCATCAGGTTCTGAGGAGCGGTTCTGACAGGACACGCCGGCATCTCGTGGATGCTTCGGCCGGGCGTCGCTGCAGGTCAGGCCGTCAGGCGCGCCAGCGCGGCCAGCGGCGCGGTCTCGGCGCGCAGCACCTGCGGGCCGAGCCGCACCGGGCGGAAGCCCGCCGCCTCGGCCGCATCCTCTTCCGCGGCCGACAGTCCGCCTTCGGGCCCGGACAGGAAGGTGACGACCGCCGGCCGGTCCGCCGGCGCCAGCACCGCCGCGGTGCGCAGCGACAGCAACCGCCGGTCGCCGGCCGCACCGCCCGCCGCCAGCCATGCGGACAGCTCGCGTACCGGATGTACCGTCGGCACCCGGTTGCGGCCGCTCTGCTCGCAGGCCGCCGCGGCGACCGCCTGCCAGTGGGCGATCTTCTTGTCGGCGCGCTCGCCCTTCAGGCGCAGCACGCTGTGGGCGGTCATCAGCGGCTGGACCGAGGCAGCGCCGAGTTCGGCGGCCTTTTCCACCAGCCAGTCCATGCGCTCGTTGGCCGGCATGCCGCAGGCCAGGTGCACCGCGACCGCGGCCTCGCGTTCGACCGGGTCGTGCGCACCGACCGCCACCACCACCTCGCTGCGGCCCATCTGGCGCACGGTGGCGGCGTATTCCCCGCCGCGGCCGTCGAACAGCGTGAGCGCATCGCCCGGCTGGAAGCGCAGCACCTGCACATGGCGGGCGGCGCCGGGCGGCAGCGCCAGGGTGTCGCCGCTGGCCAGCGGCACCGGGCAGTAGAAACGGGACATCTGCTATCGAATCAGGAGCTGTCTGCGCAGGCGGGACGGGCGCTAGCGCCGGATTTTTTCACATCCGGCCGTAGGCGAAGCCGGTGACCGGTTCGGTGCCCTCGATCCGGTCCACCAGCCGCGACAGGGGCGCCAGTTCGCGGTAGCGCGCGGCGGTGGCGCGGATGTAGCCGATGAAGCGCGGCGTGTCGGCCAGGTATTTCGGCTTGCCGTCACGCAGCGTCAGCCGCGCGAAGATGCCCGCGACCTTCAGGTGGCGCTGCAGCCCCATCCACTCCACGCCGCGGTAGAACTCGCCGAAATCGTCGCCGACCGGCAGACCGGCCTTGCGCGCCTGCTGCCAGTAGCGCACCGTGACGTCGAGCACGAAGTCCTCGTCCCAGCTCAGGAACGCGTCGCGCATCAGGCTGGCGATGTCGTAGGTGACCGGGCCGTGCACCGCGTCCTGGAAATCGAGCACGCCGAGCGGGCCATTCGGGTCCGTGTCGTCGACCATGAGGTTGCGCGGCATGAAATCGCGGTGCACGTGCACCGTCGGCGCAGCCAGGTTGTGGCGCACGATGAGGTCGAAGGTCTTCGCGAGCGTCTCGGCGATCTCGCCCTCGACGGCGACGCCGCGGTGGCGTGCCAAGTACCAGTCGGGAAACAGCGCGAGTTCACGGCGCAGCAGAGCGTCGTCGTAGGGCGGCAGTTCGCCGGGCTTCGATGCCGACTGCCAGGCGACCAGCGCGTCGATCGCGCGGCGGTAATAGGGCAGCGCGGCCTGCGGGTCGGGCGGCGTGGCGGACCCGACCGGCGCGATCGTCTCCAGCACGGTGCGGCGGCCCAGGTCGTCGAGCAGCAGGAAGCCCTGCGCCAGGTCGGCCTCGAGGATGCGCGGCACCCGCACGCCGGCACGCTCCATCAGGCCGGCGACATGCACGAACGGGCCGCTGTCCTCCTGCGCGGGCGGCGCGTCCATCACGATGGCGGTGCCGCCCGGCAGCGGGGGTGCGTCGATGCGGAAATAGCAGCGGAAGCTGGCGTCGGCGGAGGCGGCGCGCAGCGTGGCCGGCTGGAGGCCGTGGGCCGGCGCGACCCGGGCGAGCCAGGCGCCGAAGGCGGCCTCGCGCTGCGGATCGGCCCAGGCGATGGCGGCGGTGGGCACGGCGGCCGCGGCGGGGGACGGAGGGTGGCTCATGGATAATCCATTCTACAAAGCCACCCCCCGGGCGCCGCCCGCGGAGTGGCGACTCACGGCGCCGGTGCCGTGGCCCCGTCCGCCGGCCCGGCGGACGGCCCGCGCCGTCCGCCCCGTCGTCCGCCCGTCCCGTCTTCCTGCCGCCGATGACCCGCCCGCTGTCCGACCCGAAACGTCCGGTGCGCCCGCTGCGCGCCCGTGCGCCCGGCGTGCTCACGCCCCTGGCCCTGGTCGCCGCGGCCCTGCTGCAGGGTGGTGCCGCCCGGGCCCAGCAGACCGCTCCCGATGCGGGCGAGCCGACGCTCAACCTGCGCCGCAGCCCGCTGCTGCGCGAGCAGATCCCGCCGGAGCAGCGCAACAGCCTGCCGAGCTTCGTCACCGGCGACCGGGTGCGCGGCCAGACCGACTTCAACACCGTGGTCGAGGGCAATGCCGAACTGCGCCGCGGCGACACCGTGATCCGCGCCGACCAGCTCGACTACACCCAGCCCGACGACCTGGCCAAAGCGCTCGGCAATGTCTACATCAACCGCTCGGGCGACACCTTCGCCGGCCCGCGGCTGGAGCTGTACGTGGACGCGATGCAGGGCTACTTCGAGCGGCCGCGCTACCGCTTCCTGAAGAACCAGGCCTACGGCGAGGCCTCCCGCATCGACTTCGTGGACGACCAGCGCATGGTGATCCACGACGTGACCTACACCACCTGCGAACGCCGGCCCGGCCCGAGTTGGATGCCCGACTGGATCATCCGCGCCCGGTCGATCGACATCGACCAATCCGACGAGTCGGGCGTCGCCCGGGACGCGGTGATGGAGTTCAAGGGCCTGCGCACGCCGCCGATCCCGACCCTGCCCTTCCCGCTCACCGACGCCCGCCAGTCGGGCCTCCTGCCGCCGATCGTCGGCGTGAACACCCGCAGCGGCGTCGAAACCATCGTGCCGTACTACTGGAACATCGCGCCGAACCGCGATGCGACGCTGTATCCGTCGCTGCTGTCCAAGCGGGGCGTGGACCTGGCCGGCGAATTCCGCTACCTGGAAGACGGCTACCGCGGACAGATCCGGGGCAACTACATGCCCAACGACCGGCTGCGCGACAACACCACGCGCTGGGGCATCGCGTCGCAGCACGTCGGCACGCTGCCCACCAGCATCGGCGGGATCGGGACGAGCATCAACATCAACCGGGTCAGCGACGACAACTACTGGCGCGACTTCCCCCGCACCAGCACCTCGCTCACGCAGCGGCTGCTGCCGACCGACCTGAACTTCAGCTGGGGCTACGGCGACTTCGGCATCGCCTCCCGCGCGCTGAAATGGCAGGTGCTGCAGACGGTGGACGCACCGATCGTCCCGCCGTACGACCGGCTGCCGCAGGTGATGGGCCGCTACGGCAAGCTCGACGTCAACGGTTTCGACATCTCGGTCGACGCCGACTACACCCAGTTCCAGGCCAACAGTGCGCTGACCCGCCAGCCGAACGCCCGCCGCGCGTTCACCCTGGCGCAGATCAGCCGCCCGTGGGTGGCGCCCGGCTGGTTCGTCACGCCGAAGCTGCAGCTGCACAGCACCCGCTACGATTTCGACACCGCGCTGCCGCTCAACAACCAGACGGGGGCGAGCCGCAACGTGCCGACCTTCAGCCTCGACAGCGGGCTGATCTTCGAGCGGCCCACCCGGCTCTTCGGCCGCAACCTGACCCAGACGCTCGAGCCCCGCGCCTTCTACGTGCGCACCCCGTTCCGCGACCAGAGCAACCTGCCGAACTACGACACCGCGCGCAGCGACTTCAACTTCGCGTCGATCTACACCGAGAACGCCTTCGTCGGCAACGACCGGATCGCCGACAACAACCTGCTGACGCTCGGCACCACCACCCGCTTCATCGACGCCGACACCGGCGCCGAGGCGGCGCGCTTCGGCATCGCGCAGCGGCTGCGCTTCCAGGACCAGCGCGTGGTGCTGCCCGGCGAGACGCCGGTGGTGGACCGGCTGAGCGACATCCTGCTCGGCACGCGGATCAACTGGACCGACCGCTGGGCCTTCGATTCCACGGTGCAGTACAACCCGAAGACCGACCGGTCGATCCGCTCGTCGATCGGCGGGCGCTACAACCCGAGTCCCTACCGCACCATCAGCGCCGCCTACCGCACCCAGCGCGACATCAGCGAGATGATCGACATCGGCTGGCAGTGGCCGATCAACGACCTCTGGGGCGACCGCGGCGAGAACCGCGGGGCCGGCCGCGGCCAGGGCCCGGGCCGCTTCTACAGCGTCGGGCGGGTCAACTACAGCATGCAGGACAGCAAGCTGGTGGACGCGATCGCCGGCATCGAATACGAGGGCGACTGCTGGATCGGCCGCGTCGTGATCGAGCGGCTGCAGAGCAGCACCACCACCTCCACCAAGCGCCTGCTGTTCCAGATCGAGTTCTTCGGCTTCTCGCGCATCGGCTCCAGCCCGCTGCAGGTGCTGCGCACCCAGATCCCGCGCTACCAGTTCCTGCACGAGCAGGTGCAGTCGCCGAGCCGCTACAGCTACTACGACTGACGGCCCCGCGGCCGCGCGTGAACCCTTTCCCACCGGACGAGTCCCACACCACCATGAACACACGTGTCTCCCTCCTGCCGCTGGCCGCCGGTGGCCTCGCGGCCCTGCTCGCCGCCGGTGCCGCGGCCCAGGGACTGCGCCCGTCGGGTGCGCTGTCCGGCAGCGGCCTCGGCAGTCCGCGCAGCGCCGCCGGCGGCGGTGCCATCCCGCAGGTGACGGTGCCGGCCGCCAGCGCCGCCCGGGGCGCCCCGCAGCAGGCCGACTACATCGTCGCGGTAGTGAACTCCGAGCCGATCACCAACAGCGAAGTGCGGCTGCGCACCGACCGGGTGATGCAGCAGCTCGCGCAGCAGAACACCGCGCTGCCGCCGCAGAACGTGCTGGCGCGCCAGGTGCTGGAACGCCTGATCAACGAAAAGGCGCAGCTGCAGCAGGCGCGCGAATCCGGCATCAAGATCGACGACGCCGCGGTCGACCAGGCCGAGCAGAACGTCGCCCGCCAGAACCAGATCGAGCCGGCCGAACTGCGCCGCCGGCTGGCCGCCGACGGCATCCCGCTGGCGCGCTTCCGCGAGGACCTGCGCAACCAGCTCACGCTGCTGCGGCTGCGCGAGCGCGAGGTCGAGTCGCGGGTGCGGGTGAGCGACCTGGAGATCGACCAGTTCATCCGCGACCAGCAGACCCGCAGCGACCCGGCCTCGCTCGAGATCAACCTGGCCCACGTGCTGGTGCTGGCGCCCGAGAACGCCTCGCCGCAGCAGGTCGCCACGCTGCAGGAAAAGGCCGAGCGTGTGGCCGGCCGCGCCAAGGCGGGCGAGGATTTCGCCGCCCTGGCGCGCGAGAACTCCGATGCCAACGAGGGCCGCAACGGCGGCCTGCTCGGCCTGCGCCCGGCCGACCGCTATCCGCAGCTGTTCGTCGATTCGACCCGCAACCTGCCGACCGGCGGCATCGTCGGGCCGCTGCGCTCGTCGGCAGGGTTCCACATCCTGAAGGTGGTGGAACGGGTGCAGGGCGGCGTGCCCGGCACGCAGGTGCTGCAGAGCCACGCCCGCCACATCCTGCTGCGCGCCACGCCGCAGATGTCCGAGGCCCAGGCGATCGCCCAGTTGGCCGACTACAAGCGCCGGGTGCAGTCCGGCAGCGCCGACTTCGCCCAGCTCGCCCGCGAGAACTCGAAGGACGGCTCCGCGGCGAACGGGGGCGACCTGGGATGGGCCAACCCCGGCCAGTTCGTGCCCGAGTTCGAGGAGGTACTGGACGCGCTCACGCCCGGGCAGATCAGCGATCCGGTGGTGTCGCGTTTCGGCGTGCACCTGATCCAGCTGCTGGAGCGGCGCCCCCACACCCTGACCCAGCGCGAACAGCGCGACATGGCCCGGGCGGCGGCCCGCGAGAAGAAGCTCGACGAGGCCTTCCTCAACTGGGCGCAAGAAACCCGCGGCCGCGCCTACGTCGAATACCGCGAGCCGCCGCAGTGACGGGGCCGCATCCGTGAAGCACATCGCGCGCAAACGCTTCGGCCAGCACTTCCTGTCGGACGACGGGATCATCGACGCGATCGTGCGTGCGATCGACCCGAAGCCGGGCCAGCCGATGGTCGAGATCGGCCCCGGGCTCGCGGCGCTCACCCAGCCGCTGGTCGAGCGTCTCGGAAAGCTCGCGGTGATCGAGCTCGACCGCGACCTGGCCGCCCGGCTGCGCGCCCATCCGCAGCTGCAGGTGATCGAATCCGATGTGCTGAAAGTGGACTTTGCGCAGGTGGCGTCTGCGCTGGGCGCTATGAAATTGAGAGTGGTGGGCAACCTGCCCTACAACATCTCGACGCCGATCCTGTTCCACCTGCTCGAGCAGGTCGATGTGATCGAGGACCAGCACTTCATGCTGCAGAAGGAGGTCATCGACCGCATGGTGGCCGCGCCCGCCACCGCCGCCTACGGCCGGCTGTCGGTGATGCTGCAGTGGCGCTACGCGATGGAGGACGTACTGTTCGTCCCGCCCGAAAGCTTCGACCCGCCGCCCCGGGTGGACAGCGCCGTCATCCGCATGGTGCCCCGCACCGCGCCCGCCGCGGTGGACCCGGCCCGCCTGTCCGCCCTGGTGCAGGCAGCCTTCAGCCAGCGCCGCAAGCTGCTGCGCCACAGCCTCGGCCCCTGGCTCGCGCAGCAGGGTTTCGTCGGCAGCTTCGACCTCCAGCGCCGGGCCGAGGAAGTGCCGGTGCAGCAGTACGTCGGCCTGGCCCTGCAGCTGCCCGCGTCCGCTGATCGCTGATCGCTGATCGCTGATCGCTGATCCTCCGCGCCCGACGGCCGCGCTATAAAAAAACCCCGCTCCGAAGAAGCGGGGTTTTTTCGTCCCAGGGCAGCCGGCGATCCGGCTCCGCCGGTCGCCTGGCTGCGCCCCAAAGGGGTAGGCAGAGCGCAGCGCAGCCTGGGGGTTGGCTCTACGGCAGCCGTCAGGCTGCTGAGAGCCAATAGCCGGAGTTAAACGGACTGCTCATGCGCAACGCCAACGGCGACACGTCCACGAGCTTGTCCGTCGGCATCTTCTCGCCGCTGTCGTCCGTCACCGCGATGGTGCTCACTGCGGGGACCGGTGTGGCTGCCACGGGCGTCGCGGTCTGTGCCGGAGCCTCGTTCGCCCGTTCTGCTTGGCTGGTGGATGCAGAACGGGCTACAGAAAAGAATAGAAGCACCGGAACGGGACCTTGCGGTCGCCCCAGTAGTCGGATGCGTCGCGGAAGATGTCGAGCAGCTGCTCGCGCGCCTCCTTGTCGAACTTGGCATGCGCCGGGATCTGCTCGAGCACCACGATGAAGCCGGGCTGCGGGCCCGATTTGTGCAACGGGTCGGTCATGCAGTCGTACAGCGCGTCGAAGTTCTTGCCGAAGTGCGACGGGAAGGTGAACTGCGCGGCGATCATGTCGAGCACGTCCTGCTTGGACTGTGCCTCGGCCAGGTTGGCGTACAGGAAGTGCTGTCCGAGCGACTGGGCGATCTCCTGCAGATCGGGCACGCGGAACGCGCGGATCGACTGCACGATGTTGCTGCGAACGCCGCGCAGCGGGGTGTCCGACTCTTTCAGACGAAGCGGGGGGGTATCCATCTCCGTTGCTCTTTCTCTATCTGATGGGTTCCAAGAATCCTGGCCGGAGGCGCCCGTCGGCAGGCTCCGCGCACCGAAGTTCAGGTCGGCGGTCATTCGACGATCGCCCTGAAGCTCGCGTAGTGGTCGGCGGTGTAGTAGCAGCGGTCGGGCCTGCGGGGCTCGCCGCCGCAGACGATGCGGCGGGCGCCCCGGTTGCGCGCACCCGGCGTGTCCACCGTGTACTCGCGGTAGTAGCCGCGCGCCTGGGCGGGCAGCAGCCGCTCGCGGTTGCCGAACACTCTGCCGTCCTTGTCGTGGGCGAACGGGCCGCCGGCACGGATGAGTCGGAACACCTCGCGTCCCTGCGCGGGCAGTTCGGCAACGGTGACGGTGGCGGATTCGAGTGGAGCGGACGGAACCGGGGAGCGGGCTGCCGCGGGCGACAGGGCCAGCAGCAGCGCCGACCCGAGAGCCCAGGCACCGGCACGGCCTGCAGCGGCAGAGGGCGCGATCACCGCACGGACCGCAGTCCGCAGGGACAGGGCGCCCCGCGCCACTTTTCGCAACATGCACTACACCTTTCGGAAATTTCGGCAAAAACCGCCCGAAGGCGGTTCCGAACCATTCGGGTTAACCCCGAAATTTCAATCCGCTAGTGTGACGCAAAGAGGCCCCGCCTGCAAGTGGCGGCTTGCCGACATGCAGGGGGAACCGGGGCGTCCGGACGCCGGCAGGCGCTATCGAAAAAATAGCGCCCGCAGCGGTCCGGACCGTCGTCAGCGCGCCGCGTTGGCGTCCGCGACGGTGAGCGCCGTCATGTTGACGATGCGCCGCACGGTGGCGCTGGCGGTCAGGATGTGCACCGGCTGGCTGGCGCCCAGCAGCACCGGGCCGATCGCGATGTTGCCGCCGGCCGCGGTCTTCAGCAGGTTGTAGGAGATGTTGGCCGCGTCGATGTTGGGCAACACCAGCAGGTTGGCGTCGCCGACGAGCGAGCTGTGCGGCATCACCTGCGCGCGCTCGGCGCCGCTCAATGCGACGTCGCCGTGCATCTCGCCGTCCACCTCGAGCCAGGGGGCCTGCACGCGGAGCAGTTCCAGCACCTGGCGCATCTTGACGGCGCTCGGCTGGTTGCTGCTGCCGAAGTTCGAATGGCTCAGCAGCGCGGCCTTGGGCTTGAAGCCGAAGCGCAGCATCTCGTCGGCCGCCATCATGGTGATCTCGGCCAGTTCGGCGGCGGTCGGGTCGTAGTTGACGTGCGTGTCCACCAGGAACACCTGGCGCTCGGGCAGCAGCAGGCCGTTCATGCAGGCGTAGGTGCTGACGCCGGCGCGCTTGCCGATCACCTGGTCGATGTACTGCAGGTGGTGCGCGGTGTGGCCCCAGGTGCCGCAGATCAGGCCGTCGACCTCGCCCTTGTGCAGCAGCATGCAGCCGATCAGCGACAGCCGGCGGCGCATCTCGATCTTGGCGATCGGCACGGTCACGCCCTTGCGCTCGGCCATGCGGTGGTAGGTCTGCCAGAAGTCGCGGTAGCGGTCGTCGCGCTCGACGTTGACGATGTCGTAGTCGCGGCCCTGCTCCAGCCGCAGGCCGAACTTCACGATGCGCTCGGCGATGATCGCCGGACGACCGATCAGCGTCGGCCGGGCGAGGCCTTCGTCCACCACGATCTGCGCGGCGCGCAGCACCCGCTCCTCCTCGCCCTCGGCGTAGGCCACGCGCTTCTTCTGTGCGGCCTTGGCGGCCTGGAAGATCGGCTTCATCGTGGTGCCGGAGGCGTAGACGAAGCTCTGCAGGCTGTCGCGGTAGGCGTCCATGTCCTGGATCGGGCGCAGCGCCACGCCGCTGTCGACGGCGGCCTGGGCCACGGCCGGCGCGATCTTGATCATCAGCCGCGGATCGAACGGCTTCGGGATCAGGTAGTTCTTGCCGAAGGCGAGCGGCTCGCCCGCATAGGCAGCGGCCACCACCTCGCTCTGCTCGGCCTGGGCCAGCTCGGCGATCGCATGCACCGCGGCGATCTCCATCTCGTCGGTGATGGTCGTCGCCCCTGCATCCAGCGCGCCGCGGAAGATGTAGGGGAAGCACAGGACGTTGTTGACCTGGTTCGGGTAGTCGGTGCGGCCGGTGGCCATGACCACGTCGCCGCGCACCGCATGCGCGTCTTCCGGCGAGATCTCGGGGTTCGGGTTGGCGAGCGCGAAGATCACCGGATTGGCCGCCATCTTCGCGACCATCGCCGGCTTGAGCACGCCGCCGGCCGACAGGCCGAGGAACACGTCGGCGCCGTCGATCACCTCGGCCAGGGTGCGCAGGTCGGTCTTCTGCGCGAACTGGATCTTGTCCTCGTCCATCAGCTCGGTGCGGCCTTCGTAGACCACGCCGGCCAGGTCGGTGACGAACACGTTCTGGCGCTGCAGGCCCACCTTGAGCAGCAGGTTCAGGCAGGCCAGCGCCGCGGCGCCTGCGCCGGAGGTGACCAGCTTCACCTGGCCGATGTCCTTGCCCACCACCTTCAGCGCGTTCAGCATCGCTGCGGCGACGGTGATCGCGGTGCCGTGCTGGTCGTCATGGAACACCGGGATGTTCATGCGCTTGCGCAGTTCGCGCTCAACGTAGAAGCAGTCCGGTGCCTTGATGTCCTCGAGGTTGACCGCGCCGAAGGTCGGTTCGAGCGCGGCGATCACCTCCACCAGCTTCTGCGGGTCCTTCTGGTCGATCTCGATGTCGAACACGTCGATGCCGGCGAACTTCTTGAACAGCACGCCCTTGCCTTCCATCACCGGCTTGGAGGCCAGCGGGCCGATGTCGCCCAGGCCGAGCACCGCGGTGCCGTTGGTGATGACGGCCACCAGGTTGCCGCGGCTGGTGTACTTGAAGGCGTTGACCGGGTCCTTGACGATCTCCTCGCAGGGCGCGGCGACGCCGGGCGAGTAGGCGAGGGCCAGGTCGCGCTGGTTGACCAGCTGCTTGGTCGGGACGATCGCGACCTTGCCCGGCCGCGGCTTCTCGTGGTACTCGAGCGCGGCGCGGCGCAGCTCGGCGCGGCGGTCTTCCTGGCTGGACGCGGAGGCGGTGGACGGAGGGGTGGACATGAGGGAATGGCTCCTGCGCGCGGCTGCTGGGGAGGCGGATTGTAGACACCGGCCGCACGCCGCCATTCCCGCACGACCGTGCGGCGCCGTCAGGACTGATCGGACTTTCGCGGCGTGAATCGACCCACCGCGGCGGTCCGCGACCCCGGCAGTATGATCCGCCGCACCCCCCTCGCCCCTCGCCCCTCGCCGGAGAACGCCATGGCCCTGATGGATTTCATCAAGAAACAGTTCATCGACATCCTGCAGTGGACGGAGGACGACGACGGCACGCTGGCCTGGCGCTTCCCGATGCGGGACCTGGAGATCCAGAACGGCGCATCGC
This sequence comes from uncultured Xylophilus sp., assembly GCA_913776965.1. GTDB lineage: Bacteria > Pseudomonadota > Gammaproteobacteria > Burkholderiales > Burkholderiaceae_C > Xylophilus. Next base: position 27,962 of record CAJYQL010000123.1, read on the forward strand.
TCACGGTGCGCGAATCGCAGGTCGCGGTGTTCGTCAACGAAGGCCAGGTGGCCGACGTGTTCGGCCCCGGCATGTACCGGCTCACGACGCAGACGCTGCCGGTCCTCACCTACCTGAAGAACTGGGACAAGCTGTTCGAGTCGCCCTTCAAGAGCGACCTGTACTTCTTCAGCACCCGCCAGCAGACCGACCAGAAGTGGGGCACGCCCCAGCCGATCACGATCCGCGACCAGGACTTCGGCGCGGTGCGGCTGCGCGCCTTCGGCAACTTCAGCTTCCGCGTGGCCGATGCGAAGCGCTTCCATACCGAGGTCTCGGGCACCCGCGCCGAATACACGGTGGCCGAGCTCGACGGCCAGCTGCGCGGCCTGGTGCTGCAGAACATCAGCACCGCGATCGCGGCGAGCGGCGTGCCCTTCCTCGACCTGGCGGCCAACCAGATCCGGTTCGCCGACGCGCTGAAGACCCAGCTGCAGCCGGAGTTCGCCAAGCTCGGCCTGCAGCTCGACGGCATGACGGTGCAGAACGTGTCGCTGCCGGAAGAGCTGCAGAAGGTCATGGACCAGAAGATCGGCATGGGCATGGTCGGCAACGACATGAACCGGTTCATCCAGTACCAGACCGGCCAGGCAATTCCGAAGATGGCCGAGGGTGCCGCCCAGGGCGGCGGCGGCATCGCGGGCGACGCGATGGGCCTGGGCGCCGGCGTGGCGATGGGCCAGATCCTCGCGCAGAACCTGCAGCAGGGCCTGCAGGGCGGCGCGCAGCCCGCACCGGCAGCCGCCGCCACGGCGCCGGCCGCCAGCGTGCGCCCGGAGGACGTGATCGCGACGCTGGAGAAGCTCGGCGACCTGAAGTCCAAGGGCATCCTGACGCAGGAAGAATTCGACGCCAAGAAGGCCGAACTCCTGAAGAAGCTGGCCTGACCGCATCGCTATGCATTCGATAGCGCCTCGCGCCCGCCGGACGGGCGCCAGAGGCCGAAAATCATCGCAAAACCTGCCACAGCGCCGCCATGGCTGAGGCTGCCGGCACGCAGCGCCATTACCGCGCGCCCTGCCCCGGCTGCGGCGCGCCGGTGGAGTTCCGCAGTGCGCAGTCCACCCATGCGGTCTGCGCGTATTGCCACAGCACGGTGGTGCGCCGCGGCGAGACGCTGGCGCGCATCGGCCGCATGGCCGAGCTGTTCGACGACCACAGCCCGCTGCAGACGATGGCGGCCGGCCGCATCGACGGCCAGGCCTTCACCCTCGTCGGCCGGCTGCAGTACCGCTCCGAGGAAGGCGTGTGGAGCGAGTGGCATGCGGCGATGGCCGACGGCACGTCCGCCTTCCTCGCCGAGGACAACGGCAGCTACGTGTTCGCCCGCCCGCACGCACTGCCGATCGCCGCGCCGCCGGCCGATGCGCTGCGCGTCGGCGCGACCACCGCCGTCGCCGGCAAGTCCTACACCGTCGCCTACCGCGGCCGGGTGACGCTGATCGGCGCCGAGGGCGAGCTGGCGCACCTGCGCGAGCAGGGTACGGCCTTCGACGCCGCCGAGCTGCGCGCGGACGACGGCGCAGTGCTGTCCCTGGAGTACGACACCGCGCCGCCGGAGGCCACGCTCGGCCGCGCGGTGCGGCTCGAGGACCTGCACCTCACCGGCCTGCGCGCCGCATCGGAGAAGACCGAGACCGCGCGCCAGTTCGCCTGCCCGCACTGCGGCGCGCCGGTCGCAGTGACGCTCGACACCACGAAGACCATCACCTGCCCGAGCTGCCGCAGCATCATCGACATCGCGTCGGGCATCGGCGGCGAGCTGCGCCATGCGGTGCAGGACGAGCCGGTGCGGCCGCTGATCCCGCTGGGCGCCATCGGCCAGCTGCAGGGCGTGCCGTGGCAGGTGGTCGGCTTCCAGCACCGGATGGGGCAGGAGCCGGGTGACGACGAGCAGTTCGGCTGGAGCGAATACCTGCTCTACCACCGCCAGCGCGGCTTCAGCTTCCTGGTGGACGCGACCGACGGCTGGAGCATGGTCAAGCCCGCCACCGGCGCGCCGAAAGTCAAGCGCAACGAGGAGCAGGCGACCTACCTCGGCACCACCTACGACCTGCAGAGCCGCTACCGCGCCGAGACCACCTACGTCGCCGGCGAGTTCTACTGGCCGGTGGCCCGCGGCGACCGCACCGACAACGCCGACTACGCGAGCGGCCGCAACCTGCTGTCGCGCGAGCGCAGCCGCCACGAACTGACCTGGTCGGTCGGCAGCCGGCTGGAGAGCACCGCGGTCGCCGCGGCCTTCAAGCTGCCGGCCGAGAAGCAGGCGGTGCTGGCGCGCGGCGATGCACGGCCGGGCTCGGCGATCGGCTGCCTGACGATCATCGTCGTGCTGGTGGTGCTGCTGCTCCTGGTACTGCTGCTGTCGCGCTGCAGCCGCTGCGATCCGGCGGTCGAGAACTGCAACTCGTCCTCCTACCGCAGCTCCGGCGGCTCCTGGGGCGGCTCGTCGAGCGGCGGCGGGCACAAGTAGCACACCGCCGCACCCCTTCTATTTCCACGACCACGACAGGAGATCCCCATGGAACTCGAATGGCTCAAACCCGGCGCCTTCATCGGCTCCATCGTCTTCGCGCTGATCGGCGTGCTGGTGTTCTGGCTGTGCTTCGTCATCATCGACAAGATCACGCCCTACGACCTGTGGGGCGAGATCGTCGAGAAGCAGAACGTCGCGCTCGGCATGGTGGTGGCGGCGATGTGCCTGGGCATCTCGATCATCGTGGCGGCGGCGATCCACGGCTGACAAGCGGCCGCGCGGCCTGTCATGGCCGCTTCACGGGGCGTGGACAGCATGGCGGCTCCGCCTGCCGCCCTCGAAGGACGTTCCCCGTGCCCCTGCCCTCCCGTGCCTCCGGCATCGCCCTCGCGCTGTCCGCCCTGCTCGCTGCCTGCGGCGGCGGAGGCGGCGACGGCACCCCGGTCTCGCAGCCGATGGACCTGACCATCCTGCACCTCAACGACCACCATTCCACCCTCGACGGCAGGAGCCGCACGCTGCAGCTGAAGACCTCCGCCGGAGCCACCGCGCCCAGCGCCGTGACGGTCGACGCCGCCGGCTTCCCGCGCGTGACGCAGGCGATGGCCGAGCTGTCCGCACAGTCCGCCCACGTGCTGAAGCTGCATGCCGGCGACGCCCTGACCGGCACCCTGTACTTCAACCGCGCCGGCGCCGATGGCGAGGCCGACGCGGCGCTGATGAACACCGTCTGCTTCGATGCCATCACGCTCGGCAACCACGAGTTCGACAAGGGCGACAGCGGCCTGAAGAACTTCATCGACCTGCTGCACAAGGGCAACTGCAAGACGCCGGTGCTGAGCGCCAACGTGAACTTCGGCGCCACCTCGGCGCTGAACCCGGTCCGCGCGCCGGCGCCCGACTATGTAAACCGGTCGGTGGTGCTGCAGCGCGCCGGCCAGCCGATCGGCATCGTCGGCCTGACCGTGGCCGACAAGACCAAGGCGTCGTCCAGCCCCGACGCCACCACCACCTTCGAGGACGAGACGGTCGCCGCGCAGCGCGAGATCGACGCGCTGCGGGCCAAGGGCGTGAACAAGATCGTGCTGCTGAGCCACATCGGCTACGACCTCGACAAAACCGTCATCGCCAAGCTCAGCGGCATAGACGTGGTGATCGGCGGGGATTCGCACACGCTGCTCGGTCCCGACGCGCTGACCCGCTACGGCGTCGGCTCGCCCGCCGGGGCCTATCCGACCCGGCTGACCGACCGCGACGGCCGGCCGGTCTGCCTGGCGCAGGCGTGGGAATACGGCCAGGTGGTCGGCGAGCTGAAGGTGTCGTTCGACGCGGCCGGCAACGTGACCGCCTGCAACGGCACGCCGCATGTGCTGATCGGCGACAACTTCAAGGTCGGCGGCACCGAGGCCAGCGCCGCCCAGCGCAGTGAGATCCTGGCCGACATCGCCGCCACCGACGGGCTGCTGCGCGTGACCGCACCGAACGCTGCTGCGGCCGCGACGCTCGCGCCGTTCAAGGCGCGGGTCGACGCCTTCACCCGCAGCGTGGTCGCCACCGCGCCGGCCGAGTTGTGCTCGCGCCGCGTGCCCGGCGGCCCTGGCACGACCGACTACAGCCGGTCGAGCGCCGCCTGCAACGCGGCCGGCAGCGTGAGCGTCCGCGGCGGCGACATCCAGCAGCTGGTGGCGCAGGCGTACCTGGAGGTGGCGAATGCGAACTACGGCGGCGCCGACATCACGCTGCAGAGCGGCGGCGGCGTGCGGGTGCCGCTGTCCGGCGCGGTCACCGCGGCCCACGTGATCGAGGCGCTGCCCTTCGGCAACCAGCTGTTCCGCCTGAACGTGACCGGCGCCGAGGCCCGCACAATGGTCGAGGACGGCCTGCAGGCGGTCTACGGCGCGGGCGGCTCCACCGGCCCCTATCCCTACACCGGCGGCCTGCGCTTCGACGTCGATGCGACCCGCCCGCAGGGCAGCCGCGCGCGCAACCTGGAGGTCTACGACGCCGCCGCCAAGGCCTGGGGTCCACTCGATCCGGCGAAGACCTACCGCCTGTTCGTGCTGAGCTTCAACGCCACCGGCGGCGACGGCTACCGGACCCTGGCCGCCGTGCCGGCGGCCCGCCGGCTGGACATCGGCGTGCTGGATGCCGACGTGTTCCAGGCTTACATCGACCGCCAGCCGAAGGATGCGGCCAGCGGCCTGCCGGTGCTGCGCCGGCTGGACAGCAGCCTGTACAGCACGAAGTCGTACGTGCAGCCCTGAGCGGCGTCCTCGCGGAGGATTCTGCCGCGAAGAAGCGGCGGGCCGGGGCCCAGGGAACCCGGCCTTCTCTTTGTCGGGGTGCCACACTCCCGGTCCGCCGCCCTGCGCTCCCGATCCGAGCACAATGCGGGCATGCCGTACGCAGTGCCGATCGTCGATCACCGGGAGAAGGTCCGTGGCTGATGCCCCGCTGGACCTGAGCGCACTGCGCAGCGCGGTGGCGTCCCTGGAGGACGGTCTGGAGGTGGTGCGCGACGGGGACTGGTTCGGCCGGCAATCCGCCAAGGTGCAGAACACCCTGATCGCCGGCGTGATCCAGAACTTCGAGTTCGTCTACGAGGTGGGCTACAAGATGCTGCGCCGCCAGATCGAGCGGGAAGCGGCCAGTCCTGCCGATGTGGACGAAAGCAACTTCCGCGACGTGCTGCGGCTCGCGGGCGAGAAAGGTCTGGTCGCCGATGTGGAGGCCTGGTTCGACTACCGCAAGATGCGCAACGTCACGGCGCACACCTACGACCATGAGAAGGCGCGGAAGGTCTACCAGGGCACGCTGCGCTTCATCGAGGATGCGCGGGCGCTGCTGGCCCATCTCGAAGCGCGCAATGGCTGAGCGACCCGCGGTCGACGTGCGTCCGGACCTGTGGGACATCGTGCGCGGCGTCCTGCAGAAGCACGTGCCCCAGTACGAGGTGTGGGCCTTCGGCTCGCGCGTCACCGGCACGGCCAAACCGTATTCCGATCTCGACCTGGCCGTGCTCACCCGGGACCCGTCGGGCTGGGAGGTGTGCGCCGAACTGGCCGACGCCTTCGCCGACTCCGACCTGCCCTGGCGGGTGGACGTGGTGGATTGGGCGAGCACGGGCGCATCGTTCCGCCGGATCATCGAGCGCGACAGGGTGGTGGTGCAATCCGCCGCCGTGCCGTGCGGACCGAGCGCGGCGCCCCGCCCCGCTCCGCCCGGCGCGTGACCCCGACCGCCGGGGCGCCTGCTTCCCCGCCCCGCCCCCTGCAGGTCGCCCTGCTCGCCAGCGTCTTCGTGATCGCGGCCTGTGGGCTGCTGTACGAACTGGCGGCGGGGGCGCTGGCCTCCTACCTGCTGGGCGATTCGGTGCTGCAGTTCAGCACCATCATCGGCACCTACCTGTTCGCGATGGGTGTGGGCTCCTGGCTGTCGCGATTCTTCGAGCGGCAGCTGCCGGCGCACTTCCTACGCATCGAGCTGCTGGTGGCGCTGATCGGCGGCGCGCTGCCGGCGCTGCTGTTCCTGGCGCATGCGTGGCTGCCGGGGTCGTTCCGGCTGCTGCTCTACGGGCTGGTGTTCGCGGTCGGCACGCTGGTGGGGCTGGAGATCCCGCTGGTGATGCGCATCCTGAAGCGCGACATCGCGCTCAAGGACCTGGTGAGCCAGGTGCTGACCTTCGACTACCTGGGCGCGCTGGCGGTGTCGCTCGCCTTTCCGCTGCTGCTGGTGCCGCACCTGGGGCTGGTGCGCACCGGCCTGCTGTTCGGCCTGCTGAACGCGGCGGTGGCGGTGTGGGCGCTGTGGCTGTTCCGGCACGAGCTTCGCGCCTTCCGTGCCCATGCGGCGGCCTGCGCGCTGACGCTGGCGGCGCTCGGCGCGGGCTTCGCCGGGGCCGAGCGCATCACCACGCTGGCCGAGGACCGCTTCTACCAGGACCGCATCGTGTTCGCCGCCGCCTCGCCCTACCAGCGCATCGTGGTCACGCAGGGCCGCGGCGGCCACCGGCTGTTCCTGAACGGCAACCTGCAGTTCGCCGAACGCGACGAATACCGCTACCACGAGGCGTTGGTGCATCCCGCGATGGCCGCGCACGGCGCGCCGAAGCGGGTGGCGGTGCTCGGCGGCGGCGACGGAATGGCGGTGCGCGAGATCCTCAAATACCCCTCGGTCGAGCAGGTGACGCTGGTCGAGCTGGACCCGCACATGACCGGCCTGTTCCGCGACCACGCCACGCTGGCCCGGCTCAACGGCGGTGCGCTGGCGTCGCCGAAGCTGCGGGTCGTCAACACCGACGCCTTCGGCTGGCTGGAGCGCACCGAGGAGACCTTCGACGTGATCGTGGTCGATTTCCCAGACCCGACGAATTTCGCGATCGGCAAGCTCTACACCCAGAGCTTCTACGCGCTGCTCGGCCAGCGCCTGGCGGCCAGCGGCTATGCGGTGGTGCAGACCACCTCGCCGCTGATCGCGCGGCAGAGTTTCTGGACGGTGGTGCAGACGATCGAGGCTGCCGGCCTGGCCACCACGCCCTACCACGCCCATGTGCCGAGCTTCGGCGAATGGGGCTTCGTGATCGCCGGCCACCGGCCGTGGCGCATGCCGCAGGCGTTGCCCTCGGGCCTGCGTTTCCTCGACCTGCCGAGCCTGCCGCTGCTGTTCGATTTCCCGAAGGACATGGCGCGGCTGCCGGCCGAGGTGAACCGGCTGTCGAACCAGGTGCTGGTCCGCACCTACGAGCGGGAGTGGGGCCAGGTGGCGGCCCGGTGAGGCGGCGCACCGCGCTGCTGCAGGGCGCTGCGCTCGCGGCCGGGCCGGCGCTGCTGGCCGGCTGCGCACCGGCGGCGCCGCGCGACCTGCCGGGCGGCTTCGCAGGCACCGCGGTCGAGCGCGGGCACCTGCTGCGCGACCCGGCGCGCGTGCTTGCATCGCCGCCGGCCGTCGTGCGCCGCACCGGTGTGGTGATCGCCGGCGGCGGCATCGCCGGGCTGGCAGCGGCGCGGGCGCTGCGGCAGTCCGGGGCGGACGACTTCGCGCTGCTGGAACTGGAGGACACCGCCGGCGGCAACAGCCGGGCCGGCGCGGTCGGCGGCATCGCCTGTCCGCTCGGCGCGCACTACCTGCCGGCGCCGGGCGACGACGCCGCGCCGGTGCAGGACCTGCTCGAAGAACTCGGCCTGCGCCGCCACGTGGCCGGCCGCTGGACCTACGACGAGCGCCACCTGTGCCACAGCCCGCAGGAGCGGCTCTTCTTCCGCGGTGCCTGGCAGGAGGGGCTGCTGCCGGTGCAGGATGTCGGCGCCGCCACCCTCGCCGCGTACCGCGGCTTCGCCGACCGGGTGGTGGCGCTGCAGCGCGCGGCGCATTTTGCGATTCCGGTGCAGAAATCGGCGTTTGCGCCCGTCCAGCTTGCGCTGGATGCTATGACTTTCGGAGCATGGCTGGACCGGGAGCAGCTCACCGATCCGTACCTGCGCTGGTACCTGGACTACTGCTGTCGCGACGACTACGGCGCGGGCCTCGGCACCGTGTCGGCCTGGGCCGGCATCCACTATTTCGCGAGCCGCCACGGCTTCCATGCGCCGGGCGACGGCGATGCCGAACGCGAACCGGTGCTCACCTGGCCCGAGGGCAACGGCTTCCTGGCCCGCGCGCTGGCCGCGCCGCTGGGCGACCGGATGCAGCCCGCGCGCACCGTGCTGCGGATCGACGACCGCGGCCGCGCGGGCGTCGCGGTCGATGCCTGGGACCATCGCGCACAGCGCCTGGAGCGCTGGGAGGCGCCGCGCTGCATCGTCGCGCTGCCGCTGCATGTGGCGGCGCGGGTGGTGGCGGCCCCATCCGCGCGGCTGCGCACCGCCGCCGCCGCGACCCGCCATGCACCCTGGCTGGTCGCCAACCTGCAGCTCGACGGCCCGCTGCAGGACCGCCCCGGCGCCGCGCCCGCCTGGGACAACGTGGTCTACCGCGACGCAGCCGATGCCGGCGATGCGGACGCCGCCGCCTGGGGCCGCGGGCTCGGGTATGTCGATGCCCGCCACCAGACCCTCGACCCGACACCCGGCCCGACGGTGCTGAGCTGCTACCGCGCGCTCGGCGACCTGCCCGGCGGCCGCGCCGCGCTGCTGGAGCGGCCGTGGCAGGCCTGGCGCGACGCGGTGATGGCCGAGCTGGCGCTGCCGCATCCGGACATCGCCGCCCGCGCGGTCCGCATGGAGATCACCCGCTACGGCCACGCGATGGCGGTGCCGGTGCCCGGCACGTTGCAGCGAATCGGGCTGCAGCGCCCGCCGGACCTGCGCCGTGCGCTATCAAAACCAGAGCACATGGCAGTGCGCGACGGCCGGCTGCTGTTCGCGCATGCCGACTGGTCGGGCTACTCGATCTTCGAGGAAGCCTTCGTCCGCGGCGATGCGGCCGGCCGTGCGGCCGCCGCCTGACGCGCCCCTGTCCCTTTCCACATCCCGCTGCATGCCCCGTACCGCTCCCGGCTCCGTCTTCGAGGTGTTCCGCGTCTTCCTGCGGCTCGGCTGCACCGCCTTCGGCGGGCCGGTCGCGCACCTCGGCTATTTCCGGGCCGAACTGGTCGCGCGCCGCCGCTGGCTGGACGAGGCCGACTACGCCGACCTGGTCGCGCTGTGCCAGTGCCTGCCGGGCCCGACCAGCAGCCAGGTCGGCATCGGCCTGGGCCTGCGGCGCGCCGGCATGGCGGGCGCGGCGGCCGCATGGCTCGGCTTCACGCTGCCGTCGGCGCTGCTGCTGGTGCTGCTGGCCCTCGGGCTGCAGACGGTCGCGGGCGGCCCGGCGCTGGACGGTGTGCTGCACGGGTTGAAGATCGCGGCGGTGGCGGTGGTCGCGCAGGCGGTCTGGGGCATGGGCCGCAGCCTGTGCCCCGACCGGCCGCGCGCCGGCCTGGCGGTGGCGGCCCTGCTGGTCGTGCTGCTCGGCCCGCCGACCGCCGGACCGCTGCTGGCGATCGGGCTCGGCGCCGTCGTCGGCCGCTGGGCGCTGCCGGCGGTCGAGGCGCCGCCCGCCATCGGCGGCTACGGCGTGTCGCGCCGGACCGGCGCGGTGCTGCTGCTGGCGTTCGTCCTGCTGCTCGTCGGCCTGCCGCTCGTGGCGGCGGCCACCGGCGCGGCCGGATGGTCGGCCGTCGCGGCCTTCTACCGGGCCGGCGCGCTAGTCTTCGGCGGCGGCCATGTGGTGCTGCCGCTGCTGCAGGCGGCCGCTGTGCCGCCCGGCTGGATCGACCACGGCCTGTTCCTGGCCGGCTACGGCGCCGCGCAAGCCGTGCCCGGCCCGCTGTTCGCCTTCGCCGCCTACCTGGGCGCGGCGATGCAGGTGCCGTTCGGCGGAGTGGCCGGCGCGGCGGTGCTGCTGGTCGCGCTGTTCGCACCGGGCGTGCTGCTGGTGCTGGGCGCCCTGCCGTTCTGGGAAACGCTGCGCCGGCACGCGGCGGTGCAGCGGGCGCTGGCGGGCGTCAATGCGGCGGTGGTCGGCGTGCTGGCCGCAGCGCTGTACGACCCGGTGATCGTGCAGGCGATCGAAGGGCGGATGGACGTGGCGCTGGCGGTCGCGGCGGGCGGGTTGCTGATGGTGGGGCGGGTGTCGCCGGTGGTCGTGGTAGGGCTGGCGGCGGTGGCGGGAGCTTTGACCGTCTAGGTCCTGCGGCGACGCCTCCGGCCCGCTGCGCGACGGCTACGGAACCCTGTACTTCACGGGTGCCTACCGGGCCGCCGCCTTCGCTACCGCCCTCACCCGGCGGCCACCCGCGCTCTCACGGCGCCAGGCCGGCCCGCAGCATGCCGACACCCAGTTCGTAGATGCCGTTCCACACGATCTGGACGCCGAGGCACAGCAGGATGAACGCCGCCAGGCGCAGAAAGGTCACGGTGCCGGCCTCGCCCAGGGGCCGCAGCAGTTGCTGCGCGTAGCGAAACGCCAGGTACAGCAGCACGGCGATGGTCGCCAGGGCCAGGATGCCGCCGCCCACCCGGGCCAGGGACACCGACAGCCGGACATCGGCCAGCGATACGCCGACCGTGATCGCCGCCGCGATCGATCCGGGGCCGCAGGACACCGGGAAGGTCAGGGGATAGAAGGCCTGCCTGCTGGCCATGTCGGCGGTGAAGCTCTCGGCGAGTTCGGTGCGGCTGTCCACCGTCGCCTGCGTCGCAGTGAGCAGCCGCCAGGCCGATGCCGCCACAGCAGCCCGCCCCCGACGCGCACGATGGGCAGCGAAATCCCGAAGAAGTCGAGCACGTACGAGCCGACCAGCATCGCCCCCAGCAGCAGCCAGAACATGTTGCGCGCGATGCGCCGTGCCAGCATGGCACGGGTGGCGCCGCTCGCGCCCTGGGTGAGCCCGAGGAAGATCGGGGCCGTCGCGGCGGGATTGAGAATCGGCAGCAGGGTCGCCAGCGCGAACAGAAAACTCTTGCTGAAGGCGCCGAGCAGTTCAACGGTCACGGGATGGCCTCGGTCGAGGCGGGATCATAGTCAGCGCTCCCCCGACGCCCGGCAGACAGGGTTGGATCGCGCCAGGCGATCCGCCGGGACCGGCCGCGCCGCTGCATCGGGCGGCGCCCACGCCGGTCCGGTACCGACTTCATGCACAAAAGCCCGCTCGGCGCAGAGTGCGCCTGCGCCGTCAGCTATCGAAACAATAGCGACGATCAGCCTGCCGCACGGGCCGCTTCTGCCCCCGCCGGCAGCTCGAACGCGCGGATCGGCGGCACCGGGCCCGCATACCGCTCCACCTGCACCGTGCTCAGTTGCCCTGCGCAGCCCTGCGCCAGCGACGAGGTGCCGATGTCGCGGGTCAGCACGTTGGGGTTGCCGTGGGCGCACATCGGCCGGCCCTGGGCGTCGTGTACCGGGTCGTACCAGGCGCCGGTGGGCAGCTGCACCACGTCCTCGCGCATGCCGGCGTCCAGCCGGGCGGCGGCGAGGCAGGCGCCGACCTCGTTGAACAGCCGCACGATGTCGCCGTCGGCGATGCCGCGGGCAGCCGCGGCCACCGGGTGCAGGCGGCAGACCGCGCGGCCGCGGTGCTTGGCCGACTGGCTGTGGCCGCCGAAGTCGAGCTGGCTGTGCAGCTTGTCGTGCGGCTGGTTGGCGACCAGCCAGAGCGGATGGGCCGCATCGGGCGCGAACCGGGGCGCGAGCCAGGCGGGGTGCCCGGGGCAGTCGGCATAGCCGAAGGCGGCGACGACCGGCGAGGCGACCTGCACCTTTCCGCTGGGCGTCGGCAGCGGCGCGCCGTCGGGGTCGTCGCGGAAGGCGCGCAGGATGCCGCCGTCGTCGTCGCGCTGCGGCAGCCGCAGTTCGCCGCGCTGCCAGAAGTCGTCGAAGGCGGGTGCTTCCAGGCCCAGCGCCTCCAGGCCGGCGCGGGTGCGCTCGTACAGGTGGGCCAGCCACTGGCGGGTATCGCGGCCTTCGCTGAAGGCCTCCAGGCCGCCCAGGCGCGCGGCCAGGTCGCAGAAGATGTCGTAGTCGTCGCGGGCCAGGCCATGCGGCTCGGCGATGCGGTGCATCGCGACCACCAGCGGGTCGGTCGGCGTGGCGCCGATGTCCTCGCGCTCCAGCGTCATGGTGCAGGGCAGCACGATGTCGGCGTGGCGGGCGGTGGCGGTCCAGGCGATTTCGTGGACGACGAAGGTGTCGAGCGTGCGGAACGCCGCGGCCAGCCGCTGCAGGTCCTGGTGGTGGTGGAACGGGTTGCCGCCGGCCCAGTAGGCCAGGCGGATGTGCGGATAGGTGCGGCGCACGCCGTTGTAGTCGAACGGTGTGCCGGGGTGCAGCAGCATGTCGCTGATGCGGGCGACCGGGATGAATTCCTTCACCCCGTTGGTGCCCTGCGGGAGGGCTGCGGCCGGCACCGCGTTGGTCCGCTTGCCGTAGTGCGCCAGCGTGCCGAGCGCATAGTTGTAGCCGCCGCCGGGCAGGCCGATCTGGCCGAGCGCGGCGGCCAGCACCGCGCCCATCCACACCGGCTGCTCGCCGTGCTCGGCGCGCTGCAGCGCGTGCGCCACGACCACCAGCGTGCGCCGGCCGACCAGCGAGCGGGCCAGGTCGGCGATCTGCCGCGCCGGCAGGCCGCAGATCGGCGCGGCCCAGTCGGGGCTCTTGGCGACGCCGTCTGCGCGGCCGGTCAGGTAGTCCTCGAAGGTGTCCCAGCCGTCGCAGTAGCGGTCGATAAAAGCGCGGTCGTGGCTGCCGTCGGCGACCAGCTGGTGCACCAGCGCCAGCATCAGCGCGGTGTCGGTGTTGGGCACCGGTGCCAGCCATTCGAAGGCGGCCTCGTCGGGCAGGTCGCTGCGGATCGGGCTGATCGAGACGAAGCGGCAGCCGCGCGCCGCCGCTGCGCGCATCGCGTCGCGCTCGACGTGGCGGCTGATGCCGCCCGAGGCGACGCGCGAGTTCTTCAGCGCCATGCCGCCGAAGGCGAGCACCACGTCGGTGTGGTCGACAATCTGCTCCCAGGTGACATTGCGGCGCGCCACCTCGTCCATGCCGCCGAGGATGTGCGGCAGCATCGGCCCGGAGGCGCCGGCGCTGTAGCTGTTGACCGAGCGCACGTAGCCGCCGAGCGTGGTGTTGAGGAAGCGGTGCACCTGGCTCTGCGCATGGTGGAAGCGCCCGGCGCTCGACCAGCCGTAGGAGCCGCCGAAGATCGCGCCGTTGCCGTGCGTGTCGCCGACCCGGCGCAGCTCGGCCGCCAGCCGGTCGAGCACCTCGTCCCACGGCATCGCGACGTAGTCGTCGTGGCCGCGGGCGGCGTCCGGGCCGGGGCCGCGCTCCAGCCAGCCGCGGCGCACCATCGGCGTGGCGACGCGCACCGGGTGGCGCAGCGCGCCCGGCAGGTTGTCGATCAGCGGGTTCGGGTCCGGATCGCCCGGGTGGGGCCGCACGGACAGCGTGCGCCCGTCCCAGGCGGCGGAGAACGCGCCCCAGTGGGCGCTGTGCGGCTTGAAGACGGGGGACTCGGTGTTCATGGGGTGGGATCGCAGAAAGGCGGGCACGGCGGTGCGCCCGGGAATGGAGAAGCGGGCCGTGCAGACGGCCCGCAGGAGCGCCGCGGGGCCCGGCAGCGGCCGCGCAGCCGCTGCAAAGGAGCCGCGGGCCTTTCAACCGGCCGTCATTCGGCCTTCAGATTGCCGCGCTCGACCGCCCGCTTGTAGTTGGCCGCGTCCTTCACGATGAAGTCGCGGAACGCGGCGCCGGTGAGCTGCGATTCCTGCGCACCGTCGGCGCGGTAGACGCGCAGCAGTTCCGGGTCCTTCATCGCCTCGGCCACCGCGCGGCTCAGGTGGTCCACCACCTCCTTAGGCGTGCCGGCCGGCGCGGCCAGGCCGTACCACTGCGTCATCACCACGTCGATGCCGGACTCCTTCAGCGTCGGCACATCGGGCAGCGACGGGATGCGTTTGGCCGAGCTGACCGCCAGCAGCCGCAGCTTGCCGCCGGTGATCTGGCCCATCAGCGGCGTGTAGGGCGCGAAGAAGCTCGACACCTGGCCGCCGAACAGGTCGTTGAGCGCCGGGCCCGAGCCCTTGTACGGGATGTGCAGGATGTCCACGTCGGCCTGCTGCTTGACCATCTCCATCACGATCTGCGCGGCGCCGCCGGTGCCGGTGGAGGCGTAGGTGAGCTTCCCGGGCCGGGCCTTGGCATCGGCGACCAGCTGGCGGGCGGACTTGATCGGCGAGTTGGCGGCGACCATCAGGCCGAAGGGCGTCTCGACCAGCTGGGCGATCGGCACGAAGTCGTCCGGCACCTTGTAGGGCAGGTTGGGCCGCAGGGCGACCGCGCTGCCGAAGTTGCCGCTCATCGCGAGGATCAGCGTGTAGCCGTCGGGCTTGGCACGCGCCACCGACTCGGCGGCGATGTTGCCGCCGGCGCCGGCCTTGTTGTCGACGATCACCGTCTGGCCGACGGTCTTCGACAGCGCGGTGGCGATGGTGCGGCCGTACAGGTCGCCGCCGCCGCCCGGCGGGAAACCGACGACCAGCCTGATCGGCTGCTCGGGATAGGCCGCGTGCGCGGTGCCGGCCAGAGCCAGCACGCCGGTGGCGGCGACGGCCGCGGCGGTGACGGTACGACGGAGGAATTCGCGTGTGCGCATGGGGTGTCTCCAGTGGAGGGGAAAGCGGCTGCTTCAGGCGGCGCCCGTGGCGATGGGGGCACCGGGCTGGGCCGACCACTCGCTCCACGAACCGGGATACAGCGCCGCGCCCTGCAGCCCGGCCACTTCCATCGCCAGCAGGTTGTGGCAGGCGGTGACGCCCGAGCCGCACTGGTTGACCAGCTGCGCGGCCGGCCGGCCGCCGGTGATTGTGTCGAACTCGTGGCGCAGCTGCGCGGCGGGCTTGAAGCGGCCGTCGGCGCCCAGGTTGTCCTTGAACAGCCGGTTGCGGGCGCCCGGGATGTGGCCGCCGACCGGGTCCATCGTCTCGTTCTCGCCGCGGAAGCGGTCGGGCGCGCGGGCATCCAGCACCAGGCGTTCGCCGCTGTCGATGTTGGCCTTGACGGCCGCGTAGTCCACCGTGGCGACCAGCGGCGTGCGCAGCGTGAAGCGGCCGGTTGGCGGCGCGGCCGGCACGTCGGTGGACAGCGGCTGGCCCGCGGCCTTCCAGGCGGCCAGGCCGCCGTCGAGCACCGCCACGGCGCGGTGGCCGGCCCAGCGCAGCATCCACCACAGGCGGGCGGCGTACATGCCGCCGGCGTTGTCGTAGGCGACGACCTGGGTGTCGTCGCCGATGCCGAACGCGGCCATGGTGGCGGCGAAGGTCTCGCGGCTCGGCAGCGGATGGCGGCCGTTGGTGCCGGTCTTCTCGGCCGACAAGGCGTGCTCCAGGTGCAGGTAGCGGGCGCCGGGCACGTGGCCTGCGGCATAGGCGCGCTGGCCGGCGTCGTGGTCGGTCAGCTCGAAGCTGCAGTCGAGCACCACCGGCGGCGTGGCGGACTGCAGTGCGGCGGCCAGCTGGTCGGCGGAGATCAGGGTGTCGTAGAGGGTCGTCGTCATGGCGGGCATTCTGGTGAGGGGGTGCGGTGCGCCCAAGCGCTAATTGGTAATTTCCTTCAGCAGCGCGGGCGTGAGCGCAGCCTTGTAGCGGGCGATGTCGTCGGTGATGAAGCTGCGGAAGGCGTCGCCCGGCAGGTGGCGTTCGGTGGCCGCGTCCTTGCGGATCGCGTCGCGCACCTCGGCGCTCGCGAGCGCGCGGCCCAAGTGCTCCGACAGCGTCCGCAGCACCGGCTCGGGCGTGCCGGCCGGCGCCACCAGGCCGTACCACTGCACCACCGGCACCCGCACGCCCAGCTCCTGGAAGGTGGGCACGTCGGGGATCGCCGGGTTGCGCCGGTCGCCGGTGATCGCCAGCAGGCGCAACTGGCCCTGGCGCACCTGCGCGACCAGCGGCGATGCGGTGGCGAAGAAGCTGTCGACCTGGCCGCCGAGCATGTCGGTGATCGCCGGGCCCGAGCCGCGGTAGGGCACGTGCAGCATGTCGACGCCGGCCGACTGCTTGACCATCTCCATGCCGATGTGCGCGGCCGCGCCGGTGCCGGTGGAGGCGAAGCTGAGCTTCTGCGTCTTCGCCGCGGCCAGCAGTTCCTGCGCGGTCTTGAAGCGCGAGTTGTGGCCGACGAACAGGCCGTGCGGCGCCTCCAGGATCAGGCCGATCGGCGCGAAGTCGTCGGGCACCTTGTACGGCAGGCTCTGCGGCTTGGTGGCGGGCGCCACCGCCAGGTTGCCGCTCATCGCGAGCAGCAGGGTATAGCCGTCGGGCTTGGCCTTGGCGACCAGGTCGGCGGCGATGTTGCCGCCGGCGCCGGCCTTGTTGTCCACCACCACCGGCTGGCCCAGCGTCTTGCCGAGCGCGTTGGCGATCAGCCGGCCGTACAGGTCGCCGCCGCCGCCCGGCGGAAACCCGACGACGAGCCGCACCGGCTGTTCCGGATACGCCGCCCAGGCCGGCAGCGCGGCCAGCCCCAGCAGCCCCGCCAGGGCGAGCGCCACGCGGCGGCGGAGTTTCTTGTCAGCGACAGTGGATGGCACGGTGTCTCCTTTTTCTGGGGTAGCGACGGGTCTCACATCCGGGGGGCACAGCGGAACCGGCTTTGCCGGGCCGCAGGTGCCGCCCCCGGCAGGGGGAAGGCGAAGACGCGTAGCGCGCAGCCTGGGGGCGAGTTAATTGATCCAGCCCTGCTGCTGCGCGACCACGCGGTCCACTGACGCGCCGCATTCGCCCAGGTAGCCGGCCGGATCGGTCAGGTCGCGGATCTCGTCGTCGGTCAGCAGCTGGCCCAGGCCTGGGTGCTGGCGCATCGCATCGGCGAAGGTCAGCTTGCCGGTGATGCCGTGCATCGACGCTTCGTAGATCCATTCGTGCGCGGTCTGCTTGCCCACCCGCTCCGAGAGTTCCAGCATCACCCGCTCGGAGAGCAGGTAGCCGCGCATCTTGTCGAGGTTGGCGGCCATCACGTCGGCGTTCACCTTCAGGCCGCCGAGCAGGTTTTTTGCCTGGAACAGCATGGCGCCGGCGATCAGGCAGCATTCGGGCAGCGCCTTCCATTCCATCTTCCAGGCGATGCCGTCGCGCTCGCCTTCCTGCACCATGCCCTCGACCATCATCGTGGCGTTGTAGCGCAGCGGCCGCGACAGGCCGGCCAGGTTCTCGGCCGAGGTCGGGTTGCGCTTGTGCGGCATGGTCGACGAGCCCAGCTTGCCGTCGGAGAAGCCCTCTTCCACTTCGCCGAACTCGTTCCTCTGCATGTTGAAGAGTTCGTTGCCGATCTTCGACAGCGTGGCACCGATCATCGCGAGCAGCAGCGCGTATTCGGTGAAACGGTCGCGCGCGGGCGCCCAGCTGATCGCCGGTGCGCCCAGGCCGAGCTTCTGCAGCATCCGCGCCTCCAGCTCCACCGCCTTCGGGCCGAGCGATGCCTGGCTGCCGACCGCGCCGGCCAACATGCCGACCAGCACCCGCGGCGCGGCCTGCACCAGCCGCTCGTGGTGGCGGCCCAGTTCATCGAGCCACAGCGCGCACTTGTGGCCGAAGGTGATCGGCAGCGCCTGCACGCCGTGGGTGCGGCCGGCCATCGGCGTGTCGCGGTGGGCCACGGCCAGGCGAGCCAGCTCCCGGCCCACGGCCTGCAGGTCGCGCAGCGCGACCGCGTGGAATTCCTTCAGCTGCAGCGCCACGCCGGTATCGACCACGTCCTGCGTGGTGGCGCCGTAGTGCACCCATTCGCCGTTCTCTTTCGAGCAGGCGGCCTGCAGCTGCTTGAGCGTGGGCACCAGCGAGTGCTTGATGCGGCGGATCTCGGCCGACATGGTGGCGATGTCGATGTTCGCGACCTTCGACTGCGCGGCGATCTCGGCGGCCGCGGCCGCCGGGATGATGCCCAGCTCGGCCTGGGCCTCGGCCAGCGCGGCCTCGAAATCCAGCCATTTCTGGATGCGGTTCTCCTCGCCGAAGATGGTGCGCAGTTCCTCGGTGCCCCAGAGGTGCTGGAGCGATTGCATGTCGAAGACGGAGACGGGCATGGGCGGAATCCTGGAAAGCGTGAAAGGAAAGAAAGGAAAAAGAAGGAAGCAGCAGGCCGGCGCGGCCGGCGGGCCTAGCGCGCCGCGGCCGGCCGGGGCCGTAGGCGCGGCAGCACGCGGCCGGGGTTGAAGGTCTGCGCCGGGTCGAGCGCCTGCTTGATGCGGGCCATCGCGTCGAGCGCGACCGGGCTCTTGTAGTGAAGGAAGGCCGCCTGCTTCTGGCGGCCGATGCCGTGCTCGGCCGAGATCGAGCCGCCGAGCCGCGCGGCGGTGGCGTGCACGATGTCGTGGATCGCCTCTTCCTGCGCGCGGAAGTCGGCGGCGGCCATGCCGGCCGGCGCGCTCTGGTTGTAGTGCAGGTTGCCGTCGCCCACGTGGCCGAAGCAGACGATGCGGATGCCCGGCATGAAAGCCTGCAGCGCGGCGCCGGCTTCGTCGATGAACTGCGGGATGCGCGAGATCGCGACCGCGATGTCGTGCTTGACCGACGGGCCTTCGAGCCGCTGCGCCTCGGGCACGAATTCGCGCAGCGCCCAGAACGCGTGGGCCTGGCTGTCGGAGGCGGCGAGCGCGGCATCGAGCACCAGGCCGTCCTCCATCGCGGCGCCGAGCACCTCTTCCACCGCCGGCGCCGGGTCGATGCGGGCGGAGACTTCCGACACGTCGAACAGCACCGACCAGGCGGGCACGCTGCCCAGCGGCGCACGCATGCCGGCGGTGCCGTGCTGCAGCACCATGCCGAGCGGGCCGTCGCCGATCAGCTCGAAAGCGGTGACGCGTTCGCCGACCGCATCGGTCAGCCGCGACAGCAGCTCGACCGCGGCCTGCGGATCGCGCACCGCCACCCAAGCGGTGACCACGGTGCGCGGCCGGGCGAACAGCTTGAACACCGCGGCGGTGACGATGCCGAGCGTGCCTTCGCCGCCGATGAACAGCTGCTTCAGGTCGTAGCCGGTGTTGTCCTTGCGCAGGGCACCCAGCAGGTCGAGCACCCGGCCGTCGGCCAGCACGACTTCCAGGCCCAGCACCAGCTCGCGGGTATTGCCGTAGCGCAGCACCTGCTCGCCGCCGGCGTTGGTCGAGACCACGCCGCCGACGGTGGCGCTGCCTTCCGACGCCAGCGACAGCGGGAACAGCCGGCCCGCTGCCTCGGCCGCCTGCTGCGCGGCGAGCACGGTGCAGCCGGCCTCGACCGTGAGCGTGTTGTCGAGCGGATCGGCGCGGCGCACCGCGCGCATGCGGTCGAGGCTCAGCACGACCTCGGTGCCGGAATTGTCGGGCGTCGAGCCGCCCACCAGCCCGGTGTTGCCGCCCTGCGGCACCACCGCCACGCCCGCCGCCGCGCAGGCCGCGACCACGCGCGACACCTCGTCGGTGCTGGCGGGCCGCACCACCGCGAGCGCATCGCCCGGGTAGGTGCGGCGCCATTCCGCTTCGTAGCGGGCCTTGTCGGCTAGGGCGGTCAGCACCTGGGGCGCGCCAACGATGGCGGCGAGCGTCGCGATCAGCGCATCGGTGCGGTCGCCGCCGGACGACAGTACGGTCGCCGGCAGGGGCCGGTCGGTACAGGAATCGAAGGTTGTCTCCACTTGCTTTGTTTCAATGAATGAAATATATTTCAAACGTTGAAACTATAGGCGTGTCCCTGCGGACTGTCAAACGGCGGGACATGCCGGGGGCGGTGCCGCGCGACCCGCACCCACGACGACCATGGCCCGCACGTCCCCTCCTGCCGCCGCTCGCATCGCGGCGCCTCGCCCGAAAACCGGGGCATCCGCGACAACATCGGCGGCGCCTGCCGCCACCGACGGCTCCGGCGCGGCCGCATCGCCCCAGCCGCCGTCGGGCGTGCTGGAACGCGGCATCTCCATCCTGGAATGCTTCTCCGAAGACCGGCTGCGCCTGCCGCTGCGCGATCTGGCCGCGCTGACCGGGCTGGACAAGGCCACGCTGCTGCGGCTGGCCGGCGTGCTGGTGAAGGCGCGCATGCTGCACCGCTTCGACGACGGCTGCTACGCGCCCGGCCCGGCGCTGCTGCACATGGGCATGCTGTACCGCCGCACCTTCGACCTGGGCGCGCGGCTGCAGCCGGTGCTACGCCAGGTGATGCAGCAGACCGGCGAGACGGTCGCCTTCTATGTGCGCAGCGGCGAGGAGCGGGTCTGCCTGTACCGCGAGAACAGCGCCAACGAGGTGCGCCACCACGTCGAGATCGGCAACCGCCTGCCGCTCGCGGCCGGCGGCTCGTCGGCGCATGTGCTGAAGACCTTCACCGGCGGCGACACGCCGCTGCAAGCCCAGGTGCTGCAGGACGGTTATGCGATCACCCGCGGCGAGCGGGTCGACCAGATGGCCTCGGTCGCGCTGCCGGTGTTCGAGGGCGACGGCAGCTTCCTGGGCGCGCTGGTGGTGATCGGCCTGGCGCCGCGGCAGAGTGCGGCGGCTCAAAGGAAGGCGGTGGAGGTGGCGCGGCGGGCGTTGGGGGAGCAGGGGTTTGGGTGGCGGCAGCCGGCGGTGTGAGGGGATGCGCACGGGCAGCGGGCGATGCATCCATCTACAGAGGTGCTGCCAAGGCGACACAGGGCATCTGAAAACGGTATTTCGCGGGTTTCTGCAGAGGGCGGTGGGCCTGGGCATCAGGCACCATCGACGGTTGCAATGCAGGCGTATCAGATGACTCGCCCAGGACCGACCCTGTGCCAGGAACAAGCGTTGAAAACCATCCGTGAAAATTTAGGTTTGTATAAACAGCCGTGTGGTCGGATTGGCCGCAGGAGAAAGCAGATTTTGCGCATTGGCGGACCATCCAGTTCTTCATCGCTGTCGTCCAATTCACGTTAGGGCGCATCGGAATCATGGATCAACTACGCATCGAGCTTGAAAAAGCCGCGCTTGAGGCTTTTCGGCGTTCGGCAGCCCAGCATCGTTTTGAGACGATTTATTGCGCAGCGCTTTATACAAGCGGCGAGTATGGATACGTATGCGATACCGTTTCCACGGTTGAAGGGCTCCATCAGATCGCAAAGAACTACGTGCAGAAGGGATCGTTTGAAAATATTCAGAAAGCAGTTCGCGACTTGAAATGGAGCCCCTGTGACTCTCCGTACCACTTGGAAAACGAGCACCTTTTCGAAAGAAGCAATGCGCTTCTGAGTCAAATTTGGAATGCTGTGCGCCAGGATCCTGCAGGGGATTCAGATCGCGTCTATCGCGAGGTTCACGCAGTTTTTGTGGATGTGCTTAAAACCGTGCGCGGCTCCAACATCTTCGCGCCAGATTGCCTCATCACGTTGCTAGCCGGAGACCAAAGTGACGAGGCGCGTCTTGTTAATTCCGAAGAAGTGAACCCATTCTCAATTTGTCGCGTATTTGAGGCTGATCTGACACTCGACGCCAAGCGACTCGCAAGGTTGCGGGCTACGCGGTGGCCATCAGACGATAGCTATGAGCCCTAACATGCATTTCCATCGGACCGCCTGCGGCGTCCGCTGAAATCTGACGTTAGGCGTTGCAGATGTACAGGCTCTACCCACTTGGCGCGATCGATCACGATCCTGAGGCGCTATGGCTTTCGTACGATTGGGGAGAGTCTTTTGACAACCAGGAATGGCGGCAGTGCGTCGAAGACTTCCTAGGCGAGATCAAACAGCTTGGTCACCAAGTCGCTCCACTCTCGGTGCCGCCATTCACGCCCACAGAAGACTTCGTCAAGATCGAATATCTGATTGGCGGCGTGCGAACGATCTTCACATCCGACCATCTGCTTTCTCTGATCACAGTACACCCTGAAAATCAAAGTGTTCTTCGCGGTGCATGGGAATCCATCGGAAACAGAGTTGGCTGGGAAACGCAATGAACTACGCCAAGCAACAGTCGCATAGACGTGAGGCAAGCGGAAGGCAGGCATGCGCCATGCGCAACGCAACGCCTAACCCTTCCATCGAAAGGACGCTGCCCGGCAAGCCGGTCAACGCCCCTCATGTCAAACGTTGGGCGTCATAGGAAGAACATGGATCACTTTGAAAGCTTGGTCTGCACCCTACTCGAAACAGACGGGTATTGGATACGCCGCTCATTCAAAGTCAGCCTTACCAAGGAAGAGAAAAGAGAAATTGGGAAGCCATCAATTCCGAGACCAGAAATCGACATCCTCGCTTTCCGGTTCGAGAAGAACGAAGTGGTAGCGATGGAAGTCAAGTCGTTCCTAGACTCAGGCGGCCTCGCTCTAAAACAACTGCAAGCTGAACACGAAACACCGGAAGGGCGCTACAAGCTCTTCACGTCAAAGCGCTATCGAACGATAGTCCTCGAAAGATTGCATCAAGATCTGATCGCGTGCGGGATGGCCAACGAACAAACGAAAGTGGTTCTGGGGCTGGCGGTCGGAAAGGTTCATCAGAATCGCAGCGAACCCATACAACAGTTCATGCAAGAGAAAGGGCTGCTCTTCTGGTCTCCTGAAGACATAAAGAAGAGAGTCACAGCCCTGGCGGATCGAGCGTACGAGAACGATCCCGCAATCCTGGTGGCGAAGGTTCTCCTGCGATGACGCCCAACCCTTCCGTCGAGAGGACTCATCCCGACAAGCCGGGCCGAGCCTCTCATGTCAAACGTTAGTGCAGCGGCACAGCGAGGTACAAAACCCCGAGAGCCTCCGCCATGTCGGCCAGCCGGCGGTCCAGGGTCCACAGGACTGCCTCGGGCGTCAGGATCGTCGAGGCCAGCAAGGTCAGGTCCACCAGTCCACAACCGCGGTCGTATAGCTGCTCACGGTCCAGGAAGGCGATGACCTCCCCGACCGTGGCTTGGCTGGCCGGCGCCAGATCGGCTAGGTCGCGCAGTAGGGCGGTGCGCTGCGGTGGTGTTCCGCAGGCGATCTCGCCCAGCACCATGGGATGCATCAGCACCCGGTCGGCCTCCAGCAGTGCTGCAAGCGCGTCGTTACGCTGCCGGAAATGCGCGATCCAGACGGAGGTATCGACCAGGACCCTCACGCGGGAGCATCCTCGCGCCGGCGCGGAACATCGGCCAGGTCAGGGGCCGTCCCGCCCAGCGCAGCCAGCCGCCGGCCCGCCTGCACGCGGACGAAGGTCTTGACCGCCTCGCGGAACAGGTCGGCCTTGTCCATGGTCGGATCGGCCACTTCCAGGGCGCGGTCGTACAGGGTGTCGTCGATGGTGACGGTAGTGCGCATGGCTTTCCTCATCAAAATCGGCATCATCATGCATCAGATTGATGACTGATGGAACGGCCTTGGTCGTCTGCCGACACTCGACGGTTCATCCGGCGCTGAACAGTGGAGTATCCCAACGCGCCGCGTGCCCAGCAAAGTCTTCACTCGGCAATGCCTGGCAGGCCGCGACCAAAGCGTGCGCCGTCGAATCGTCCACCGCCGGCGCAAACGCCCGCAACCGCGCCTGCAGCCCTTCCCAGGTGAACGGGTCCTCCGGATCGCCCCGCCGCAGTTCCCGGTACGCACGCACCTCCCGCCCGTCGCGCAGCACGATCCGCACCTCGCTCGGCCGCTTCTGCGGGAACGCCTTCTGGTACTCCGGCTCGGTCCGGACCGTGATGCGCCCGGCCAACGCCTGCAGGGCCGGGTCGTCGAACGCGGGCGCTTCCACGTCGGCGATGCCGATGCTGCCCCGCGTCAGCAGCACCGCGACCAAATAGCGCAAACAGAAGCTCGCCTCCGACGCCTTGGCCGGCCAGTGCACGCCGGCGATCTTCAAGGCGTGGGGAAAGATCGCGATGTCCACCGCCTGTATGTCGGCGGCGGCGATGCCGTGCTGCTGGATCAGCTCCAGCGTCGCGTCCAGCGGGGTGAACAACATGGCGCAGGCGGGCCAGGCCTTGATGGTGGCGGTGTGGATGCGCGCCGGGGCATCCAGGTCGCCGTCCAGAGCGGACAGCGGGCCATTGCCCGACAGTGCGGCGTACAGGCCGCGCGGGCCGGTGACGAACGCGCGCGCACCGGGCAGGCCGGCGCGGGCGGCGTAGGCGGCGGTCATGCCGTTGCGCACCGCGAAGGCGGGGTGCAGCGACTTGGCTTCGTGCGCGTCGTCGTCCACCAGCTGCCACAGGCCGGCGGCCTGGGTGGCGGCGATGCCGAGGGCGTGGTGCAGCCGCGGGGCGTCCAGGCCCAGCGCCAGGCCGGCGGCGGCCGCGGCGCCCACCGCGCCCGCGGTGGCGGTGGCGTGGAACATGCCGGCGTGGCCCGCGCCCATCGCCTCGCCGACGCGCAGCGCGACTTCGTAGCCGCCGACGATGGCCTGCGCGACCTGGCCGTTCGTCAGGCCCAGCGCGGGCGCCAGCGCCAGCACCGGGGTGATCGCGACCACGCCGGGGTGCAGCATCGCGGCGCGGTGGGCGTCGTCGATCTCGCGCAGGTGGCAGATGCCGGCGTTGGCGAAGGCCGCGGCCATCGGGGTGGCGCCGGCGGCGTCGCCGAACGTCGCGGCCGGCCCGTCGCCCGGGAACAGCTCGCGCGCCAGGCCGCGCAGCGTGGCGGCGGCGGGCAGGTCTATCGCCGACCAGCCTGCGGTGAACCAGTCGAGCAGTGCCTGCGACAACCGTTCGCGCGTGGCCTGCGGCATCGGGCGCGCGGCCTGCGCCAGCACGTGCGCAACCAGCGTGGCTTCGGGCAGGTCGCCGTTGCGGGGGGCCGGGGCGTCGCCGGAAGAGGAGTCGGTGGAAAGCGCCATCGTCGTCTCCATTGTTTTATTGAATGAAACATCTTTCATTATATAAAATGACACGCATCGCCACCGGAAGCCCGCTGCCATGACGCTCTCGATCCAGTCCTTCTTCGATGCCGGCACCTCGACCTTCACCCATGTGCTGGACGACGGCGCCGGCGATTGCGCGGTGATCGACCCGGTGCTCGGCTTCGACCCGCATGCCGGCCGCACCGACCCGCGGCCGGCCGAGGCGGTGGGGGCCTACCTGTCGGCCCGCGGGCTGCGGCTGCAGTGGCTGCTGGAGACGCATGCGCATGCCGACCACCTGTCGGGCGCACCCTGGCTGCAGCGGCGCTTCGGCGGCACGCTGGCGATCGGCCGCGGGATCACCCAGGTGCAGCAGGCGTTCCGCGGCATCTTCCACGCCGAGGACATGGCGGCCGACGGCTCCCAGTTCGGCCGCCTGTTCGCCGACGGGGAGACCTTCGCCATCGGCCGGCTGCAGGCCACCGCGCTGCACGTGCCCGGCCACACGCCGGCCGACGTGGCCTACCGCATCGCCGACCCCGAGGGCGGGCCGGATGCGGTCTTCGTCGGCGACACGCTGTTCATGCCGGACCTGGGCACCGCCCGCTGCGACTTTCCCGGCGGCGACGCACCGACGCTGTTCCGCTCGATCCGCCGGCTGCTGGCGCTGCCGCCGGAGACCGCCCTGTACCTGTGCCACGACTACCCGCCCGCCGGCCGCACCGCCACCTGCCGCACCACGGTGGCCGAGCAGCGCGCGGCCAACATCCATGTGCGCGACGGGGTAGACGAAGCCGCCTTCGTCGAGCGCCGACAGGCGCGCGATGCGACGCTGGCGCTGCCGGTGCTGATGCTGCCCTCGGTGCAGGTGAACATGCGCGCCGGGCGGCTACCGCCGGCGGAGGCGAACGGCACGGCTTATCTGAAGATTCCGGTCGACCGGCTGTGAACGCGGCGGTGCGCGGCGTGCCGGCGCCAAGGCATCGCTCCTGAAACGATAGCTGCTTGCGCCGCAGCGACGGGCGCTGGAGGCGGATTTGTGTCGTATCCGGTGCTGCGCATACACCAGGTGACAGGCGGCAGTCACAGGGACGCCCGCCGATGCCGGCGAGCCGGCGCCCTCGCCCCGGCTGTCATGCCCGGGTCACGCGGCGCGGGCACCGTGGCGGATTCGGCGGGACGTCCGGTTCCGCGTCTTCCCCATCCTGTGCTCCCCGCGCCGTCTCCACCATGGTCCGCCCTTCCGCTCCCGCTACTCCCGCCCTGCCGGCCGCCCGCCGCCTGCCCGCCTTCGCCGCCGTGCTGGCCGTCACCGCCGCGATGCTGGCGCTGCCCGCCACTGCCCAGCAGGCGCCGGCCACGCCCGCCGCCGCTGCCGGCACCGCGCCCGCCGCGCCGCCCGTCGCCTTCCCCGCCACGCTCGCCGGCCATGCGCTGCTGCCGGCCCGCAGCCTGGTGCCCGCGCCGGCGGACGCACCGGCCGACCTGCGCAGCAGCGGCAAGTTCACCACTGGCCAGCGGGTCGAGCAGATCGGCAGCGTCGAAGGCACCTCCGCCGGCCGCAAGACCGGCGTGTCGCTGCCCTTCGCCGGCCAGCCGCTGCAGGGCCATTCGGGCATCAAGCGCATGGCCGACGGCACCTTCTGGGTGCTGACCGACAACGGCGCCGGCGCCAAGGCCAATTCGCCGGACTTCATGCTGTACCTAAACCACTACCGCATGGATTTCCAGGCCGGC
The DNA here is from genome assembly GCA_913776965.1 of uncultured Xylophilus sp. GTDB lineage: Bacteria > Pseudomonadota > Gammaproteobacteria > Burkholderiales > Burkholderiaceae_C > Xylophilus. The sequence goes on from CAJYQL010000123.1 coordinate 54,474, forward strand.
ACCATCGAGCGGCTCCACACCGTCTTCCTGCACGACCCTGACAAGAAGGTGCCGTTCCGCATCGTCCAGGAAGGCACCGCGCAGCGCTACCTGACCGGCAGCGACTTCGATCCCGAGAGTTTTCAGTTCGCCGGCGGCTCGCTCTGGATCGGCGACGAGTTCGGCCCCTTCCTGATCCAGGCGGATCTGCAGGGCAAGGTGATTGCGGTGTTCGACACGCTGGTCGACGGCAAGCCGGTCCGCTCGCCCGACCATCCGGCGGTGCTCACCCCCGGCGCGCCCGACGCGGCGCCGGCGGCCGCCCAGCGCTTCGACATCAAGCGCAGCAAGGGCTTCGAGGGCATGGCCGCCTCGCCCGACGGCAGCCGCCTCTATGCGCTGCTCGAAGGCCCGGTGTGGAATGCCGACACCAAGGACTACGAACGCATCGGCGGCAAGGAAGCGCTGCGCGTGCTGGAGTTCGATACCCGCGCGGCCCGCTGGACCGGCCGGTCTTGGCGGTACCCGCTGGAGGCCAACGGCCACGCGATCGGCGACTTCAACATGGTCGATGCGACCACTGCCCTGGTGATCGAGCGCGACAACGGCGAAGGCACCGCCGCCCGCGCCTGCCCGCCGGGCGAGAAGCGCGGCGACTGCTTCCACGACCTGGCGAAGTTCAAGCGCGTCTACAAGATCGAGATGACCGATGCGAACGCGGGCGGCGCAGTGCGCAAGATCGGCTACATCGACCTGATGAACATCCAGGACCCGCAGCGACGCGCCCGCACGCCGCTCGACGGCGGCGTGCTGACCTTCCCGTTCTTCACGATCGAGAACGTGGACGTGGTCGATGCGAACCACATCGTCGTCGGCAACGACAACAACCTGCCGTTCTCCAGCAGCCGGTCGCCGAACCAGGCGGACGACAACGAGATGGTGCTGCTTGAGGTGGGGGCGTTCCTGCGGGCGCCTTGAGGACGGCACGCCGTCTGTAGGCGGCGTCGGCGGCGACGGTTGGACAGGTTCTTCACCCGGAGCAGCGCTGCGTCCGACCCCGGGCGGATATCCGCAGGGCCATCCTGCCGGCATGACTGATCCACGCAATGTCGCGCACGACAAAAAAGTGCAACAGGAAAAGAAGAAACACGGCGAAGAGATCGCACCCGGTGCGATCCACGCACCGCAGCCGGGCCAGAAGCCTGCGTTGCAGCGCGACGAGTCGGACGATGCCGCCGACAAGGCAGACAAGGCGGACAAGGCCGACAAAGGCGACAAGGGCGCGAAGCAGGACCACGCGAAGTAGCCTTCGGTTCATTCCTCCCGTCGAGTCCATCACCTGCCCGGACGGCCGTCGGCCCTCCGGGCATCGGCACGAAGGGAGCAGGTGGGCCGTGGGAATGCAGGAAGCGCGCACCGCCATCGAGTAGTACGAGCGGGCCGTCGGCAGCACGAGGCAACCGCCGCAGTCGGTGGACGCGCTGACCGCCCGGCTGCTGGCGGCCCAGACACGCGGCACGCTGGCCCAGCGGGTACGCGAGGTCGTCGAGGACAATGCCGCGCGCGCCGCCTGAGGCTGGCCGACGCCGCCTACCTGGGCGACGCACGCGAGGTCGCCGACGGCGGTCCGCGTCTGGTGGCCGTGCGGACGGCGTGCGACACCACGCTGGTCGATGCGCCGCTGCCGCCCTGGGCGCAGGCGATGCGGGGCGCCGGCTGACCGGACCGCCGCCGCAGGCGGGCGACCATTGCGCGAGCGCCCGCTACTTTTTCGATAGCTGCCAGCGCATGTCCCGTGGGCGCTGGAGGCCGATTCGTACCGAAACGCCCGTCGCCGCCCGCATTCCCCGCGCATTCATCCCCGCATCAGCGCCTCGATCTCGCCGCCCTCCACCGGCACGCCGCGGGTGATCAGCTCGCAGCCGTCCTCGGTGACGACCGCGTCGTCCTCGATGCGGATGCCGATGTTCCAGAACTCCTCCGGCACACCCTCGCCCGGCCGGACATAGAGGCCCGGCTCGATGGTCGTGACCATGCCGGGGCGCAGGATGCGGCTCGGCCGGCTTTTGACCGTCTCGCCGGTCAGCGGGTCGCGGCGCTCGGTCACGGTGGCGGTCTCGCTCGGCTCCACGTAGCTGCCGCAGTCGTGCACGTCCATGCCCAGCCAGTGGCCGGTGCGGTGCATGTAGAACGGGAAATACGCGCGTTGTTCCACCACGTCGTCCACGCTGCCGACCGCGTCGGCCCGCAGCAGGCCGAGGTCGAGCAGGCCCTGCGACAGCACCCGCACCGTGGCGTCGTGCGCGTCGTTGAATCGGTTGCCGGCCTTGGTCGCGGCGACGGCCGCGGCCTGGCTGGCCAGCACCAGGTCGTAGAGCGCGCGCTGCGGGCCGGTGAAGCGGCCGTCGGCCGGGAAGGTGCGGGTGATGTCGCTCGCATAGCCGTCGAGCTCGCAGCCGGCGTCGATCAGCACCAGCTCGCCCGCACGCACCGGCGCCGCATCGGCGTGGTAGTGCAGCACGCAGGCGTTGGCGCCGGCGGCGACGATGGAGTTGTACGCCGGCGCCTGCGATCCGCCGGTGCGAAAGGCGTGCAGCAACTCGGCATCCAGGTGGTATTCCCGCACGTCGCGGCCTTCGCGCAGCAGGCGGGCGCTGGTCTGCATGGCGCGGACATGGGCCTCGGCGCTGATCTGCGCGGCGCGGCGCATAGTGGCGAGCTCGTGCGCGTCCTTGACCAGCCGCATCTCGTCCAGTGGGCCGCACAGGTCGCGCTGCTGCTCGGGGCAGAGCGCGCCCATGCGCAACCGGGCGCGGACCTGGGCGAGCCAGCCGTCGACCTGCGTCTCCAGCCCGGCATGCGTCGCGAACGGGTACCAGACGGCGTCGCGGTTCTCGAGCAGCCGCGGCAGGCGGGTGCCGAGCTCGTCCACCGAGAACGCCTCGTCCACCCCCAGCGCGGCGGGCGCGGCCTCGGGGCCGAGCCGGTAGCCGTTCCAGATCTCGCGCTCCAGGTCCTTGGGCGCGCAGAACAGCGTGGAGCGGCAGTCGCCGGTCAGCACCAGCCAGGCGTTCGGCTCGGTGAAGCCGGTGAGGTAGTGGAAGTAGCTGTCGTGTCGGTAGAGGAATTCGCTGTCGCGGTTGCGGGTGCGCTCGGGCGCGGTCGGCACGAGGGCGATGCCGTCGGCGCCGAGCGAGGCGGCCAGGCGTGCGCGGCGGGCGGCGTGGATCGAGGCGGTGGCTGTCATGGCGGTGCAGAAGGAAGGGAACGGGCCATTGTCCTCCCGTGCGGCCCGTCCCGCCCCGGCCCCGCCGCTACGCCAGCCGCGCGTGCAACTCGTGCCGGGAGTGGATGCCGAGCCGGGCGAACGCGCGGTTGCGGTAGGTCTTGACGGTCGGCACCGCGAGCGCCAGATCGGCCGCGATGCCGTCCTGCGTCATGCCCTGCAGCAGCCGCACGCAGACCGCGCGTTCGCGCACGGTGAGCGCCGGGCAGACCTGCTGCAGGCGCGCGTCGAAACCGGCCGCCGGCGGGCCGGCCGGCAGCTGCGCGGCCAGCACGGTATGCCTGCGCACCAGCGCCAGCAGCGGCAGCGCAAGAGCGCCGAAGTCGTCCAGCGCGGTGTCGGTGAAGGCGCGCTGGTGGCCGTGCCGGTAGAAGTTGACGGCGAACACGGTGCCGTCGGCCTGCGCCTCGGCGACGGAGATGCGCTCGGCCATGCCGTGCGCCTCGTAGACCTTGGCCCGGTGCTCGGCCGACACCTCGCCGGCCGTCAGGTGGCAGAGCAGCGGCGCACGGGCCGCGGCCGCGCCGGTCGGCAGGCTGCGGTCGCGCCGGTGCGGCCCGCTCAGGTAGGCGCGCCAGCAGTCGTGGGTGGTGTCGGGCACGCCGCGGCTGGCCGACAGGAACAGCCGGGGCGCGGCGCCGACGCGGTAGACCGACCAAGACGCCGCCGGCAGCAGGTCCTGCATGCCGTCGAGCACCGCCTGGCCGAAGTCCGGGCTGCCGACATGGCCGACCCAGTCGGCCAGCACCCGGCTGCGCCGGTCGGCGACGGGTGCGGGCTGCCAGCGTCTCATGCCTGTCATCTTCCGGGATGACAGCCGCCCGTTGCCCCCGGACTTACGCTAGCCGCATGACCGCGCCGCCCCTGCTGACCGTACCGCTCGCCGCACCCGCGCTGCGACCCTTCGCCGACCTGCGGGTGACGGTCGGCGCGCCGCAGGATGCGGGATGCGGCCCGCGCGGACGGCGCAGGCTGATCCCGATCACCGGCGGCGAGATCGCAGGCGACGGCTGGCGCGGCCGGGTGCTGCCGGGCGGCGCCGACTTCCAGTCCATCGCCGTGGACGGGCTGACCGACCTGGATGCCCGCTACACCGTCGAGACCGACGCCGGCGAGCTGCTCTACGTGCACAACACCGCCTTGCGCAGCGGCCCGCCCGAGGTGATGGCGCGGCTCGCACGCGGGGAGCCGGTCGATCCGGCGCAAGTGTATTTCCGCTGCGCGCCGCGCATCGAGACGGCCGCCGCGTCGTTCGCCTGGGTGCACGCCCGCATGTTCGTCGGCGTCGGTGCGCGCTACCCGGACCGGGTGGAGATGCGCTTCTTCGTGCTCGACTGACCGTGCGCCTGCTGCGGGCCGCCGTTCGCTTCCATTCCGCCCTCCCTTGCACTGCCCATAAAAACCACCGGAGACCGTCATGCCCCTCGCCCCGTCCACCCCCCGCCAGCCGCGCCGCGGCCTGCTCGCGGCCGCCGTGCTGCTCGCCGCCGCTGCGACCGCCCTGCCGGTCGTCGCGCAGACGGCCGCCGGCTATCCGGCACGGCCGGTGCGCATCGTCGTCGGCTTCCCGGCCGGCACCGGGCCGGACATCGTGGCGCGGCTGCTCGCGCAGAAGCTGTCGGAAGGCTGGGGCCACCAGGGCGTGATCGTCGACAACAAGCCGGGCGCCGGCGGCCTGATCGCAGCCGGCGAGGCGGCACGCGCCGCGCCCGACGGCTACACGCTGCTGCTCGCCGAGACCGGCCAGCTGAGCATCGCGCCCAACAGCTACAGCCGCCTGCCCTACGACCCGAAGAACGACTTCGTGCCGGTCAGCCAGGTCGCGACCTCGGACTTCGTGCTGCTGGTCAATCCGCAGAAGACGCCGGCTCGCACGGTGCGCGACTACGTGGACTGGAGCCGGCAGCAAAAGGGCCTGTTCCTCGCGACCTTCGGGGCGGGCACGCCGGGCCATTTCGGCGCCTACATGTTCGGCGACGCGGTCGGCCAGCAGCCGGAACCGGTGCACTACAAGAGCACCGCCGACGCGCTGTCGGGCCTGTATGCCGGCGACGTGTCGGGCGTGTTTGCGACGGTCGGCCTCGCGGCGCCGAACGTGAAGGCCGGCAAGCTGGTCGCGCTCGGCAGTACCGGCGCCACCCGCAGCCCGTCGCTGCCCGACGTGCCGACCATCAAGGAACAGGGTTATCCGGGCCTGGAGTTCACTGCCTGGTTCGGCATCGTGGCCCCGGCGAAGACGCCGGCCGACATCGTGCAGAAGCTGAGCGCCGACATCGTGCGGGCGGTGCAGTCGGCCGACGGCCGGCAGAAGCTACTGGATGCGGGCTTCCGCGCGACCGGCACCGACCGCGAGGCGTTCGCCCGCACCATCGCCGCCGACACCGCGACCTGGGGCAAGGCGGTCGCCGCGACCGGCTTCAAGGCCGACTGACGCTTTGCCGGCACGACGTACGCAGGCTCAACCTGCGGTGCGCTCCAGCTCCGCCAGCCGCTCCGGCGTCCCTACGTCGGTCCAGGCGCCGGTGAACAGCGTCGCGCCGACCCGGCCGTCGGCGATCGCGGCGCGCAGCAGCGGCGCGAGCGGTGCGGCGACGCCGTCGGGATTGCCAGTAGGCAGCGGGCAATACGGCGCCGCGAACAGGGCGCGCCGGTACAGCCCGATGGTGGAATAGGTGTATCGCGGCGCCGCATCGTCCGCCGCCGGGTCGGTCGCCCGGCCTGCGGCGTCGATGCCGAAGTCGCCGCGCGGGTGGTGCGGCGGGTTGGGCACCAGCCATAGGTGCGCCAGCCGGTCGCTGGCGGCGAAGCGGGCCATGGCGGCCGGATCGAACACGAAGCCCGGCGCATGCACGTCGCCGGCCGCAAGCCAGAACACGTCGGCGAGTTGCGGCAGCGCCCGCACGATGCCGCCGGCCGTCTCCAGCGCCGCACCGTCGCCGCGCGGCTCGGAGGAATACACGATGTCCAGCGGAGCCTGCCCGCCGCCCACCGACAGGTGCGGGCCGACCTGCGCTTCGATCCGGTCGCCCAGCCAGCCGGTGTTGACCAGCAGCCGCCGCACGCCGCCGGCGGCCATCGCCTCCATCGTCCACTGCATCAGCGGCTTGCCGCGCAACGGCAGCAGCGGCTTGGGGCAGTGGTCGGTCAGGGGCCGCATGCGGCTGCCGCGGCCGGCGGCCAGCAGCATGGCGGTGGCGGGCGCGTGGGCGGGATCGGTGGGGGCATTCATCGCGCCGGATTATCCCCATCGGATGCAAAAGAGCGCCTTGCGCAGGCGGGGCCTGCGCAAGGCGCTATCGTTTGAGGAGCATCAGCCCCGTGGTGTCAATGGAAGAACAGGGCGATCAGGATGATGATCGGGATCGGCACGCCGAGGAACCAGAGCAGAAGCGAACGCATGGAAGTCTCCTGAAAAAGGGGGAATGGACGGACGGCATCAGAGGTCGCGCTGGCGGCCACCCCAGGTGGCGGCGAAGCTGGCGACGAAGGCGCCGACCAGCAGCGAGACGAAGAGCCACAGCGAGGCGGTCGCGCCGGCCTTGCGGGCGGTGTCGGCGGCTTCGCGGGCGGTGCGTTCGGTGTCCTGCAGCTTGGCCTTGGCACGGCCGTAGACGTCGGTCACCCGCTTCTCGGCTTCCTGTTGCGACAGGCCGGTGCGCTGGGCGACGATGCCGCCGACATAGCGCACGTCCTCGGCCGGCAGGGCGTCGGCGCGCAGGCTGTTGACCAGGATGCGGCCGACTTCCGTGACCGTGGCGGCGTTGACCGGCTCGTTGGCGGCCGGACGCGGCGACGGACTCGGAGCCGCGGGCGCCGGTGCGGCAGCCGGGGTGCTGCCGGCAGCAGTGGTTTCGGTGGCGGGCGTGTCCGGCGTGGCGGCGGCATCGCTGCCGGCAGGGGCCGCGGTAGCGGCAGCCGGGGCGGGCTGCGCACTGCCGGTATCGGCCGGGCGGAACAGCGAATCGATGAAGTAGTGGTACCCGGCCATCGCCGACGGACCGCTGGTGGCGCCCGACGTGCCGCCCGCAGCGGATGCAGCCGCACCGGCCACGCCGGCGGCTCCCGCACTGACCGCCGTGCCGGCCACCGCCGCACCGGTCTTCGCGCCGGCGCCGAGCACGCTGCCGATAGCCGAGGTCAGGAAGGCGGCGGTCACCAGCGTCGCCACCGCCCAGGCCAGGAAGCCGTGCACCGTGTCGCGGAAATAGACCTCGTCGGCCTGCACCGCCACCCAGCGGGTGCGCAGCCGGCCGGCCAGGTAGCCGCCCATGCCCGATGCGGCGAGCTGCGTGAAGGTGATCCACACGATGCCCGCGATGCCGAGCGTGCTCGCCCCCGCGCCCTGCGACGCCCAGGGCGACGCCGACGACAGCCCCAGTCCGGAACCGAGCAGCAGCAGGATCAGCGACAGCGATGCGGCGCCGACGGCACCGGCGAAGACGGCGCCCCAGGCCACGGCGCTGGCGGATGCCGCGCCTGCGGCCGGGCGGTCCTGCCACGGACCCGTGTCCACAGCGGCAACGGAGGGAGGAACAGTGTTCATGGTGCAGGCCTCGCAGTGGAAAGTCCTGCACCGTGCACCCGATATGCCCGCCGTGCTGTGGGCGACGGGGGCATCGGCACGTAGTCTGCGGCCCCGGCATGTGCGCCGCGGGGGCCGCCGATACGGCGTCAGGTGGCGGTCACTGAAGAGTGATGCGGAAGGCGCCGGCGGCGCAGGCCGCGGTGTACGTGTAGCGCAGGTTGGCAGCGCCCATCACACCGCCCTGGCCCGCCACGCTCTGGCTGACCGCGGCGTTGTCGGCACTGCAGGAGCCTGCGGCGATGCCGGTGATGCAGTAGTCGATGTTGAGCGGCACGGTGAATCCGGCCGACGACACCGTGCCCTGCACGTTCACGCCGCAGGTACCGGTGCCGCCGCCGGCCCCCGTTCCGCCGACGGCCAGACCGTTGCCATCGAACGCGAAGGTCACGGTGCTGCCCGGGTTGGCGGCCCGGTACGCGTTGTTGAACGGTCCGGTGAAGGCCTGCCATTGCGCGGTGTTGTACGTCTGGCTGGTGAAGGTCTGCAGGGTGGTGCTGCTGTCCTTCAGGTACTGCGACAGCCCGCGCAGCACCTGGCCGTAGGCGTTGAGTTGCGCGCCCGACACCATCGGCACCGTGGACGCGAGGTTGACGCCGGTCAGCTGGAACTGCCGGCCGATCGCACCGAGCGAGGTGTTGAAGGCGCTGCTGTTGACGCCGGTGGCGGCGGTGCCGAAGGCGTAGGTATAGGCCAGTGTGGTCAGGGGTGTCACCACACCGGTCACATCGCCACCCGCGGCATTCACGACGGCGCGCATCGGCGCTGCCAGCGTGGTGGTGGCCCCGGTGGCCTCGTCCACATAGGTGCCGCCGCTGACCTCGACGATCGCATCGCCGGTGTACGCGACGGCGACGCTGTAGGTCCCGTCGGCCCGGGTGGTGGTGGTGCCGACCACCGCGCCGGTGGCGGCGTTGCGCACGGTGACCGATGCCTGCGCGACGGGACCCTTGACCGCGGCACCGGAAATGGTGGTGCCCGTGGCGGGCGCCGGTGCGGGTGCCGGCGCGGGCGACGGTGCAGGGGTCGGGCTGGGTGCCGGGCTCGGGGATGGGGTGGGTGCGGGGCTCGGCGCCGGCGCGGGGGCAGGCGTCGCGGGGCCGCTGTCGCTGCCGCCGCAGGCTGCGAGCAGCAGACCCAGCGCCATGGTGGCGCAGCCTTGAAGGACAGTGGTGGATGGCATCGAAAGACTCCGGTCGGCGCCTGGGCGCAAGAGTTGCAGACCCGGCGATTCTTCGCGGCGCCCCCGGTGCGCGATACCCCGCGAACAGGGGGTTGCGCTGCTGTCCCCGTTCAGGTCAGGCCGCGCCGCGCGGCCTCCAGCGCGGCTTCGGCCCGGGAACCGATGCAGAGCTTGCGGTAGATCTCCTTCACGTATCCCGCCGCGGTGTGCGGGCTGATGCCCAGCAGCGCCGCGGCCTCGCCGATCCGCAGGCCCCGGCCGATGTAGCCGAGGACTTCGGTCTCCCGCGGGCTGAGCACCGGCTGGACGGCTGCTGCGCCGCACCCTGTCGGCCCGGCCGTCGCCGCAGCAGGCGCAGGCCCGAAGTCCCGCAGCACACGCCGCGCCAGCGCCGGCGACAGCGGGGGAATGCCGGCCTGCAGCTGCTGCAACTGTGCGAGCAGCAGGTCTTCCGGCTGGTCCTTCAGCAGGTATCCCTGGGCGCCGGCCCGCAGCGCATCGAACAGATGACCGTCGTCGTCGTAGATGCTGGTCACCACCGCCACCGCCTGCGGACAGTGCGCGCGCAGGCGGTGCAGCAGCGCGAGGCCGGACCCGTCCGGCAGGCCCAGGTCGACCAGCGCCACTGCCCAGTCGCGCCGGGCGTCCACCAGCGCCAGCGCCGCATGCAGGCAGTCGGCATGGCAGACCTCGGCGCCGGGCCAGGCGCGCCGGGCGAGCGCGGCGAGCCAGACGGCCTCGGCCGGCCGGTCCTCCAGCAGCAGGACCGGGATTCCGGTCATGCGGCCGCCACCGGCGCTGCCGTTGCCGTTGCCGTTGCTAGTTCTCGTGCCGGTGCCAGCGGAAGGACGATGTCCAGCACGGTACGGCCGGGCGCCGACGTCACGGTCAGCGCGCCGCCGACCTCGGCGAGCCGCTGGTGCATGTGCCGCATGCCGTGGCCGCCGCCGTCCGCCCGCGGGGCCTGCGGGCGCCTGTCCGCCGCATCGAAGCCGCAGCCGTCGTCCTGGATGCGGGTCCGCAGCCGGCCGTCGGCGCAGTGCACCTCCACCGTGACCCGACCGGCACCGGCATGGCGCACGATGTTGCTGACCGCTTCGCGGACGACCGACAGGTAGTGCCGGCAGACCCGCCAGTCCAGCGGGCGCTGCAGGTCGGGCCCTTCCTCGGGCAGGGGCCACTGCAGCGCCAGGCCCGCGGCGTCGAGCCGCTGCGCGGTTTCGTGGCGCAGCTCGGCCAGCACGGTGCCCAGCAGCGGCTGCGCGCCCGCCATGCCGCCGACCAGCGCGCGGATCTCGGTCAGGCTCTGGCGGATCAGCACGCGGGTCTGGTCCACGTCCGGCTGGTGCAGGCCGCTGAGCAGCCGGGCGCCGATGTCGTCGTGCAGGTCGCGCGCGATCCGGCGCCGCTCTTCCTGCACGCCGCGGTCGTACGCCCGCCGGCCGGCTTCGGCCTGTTGCAGCAGGGCCACCAGCCGTGCAGCCAGCGTCGCGTCGCGCAGACCGAAAAGACGCCGGCCGCCGCCCGCATAGGCCAGCCGCAAGGCCGGCGCGCCCGCGGCGGCCGGCAGTTCCAGCGCGAGGCCGTCTTCCGCGAGCGCCGGCTGCACCGGCGGCGCAGCATCGCCGGCGCAGGGCGCGATCTCCAGCGGATCGAACAGCCGCCGCAGCAGGGCCTGCCAGCGGTCGGACCGTTCGGCGGCGACCGGCGCGAACGACACGTCGATCGCCGCCTCGAACAGTTCTCCGGTGGTCGGCACGCCGCGCCGGGCGATCCGCGACCAGGCCCAGCCGCGCAGCGGCAGCCAGGCGAAGCCGCAGACCAGCAGCGCCAGCCCGAGCGACAGCTGCGGCCCCAGGTGCAGCCCGAGCAGCAGCAGCGCATCGAGCGCCAGCAGCGCCAGCGCGCCCAGCACCGCGAACAGAATGCGGAACGCCCAGTCGCCCACCTCGAACAGCCGCCAGCGGCGCAGGCCCAGGCCCAGGCCGACATACATCAGCAGGAAGAACCCGAAGGCGTAGCCCTGCGGCATCGGCGGCAGTCCGCCGAGCAGGCTGGCGCCCGGGATCGCGACGATGAACAGGCTGCAGCCGACCAGCATGGCGAGGCCGAGCCAGCGCAATGCCGCGCGTGCCGGCGGGTCGCCCCGGGTGGCCCGCCATTGCCAGACCGCGAAGACCAGCGCCAGACCCATCTCCAGCAGACAGGGCAGCCGCAGGCCCGCATCGTGGCCGTCGACCCACTGCAGCTGATCGGCCAGCAGCGCCGTACCGGCGAGCAGCGGTGCCAGCCCTTGCCAGCGCGGCGGCACCAGGGTCCGCGGATAGGACAGGAACAGCATCACCAGCGCGCTGCCGAAGGCGAGCGTGCCGACATGGTTGACACCGGAAAGGCCGCGCAGCAGCGCAGCCGGCAGCGCCAGTTCCCGGGTGCTGTAGACCGCGGCGGTCGTCGTCGCCAGCGCCAGCGTGACGCCGAGCGCGAAGAACAGCCGCACCGCCCGGTCGCGCGGCCGCAGCACCAGCATCCAGGCACCGATCAGGACCGCTGCGGCTCCTACCGCCAGCTGGAACCAGAACAACAGCGGCAGATCGGCCGCCGGCCGCAGGCCGCCGGGCAGCGGTACACGGGCCCGGCTGCCGTCGGGCCGTTCGACCAGCAGCGCTGCGTCGGCCGTGGCCTGTCGCTGCGCCAGCGCATCCTGGCGGCGGTAGAAAGCGTTCAGATCGTCGTAGCGGTCGATGAAGTCCGGCTCTTCCACCAGATCTTCGGCCCGCAGCGGCTGCGGCGCGAGGCCGGGCGCCTCGATCGCACGCACCGCCGTGCCGGCCGGCAGCCCGTGCGCGTCGGTCGCCGCGACGACCACCCGATCGGCCGCAGCGTCGGCCGCCAGGGCGATGCCGAGGGCCGGCTGCCGCAGCGCGAGCACCGTCGCCAGCGCGCAGAGGAGCAGCACGCACAGGCCGGCGCCCAGCAGCCATTGGGAAGGAGACAACCGCAGCCGTCTGTCGCTCATGCGCGCCTCGCCGAAAAGTGGACCGGAAAGGGAAAAGAGGTAGTGGTGGCCCGGACGCCCGGGCCGACGCGCGGATTGTTACCAGATTTTTCCGCCGCTCCTTGCCTGCTGAGCGGCGCGCCGGGACTATTCGGTCATTCCGCCCTGCAGGTCGCCGCGTCGCAGCGCCTGTTGCTGCACACGCATCGGGACGAACAAGGTCAGCAGCGAGGCTTCCAAATTCCGGGCCGCCGCCTCGTGGTCGCCGCTCCCGTTGCACACATACACGTCGAGCGTCACCGCGCCCCGTTCCGGCCAGGTGTGGATGCACAGATGCGATTCGGCCAGCAGCACGGTGGCCGTCACGCCGCCGGGGCCGGCGGCGGTCGCCGGAAAGGCATGCGCCAGTCGGGCGACCGGCCGCAGGCCCGCCGCCTGCACGCGGGCCTCGCAGGCGGCGAGCAGCGCGTCGGCATCGGTCAGCCAGCGCATGTCGCAGCGGCAGTGGTGGAGATCGGCGGTCAGGTGCAGGCCCTGCATGGCGGCGACTGTAGCGGAGCGCCCGCCGGAGGGCCGCCGGTAAAATGCGCGGTTTCCCGCATTTCCCGCCTCCTTTTCCGGAGCTGCCGACCCATGGCCCACACCGAATCCCCCGCGTCCTCCGCTTCCACTGCCGCCGACGCGGCCTCCGTGCCTGCAGCCGCCGACGCGCTGTCGCTGCAGGCGGTGCCGCGCGAGACGGCGATGGCCAACGCGATCCGCGCCCTGACGATGGACGCGGTGCAGCAGGCCAATTCCGGCCACCCGGGCGCGCCGATGGGCATGGCCGACATGGCCGTCGCCCTCTGGGGCCGCCACCTCAAGCACAACCCGTCCAACCCGCAGTGGGTGGACCGCGACCGCTTCGTGCTGTCCAACGGCCACGGCTCGATGCTGCTGTACGCGGTGCTGCACCTGACCGGCTACGACCTGCCGGTCGAGGAACTGAAGAACTTCCGCCAGCTGCACAGCAAGACCCCGGGCCATCCGGAAGTCGGCTACACCCCCGGCGTCGAGACCACCACCGGCCCGCTCGGCCAGGGCATCACCAACGCGGTCGGCTTCGCGCTCGCGGAGAAGCTGCTGGCGGCCGAATTCAACCGCGACGGCCACACGGTCGTCGACCACCGCACCTACGTGTTTCTGGGCGACGGCTGCCTGATGGAAGGCATCAGCCACGAGGCGGTCACGCTCGCCGGCGCCTGGAAGCTGAACAAGCTGGTCGCGCTCTACGACGACAACGGCATCTCGATCGACGGCCAGGTCGCGCCCTGGTTCATCGACGACACGCCGGCCCGCTTCCGCGCCTGCGGCTGGAACGTGGTCGGCCCGGTGGACGGCCACGACGCCGAGGCCGTCGCCGTGGCGATCGCCAGCGCCAACACCTCGGCCGACAAGCCGACGCTGGTCGTCTGCAAGACCGCCATCGGCAAGGGCTCGCCCAACCGCGCCGGCACCAGCAAGGCCCACGGCGAGCCGCTCGGCGCCGACGAGATCGCCCTGACCCGCAACGCGATCGGCTGGGCCCATGTGCCCTTCGAGATCCCGGCCGACGTGTACGCCGCCTGGGACGCGAAGGACGCCGGCGCCCAGGCCGAGGCCGACTGGCAGCAGCGCTTCGATGCCTACGCCGCCGCCCATCCCGCGCTCGCCGCCGAATTCACCCGCCGCATGCGCGGCGATTTGCCGAAGCACTTCGCGCAGACCGCGGTCGACGCCGCCATCGGCGCGCACACCAAGGCCGAGACGGTCGCGAGCCGCAAGGCCAGCCAGATCGCGCTGGAAGCCTTCACCGCCGCGCTGCCCGAACTGCTCGGCGGCAGCGCCGACCTGACCGGCTCCAACCTGACCAACACCTCGAGCACGCCAGCGCTGCGGTTCGACGCGGCCGGCGCGGTGGTCACCACGGACAGCGCCGTCGGCACCAAGGTCGGCGGCCGCCACATCAACTACGGCGTGCGCGAGTTCGGCATGGCCGCGGTCATGAACGGCATCGCGCTGCACGGCGGCTTCATCCCGTACGGCGGCACCTTCCTCACCTTCAGCGACTACAGCCGCAACGCGATCCGCATGGCCGCGCTGATGAAGGCGCGGGTGATCCACGTCTTCACCCACGACTCGATCGGCCTTGGCGAAGACGGCCCGACCCACCAGTCGATCGAGCATGCGGCCAGCCTGCGGCTGATACCGAACCTCGACGTCTGGCGCCCCGCCGACACCGCCGAGACGGCCGTCGCCTGGGCCGTCGCATTGGAGAACAAGGACCGCCCGACCGCCCTGCTGCTGTCGCGCCAGAACCTGCCCTACGCCCCCAAGACCGACCTGGGCGAGATCAGCCGCGGCGCCTACGTGCTGCGCGAGCCGGCCGCCGTCGGCCTGAAGAAGAAGCCGCAGGCGGTGATCCTGGCGACCGGCTCCGAGGTCCAGCTGGCGCTCAAGGCCCAGGAGATGCTCGCGCTGCAGAAGATCGCGGTGCGCGTGGTCTCGGTGCCGAGCACGACCGCTTTCGATCGCCAGGACACCGCCTACAAGAAGTCGGTGCTGCCCAAGGGCCTGCCGCGCGTCGCGGTCGAGATGGGCGTGACCGACGGCTGGTGGAAGTACGGCTGCGACGCGGTGGTCGGCATCGACCGCTACGGCGAATCCGCTCCCGCCGCCGTGCTGTTCAAGGCATTCGGCTTCACGCCCGAGAACCTCGCCGCCACGGTCCGCAAGGTCCTGGGCAAGAAGTGACGGCCGTCCCCGCATCCCCCGGTTTTCTTCCATCCTCAGGAGTTGACGACATGACCACCAAGATCGGCATCAACGGCTTCGGCCGCATCGGCCGCAACGTGCTGCGCTCGGCCGTGCAGAATTTTTCGGACATCGAGATCGTTGGCATCAACGACCTGCTCGAGCCCGACTACCTCGCCTACATGCTGCAGTACGACAGCGTGCACGGCCGCTTCGAGGGCACGATCGCGGTCGAGGGCAACACCCTCATCGTCAACGGCCAAAAGATCCGCCTGACCCAGGAACGCGATCCGGCGAACCTGAAGTGGGACGAGGTCGGCGCCGAAGTGGTGATCGAGTCCACCGGCCTGTTCCTCGACAAGGCCGGTGCCGGCAAGCACCTCGCCGCGGGCGCGAAGAAGGTCATCATCTCGGCGCCGTCGAAGGACGACACCCCGATGTTCGTCAAGGGTGTGAACTGCGGCACCTACGCCGGCCAGGACATCATCTCCAACGCCTCCTGCACCACCAACTGCCTGGCACCGCTCGCCAAGGTGCTGCACGACAAGTGGGGCATCAAGCGCGGCCTGATGACCACGGTGCATGCCGCCACCGCCACGCAGAAGACGGTGGACGGCCCGTCCAACAAGGACTGGCGCGGCGGCCGCGGCATCCTCGAGAACATCATCCCCAGCTCCACCGGCGCGGCCAAGGCGGTGGGCGTGGTGATCCCCGAGCTGAACAAGAAGCTGACCGGCATGAGCTTCCGCGTGCCGACCTCCGACGTGTCGGTGGTCGACCTGACGGTCGAGCTGGAAACCGAAGCCACCTACGATGAGATCAAGGCCGAGATGAAGGCCCAGTCCGAAGGCGCGCTGAAGGGCATCCTGGGCTACACCGAGGACAAGGTGGTCGCCACCGACTTCCGCGGCGACACCCGCACCTCGATCTTCGACGCCGACGCCGGCATCGCGCTCGACAAGACCTTCGTCAAGCTCGTGTCCTGGTACGACAACGAGTGGGGCTACTCGAACAAGTGCCTGGAAATGGTCCGGGTCGTGACGGCGAAGTAAGCCGCTCTCCGCACACCGCACGACGCGCCCTCCGGGGCGCGTTTTCGTTTCCGGCAGGCGTTGTCCCACAGACGGACCGGGCGGCAACGGGCGCGACCGGGCTGTCGCGCGCCTCACCCTCCGGTGTCATTTGCACCGGAGACCACCATGCCGCGCGGCGACAAGTCCAGCTACACCGACAAGCAGAAACGACAGGCCGAACACATCGAGGAAGGCTATGAGAAGCGGGGCGCGCCCAAGGCCGAAGCCGAGCGCCGCGCCTGGGCCACCGTGAACAAGGAAACCGGCGGCGGCAAGAAGAGCGGCTCCGGTCGCGAGAAGGCCGAGAACCATGCGCCGTCGCGCAAGGGCGGCCGGGCCGGCGGCGCAGCCGCTGCCAGCCGAACCGCGGCCGAGCGTTCGGCGTCGGCCAAGAAGGGCGCCGAGACCCGCAAGCGCAATGCGGCGGCGTGGGCTTCGGCCAAGAGCTGATTCCCGGCGCTTCTATCCCGCGGGCGAAAGGCCGACGTCGCGGCCGGCCCGGTCCTACGTAGGCGATGGTGGGGCTTCACTAGCGTGGGTGGCCCTCTTCCCCACGAAACGACGCCATGCCGCCCTCTTCCCGCAGTCCCGCCGCCTCGCCGGCGGACCCCAAGCCGCGCGCCGCCGCCAAGGCCGCCGCACGCAATTCCGACAGCGCACCCGCCCGGCCCGCAGCAGGCGACACCGACGATCCGGCCGTGCAGCGCGCGGCCGACACCCAGGCCACCGTGGCCGGCATGCCGCACAACCCGAACAAGGCGCAGGAGCACGGCCACGATGCCGCACTGTCGCCGCCGGTCGGCGCCCGATCCCCGGTTCCGTCGCGCCTCGTGACCGGCAGCACGCTGTCGGAGACCCAGGCGTCCGACAAGACCGGCGGCGTGATCGCCGAAGGCGTGAACGCGACCGTCGGCACCCTCGACCGGGTCCGGGTGGATTCCGGCGGCCAGCGGCTCACCACCAACCACGGCGTGCCGATCGCCGACAACCAGAATTCGCTGAAGGCCGGCGTGCGCGGCCCGGCGCTGCTGGAGGACTTCATCCTCCGTGAGAAGATCACCCACTTCGACCACGAGCGCATCCCCGAGCGGATCGTGCATGCGCGCGGTTCCGGCGCGCACGGGTATTTCGAATGCTATGCACCGCTGACCGACCTCACCCGGGCCGCGCCGTTCCGCGAGGCCGGCAAGATCACGCCGGTGTTCGTGCGCTTCTCGACGGTCGCCGGCGAGCGCGGCTCCAAGGACACGGCGCGCGACGTGCGCGGCTTCGCGGTCAAGTTCTACACCGACCAAGGCAACTGGGACCTGGTCGGCAACAACATGCCGGTGTTCTTCATCCAGGACGCGATCAAGTTCCCGGACCTGGTCCATGCGGTCAAGCCCGAGCCGCACCACGCGATGCCGCAGGCCGCGTCGGCGCACGACACCTTCTGGGACTTCGCCTCGCTGATGCCCGAATCGACCCACATGCTGCTCTGGCAGATGTCGGACCGGGCGATCCCGCGCAGCTACCGGATGATGCAGGGCTTCGGCGTGCACACCTTCCGGCTGGTCAACGATGCGGGCGAGTCGCGCTTCGTGAAGTTCCACTGGCAGCCGAAGCTCGGCACCCATTCGCTGGTCTGGGACGAGGCGGTGAAGATCTCCGGTGCCGACCCGGACTTCCACCGCCGCGACCTGTGGGAAGCGATCGAGGCGGGCGAATATCCCGAATGGGAACTCGGCCTGCAGGTCTTCACCGAGGAAGACGCGGAAAAATTCAGCTTCGACATCCTCGACGCGACGAAGATCGTGCCGGAAGAGCTCGTCCCGGTGCAGGTGGTGGGCCGCATAGTACTCAACCGCAACCCCGACAACTTCTTCGCCGAAACCGAGCAGGTCGCGTTCTGCACCGCGCACATCGTGCCGGGCCTGGACTTCACCAACGATCCGCTGCTGGCCGGCCGCATCCACTCCTATGTGGACACGCAGATCAGCCGGCTCGGCGGCCCCAACTTCCACGAGCTGCCGATCAACGCGTCGATCGCACCGGTGCACAACAACCAGCGCGACGGCATGCACCGCCAGGCGATCCACCGCGGCCGCGTGGCCTACGAGCCCAACTCGCTTGCCGGCGGCTGCCCGTTCCAGGCCGGCGCCGGCCAGGGTTTCATGAGCGTGGCGCGGCGCATCGACGCCCGGGAGTCGAGCGACAAGGTGCGCGGCAAGCCCGAGAAGTTCGCCGACCACTACACCCAGGCGACGCTGTTCTACGAGAGCCAGACCCCGGTGGAGCAGGCCCACATCGCCGCCGCATTCCGCTTCGAGCTGAGCAAGGTGACGGTGCCGGCGATCCGCGAACGCATGGTCGCCTCGCTGGTCAACGTGTCGACGACGCTGGCGCAACAGGTCGCCGACGGCCTGGGCATGGAGTTGCCCGCGGCGCTACCGCGTGCGCTGGAGAAGCCGGCCAAGCCCGAGGTGAAGGCCTCGCCCGCGCTGTCGCTGACGGCCCGGCCGGGCGACGGCGGCATCCGCACCCGCAAGATCGCGATCCTGGTGGCACCCGGCGTCGCCGGTGCGCCGCTCGCGGCGCTGCAGGCCGCACTGGTCGCCGAAGGTGCGGTGGCGCGGCTGGTCGGCCCGCGGCTCGGCGCGATGGCGACCGCCGACGGCGGCGAACCGCTGCAGGCCGATGCCACGCTGGAAAACGAGCCCGGCTTCCTGTTCGATGCGCTGGTGCTGCCGGACGGCGAGGCCGGCGTGCAGACCCTGGCCGGCATCGGCAACACGCTGGAATTCGTGAAGGACCAGTACCGCCACGGCAAGACGATCCTGGCGCTGGGCATGGGCCGGATGCTGCTGGAGGAGGCCAAAGTCTCCGCCCAGCTGCCCGACGGCAGCGACGACCCGGGCGTGCTGATCGCGACCGGCGACGACGACGTGGCAGCCGCCTTCATCGCGGCGGTGGCCCAGCACCGCCATACGGTGCGCGACCAGGACCCGCCGCCGGTCTGATGCCGAAAGTCTGCGGCGCCCGCACCGGGCGCCGCGGGCCGAACGGCTATCAGGTCGCGGTGGTGGCCGGGTAACGCCGCACCAGCGACTCGGCCACGCAGGCCGGCTTGTCGGCACCTTCGCGTTCGACCGTCACCTGCCAGGTGAGCTGCAGGCCGCCCTGCTCCACCGGCGTGCAGCCCAGCAGGTGCAGCCGCCCCCGCAGACGGCTGCCGACCGGCACCGGTGCCATGAAGCGGACCTTGTTCAGGCCGTAGTTCACGCCCATGCCGCCGTCGGTGATCTGCAGCGCGCTGTCGAAGAACGCGGGCAGCAGCGACAGCGTGAGAAAGCCGTGCGCGATAGGGGCGCCGAACGGGCCGGCGCGGGTGCGCTCGACATCCACATGGATCCACTGGTGGTCGCCAGTGGCGTCGGCGAAGCGGTCGATGCGCGACTGGTCGATGGTGATCCAGTCGCTGACGGCAACATCCTGGCCGACCAGGGTGGGCAGGTCGGCGAAACGGTAGGCATGGGCAGGCATGCGTGCACTGTCCGTCGCCGCCGCCCGCCGCGCTGTCGTGCCGGCGACAAGCAGGCACCCGACAGGGCGGGCGCGGCCGGTGACCGTCAGGCCAGCAGGTCGCCGTCGTCGCCCAGGAAGTCGCCCCCGCCGTCGTCCGACCAGCCGCCCCCGTCATCGGCAGCGGCCAGTCGCGCGTCGTCGCCGGCCCGGTCGTCGAAGAAGTTGTTGTTCGTCACCTCCTCCACGACCGGGGCGTTGCCGGGGCCCGGCGCATTGTCGAGCAACGACGACGACGATGCTTGGTGGCCACCGGCACGGTCCTGCATCAGGTGCTCGATGCCGTTGTAGAGGAACATGCCGCCCGCCACGCCGGCGGCGGCCGAGGCCGCGGTGCCGAGAAAGCTGGGCCCGCTGCGGGCGGCCGCCGGCGCGGCCTGCTGCGGGGCGGCGGCACCGCCGCCGAAGAGCCGCTCGCGCCAGCCGGCCGGTGCCGGAGCCGGCGCATAGCCGGCCGGTGCGGGGCTGGCGGACCCGTACGACGCGGCCGGTGCCACCGCGGCGCCGATCAGTCCGGGCGAGGTGGGCGCACGGCCGAAACCGGGTTCCAGCCCGCCGTGCAGGAAGCCGGCGCCGCCCGGGTCCCCGCGGCCGTCGGCCGTGCGCTCCAGTTCGGCGATGCGGGCATTGGCCTTCTCCAGCGCCTGCTCCAACAGCAGCGTGCGCTGCACCAGCAGATACGGGGCGTCGGGCTGGCGGTCGAGGGCGGCGCGGATCGCGGCGTCGGCCTGCGGGTCCTTGGCCACGCCGTGGGCGGCGGTGAGACGCTGCAGGAAGGAGTCGAGGACGTGTTGTTCGTGCGGGGTCATGGGACGGCCTTTCGCGGCAGGAAGCGGTTCGGGCCTCCTAGATCGGGACCGCGGCCGGGCGCATCAAGCCCCCGCCGGCCGCCGGACCGCCGTCTTTACGCACGGTTGCACGGCCCGGCCGCGCGCTGGGGCGGGCCGGGCGGCAGTATCAGCCGGGCGCCGCCTCGGCCGGCCAGTCGACCAGTTCGGCCAGCCGCTGGACCACCCAGCGGGCCTCGGCCGGGTTCAGGCCGGCTTCCGGTGCCAGCAGCGCCTCGTGGAAGCGGCCGAGCAGTTCGCGCTGGTCCTGCAGCGTGTCGTGGACCAGGCCCTCGGTCTGGCCGACCAGTACCTGCGCCAGGTCCTCGCAGAGTTCGTAGCGGGCCTGCACGTCCTCCAGCGGAGCCGTCAGGCGCTGCTGCCCGTCGAGGTAGAGCGCGTGGAAGGAGGCGGGCAGCTGCAGCTGGTTCTCGTCGTAGGCCATGAAGACTCCTCGGGTCAGGCGGAAGGGGGTGTCGGCGGCGTCGATGCGGCAGCCTCGGGCAGGCCGAACGCATAGGACTCCATCGACAGTACCCCGTAAAGGATGCCGCCGTCCAGCACGCGCACCGGCGCAGCGTCGCCGGCCGCGCCGGCGGCCACCAGGAGCGGCAGGAAATGCTCGGTGGTCGGATGGGCGCGGGCGGCGTGGGGTGCATCCTCCAGCGTGCGGCGCAGGCGGGCATGGTCGCGGTCGGCGACCGCCGCGCGCACCCAGCCGGCGAAGGCCTGCGCATAGTCCGCCGCGGCGGCGCCGGGGGCGGCGATCTCGTAGAGGTTGTGGGTCAGGCTGCCGGAGCCGACCACCAGCACGCCCTCCTGCCGCAGCGGCGCGAGCGCCCGGCCGAGCGCGTAGGCGCCCTCGGCGTCCAGCCCGGCGGGCATCGCGAGCTGGAACACCGGCACGTCGGCCGCCGGGAACAGGTAGCGCAGCGGCACCCAGGCGCCGTGGTCCAGGCCGCGCGCCGGATCGGCCTGCACCGGCCAGCCGGCGGCCTGCAGCAGCGCCTGCGCGCGGGCGGCGACCGCCGGCGCGCCCGGGGCGGGGTAGGCGAGGCGGTACAGCGGCGCGGGAAAGCCGCGGAAGTCGTGGATCGTCGCCGGCGCGGCGGTGGTCGCGACCCGCGCCTGCGGTGCCGTCCAGTGCGGCGACACCACCAGCACCGCCCGGGGCACAGGCAGCGCCGCGCCGAGGGCCTGCAGCTGCGGCCCGAGCCGGCCGGGCTCCAGTGCGAAGGTCGGGGCGCCGTGGGAGATGAAGAGGACCGGCATCGGTGCCGTCGTGTCGGTCAAAGGGAGTGCGGCGGAATCGCGTGTCATGCCTCCCAATCTATTGTCACCGGATCGCGCGATAAAGGGTCTGCCGCACAACAGACTGTCGCGCCCACCGCGACAATCGGCCGCATGAACAAATGGCTGGAGATGCAGGTGTTCGCGCAAGTGGTGGAGGCCGGCAGCTTCGTCGGCGCCGCCCGCACGCTCGACATGTCCCGGGCGGCGGTGTCGCGCTACGTGAGCGACCTGGAGGCGCGGCTCGGTGCGCGGCTGCTGCAGCGCACCACCCGCACCCTGTCGGTCACCGACGAGGGCGAGCGCTTCTACCAGCGCTGCCGCGACCTGCTCGAAGGCGTGGCCGCCGCCGAGGCGGAGATCACCGCGCACGGTGGCGAGGCGGTCGGGCCGCTGAAGGTCAATGCGCCGGTGAGCTTCGGCATCCTGCACCTGGCCGGCGTCTGGGCCTCGTTCGCCGCGCTGCACCCGAAGGTGAGCGTGGAGGTCACCCTGACCGACCGGCTGTCCGACATCGTGGAGGAAGGCTTCGACCTCGCGGTGCGCATCTCGCGGCTGCAGAACTCCAGCCTCGTGGCCCGCCCGCTCGCCACCGCGCGCATGGCGCTCTGCGCATCGCCCGCGTATCTGGCGCGGGCCGGCACGCCGGTCCACCCGCGCGAACTGGCCGGCCATGCGGTGCTGGCGTACAGCCACTGGGCCGGCGGCGACGAATGGGAGTTCCAGGGCCCCGACGGCCGGGTGTCGGTGCGGACCACCCCCTTCCTCCGCGCCAACAACGGCGACACCTGCCGCGCCGGCGCGCTGCTGCACCAAGGCGTGGTGCTGCAGCCGACCTTCCTCGTCGGCGAGGACCTGGCGCAGGGCCGGCTGGTGGAACTGTGCCCCGGCTACCGGGCCGACGGCATGGGCATCTATGCGATGTACGGCAGCCGCAAGCACCTGCCGCCGCGGGTGCGGCTGCTGATCGACTTTCTGGTGGCGCACTTCGCCCAGCCGCGCTGGCCGGATGGGGCGTGAATCGACCTCCAGCGCCCGCTGCACCTACACCAGCAGCTATGCATTCGATAGCATGAGCGCCCGCACCGCCATCGACGCGCCGAGCAGCCCCAGCCCGATGAAGAAGCAGCGCCGGAACACCGGCACCGGCAGCCGGCCGCGCAGCGCCTGGCCGAGCGCCATCCCGACCAGCGCCGGCGCCAGCATCAGCACCGAGCCGAGCGCCGGGAACCCGCCGCCGCCCGCCCCGGCCGGCCCGGCGAGCCACAGGCCGGCCGCCAGCGCGAGGGTCGAGGTGGTGAAGGACAGCCCCATCGCCTGCACCAGCGCATCGCGCTGCAGCCCCAGCGCCTGCAGTTAGGGCACCGCCGGCACCACGAACACGCCGGTGAGCGCGGTGACCAGCCCGGTCGCGGCGCCCACCGCCGGCCCCGCCCAGCCCTCGTGCCGCGGCGCGATCCGCAGCGTGCGGCCGGCCAGTCCCCAGGCGGCATAGGCGACCAGCGCCAGGCCCAGCAGCAGCGCACCGACCGGCCCGGCCGGCGCACCGAACAGCGCTGCCCCGCCCAGCGTGCCGACGACCACGCCCGCCTGCATGCCGCCGAGCCGGCGCAGCAGCGGCCCGAGCGTGCCCCAGGGCCGCATCTACCAGACGTTGGTGACCAGCGAGGGCACCACCAGCAGCGCCGCCGCCTGCGCCGCTGGCATGCGCAGCGCGAGCAGCCCCATCGCCACCGTCGGCAGGCCGAGCCCGACCACGCCCTTGACCAGGCCGGCGAGCACGAAGACGGCCGCCGCGGCGGCCCACTGCGACGGGGCGACGGCGGAGAAGGTGGCGAGCAGGCTGGATTCCACGGAAAAGGACCTCGTACGGCGGTGGGCAGGAACGCGCCGACTGTGCCCGCCCGCCCGGTGCCCGACCAGCCGGAATGCGCAGACCGAGCCTCAGGCTCCGGCTGAGGCTCTGCAACTCCGACCTCGTTTGATGACTACTTTTCGGGCGCACATGAGAACAGGCGTGCGCTCATGCTCATCGGTGCTTACGCTTGCGGCGCGTTTGGAGGCCTCACGCCCCCTGGGACCGTATTGTTACTTTCAGAAGCCCTCTGACGACATTAGTCGAACCGAATGTATGTCCGCGTATTTCCTAGGTATGGTTTATTGCCTTTCTTTTGACTTCATAACATCGAACACCTGCTTCACGAGGAGGGCAATTCCGGCGCCACGCTTGGATTCTTCTGGATTGTTACGGTACTTTTTAAAATATTGATCCGCTTCTGAAACTATATTGACCATACATTTCAACTTTTCGGGAAATCTGGAATAATCATTCCAAGCGATGCCGTGATATCGTGCCAACTGTGTATCGATTGATGCCACAGCACCATGACGGATGTTGATTTTGGAAAAAGACGATTTTAATTTTGTTCCCGCCTTAAAATCCTCCAAACTCCAGAGTTCAGAAAAGATTTCAGAAAAGCTTTGTTTAGTAATCGACTCTATCGGGCGCGAACCATTGAAATGAGGCACCTTAACTTTGTAAGAATCGATAATTCTGAGCAGATCCTGCGTCATCCCGTTTAATTGCGCAAGCTTTATCTCCAGCTTGCTGACCCAACGATCGATGTCGTTTGGCGTAGTAGCAATCAAATAGGTCGAACCAGTAAATGGAACGAACGCTTCGGCACCGCCTGCCCGCAACGCCCCTGCGCAAGCACCGGCACAATTGTGAGTTTTACTTTTAAGTTTATATGCCGAATAAGTTTCGTATTGATCCGTATCCCTGTTGAACGTGGTTGTAAGGTTTTCTTCCAAGAATTCATTCCACCACTTGGCCATGCGGATTAACGACAAGCCCCATACCGGCGTTTTGGGGTTGTCGGGCAAACCGGTAGTCATACAGGGGAGCGTGCGGAAGATTTCGGCCTGCGTTCCAAAATTCTTGTCGATGAAGTAGCTCGTATGGTATGTATCGGCATCTTGGTCAGGCAGATAATCCGTCTCCCACACTTGGTTGCCACGAGAATCGAAAACACCTTCTACTTTGCGATGCTGTAGATGAAGTCTGTCTGCGATTACTTGCCGACTGTGGGGAACATACACCTTATGCTCCACTTTTCTCCTGTCTACATAATTTCGCGTTTGATGAATCCATCGGCTCTCTCCGTTGACTCCCTGTTCCTCCTTGAGAAAAACCGAATGCAGCTCTTCTAATTCCGTCTCGGCCTTTTTGACGGCCCTAAGCAAAGCTTTTCTTTCTTGTGGCTCCAACGTGCCTCGAAGTTTGGTGTAGAGATTTTCAATGTACTCTTTATTGTATTCAATGTCCTCTTTCAGTTCGCGCCCTTTTCCCAGACCCTTTTGCGCCCTTTCACCTGTTTCCCTGATGGTATCCTCAATATACGTCTGCGGCATTGTGCCGCCAGGCCAAAAGCTCAAATAGAGCTGGTGCTGTGCAGCCATCACACCTTCATAAGCACCCACGTCTCTGGATCCCAGATCAGGAAATTCGGTGTTATTCAAACGCGCAGAGCGCATGCCATCAGCTACCAGCTTTCCGGCCTCCATCAATCCTCGCATAGGTAATTCGCTTATTAAATTTGGGCGATGCATGCGCATCGCTACGTGACCGGGCACTGTGCCCCCAAACCCACGTGTCGGCCAGATGAAAAAAGTAGCGCTCGACTCGAATAATTTTTCTTGAATCATTATTTATTGCCGATCTATTCAATAAAATGCAAACAGAATGATTGGAGCAATGGTAGTTGGCGTTGACCAGTCGTCAAGTGCAAAACGTCCCAGATTGACAATGAATATGCTGAAACGTCACTTTTCCACCTTTGAGCGCATCGCACCTGCGTTAATCAGTGCGTGCTCTCGCGACATCGAGAATCTGAAAACAGGGCTTTGAACTCCTGCGCCATGCGTTTCGACCTGACCGACCTGCAGTTGTTCATTCATGTGGCCGAGGCTGGCAGCCTGACC
Organism: uncultured Xylophilus sp.; assembly: GCA_913776965.1. Classification (GTDB taxonomy): domain Bacteria; phylum Pseudomonadota; class Gammaproteobacteria; order Burkholderiales; family Burkholderiaceae_C; genus Xylophilus. The sequence continues at coordinate 80,006 of CAJYQL010000123.1, forward strand.
GCGGGCGCGGCGCGCAGCCACCTCACGCTCGCCAGCGCCAGCCAGCGGGTGCGCGGCATGGAGGACGTGCTGGGCGTGCCGCTGCTGGTGCGTGGCGCTCGCGGCGTACAGCCGACCGAGGCGGGCCGCACGCTGCTGCGGCAGGCGCACCGGGTGCTGCAGCAGATGGAGCAGCTGCGCGGCGAGCTGGCCGCCTACGGCTGCGGGCTGCAGGGCCAGGTCCGGCTGCTGTGCAACACCTCGGCGCGCTGGCCGAGCACCTGCCGCGGCCGCTGGCGCGGTTCCTGGCCGACCATCCGCGGCTTTCGGTCGACCTGAAGGAGCGGCCGAGCGACGAGATCGCCGATGCGCTGCGCGCCGGCTGGGCCGACGTCGGCATCGTCAGCGACGCCGCCGACACCGACGGCCTGCACTGCCGGCCGTTCCGGCCCGACCCGCTGGTGCTGGCGGTGCCGCGCGGCCATGCGCTGGCTGGCCGGCGCAGCGCCACGCTGGCGGATGCGGCCGCGTTCGACCTCGTCGGCCTCGCGGCCGGCAGCCCGCTGCAGGCGCTGGTGGCGCGGCAGGCCCGCCGCCTCGGCTGGCCGCTGCGCTGGCGGGTCCGGGTGGCCAGTGCGGAAGCGGTCTGCCGCATGGTCGCCGAAGGCATCGGCGTGGGCATCGTGCCCGCCGCGACCGCACGCCGGCTCGGCCGCTCGGTGGCGATCGCGCGGGTGCCGCTGACCGAGCCGTGGGCCCGCCGCCACCTGCTGCTGTGCACCGGCCCCGACCCGGCGGCGCTGACGCCGCATGCGGTGTGGCTGGTCGAAGCGCTGCAAGCGTCCGGCTGACGCCGCGTGGTGGTCGCCGGCCCTCAGGCGCGGGCCAGGAGAAAGGCTTCCAGGTCGTCCGGCGCCAGCGGGCGGCTGAACAGGAAGCCCTGCAGCTCGTGCACGCCGAGCGCGGTGAGCCGCGCGGCCTGGTCCTCGGTCTCGACGCCCTCGGCCACCACCTCCTTCTGCAGCGCGGTGCCGAGCGCCACGATGGCCGCGGCGATGGCGGACGCCGAGGCGTGGACGCCCACGTCGTTGACGAAGCTCTTGTCGATCTTCAGCGTGTCGAACGGCAGCAGGCTCAGGTAGCTCATCGCCGAATAGCCGACGCCGAAGTCGTCGAGCGCGATCGAGAAGCCGAACGCCCGCAGCCGCTCCAGGCGCCGCACCGCCTCGTCGATGTCCTTGATCAGCGCGCCTTCGGTGACCTCCAGCTCGATCGTGCCGGGCAGGATGCAGTGCGCGGTGACGATCTGCTCGATCCGGTCGAGGAACTGGTCGTGCATCAGCTGCACCGGCGACAGGTTGACCGACACCTGCGCCACCCCAAGGCCGCCGCCGGCGGCCCAGGCCTGCTGCTGGACGATCGCGGTCTCCAGCACCCAGTAGCCGATCTCGACGATCAGCCCGGACTCCTCGGCGAGCGGGATGAAGCGGGCCGGCGACACCGGGCCGCGCACCGGATGGTTCCAGCGCAGCAGCGCCTCGGCCGAGCGCGTGCGCCGGTCGGCGCAGGACACCCGCGGCTGGTAGACCAGGTGCAGCTGGCCCCCGGACAGCGCGTCGGCCAGCTCGCGCCGCAGCTCGATCCGCTCGGCCGAGGCGCTGTCGAGCGTGGCGTCGTAGTACACGGCCTGGTTGCGCCCGCGTGCCTTGGCGGCGTACATCGCGAGGTCGGCGCTTCGGAGCAGTTCCGAATGGTCGGCACCGTCCTGCGGGAACACCGCCACGCCCAGGCTCGCACCGACCTGGATGCGCAGCTCGTCCAGCGCGAACACCGTCTGCAGGTCGTGGAGCACCGCCAGGATCGTCTTGCGGTAGTCGCCGTCGGCATCGGCGGCCAGGGCGAACACGAATTCGTCGCCGCCGAGCCGCGCCAGGGCCGGCGGCAGGCCGCCGAGCGAGGCGGCGATCCGGCGCGCCACCAGCACCAGCAGCCGGTCGCCGGTGTCGTGGCCGTAGGCGTCGTTGACTTCCTTGAAGCCGTCGAGGTCGAGGTACACGACTGCGAAGGCGCTGCCCTCTTCCGCATGGCGCTGCGCCAGCCGGTCCAGCCGCTCGACCAGGCCCAGCCGGTTGAGCAGGCCGGTGAGGCTGTCGCGCGCCGCGCGCGCCACCAGGGTGCGTTCGTGCTCCTCGGCATTCAGCGCGACGGCGACGCGGGATTTCAGCGCCTGGAACTCGGCGGCCACCACGCCGGCGGCGGCCGGCAGGAAGGCGTAGGCCGACTGCGACGCGGTGCGGGCGATGCGTTCGCTGCCGTCGCCGGACAGCGGCACCGCCGCCTGCGGATGGACGACCGTCTCGACTGCACCCTGGGCGATGCGCAGGACGGTCGTCTCGCCGGCATGCTGGTCCACCACCGTCAGCCGCACCCCCTCGGCCGCCGGAAACTGCGCCATATGCGCGAGGCCGGGGCGGATCAGGTCGGGGATCGGGCGGCGCGCGACGATCGCCTCGTCGATCGCCGAGAGGATCTCCATGTAGGCGACGTCCTCGCCGATGGTGGCCGCCATCTGGTTGAAGGACACGGCCAGGTCGCGGAACTCGTCGTGCATGCCGGACAGCGGGATCACGTGGCCGTAGTCGCCGGCCCGCAGCGCGCGGGTGGCGCCGATCAGGGTGTCGAGCGGCGTGGTGGCGCGCCGGATGAAGAAGGCGCTGATGGTCAGGGCCGCCAGCAGCGCGGCGGCGGCCACGTAGCCGAACAGCTCGCCCATCGCGATCGGCAGATAGTCGGCGAGGTCGGGCGCCGCGACGGCCTGCAGCGTCCAGGCTTCGCCGTTCAGGTAGGGCCGCATATGGAACGGCCGTTCGATCTCGACGGTGGCGGCGGTCGGCGGGTCCGATCCGATGCACAGCGGCCGCGCGAAACCCGGTCCCCGCAAGCACAGGGTGTACAGCGGGCCGTCGAGGTTTTCCCAGAGATAGCTGTCCGACAGCACCCCCCGCGCCACGATGCGGCGCGGCCCGTCCTGGAAGGTGATCCGCACCCGCGGCTGGCCGTCGGCGCCGGTGTCGACCTGCACCCGCGCGGGCTCGTCGACCGCGGGTTCGGCAGCGGCCGGCGGCAGGCGTTCCACCATCACCTCCGCGAACACCGCCGCGCTGCGGGCCCGCGCCTCCTCGGCCGCGGCACCGGCGCCTGTGGCCTCCGCAGACCGGATGCGCAGCAGCGCCTCGGCGTGGCGCAGCCGGTCCATCAGGTTCAGGCCGGCACTCTTCGAGGCATCGCGCAGCAGCTGCTCGGTGGAGCGCTTCAGCACGTATTCGCTGAGTTCCCGCGACAGCAGCGAGGTGCAGACCAGCGGCACGGCGACGATCGCCAGGAATATCAGGAAGATCTTCTTGCCCAGGCGGCTCCGCACGAAGGCCCGCGTACTGCCTTGCATGGCCACCGGATCAGTAGTCTTCGGCCACGCCGATGAAGGCGCCGTCGTTCGCCCGGATGATGTCGTCCTGGCTGATCTTGGCGGTGAGCGGCGTGGTGGTCTTGCCGTCGGGGCCCGCGCTGTAGAGGTCGTAGTCGCTGTTGAGCGGATGGAGCGACCGGTCCTTGCGCTTCTGCCCGACCGAGGCACCTTCCATCTTCAGGTAGTAGTAGGGGTTGCCCCATTTGTCGGGCTTGGTCCAGCCGATGTCGGCCAGGCTGTCGGGCAGGGTGCCGTTGTCCTGTTCGTAGGCCTTGACCATGCTGCTGATCAGGGTCATGTCGACGATGGTCTGGTAGCGCTCGGCTTTCAGCACATAGGCCCGGTAGCTCGGCAGGGCGATCGACAGCAGCACGCCGAGCGCGGCCAGCGCCAGCATGATCTCGAGCAGCGTGAAGCCCCAGAGCGCACGCCGCGGTGCGAGCAGTTGATGCCGGGCCGCCGCCCAGCGCGGCCTGCTCATCGCAGGCCGGACAGCGGTCCGAACCGACGGCACACCACGACGCCCGCACCCGCCGGAAGACCGGCGTGGCGCGGCACGCAGAGCAGGACACGGCAGGGGGAGGCGCACATGCGGCGGGAGCATAGCCCTGTTGCACACGGATACGGGTCGGCTGCGGTGCAGTCGCGCCTTCGGCCTACAGGTCCGCCCATGCCGCCTCGGTAGCGTGCAGTGTTTACCCCGACCAGGAGACAGCCATGACCGACACCCCCGGCATCCAGCCCGACCGCATCGACATCCGCGACAGCGCCGCATTGGCCGAATGGGCGAAGAAGCTCAACGTCAGCGAACAGCAGCTCCAGGACGCGGTCGCCGCGGTCGGCGAGAAGGCCGCCGACGTGGAGATGCACCTGAAGGGCACCCGCAGCACCACCAATGCGGAACGGGTCGACGAACTCGGCGCCGCCGGCTGACCGGTCGGAAAGGCAGCACCATGGCACACGACGACACCCGGACACTGGCGGACATCGCCGCCCGCATGCGCGACATCGACATCTGCATGCTCTCGACCCACACCGACGGCGGCGCGATCGCCGGCCGGCCGATGAGCAACAACCGACAGGTGGACTACGACGGCGATTCCTACTACTTCACCTGGGCCGATTCGCGCACCGTGGCGGACATTGGGCGCGATCCGCAGGTGGCGCTCGCCTTCCAGGGCGACAAGCACTTCCAGGTCGCGGTGGAAGGCCGCGCCGAGGTGATCCGGGACAAGGCCGCCTTCGCCGAGCACTGGACGCCGGACCTCGATTACTGGTTCAAGGACGGCATCGACACCCCCAATCTCGCGATGCTGCGGGTCCGCGCGGTGCGGGTGCACTACTGGGACGGCGAAGACGAAGGCGAAGTGAAGCTCTGAGGCCGCAGGCCGGCCGCGCCGCGGCGGCCGATCAGGCGGCGCGGCGCAGGGCCGGGAACACCAGTTCCTCGACCCGCGAACCGTCCACCTCTTCCTGCGCCAGCAGTTCGGCCGTCAGCGTCTTCAGCGCGTGCAGGTGCGTCGACAGCACCTGGTCGCAGCGGGCCTGCAGGTCCACCAGCAGCGCATTGGCCTGCTGCACCGCATCGCCGATCAGCGAACCCGCATGCTGCGCCGGCACCGCGGCCAGGCTGAACAGGCCGCCCTCGGCCGACAGGCCGAAGCGGCCCACCATGTCGAGCGCCAGGCGCGAAGCCTCCTGCAGGTCCTGCGCAGCACCGCTGGAGGCCTCGTCGAGCACCAGCAGTTCCGCGCCACGGCCGGCCAGCAGCATCTGGATGCGCGCCTCGATGAAGCTCTTGGGATAGAGCACCCGGTCCTCTTCCTGCGTGACCAGCGTGACGCCGAGCGCACCGCCGCGCGGCAGGATCGTCACCTTCTCGACCTTGCCGGCGTGCAGCGCCGCCGCGACCACCGCATGGCCGGCCTCGTGCACCGCGATGCGGTGCAGCTCCGCCGGCGCCAGCGCCCGCTGCGCACCGTTCTTCTCGCCGATCCGGTTGGTCTCCACGGCTTCCATCAGGTGCTCCATCGCGACGGTGGAGGCGTCCTTGCGGGCTGCGACCAGCGCGGCATGGTTGGCGATGTAGGCCAGCGCCGCCGGCGCGAGGCCGGTGGTCATGCGGGCAAGCTGGTCGTAGTCCACGTCCTCGGCCACCGGCAGTTTCGCGGCGTACAGGCGCAGGATGTCGGCGCGGTCGCGCACGTCGGGCAGCTTGACGTCCACCCGGCGGTCGAACCGGCCCTCGCGCAGCAGCGCCTCGTCGAGGTTGTCGGCCAGGTTGGTCGCGCCGATGACGATCACGCCTTCGTTGGCGGCGAAGCCGTCCATCTCGACCAGCACCTGGTTGATGATGCGGTTGCCTTCGCTCTCGGCCGCGTTGGCACCGGGGCTGCGCTTGGACAGACCGTCGATCTCGTCGATGAACAGGATGCAGGGCGCGTTGCGGCGGGCGGTGGCGAACAGTTCCTTCACCTTGGCCACGCCCACGCCGTAGAACTTCGAGGTGAACTCGCTGCCGTTGGTGGCGATGAAGTTCACGCCGGCCTCGCCGGCCAGCGCCTTGGCGAGCAGCGTCTTGCCGACGCCCGGACCGCCCAGCATCAGCACGCCCCGCGGCGCACGGGCGCCGAGCGCGGCGAAACGCGCCGGTTCGTTCAGGAACTGCACCACGTCGGACAGCGCCGCCTTGGCCTCGCCCGCGCCGATCACCGAGGCGAAGGACACGCCCTGGGGCTTCTCGACCAGCTTGCCGATCGAGGTGACGTCGCGGCGCATCATCCAGACCACCAGGCCGATCAGCGCGACCGGCAGCGCCACGCCGAACACGGTCCGCAGCACGTCGAGCCAGCGCGCCAGGTCGCGGTCGGCCGCGCTGTCGAGCGTCACCTGCGGGAGCATCGCCAGTTCGAAGCGGGCGGCCGCCGGGTCCTGGGCCCGCTGCACCACTAGCTGCGCGAATGCGCCCCGGCTGTCGACCACGAAATACCGGTCGCCCCCGGTGGTGCTCACCATCACCGCGTCGCCGGTGATGCCGGCCGCCGCGACCCGTCCGGCACGCAGGTCCTCGAGCAGGGCCGAGCCGTCGCGCTGGTGGCGCCCCCATTCTTCGGGCGTGGCGCTCATCGCATGGCCGGCGGCGCTGTCGGGCAGGCGGCCGCGTGTGCCGTCCTGGCCGGGCCAGAAGGCCACGCCAGCCCCTGCCAGGAGCAGCAGGCCCGCCAGCAGGACCACACCGAGGCGACTTTTCACGACACGCAAGACGAACTGCTTCATGGAGGCGACAACAACCGGAAAGGCCCTGGGGCCGGAGCCGGAATTGTAGGAAATCGCCTACGTAACTGCCTGTTTTTTCGGCAATTCCCGACAAGCAGCGTGGTCGTCGCCGAACCCCCGGCACGTCTGCCGGATTTTCGAAGCCCGCAAGGCGGGGGCGGTGCGGGAGGGTAGTGGCGCCGTTGCGCCCGGATCAGCGGCCGTAGGCCGAGCCGGGCGGCAGCACGGTGCAGCGCACGCCGGCGCGCACCACTTCCAGCGGAATCACCGGATCGCGCAGTTCGGCGCCCACGCGGGCCAAGTCGAACAGGGTCATGGTGACGCCGTCGTTGCCGATCACGCGGTAGGCGCGTGCCGCCTTGCTGAGGGACTGCAGCTGCGCGAACGTGAGCCGTTCCGCCAGCGAGTCGCCGACGCAGTCGGCCTTGTCCGGCGGCACGCCGTAGCGCTCCAGTGCACTGGAAATACGCTGCGATGCACAGCCTGCCGACAGCAACGCTGCCAGGACCAGGCCGGCGCCGATGCCCGCCCTTGCGATACCCGCCATGGATTTTCCTCCCGGATGGATGTTTCCGCGCGTAACCGCCCGCGCTGCCGGCCAGCTCTCATGAGTGGGTGTTTTCGTCATTTCTGTGACCGACGGCCGATCGTAGGCAGCGGGTGGCCGACCGGCGTGCCGGATTGACCGGTGCCGGCGTAGGCTATCCGGACGACCGGACGTAGGCCGGCCCTGCGCACCCGTACGACGCCGCATCCCGCAATTCCTTAGAATCCCCGCTCCTTTGGGGAGTAGCCTGCTTCCGGTTCCCGGAAGCGCCCGCGTCAACAGACTCGGCACCGTCGCGTGCCGTGGCGCGGGCAGCCGTCAGGGTTGGCGAGACCAGCGGTGCAGGACGCGGCCCGGCCGCGCGTCCGTGCGCCGTGGCGTCTTGCACTGGCCTGGATCCCGTCTCCCCCATGAATTTCGCTTCCACCCTGCTGCTCGCCTTCGCCATGTCGACGGACGCCTTCGCCGCGGCCGTCGGCAAGGGCGCTGCCCTGCACCGTCCGCCGCTGCGCGAGGCGGTGCGCACCGGCCTGATCTTCGGCGCCATCGAGGCGGTGACCCCCGTCATCGGCTGGGCCGCCGGCCTGGTCGCAGCCAGCTACGTCAAGGCCTGGGACCACTGGATCGCCTTCGCGCTGCTCGGCGTGCTCGGCCTGCGCATGGTGCATGCCGGCTGGACCGGCGCCGACGCCGACGCGGAGGCCCCGCCGTCCGAGCGGCCGCGCCGCCACGGCTTCTGGGTGTTGGCCCTGACCGGGCTCGGCACCAGCATCGACGCGATGGCGGTGGGCGTGGGCCTGGCCTTCGTGGATGCCGACATCCTCTCGACCGCGCTGGCCATCGGGCTGGCCACGACGCTGATGGTGACCGCCGGCGTCCTGGTCGGCCGCGTCGTCGGCCGCATGGCCGGCCGGCGGGCCGAGATCGCGGGCGGCCTCGTGCTGATCGGGATCGGCTGCACCATCCTGTACGAGCACCTGACGCAGGTGGCCGGCTGATGCCCGGCCCCACGCCGCCACCGCCGCTGACGGCCCCGCTGCTGCTGTTGCTGGCAGCAGGTGCCGGCCTGTCGGTGGCGGCGCTCTACTACGCGCAGCCGATGCTCGCCGTGGTGGCGGCCGACCTGCGGGCGTCGGCCGGGGCGATCGGCTGGGTGCCGACCCTCACCCAGCTCGGCTACGCGGCTGGCATCCTGCTGCTGGCGCCGCTCGGCGACCGGTACGACCGGCGCACCATCATCCTCGGCAAGTGCGGGCTGCTCGGCGCCGCCCTGCTGGCCGCCGCCGCGGCGCCGAACCTCGGCGTCCTGCTGGCGGCGAGCCTGGCGATCGGCGTGGCGGCGACCATGGCGCAGGACCTGGTGCCGGCCGCCGCGGTGCTGGCGCCGGAAGCGCGCCGCGGCCGCACGGTGGGCACGGTGATGACCGGCCTGCTGCTCGGCATCCTACTGTCGCGGGTGGTGAGCGGACTGGTGGCCGAACACGCCGGCTGGCGCGCGATGTTCGTCGCGGCCGCCGCCGGCATGGCGCTGCTGGGTGCGGCGCTGTGGCATGGCTTGCCGCGCTTCGCGCCGACCACGCAGCTGCCCTACGGCGCGCTGCTGGCCTCGCTGCTGCCGCTGTGGCGGCGCCATGCCGGCCTGCGCCGCGCCGCCATCGCGCAGGGGCTGCTCGGGCTGGCGTTCAGCGCCTTCTGGTCCACGCTGGCGGTGATGCTGCAGGCCGCGCCCTTCCACCTGGGCAGCGCCGCCGCCGGAGCCTTCGGCGCGGCCGGCGCGGCCGGTGCGCTGGCGGCGCCGCTCGCCGGCCGGCTGGCCGACCGGCGCGGGCCGGAGCCGGTCACCCGCGTCGGCACCGCGCTGGTCGCGGCCGCCTTCCTCGCGATGGCGGCGGGCCCGGACCGGCTGTGGCTGCTGGCGGTGGGTGCGGTGGTCTTCGACCTGGGCGTGCAGGCCACGCTGATCGCCCACCAGAGCATCGTCTACGGGCTCGACCCCGGCGCCCGCAGCCGGCTCAACGCGGTGCTGGTGACCGGCATGTTCGCCGGCATGGCGGCCGGCGCGGCCCTCGGCAGCCAGTTGCTGGCGCACGCCGGCTGGCCGGGCGTCTGCCTGCTGGCGGCCGGCGCCGCGGCAGCGGCGCTGGCAGTGCGGCTGATGCCACCGCGCTGACGCCGGCGCGCGGGCTTCGTCAGCGCGCGGTGCCGGCGGCGCCCCGCCGCCGCACCCAGTCGGCGATCAGCGCGCGGATCTGCGGATGGTCGACCGGCTTGACGAGGTGCGCATCGGCGCCGGCCTCGGCCGAACGGCGGCGATCGTCGTCCTGGCCCCAGCCGGTGGCGGCCAGGATCAGCATGCCGGCGCCCCAGGGTTCGGCGCGGATGCGGCGCACCACCTCCCAGCCGTCCAGGCCTGGCATGCCGATGTCGAGCAGCAGCACGTCCGGCCGGTGCGTCCGCGCCGCCTCCAGTGCCTGCGGACCGTCGGTCGCGCGGTGCACCGTGTGGCCGTCGCGGGCGAACAGGTGCGCCAGCGCCCAGGCGGCGTCGGCGTTGTCGTCGGCGATCAGCACCACGAGCCGCGGCGGGCGGCCGTCGGCCGGCGCATCGGCCCCCGTGCCGACGGGGGCCGCAGGCATCGCCGGGGCCGGGACCGGGGCGGCAGGGACCGGCAGCGGCAGCGTCACGGTGAAGCGGCTGCCCCGGCCCGGTCCCGCACTGCTGCCGGTCACCCGGCCGCCGTGCAGCTCGACCAGGCTGCGGACCAGCGCCAGGCCGATGCCCATGCCGTGCAGCTCCTCGCCGTGCGCACCGGGCGCCTGCCGGAACATCTCGAACATCGACTCGACCGACTCCGGCGCCATGCCGATGCCGTCGTCGCTCACCTCGAACACCACCGCATCGCCCTCGCACCGCGCCGACAGCCCGACCCGCCCGCCGGGCGGCGTGTACTTGGCGGCGTTGCCGAGCAGGTTCGACAGCACCTGGCTCAGCCGCACCGGGTCGGCGCGCAGCACCGTGGCGGCGATCGGCACGTCCAGCGCCAGCCGGTGGCCGGCGGCGTTGATCTGCGGCCGCACCGCCTCGACCGCCGCCTCCACCACCGCACCGACCGCGACCCGGGCGGTCCGCAGCACCAGCTTGCCCAGCCTCAGCCGGGACATGTCGAGCAGGTCGTCGAGCAGCACCTTCATCGTCGAGGCCTGGCGGCGCACCACCTGGCCGGCCTGGGCCACCGGGTCGTCAGCGGACGGCGCGCCGCGGTCCAGCATCTCGCCCACGCCGTGGATCGCCGCCAGCGGATTGCGCAGCTCGTGCGACAGTACCGCGAGGAAACGTTCTTTGGTCGCGTCCGCCGCCTCCAGCGCGGCGCGCGCGGCTTCCTTTTCCTGCAGCGCCCGCACCAGCTCGGCCTGGCTGTCCTCCAGCGCATGGCGGGCCGCGCGTTCCTCGCTCTGATCGCGCAGGATCTTCACGAAGCCGACCGCGTCGCCGGCCCGGTCGTGCATCGCCATGGTGGCGCCGCTCGCCCAGAACTGGCTGCCGTCCTTGCGCACCTGCCGGTGCTCCAGCAGGGCGCGGCGGCCCTCCAGCGCGGTGCGCGCCTCGCGTGCGGGCACGTCGGCGGCGCGGTCGGCGTCGGTGAACAGCAGGTCGCAGGGCTGGCCGACGATCTCGTCCTCGGTGTAGCCGAGCAGCCGCTGGGCGCCGGCGTTCCAGCTGGTGATCGCCCGCTGCAGGTCGGTCGAGAAGATCGCGTATTCGGTGGCGTTCTCGATCACCAGGCGCAGCCGCTCCTCGCTGGCGCGCAGCGCGTCCTCGGCACGCTTGCGTTCGGTGATGTCCACGAAGCTGATCACCACGCCGGCGATCCGGTCCTCCAGCGTGCGGTAGGGCCGTGCCCGCACCATGAACCACTGGCCGCCGGCCTGGCCGACCTCGCGCTCCAGCGGCACCAGTTCGTCCAGCACCCGGTGCGCGTCCTCGTCGAGTTCGGGATAGTGCAGCCGGGTCTTGAGGTCCGACAGCGGCCGGCCGACGTCGGTCGGGATCAGGTGGAACAGCACCACCGCCGCCGGCGTGTAGCGGGTGATGCACAGCGCACGGTCGAGGAACACGGTCGCGATGGCGGTCGCGTCCATCAGGTTGTGCATGTCGCTGTTGGCATTGCCCAGCTGGTCGACCTTGCTCTTGAGCTCCTGGTTGACGGTGGTCAGCTCCTCGTTGATCGACTGCAGCTCCTCGCGGCTGGTCTCCAGCTCCTCGGTGGCCGAGCGCAGCTCCTCGTTCATCGCCTGCAGCTCTTCGTTGCTGGCCTTCAGCTCCTCGGTGGAGGCTTCGTACTGCTCGACGGTGTCGCGCAAATGGGACTTGAGCCGCTCCAGCTCGCGGTCGAGGTGGTGGGCGGCGGCATCGCTTTCGCGGGTCGCGGGGCCGTCGGGAATGCAGTGCGGTGCCGCATCGGTCTGCAGCAGCAGGAACACCAGCAGCAGGCCCGGCGCGAGCGCCTGGGCCGGCACCACCCGCATGCCGACGGTGGCCGGGCCGTCGCCGAGGTCGACCGCCAGCGGCATCACGTCCACCGTCTCGCCCGACTGCGCGGCCTGGTAGAGGGCGGCACGCAGTTCGATGCGCAGGCTGGGATGGATCGCCCGCAGCAGGTTGCGCGTCGGCTCGCCGCCGGCGAACTGCAGGAAGCGGCCGGCCGAGGGCGACAGGTGCAGCAGCTCGTATTCGGCATCGACCAGCAGCGACGGCGGCGCGAGCTGCTCGACCAGCTGGAGGTGCATGTCGCCCCAGGACTGCGCGCGGCCTTCCAGCAGCTCGCCGGCACGGCCGAAAGGCGGCACGGCCGCGAAGACGCCGCCCGGCCGCTGCCCGGCGCGGCCGTCGAGCGACAGGGCCAGCGCGGCGCCCGGCGTTTCCGGCAGCGGCAGCCGGCTGCGCGACAGCGGCCGCTGGGCGTAGAAGCGGTGCTTCTTGTCGAGCACCGCGAACTGCGGGCTGGCCTCGTCGATCGACTCCGACGCGCCGAGCATCAGCAGCGCCTCGGGCTGCATCGCGAAATGGAAGGTCTCCACCAGGCGCGCCTGGGCCGGCCGGGTGAGGTAGATCATTAGGTTGCGGCAGGTGACCAGGTCCAGCCGCGAGAAGGGCGAGTCCTTCAGCACGTCGTGCACCGCGAACAGCACCATCTCGCGCAGCTCGCGGCGCACCCGCAGCCCGCCCAGCTCCTTGACGAAGAAGCGCCGCAGCCGGTCTTCGTTCACGTCGGCCTGGATCGTCGGCGGATACAGGCCTTCGCGCGCCACGCGGATCGCATCCTCGTCGAGGTCGGTGGCGAACACCTGGATCATCGGCGGCGCCTCCAGCGTGCGGGCATGCTCGGTCAGCAGCATGGCGATGCTGTAGGCCTCCTCGCCGGTGGCGCAGGCCACCGTCCAGACCCGCAGCGTGTCCGACGGGCCCTTGCCGGCGAACAGCCGCGGCAGGCGGGCCTGCAGCGCGTCGAAGCTGTCGGCGTCGCGGAAGAAGTTGGTCACGCTGATCAGCAGGTCCTGCAGCAGCGCGCCCGCCTCGCCCGGCCGGGTGCGCAGCACGTCGAGGTAGTCGCGCAGCTCGGCGACGCCGTTGACCTGCATGCGCCGGCCGATGCGGCGCAGGATGGTCGCACGCTTGTAGTACGAGAAGTTGCGGCCGGTCCGTCCGCGCAGGAAGGCCAGCACGTCGCGCAGCGCGGCTTCCTGGCTGCCGCCCTCCTCCCGTGCGGCCGGCACCGCCTCGCCGGCGGGCTCCTCCGGCGGCAACCGGACCGCGTGCTCCAGCCGGCAGTAGGCCAGCACCCGCGCGGCGATCTGCCCGACCGGCAGCACCCAGTCGACCATGCCGGTGTCGATGGCGGCGCGCGGCATGCCGTCGTATTCGGCCTCCCCCGGGTCCTGCACCACCGTCAGCCCGCCGCGTTCCTTGATCCGCTTCAGGCCGATCGCGCCGTCGCCGTCGCTGCCGGACAGCACCACCGCCGTCGCATGCGGGCCATGGGTATCGGCGAGCGTGCGGAAGAACAGGTCCACCGCGACCTGGCGGTAGCGCTCGGCCGGCTGGTCGGCCAGCGCGATGTAGCCGTCGAGCGACCGCAGCGTCTTGCGCGGCGGCACGAGGTAGACGGTGTCGGGTTCGATGCGGGCCGTCTGCGCCACCGCGACCACCCGCAGCGGCGTGCACGGCTGCAGCAGCTCCTGCAGCCGGCTTTCCTCGTCGGGCGGCAGGTGCACCACCACCACAAAGGCCACGCCGGGCCGCAGCGGCAGCGAGCCGAGGAAGGTGCGCAGTGCCGGCAGTGCGCCGGCCGAGCCACCCAGGCCCACCAGCGGCAGCAGCTGGTTGCCGCGCACCGGTGTGGCGTCGTCGGCGTCGTGGGCGGCCGCTTCCTCGGCGTGGTCGGGATTCAGTTCTTCCATGGGCACGCGGTCCTTCCTGGTGGCGACCGGCATTGTCGCAAGCCCCGGCGGACCGCCCGGCCCCCGTCCCAGGGCTATGCTGCGGCGATGCACGAGCCGTTGCGCAAGACCTTTCTGCTCCTCCTCCTGGCCGCTGTGACCGCCGCCTGCTGGTGGGTCCGGCCCGACGATGCCGCCCGCCGCTTCGTGCAGGACGGCCTGCAGCGCTCGCTCGCGAGCTTCGCCGCGGCCCGCGCGATCGGCGCCGCACTGGCGGTGGCCCAGGGCACCGAGGTGACGGCGCAGCCGCTGGGCGTCGGCGTGGTGCTGGCGCCCGGGCAGGCGCTCAAGCCGGCGAGCGACCTGGTCGAACAGTTCGCGACGCTGATGCTCGCGGCCAGCGCAGCCTTCGGGGTGCAGCTGCTGCTGGCGAACATCGGCGCGCACTGGCTCGTCTCGGCGCTGCTCACCGCCGCGCTGGTCGCCTGGGTCGCGCTGCGCTGGCGGTCCGATGCCCCGCGGCGCCGGGCGGCGCGCCGGCTGGCACCGGTGCTGGCCGCGCTGCTGCTGGCACGCTTCGCCGTGCCGGCACTGGCGGCCGGCAACGAGGCCCTGTTCCGGCTGGTGATGGCACCCGACTACGCCGTGGCGCAGGCGACCCTCGCCAATGCGGGCCAGCGCCCGCCGGCCGACGAGGGCTGGCTCGACCGGCTGAAGCGCGCACCGCAGGAGGTGCAGCAGCGCCTGGGCGACCTCGCCGCACGCGTGGGCCGGGCGGTGGAGCAGATGGTCCGGCTGATCGCCTTTTTCCTGCTGCAGACGCTGCTGCTGCCGCTGTTCTTCCTGTGGCTGCTGCGGCGGCTGTGCCGGATGCTGCTGGCCTGACGCCGCACCCGGTGCGACTGGCTATGCTCGCGGCCCTATGTACGCGCACTCCTTCGGCCTGACGCACGAGCCGTTCTCCATCGCGCCGGACCCGCGCTACCTGTTCATGAGCGAGCGCCACCGGGAGGCGCTGGCACACCTGCTCTACGGCCTGGGCGGCGGTGGCGGCTTCGTGCTGCTGACCGGCGAGATCGGCACCGGCAAGACCACCGTCTGCCGCTGTTTCCTGGAGCAGGTGCCGGCGGGCTGCCACGTCGCCTACATCTTCAATCCGCGGCTGACGGTGCACGAGCTGCTGCAGATCGTCTGCGACGAGTTCGGCGTGCCGCATGCCGCGGCGGGCCCCGGCCCCGAGACGGCACGCGACTGCATCGAGCCGCTCAACGCCTTCCTGCTGCGCACCCATGCGGCCGGCGAGAGCGCGGTGCTGGTGATCGACGAGGCGCAGAACCTGTCGGCCGACGTGCTGGAGCAGCTGCGCCTGCTGACCAACCTGGAAACCAGCGAGCGCAAGCTGCTGCAGATCGTGCTGATCGGCCAGCCCGAACTGCGCGGCCAGCTCGCCCGCCCGGAGCTGGAGCAGCTGGCGCAGCGGGTGATCGCCCGCTACCACCTCGATGCGCTGAGCGAGGCCGAGACGGCGCAGTACGTCGCCCACCGGCTGGCGGTCGCCGGCCATGCCGGCGCCCTGCCCTTCGACCGCGGGGCGCTGCGGCGCATCCACCGCGCGACGCGCGGCGTGCCGCGGCGCATCAACCTGCTGTGCGGGCGGGCGCTGCTCGGCGCCTATGCGCGCGGCCGGCAGACGGTGGACCGCCGCATGGTGGACCAGGCGGCGCGCGAGGTGTTCGGCACCCTTGGCGAGGCGCCGGCGGCCCGCGGTCCGCGGCGCGGCTGGGTGCTGGCGGGCGGCGGACTGCTGGCGGGGGCGGCGCTTGCCGCAGGCGCGTTCGTCTGGGCACCGGGACGGACCGGCACGCCCGGCCCGGCCGCGCCGCTGGCCGCCTCGCCGGTCGCGCCGAAACCAGAACGCACAGCGCCGGAGTCGGAACGCGCCCTGCCGACGGCGACCGCGCCTGCGGCGTCCGACCTCGCCGGCGTCTTCGCCGAATGGCCGCGGCAAGAGGACGCAGCCTGGCGCGCTCTGGCGCCGGCCTGGGGGGTTGCCGCGCCGGCCGCTGCCGACGGCGATCCCTGCCGCGTGCTGGCGCGCCGGCAGCTGGCGTGCTTCCGGGGCAGCCGTATCGGCTTGGGGCTGCTGCGCCAGCTCGACCGGCCGGGCGTCCTGACGCTCTACGACGAAGCGCAGCGGCCGGCCTATGCGCTGCTGACCGGCCTGGACGGCGATGCGGTGGTACTGCAGGCGGGCGACCGGACCGTGCGGGTGCCGCCGGCCCTGCTGGCGGCCCACTGGCGCGGCGAGTTCGCCACGCTGTGGCGCGAGGGTGCGCCGGCCGATCCGATGGCCGGTAGCGCCGACGACTGGCTGGCGGCCCAGCTGGCGCGCACCGAACCGCCCGCCGCCGGCCCGCCGCCGTCGCTGCGCAACCGCATCTACCGCTTCCAGCTGGCCCAGGGACTGACGCCCGACGGCCGCGCCGGACCGATCACCTTCATGCAGCTCAACCGCGCGACCGGCGTGGACGAACCCCGCCTCGCGCAACCGCCGGTGGCGACGCCCTCCCCCGCCCGCTGAGACTGCACGCCGACGTCTCCCGCTCCTGCCATGTCCTACATCCTCGATGCCCTGCGCCGCGCCGAAGCCGAACGGGCCCGCGGTGCGATACCCGGCCTGCACACGCCGGCGCATCCCTCCCCCGACGCCGCCCTGCCCGGCCCGTCGCTCTGGCGGCGCGCGCTGCCGCCCGTGGCCGCTGCCGCGACCGGTGCCGCGGTGCTCGGCGGTGCGGCCTGGCTGCTGCTCGACCGGCCGCCGGCCGCGGCCGTGGTGGCGGCATCGTCGTCGGTCGCGCCGGCCGGCGGATCGCCCGCGACGGGGGCGGCCGCACCGGTACTGCCGGCGACGACGGCAGGGGCTGGCGCCGCGACCGCTCCGTCGCCCCTGCCGGCTCCGGCTCCGGCGCCGGCGCCGGCGCCCGCCGTAGCGGCCCCCTCGTTGCCGCCGCCGGTGACTGCCTCGGTCACGCCGGCGCCGAATGCCGTGCCGCGCGCGGCGAACCCGCCGGCCGTCGCGGCGCCCACCCCGCGGCCGCCGGCAGCGGCCCCGGTGGCTCGCGCGTCCGGTACCCCGACGCCGGCGCCGACGCCCACAGCAGTGTCGCCCGCGGCTGCCACGTCTTCGCTTCCTGCGTCGGCTTCGGCCCCTGTTCCGGCTCCAGCTGCATCGTCGCCCGCCACCGCGGCCCCGCTTCCGCCGATCCCCGCCGCCAGCGCACTGCCGGCCGACCTGCGCCAGCGTCTGCCCGCCCTGGCCGTCAGCGGTGCCACCTATTCGGCGAACCCGGCCTACCGGATGGTGATCGTGAACGGCCAGGTGCTGCACGAAGGCGACGGAGCTGCGCCCGGCGTGACGCTGGAGCGCATCGAGCCGCGCTCGGTGGTGCTGGTGTTCCAGGGGCAGCGCTTCCGCGTCGGCTACTGAGCCGCCCGGCTGTCGCCTCCGCACGTCGGAGGGCGTCGCGCGGACTCCTGACTTTCCCGCAGTCGGGGGTTGACACCCACGCGCCGCCGAGGGCCGGCGGTTAATGTGTGCTATCAACGCCCCCTTTTTTCGTTGTCCGGATACCGCCATGGCCCTGTCCCACCTCCGCATCGGCGCGCGCCTGTCGCTCGCCTTCGCCGCCCTCATCCTGCTCACGGTGGCGATCCTGGCCGTGGGCATCTTCCGGCTGCAGTCCGTCGCGACCGAGACCGAAGCGATGATGGCGCGGCCGCTCACCAAGGAGCGGCTGGTGTCAGACTGGTACCGGACCATCCACACCAGCGTGCGCCGCACCACCGCGATCGCCAAGAGTGCCGACCCGTCGCTCGCCGCCTTCTTCGCCCAGGAGGCCGCCGAGGCCACCAAGGCCTCCACCGCCCAGCAGGAGCAGCTGCAGGCGCTGCTGGAGACGGCGGAGGAAAAGACGCTGTTCGACGGCCTGCTGCAGAACCGCAAGCAGTACGTGGCCGCCCGCGACGCGCTGTCGAAGGCCAAGGCCGACGGCCAGGCCGACGAGGCCGAGCGCATCTTCACCGCCGACTTCCAGCCCGCCGGCGTGCGCTACCTGGGCAGCCTGCAGGCGCTGCTCGACCAGCAGCGCGCCAGCATCAACGCCACCGCCGAGAGCATCCGCGAGGACTTCGTGCGTGGCCGCACCCAGATGCTGGTGCTGGGCGCGCTGGCGGTGCTGGCGGCCGCCGCGCTCGCCTGGTTCATCACCCGCGGCATCACCACGCCGCTCGACCGCGCGGTGAGCGCCGCCCGCACCGTGGCCGCCGGCGACCTGACGCTGCGCCTGGACAGCACCGCGCGCGACGAGACCGGCGAACTGCTGCAGGCGATCGACACCATGGGCGACCGGCTGCGCGGCACCGTCGGCCAGGTCCGCCAGGGCGCCGACGCGATCGCCGGCGCCTCCAGCGAGATCGCCAGCGGCAACCTGGACCTGTCGTCGCGCACCGAGGAGCAGGCCAGCGCCCTGCAGCAGACTGCCGCGACGATGGAGCAGATGACCGCCACCGTACGCCAGAACGCCGAGAACGCCCGACGCGCCCACCAGCTGGCGCAGTCCACCTCCGACCTTGCGGTGCGCGGCGGCGAGGTGGTGGGCAACGTGGTCGAGACGATGGGCGGCATCCACACCGCCTCGCGCCGCATCGTGGACATCATCTCGGTGATCGACGGCATCGCGTTCCAGACCAACATCCTGGCGCTCAACGCAGCGGTCGAAGCCGCACGCGCCGGCGAGCAGGGCCGCGGCTTCGCGGTCGTGGCGTCGGAAGTGCGCACGCTTGCGCAGCGCAGCGCCGCCGCAGCCAAGGAGATCAAGGGCCTGATCGACGATTCGGTGCAGCGGGTGGATGCCGGCAACGGCCTGGTGGAGGATGCCGGCGCCGTGATGCGCGACGTGGTCGCGGGCGTGCGGCGCATGACCGATCTCGTCGGCGAGATCACCGCCGCCAGCCAGGAACAGACGCACGGGCTGGAGCAGGTGAACCACGCGGTCGCGCAGATGGATCGGGTGACGCAGCAGAACGCCGCGCTGGTGGAAGAAGCCGCCGCCGCCGCCGCGTCGCTGGAGACGCAGGCCGCCCGGCTGGTGCAGGCGGTGGCGGTGTTCCGGATCGGCGACGCAGGTGCGGCGTCGGCGGCTGCCCTTCGGGGCGGCCACGCGCCGCGGCTCGCTGCCGGCTGAGCGGCCCGGCCCTGCAGGCACGGCCGCGGCGCCTCAGCGGTAGAACGCCTCGACCCGGCCCTTGAGCTTGAGCAGCAGCGGCCGGCCCTTGCGGTCGACCGTCTTGCCGGCGGGGACCTTGATCCAGCCTTCGCCGATGCAGTATTCCTCCACGTCGCCCCGCTCCTGGCCGTTGAAGCGGATGCCGATGTCGTGCTGGAACACGGCCGCATCGTGGTGCGGGCTGCGCGGATCGGCCGAGAGATGGTCGGGCAGGGGCGGACGGTCGGGGGCGGTGGGGGTGGAGGCGTCGGTCATGCGCGGAATGCTGCGGGCAAAGACCACGATTCTGCCGTGTCAGCCCGGGGCATCGCGTGCCAGCGCCGCTGTCAGGAAGTCGACGAAGGCCCTGACCCGCGCCGATCGCTGATGGCGCTGGGGATAGACCGCGTAGATGTCGGCATCGGGCGTGCGCCACTGCGGCAGCACCGGCATCAGCCGACCGCTCGCCAGGTGGCGGGCGATGTCCCACTCCGCGCGCATCAGGATGCCGTGGCCCTCCAGCGCCCACAGCACCGCGATCGCGCCGTCGTTGGTCGCGAGGGTGCCGCGGGTCTTGACCGCCTCGGTCTTCTGCGCCGCGCCGCGGCCCTGGCTCAAGCGCCAGACGCCGTAGGCCTCGTCGCCCTGGCGGATGCCGATGCAGGCATGGCGCACCAGGTCGTGCGGCACCCGGGGCGTGCCGGCGCGCGCCAGGTAGGCCGGCGCCGCGCAGAGCAGCCGCCGGTTGGCCGCCACGCGGCGCGCCACCACCCGCGACTCGGGCGGCGCGCCGAAGCGGATGCAGACGTCGAACGCGTCCTCGGTCAGCGCCGGCGGGTTGACCGACAGCTGCAGCTGCACCTCCACCTGCGGATGGCGGCGAGCGAATTTCGAGATCACCGGCGCGACGTGGCTGCGGCCGAAACCCAGCGTCGCGTTGACCCGCAGCAGGCCACGCGGCTCGGCCTGCGCGCTGCCGAGCAGCTGCGCCAGGTCGTCGATCTCGCCCAGGATGCGGCGCGCGTATTCCAGCGCCAGCTCGCCTTCGGGCGTGAGGCCCATGCGGCGGGTGCTGCGGTTGACGAGCAGGGTGCCGAGCCGCGCCTCCATCGCCGCGAGCCGCTTGCTGACCGCGGGTGTGGTGACGCCCAGTTCGCGCGCTGCGGCGCTCAGGCTGCCCGCGCCGGCGAGCGTGCTGAAGAAGGCCAGATCGGCCGGCTGGAGGGCGGTACTCACGACGGCGACAGGCCTTTCGATTGTTGACTGCAGGTTAACGACGGCTTGATTTCCGCGCTGTGCAGGAGCGGCTGGCCGATCCTACAGTGGCGCCTCGACCGCCCTTCCCTCTCGCACCGCGCACCGCCAGGAGACCCGCATGAACCGCCCCTACCGCATCGCCACCATTCCCGGAGACGGGATCGGCAAGGAGGTCGTGCCCGCGGGGCGCGAAGTGCTGGAGGCCCTCGCCGCGGCCGACCCGGCGCTGCGCTTCGAATTCGAGGATTTCGGCTGGGGCGGCGACTGGTTCCGCGCCCACGGCGAGATGATGCCGGCCGACGGCCTGGACGCGCTGCGCGACAAGGACGCGATCCTGTTCGGCTCCGCCGGCGACCCGCACATCCCCGACCACGTCACGCTCTGGGGCCTGCGGCTGAAGATCTGCCAGGGCTTCGACCAGTACGCCAACGTGCGGCCGACGCGCACCCTGCCGGGCATCGACGGCCCGTTGAAGCGCTGCGGCCCGCAGGACCTGGACTGGGTGATCGTGCGCGAGAACTCGGAAGGCGAATACGCCGGCGTCGGCGGCCGGGTGCACCAAGGCCATCCGATCGAGGCGGCAACCGACGTCAGCATGATGACCCGCGCCGGCGTGGAGCGGATCATGCGCTTCGCCTTCAAGCTGGCGCAGTCGCGGCCCCGCAGGCTGCTGACCGTCGTCACCAAGAGCAACGCGCAGCGCCACGCGATGGTGATGTGGGACGAGATCGCGGTGCAGGTCGCCAAAGAGTTTCCGGACGTGACCTGGGACAAGGAACTGGTCGACGCCGCCACCGCCCGCATGGTCAACCGGCCGGCGACGCTCGACACCATCGTCGCCACCAACCTGCATGCCGATATCCTGAGCGACCTGGCCGCGGCGCTCGCGGGCAGCCTGGGCATCGCGCCGACCGGCAACATCGATCCGGAACGCCGCTACCCGAGTATGTTCGAGCCGATCCACGGCTCGGCCTTCGACATCATGGGCCAGGGCCTGGCCAATCCGGTCGGCACCTTCTGGTCGGTGGTGATGCTGCTGGAGCACCTGGGCGAGCACGCCGCCGCGCAGCGCCTGATGCAGGCGGTGGAGGCGGTCACCGCCGACCCGGCGCTGCACACCCGCGACCTCGGCGGCAGCGCCACCACCGCGCAGGTCACGGCCGCCGTCTGCCGCCAGCTGGCCGCGGCGCCGGTGCGGCAGCCGCGCGCCGCCTGATCCGACCGGCGCCGCGGGCGCCGCGCAGCCCGGGGCGCCGCCGCCCGGGCGTCCGACACCCCTCCAGGAGACATCACCATGGCATCCCCCCCTTTCGCCCCGCCACGCCGGGCGGCGCTTCTTCGTGCGCGCCGCCGCCTGCGGCCTGGCTGGCGTGGCGCCCTGGGCCGCCGCCCAGACCGCCGGCTGGCCCTCGCGGCCGATCAGCCTGGTCGTGCCCTTCGCGGCCGGCGGCACGACCGACGTGCTGGCGCGGGCGTTGGCCGACCCGCTCGGACAGGCGCTGGGCCAGCCGGTGATCGTGGAGAGCAAGCCCGGCGCCGGCGCCACGCTCGGCGCCGACTTCGTGGCCAAGGCCAGGCCCGACGGCTACACGCTGCTGATGGGCGCGGTGCACCACACGATCGCGACCAGCGTCTACAGGAAGCTGCCCTACGACTTCCAGAAAAGCTTCGCGCCGATCACCACCGTCGCGCTGGTGCCCAACGTGCTGGTGGTGAACGCCGAACGCACGCCGGCGAAGACGGTCGCCGAATTCGTCGCCTTCGCCAAGGCGTCGCCGACCGAGCTGGCCTACGGCTCCAACGGCAACGGCACCGCGCAGCATCTGATCGGCACGCAGTTCCAGGCGAGCACCGGCACGAAGCTGCTGCACGTGCCCTACAAGGGCAGCGGCCCGCTCACCACCGACCTGCTCGGCGGCCAGGTGGCGCTGTCGTTCGACACCGTCACGCCGGTGCTGCAGCACATCCAGGCCGGCAGGCTGCGGCCGCTGGCGGTGACGACGGCGCAGCGCTCCGCGGTGCTGCCGGACGTGCCGACGCTGCAGGAGGCGGGCCTGAAGGGCTTCGACATCGGCACCTGGTTCGGCGTGCTGGCGCCGGCCGGCACGCCGCCGGAGGTGGTGCAGAAGCTCAACGCCGCGATGGTGAAGATCATCCGCTCGCCCGACTTCGGCCAGCGCATGCGCGCGATCGGCGCCGACCCGGTCGGCAATTCCCCGCAGGAGATGGCGCGGCAGATCGCCGAGGAAACCGCCAAGTTCGCCACGCTGGTGCGGGACGGGAAGGTGACGGTCGATTGATGCGGCCGGAGCGCGGGGCGTTCGCCGGCCCCGCGTGCCGTCACGCGCCGGCGCCTGCCGGGTGCCGGGTGCCGCACACTGCGGCGTAGCGACCGCTCGGCGAGCAGAACAGGCCACAGCGCCCGTCCCACCTGCACCAAATGCTATATATTTTGTAGCATTGTGTCCCAGCGCAGTGCCTCGCGCCGCCGACGGTTCGGCTGCGCCTTCAGCGTCCCGTCCCCAGATCCGGATGCGCCGCGAACGCCGCCGCCAGCGCATCGACGAATCCCCGCACCTTGCGGGCGATCTGCCGGCCGGCGGGATACACCGCGTGCAGCGGGATCGCCGGCAGCGGCCAGTCCTGCAGGATCGGCACCAGCGTTCCGGCGCGCAGGGCCGGCCCGACCACGAATGCCGGCTCCAGCGCGATGCCGGCACCGGCCACGGCGGCCGCCAGCAGCGTCGGGCCGTCGTTGCATTCGAAGCGCGGCAGCAGTGGCACGCGCAGCGTCGACTCGCCGTGCGGAAAGTGCCAGACCCGCCCCCAGCGCAGCTCGGAAAAATGCAGGCAGGCATGGTCCGCCAGGTCCGGCGGCGCAGCCGGCGTACCGTGGCGCGCTAGGTAGCCGGGCGACGCGCACACGACCAGCGGCGAGCGGCCGATCGCGCGCGTGACCAGGGTCGGCTCCACCGCCAGCGCACCGCGGATCGCCAGGTCGAAGCCCTCCCCCACCAGATCGACCGGCGCGGTGGACAGGCGCAGGTCGACCGACACCCCGGGATGCGCCGCGAGGTAGCGGGCGACCACCGGCGCCAGGTGCTGTGGCCCCAGGTCGGGCGGCGCCGCGATGCGCAGCCGGCCGACCGCTTCGGTCTGGAAGGCGGTGGCGGCGCGCTCGGCGCCGCGGATCTGGTCGGTGATGCCGGCGAGCGCGGCCTGGTAGGCCCGCCCCGCTTCGGTCAGCCGGACCGCGCGGGTGGAGCGCTGCA
>CAJYQL010000124.1 GCA_913776965.1 uncultured Xylophilus sp.
GGTGCACGTCGGCGTGCTTCAGAAGGTGCTCCAGTTTCGCCCGCAGCCGCCGGTGCGCCTCCATGTTGTTTTCCGTCACGTCGAGCAGCACGCTGCCGTCGGGCCGCAGGCTGATCCGGTTCTCCGGGCGGGGCAGGTCCTCGCTCGACAGCCAGAAGTCCATCGCATGGTGCGCGAGCATGTCGAACGGCATGTCCGGCAGCCAGTCCAGCCAGCGCGGGAACTCCTCGCCGCGGATCTGCGCCGGATGGGTCTTGGCGCACATCTGGATCAGGCCCATCGGATAGTCCCAGTCGTTCGACGCGTAGTAGAAGTCGCTGACCGCGAGCGTCTTCTGGAAGACGGTATCGTTCGGTTCGCGCGCGACCGCCATCAGCACCGACTGGTTGTGGCGCATGTAATTGCGGCCGACCTGGTCCGAACCGTTGGCCAGGCCCGCGGGATGCCGGTCGTTGGCTGACCGCAGCAGCAGCAGGGCGGTGCTGAGCGCGCCGCAGGCCAGCACCACGATGTCGGCGGTGAGCCGCAGGGTCTCGCCGTCGTGCTCGGCGACCACGCCGGTCACGCTGCGGCCGGTGCCGTCGGTCTCCAGCCGCGTCACCAGGGCGCGGGTGAGCAGCGTGACGTTGGGCCACGCCGCGAGCGTGGGGTCCACGCAGACGACCTGTGCATCGGCCTTGCCGTTGAGCAGGCAGGGAAAGCCGTCGAACGCATCGCAGCGGATGCAGCGGCTGGTCGGCGTGGGGCGGCCGTCGCGCTCGTCGAGCAGGATGCCGAGCGGCAGGTGGAACGGGTGCGCACCCTGGCGCCGGAAACTCTCCGCCAGCGCGGTGATGCGCGGTTCGTGCGCCACGGCGGGGTGCGGATAGGCCGCGCTCGCCCAGGGTTCGAGCGGGTCTTCGCCGCGCTGCCCATGGACGTGGAACAGGCGTTCGGCCTCGGTGTAGTAGGGCTCGAAGTCGGCATACGCCAGCGGCCAGGCGGGCGACAGCCCGTCGACATGCCGCACCTCGCCGAAGTCGCGCTCGCGCATGCGCAGCAGGGCCGCACCGTAGACCTTGGAATTGCCGCCGACGTAGTAGTGCAGCCCTGGCTGGAAATGGCTGCCGTCGGCGCCGTGCCAGGTTTCGCGGGTCTGGTAGGCCCCGTCGACGAAGACCGTCTTCGCATCCCAGTTGGCCTGGCTGCGCGGCAGGTAGTCGCCGCGCTCGATCAGCAGGATGCGCTTGCCGGTCGGCGCCAGCCGGTGGACGAGCGAGGCGCCGCCGGGGCCGGAGCCGACGACGATCAGGTCATAGTGTTCGGACGACATGGGGCGGAAGCAGCAGGCGGCGAAGTTGCGGCAAATCATAGGTTTGCCGTTTCTGCGCCGCGCCCCGGCCGGGAGCAAAGCGGCGCCGTCCGACAGCCGCTTCGGAAAATCGCCCGTCTCCAGGATGTCAGGCGCAAAAAAAGCCGTTGCAGGCGCGGGGCACCTGCAACGGCTTAGGGGCCGGAAGCGTCAGGAACTCAGCCGGCGGCGTCCTGCGCAGCGGCCGCATGCGCGGCGGCCAGTGCGGTCATGTTGACCACGCGGCGCACGGTCGAGGACGGTGTCAGGATGTGCACCGGCGCGGCCGCGCCCAGCAGGATCGGGCCGATCGTCATGCCCTGGCCGCTGGTCGTCTTCAGCACGTTGAACAGGATGTTGGCGGCGTCTAGGTTGGGGCAGATCAGCACGTTGGCCGAGCCGGTCAGGGCGCTGTCGGTGAGGCCGGCATGCGCGCGCACGGCGGCCGACAGGGCCGCATCGCCGTGCAGTTCGCCATCGGACTCGATGTCGGGCGCCAGTGCACGGAAACGTTCGTGCGCCGCCCGCATCTTCAGCGCCGACGGTCGCGTCGAAGTGCCGTAATTCGAATGCGACAGGAACGCCACCTTCGGCGGCAGGCCGAAGCGCCGTACCTCTTCCGCCGCCGCCAGCGCGATGTGCGCGAGTTCTTCGGCGTCGGGCGATTCGTTGATGTACGTGTCGGCGATGAACAGGGTGTGCTCCGGCAGCATCAGCGCATTGAGCGCTGCGAAGCCATGGGCGCCGTCCTTCAGGCCGATCACCCCGCGGACATGCTCCAGGTGGTGGTCGTACCGACCGACCAGGCCGCACAGCAGCGCATCGGCATCGCCCAGCTTGACCATCAGCGAACCGATCAACGTGTTGGAGCGGCGCACCGCTGCCTTCGCCGCCTCGGGGCTGATGCCGTTGCGGCCCATGCCGGCGTGGTAGGCCTCCCAGTACTGGCGGAAGCGCGGATCGTCCTCGGGGTTCACGCATTCGGCGTTCTGGCCGAGCTTGATGCGCAGGCCGGCCTTCTGCACCCTCGCCTCGATCACCGCCGGCCGGCCGATCAGGATCGGCTTTGCCAGCTTCTCGTCGATCACCACCTGCACGGCGCGCAGCACCCGTTCGTCCTCGCCCTCGGCAAAGGCGACCCGCTGCAGCTTCGCCTTGGCGGCATTGAAGACCGGGCGCATGAACATGCCGGTCTGGTAGACGAAGCGGGTCAGGCTTTCGCGGTAGGCGTCGAAGTCGTCGATCGGCCGGGTCGCCACGCCCGAGGCCTGCGCGGCCTTGGCGACGGCGGGGGCGATCTTCAGGATCAGGCGGGAATCGAACGGCGTCGGGATCAGGTAGTCCGGGCCGAACACCAGTTCCACGCCGGGGTAGGCGGCGGCCACCTCGTCGCTGGTCTCGGCCTTGGCCAGGTCGGCGATCTCGCGCACGCAGGCGAGCTTTATGGCTTCGGTGATCTTGGTCGCTCCGCAGTCGAGCGCGCCGCGGAAGATGTACGGGAAGCACAGGACGTTGTTGACCTGATTCGGGTAGTCCGAGCGGCCGGTCGCGATGATGCAATCCGGACGGATCGCCTTGGCCAGTTCGGGGCGGATCTCCGGCTCGGGGTTGGCGAGCGCCAGGATGATCGGCTTGTCGGCCATCGTCTTGACCATCTCGGCGGTCAGCACGCCGGGGGCCGAGCATCCGAGGAAGACGTCGGCGCCGTCGACCACGTCCGCCAGGGTGCGGGCCTCGGTCGCCTGCGCATAGCGCTGCTTGGAGGCATCGAGGTTGCTGCGACCGTTGTGGATCACGCCCTTCGAGTCGACCACGAAGATGTTCTCGCGCTTCACGCCCAGCCCGACCATCACGTCCAGGCAGGCGATGGCGGCCGCGCCGGCGCCCGACACCGCCACCTTCACTGCGCCGATGTCCTTGCCGACCAGTTCCAGGCCGTTGAGCAGTGCGGCCGACGAGATGATCGCCGTGCCGTGCTGGTCGTCGTGGAACACGGGGATGTTCAGCCGGGCGCTCAGCTGCTGCTCGATATAGAAGCACTCGGGCGCCTTGATGTCCTCGAGGTTGATGCCGCCGAGCGTCGGCTCCATCGCCGCGATGATCTCGACCAGCTTGTCCGGATCGCGTTCGGCCAGCTCGATGTCGAACACGTCCACGCCGGCGAACTTCTTGAACAGGCAGCCCTTGCCTTCCATCACCGGCTTGCCGGCCAGCGGTCCGATGTCGCCCAGGCCCAGCACCGCGGTGCCGTTGGTGATCACGCCCACCAGATTGCCGCGCGAGGTGTAGTCGTAGGCGGCCAGCGGGTCGGCCTGGATGTCCAGGCACGGATAGGCGACGCCCGGCGAATACGCGAGCGACAAATCGCGCTGGTTCGACAGCGGCTTGGTCGGCTGGACGGCGATCTTGCCGCGAGTCGGCGTGCGATGGTATTCACGCGCGGCGTCGCGCAGGGCCTGTTCGGCGGCGGAGAGGTTGGAAGCCATGGGCAGGGCGGTCTTGCAGGACCGAGGACAGAGAGACGTAGAAAGGATCTTGAAAGGCAGATCGGCTATAGCATGCCGCGGGTCGCGGGGGCGACAGCTTACCCGCGCCGGCGCCCCGTGCAAGCTGCGGCGCAGCAGACGGGCGATGTGTGGCGGCGTAACCGCGCTAGCCGGCGCGGTCGGCGGCCCGCCCAATCGCGTGGTATTCGATGCCTTCGGCCTGCATGCGGTGGGGTGCGTACAGGTTCCGTCCGTCGAACACCAGTGGCTGGCGCAGGGCCGCGCGCAGCTTACCGAAATGCGGTGTGCGGAACACCTTCCATTCCGTCACGATCACCAGTGCGTCGGCCCAGGCGAGGGCTGCATCGGCGCTGTCGGCATAGCCGAGGCGGTCGAGCAGGGCGGGCCGGTCGGCCAGGTCGTGCGCGAACGCATGGCGCGCCTCGTCCATCGCTGCCGGGTCGTACGCCGTCACGGTCGCGCCGCGCTCCAGCAATGCCCGGACGATGTCGCGGCTGGGGGCGTCCCGCATGTCGTCGGTGTTCGGCTTGAACGCCAGACCCCAGAGCGCGAAGTGCCGCCCGTCCAGATCCTCCCCCAGGCGGGCGACGATCTTGCGGGTCAGCACCGTCTTCTGGCGGGCGTTGGCGTCTTCCACGGCCGCCACCACGTCGAGCGTCACGCCATATTGGCGGCCGGTATCGCGCAATGCACGGATGTCCTTTGGAAAGCAGGAGCCGCCGTAGCCGGTGCCGGCATACAGGAAGTCGTAGCCGATCCGGGAGTCGGACCCGATGCCCTGGCGGACCGCTTCGATATCCGCACCAACGGCGTCGGCGAGGTTGGCCAGCTCGTTCATGAAGCTGATGCGCGTCGCCAGCATCGCGTTGGCGGCGTACTTAGTGAGTTCGGCCGAGCGCACGTCCATGTAGAGCGTGCGGTGGTGGTTGCGGGTGAGGGGGGCGTACAGCTCGTCGAGCAGCGCGCGGGCGCGCTGGCCGTCCGGGCCGGCAGGCAGGCCAAGCACCACCCGATCGGGCCGCATGAAGTCGGCGATGGCGGCGCCTTCCTTCAGGAACTCCGGGTTGGACACCACCGCGAAGCCGGGATTGGCGCCACGTACCGCCAGTGCTGATCGGATGGCGTCGCCGACGTGGTCGGCCGTGCCGACCGGCACTGTGCTCTTATCGACCACCACCGTGAAGTCGTCCATCGCGGCGCCGATGCTGCGAGCAGCCGACAGCACATAGCCCAGGTCGGCCGATCCGTCTTCCGCCGGCGGCGTGCCGACCGCGATGAAGACGATGCTGCGGCCTGCGATCGCCTCTGCCGCGTCGTCGGTGAAGTGCAGCCGCTCGTTCGCGAGGGCCTGCTGTACCAGGAGATCGAGCCCGGGCTCGTAGATCGGAATTTGGCCCTTGCGCAGCCGTGCCACCTTCGCGGCGTCGGTGTCCACGCAGGCCACGTCCACACCGAGGTCCGCGAAGCAGGCCGCGGTCACCAGTCCGACGTAGCCCGCGCCCATGACGGCAATCTTCATCGCTTCATCCTTGTCCGGACCTGCCTGCGGCGGTCGAGTTGGTACACTGAAACCTCCGACTAGTTTAGTAACAACTGCGCCCCTTCCATGCCGAAACGTCGGGCCCTCACTCCTGCGCTGTCTGGACGATTCGCCGGGCGCACCTTCTTATTGGCGGCCTGGCTCGCGACGAGCCTGCTGGCTGTATCCGCACCGGTCTCCGCGCAAACGCCGACCGATCCCGGGCGTGCGAATACCCTGCTGCCGGCCGCACCTGGCGTGCTGGCGACCCAGGCGTTGCCGACCTCAACGATCACCAACACCCGTGTCGGTGCGGGCGACGTGCTGCGGGTCACGGTGTTCGGTCAGCCGGATCTGTCGGCGGAGGTGGGCGTCAACGAGAAAGGCACGATCGCCGTCGCGCTTGTCGGCAATGTGCCGGTGGCGGGCCTGACCGTCGGCGAAGTTGCGACGCGGATCGCCGATGCCTTGCGAAACGGGGGCTATCTGCTGCGCCCGGAGGTCTCGGTCGAGGCGATCCAGGTGCGCAGCCAGATGGTGTCGGTGCTCGGCGAGGTGCGCCAGCCCGGCCGTTACCCAATTCCCGGGCGGCTGACGGTCCTGGAACTGCTGGCGACTGCCGGCGGATTGACTGAGCAGGCCGACGCTTCGGTCACCCTGCTGCGACGGCCCGACCGGGCAGAGGGCGCTGCTGGTGGCGACGGCGAGCGCATCCCGGTGCGGTTGGGCGACAGCACGGGGCTGCCGGAGCGCACGCCGCTCGACGTCGAACTGCGGACCGGCGACGTCGTCTACGTGGATCGCAAGAAACTTTTCTACATCCACGGCGAAGTCAATCGTCCCGGCGCCTATCCGATGGAACCGGGCATGACCGTCATGCGGGCGATTGCCATCGGTGGCGGCATGAACCTGCGGGCGTCGGCCCGTCGGATCGACATCAACCGCACCGTCGACGGCGTGCCCCAGCCTCCGGTACGGTCGGGCCTCGCCGCGCCGGTGCAACCCGGCGATGTCGTGTTCGTCAACGAGAGCCTGTTCTGACGTGACGCCTGCTGTTCCCGTATCCGGCGGCGCTGGCCTGTCGTCCAGCCAATTGGGGGCCATGCTCGGCGCGCGCCGGCGCCTGATACTCGTCGTGACCGGCACCACGGTGGCGCTGACCGCCGCAGTGCTGATGGTGGTGCCGCGCACCTGGACCGCCTCGTCTGACATCTACATCGACTACAAGGCTTCCGATCCGATCGGCGGGCGCCAGTTCTCCGCAGTGCTCGACGAGAGCTATCTGCAGACACAACTCGACATCCTCACCAGCCAGGCGGTGACCGAGCGGGTGATCGACCGGTTGGGCCTGCGCCAGACGGCCGACTACCGTGCCAGCGTGGCCAGTCTGGGCGAGGAGCGCGCCCATGCCCAGCTGGTCCGCCGCATCGGCGAGAGCACCCAGGCGGCAAACAAGCGCTTCAGCCGGGTGATCGAAGTCTCGTATTCGGCCGAGCAGCCCGAGCAGGCCCGCGATTTCGTCAACGAAATCGTGCGTTCGTACATGGAACTGAGCGCACAGATCGCATCGAACGCTGCGCGCTCCCGGAGCGAACAGTACAACGCGCAGCTGGAAAAACTGCGCAAGGATGCGAACCGCATCCAGGACGAACAGACCCGCTACCAGCAGCAGGTCGGCATCGTGACGCTCAACGAACGGGATGAGGCCCTCACCAACGAACTGTCCGGCCTCACCAATACGCTCGCGACGGTCCAGAACCAGCGCCAGGAGGCGCAAAGCCGCCAGCAGGCGACCGACACACTGTTGCGCAGCAGCCGGCCCGAGCAGCTGCCCGACATCTCCAGTCAGCCGGCGATCACCGACCTGAAGTCCAAGCTGAGCGATGCGGAGCGCAGGCTATCGGAAGCCCGCACGGTGCTCGGGCCGAACCATCCGCGCACGGTGGCGCTGGTGTCCGAACGCGATGCGTTGCAGGCCCGCCTCGCGGGCGAAGCGCGGGCCGCCGTCGAAGCCCGGCGGCTCGACGCGAGCCGACTGGCGGGGCAGGAGCGCGAAC
Organism: uncultured Xylophilus sp.; assembly: GCA_913776965.1. Lineage (GTDB taxonomy): Bacteria > Pseudomonadota > Gammaproteobacteria > Burkholderiales > Burkholderiaceae_C > Xylophilus. The sequence goes on from CAJYQL010000124.1 coordinate 7,414, forward strand.
TTCGGCAGCGGATCGCCGCGCTGCGCCAGACGATCCTCGACCAGAAGCAGCACCGCGACCGGCTGGTCGCTTACCAGCGCGAACTCGAAGGCGCGGAACGCGTCTACAACGCGGCCACGCAAAAATACGACGAACTGCTGATGGCTGGCAACATCAGCGCCGTGAACCTTGCTGTCCTCCGGCCTGCGGAGACGCCCACCACGCCCTCCAAGCCTAAACGTGCGGCAAGCCTCGCGGCCAGCGTGCCGGTCGGACTGGCGCTCGGACTGGCGCTGGCGCTGCTGCTGGAGTTCGGCACGCGCCGCCTGCGCAGCCGCGACGATCTCGACCGCCGTTTCGCGTTGCCGGTGCTCGGCCAGATCGGCACGCACGTCGTCCGACCATGAACACGCCCCAGGAATCCAGCGTCGCCGAGCCATCGCCGGACAAGATCGGCGACCGTTTCGTTCACGCGGGGCTGCTTACCCCGGACCAGGTCGCTCGCATCGTCGCCCATCAGCAATCGCACGGCGTCCGTTTCGGCGAAGCGGCGGTTCAGCTGCGGATGCTGACCGACGCCGATGTGCAGTCGGTCCTGTCGCAGCAGTTCCGCTATGCCACCGCGCTCCAGCCGCCCGCAGGCATCGATCCGTCGCTCGCGATCGCGCTGTCGCCGTTTTCCGGCGAGGCGGAGGCGGTGCGCCGTGTGCGGGCCGAGTTGTCGATCCGGCTCAGCGCCTTGCCGAAGCTGGCGGTGGCGGTCGTCAGTCCGGGTGCCGGAGAAGGCAAGAGCTACCTGGCGGCGAGTCTGGCTGTGGCCTACGCGCAGTCGGGCCAGCGCACCCTGCTCGTCAACGCCAACCTGCGGGCATCGGGCCAGCGCGATCTGTTCGGTACCGGCTTGGGCGAAGGGCTCTCGACCATGTTGGCCGGCAGAACCGCCGTCCTGCCCGGCTCGCCGGCACCGGGCTTCCCGCTGTTGCACGTGCTGGGCCCGGGCCCGCAGCCGCCGAACCCGCTGGAGATCCTCGCCGAGCCTGCGCTGGAGCGGCTGCTGGCGCGGTTTTCCGAGGATTTCGACGTGTTCATCGTCGATACGCCGGCTGCTGGCCAATCCTCCGACGCGCAGGTCATCGCGCGCCAGGTCGGCCAGTGCGTGCTGGTCGGCCGGCAGCATGTCACCCGTCTGCAGGATCTCGCCCGTGCCGAGGAGCAGATGGCGACGGCAGGTGCCCTGACGGTGGGAGTCGTCTACAACACGTTCGATGGCGGCGAGCCGGGGCCGCGCCGCGGCGGTCCGCTGCGGCGGCTGCGGTCATGGGTACGCCGGGGCTGACGCTGCCCCGGGGCCGGCGGCTGATCGCCGATTCGGTGGCGTCCCTGCTGGACCAGGGCATGCTGAGCCTGCTCAATCTGGCGGTCGGCTTGCTGCTCATCCGGCTGACCACCAAAGACAGCTACGGGCTCTACGCCCAGTTGTACGTCGGGGGCGTCTTTGCGGCGACCGTGCTCGACGCGGTCGTGACCGGTCCGCTTACGACCGTCGCATCGGGCCTGCCGCTGCAGGAGCGGCATGCCATGGTGTTGCGGCTCGCGCACTACCAGCGCCGGCTGGCGGCAGCACTCGCGCTCCTGTGCGGCACGGTCGCGGCAGCGGTCGTCGCCTGGGTCGGTGCCGATGTGCATCCTCTGCTGCTCGGCCTGACGTTCGCGGCCTATGTCTATGGCGCTGCGCTGAGGGAGTACGCGCGCAGCGTGTCGTTCATGGAAGGCCGGCCGCTCGCGGTGCTGCGGATGGACGGCTGGTACACGCTCGCGGTAGCTGCCGGCCTGGGCGCGCTCGCCAGGTTCCATGCGCTGACGCTCCCGGCCGTGATGCTGATGCTCGCGGTCGCCAACCTGGTGGCGCTCCGGCGCCAGGACCTGTGGCCGGCGGCGCCCCAAGACCGCGCAGCCTACCGCGCGGCGGTCTCCGAGGTCTGGCGGCGCGGCCGCTGGTCGCTGCCGGGCGCCATGGTCGCCTGGGCCACCAATTACAGCTACCTGTACCTGGCTGCCCTGTGGCTGGGCGCGGCGGCCTCGGCCGATCTCAATGCCTCGCGTCTGCTGCTGATGCCGATCTCCCTATGCGTGCTCGCCTGGTCGCGGGTGGCGCGTCCGCACGCGGTGCGGCTGCTCGCCGAGCAGCGGCATGCCGAACTCGGGCGCTACACGATCGCGTCGGTGATCGGGGTGGAGCTGCTGACTTTCGGTTATGTGGGTGTACTCTGGCTGGCGCTGCCCTGGCTGGAGGCCCATGTGCTGGGCGCCAAATACGCCGGTCTCGAGACGCTGGTACTGGCATGGGGCGGGTATTTCGCACTGAATGCCGCGCGCTGGATCGGTTCTGCGCTGCTCAGCAGCGGCAATCGATACCGCATGCTGCTAGTCAGCGGCGTCCTGTGCTTGGTGGCGATGCTCGCCGCGTCGGCCTATGCGATCCCGCGTTGGGGCGTGTGGGGCGCCGTGCTGGCCCTGGCGGTGGTGGAGGTTTTGGACCTGCTGCTGATCTGGTGCATCCTCCTGCCCCGCGCTCGCCGCGATCTGCGGCCGGAGGGCGCGTCGTGAACCGCGCAAACGCAGCGGATGCCGCTGTGCAGGTGAGCGTGTGCATCTGCACGTTCCGCCGGCCGGAATTGCTCGACGGGCTGCTCGCGTCGCTGGCCGCGCAATTGCCGCCCGGCGGCAGCGCCGAGGTCGTGGTGGTGGACAACGATCCCGACGCCTCCGCAGCGCCGGTGCTCGCCCGCTGGTCCGCGCGTCTGCCCCTGCACGCGCTGCATGTGCCGGTGCCCAACATCGCCGTGGCGCGGAATGCGGCGATTGCGGCGGCGCGGGGCGCATGGGTTGCCTTCATCGACGACGACGAAACGCCGGACTCCGGCTGGCTCGACACCTTGCGCGCGGCCCAGCAGGCCCACGGTGCCGACGCCGTCTTCGGCCCGGTGCTACCCCGACATGTCGCCACGACGCCGGCGTGGCTGCGCGATGGCGGATTCTTCGACCGGCCCCGCTTTCCAACCGGGACGCCGATCACGACCCGCGACGCCCGCACCGGGAATGTGCTGATCCGGCGGTCGCTGCTCGACCGGGTGCACGCCGCCGGCGAAGGTCCGTTCGACCCTGCCTTCGGCCGCACCGGTGCCGAGGACACGATGTTGTTCCATGGACTGCTGGCACTCGGCGCCCGCCTGGTCTGGTGCGACGAGGCGACGGTGCAGGAAGAGGTCCCGCCGGCGCGTGCCACCGTCGGCTGGCTGCTGCGCCGCTCCTACCGGCTGGGCCAGACCTACATGCGCTCCGAGATCGCCCGCCGGCACGGGCTGGCGCGCTGGGTGCGTGCCGGCTGGCTGGGCCTGCGCGCCCTGGTCCAGGCCGTGGTCGCTGCCGCGCTGGCGGCGGTACTGGGGCCGTTCTCGCGCATCCGTGGATTGCGCTGGCTGCGCGCCGCCGTCGCGCAGGTCGGCAAACTGAGTGCCCTGACGGGCCATCGTTACCATGAATACGGCGGTTGACGGCACGTTGCGCCTGCCGGCGCAGGGCGATACCCCTTCGTTCGACACCTGGGTGGTCCGGTTGCTGGTGGCCCTGAGCTTCTGCTTTTCGCTGCTGCCCCCGGGCCTGGATTTCAGCCGGTTCGAGGACGCCGGCGAGGTGAGCCTGGCGACCGGGTCGCTGGCGATGCAGGTGCAGTTCGGCAGCCTCTACCTGCTCGGTGCCTGGATGGTCTGGCGCCACCGCGGCTGGTCGCTGCCGCGGCTGCAGGGCATGAATCCGCTGCCGCTCGCCTTGCTCGCCTACTGCGCGGTGACGCTGCTCTGGTCGCCCTATCCGGTGGTCACGCTGAAGAAGGTCATCCAGTTCGCGGGCTTCATGATCGTCGGCATGGCGATCGCGCCGCCGGTCGGGGGTGCACACCAGTTGCTGCGGACGCTCGCCGGCACGCTGACGGCGCTGCTCGTGCTGTCGGCGGTGGTGGTGGTGGTCAATCCGACGCTGGGCATCGACCGCGAACTCGGCAACGCCTGGCGCGGCGCCATGTCGCAGAAGAACACGCTCGGCATGATCGCGGCGATCAGCCTGCTGCTCTGGTTGCGCGAAGCCCTGGTCGGCGGCTGGCTGCCCCGCGGCGCCTGCGTCGCGGCGGCGGTGCTGAGCCTCGGGATGCTGCTGATGGCCAAGAGCAGCACCTCCATCCTGGTAACCGTCCTGGGCGCCACGGTGTACCTGATGCTGCGCCGTCGATACCTGACGGTCCGGCGGCCGTGGTGGGTTCTGATTTTCGCGACGGCGGTCCTGCTCGGGCTGGGCGTGCACCTGTTCCACACGGTCACCGGCCGCCTGCCGACCTGGGACGACATCGCGGGATCGATCGGCCTCATCTTCAACAAGCAGTCGGACCTGACCGGGCGGACCGCGATCTGGGAACTGGTGATGCTCGAAGTCCAGCGGCATCCGTTCTTCGGCATCGGCTACGGATCGTTCTGGCTGGGCGAGGGCAGTCCGTCGCAGTACATCATCGACGCGCTCTACTGGATCCCGCTGCAGGCCCACAACGGCTACCTCGACCTGCTCAACGAACTGGGTGTCGTCGGGCTGCTGCTGGCGGTGGGCGTGTTCGGCTGGCATGCGGCCCAGCTGGGCCGGCTTCTGTCCTTCGACCGGGAGGACGGCGCGTTGTTCAGCGCCTTGTTCGCCATCCTGCTGGTCAGCAACATAACCGAGAGCGAAATGTTCCGCGGCACTTTGTTCCACACCATCCTGTTTCTGTATTCCTCGGTGATCGTCTCGTCGCGGCTGGTGGTCGCACGCAGCAGCGCAACCGCGGTGGAGGGCCGGCCGTGACGGGTCGCCTGGTTCTGGCCGCATGGGCGGCACTGGGCGCCGCGCTTGTCGCCGGCGCCGCGACCGCCCAGCCTGCCGCGTATGTGCAGGACGGAGCCGGTGTCCCTTTCTATCGGTTCGCGGTTTCCGAAGACACGCTCGGCGGCGCGCCCGACCGTTCCGCCATGAACCGGCCGCTCGATGCCGCGTCGCGCATGGTCGCGCGCGACGGGCATTTCTGGCGGGTGGGCGCCGACGGCCGGCCCGGCACGGCGGACGACGAACGGCTGCGGCTCTACGGTGTGAACCTGTCCTTCGCCGCCAATTTCCCGTCGGCGGCCGATGCGCCGCGGCTGGCACGGCGCCTGCGCAAGCTCGGCTTCAACGCGGTGCGCCTGCACCACCTCGATTCGGCGCCGGACACGCGGGTCGACCCGCCGCGCAGCGTGCTGACGCCCGGGCCGTTTCCCACCTTCCAGCCGGCCGCGGTCGAGCGGCTGCGCGGCTTCGTGGACGCGCTCGCGCGGGAAGGCATCTACGTCAACCTGAACCTGCGGGTCGGCTACCGCTTCCGTCCGGCGGTGGACGGCGTGCCGGCGCTCGACGGCGGTGCCGCGGCCGCGCCGCACACCTCGCCCCTGTACATCTACACGCCGCGCATGATCGCGCTGCAGGAGACGTACGCCCGCCAGCTGATCCGCGGCCTGGGCCTGAGCGGTCAGCCTTCGCTCGCGATGGTCGAGATCAGCAACGAAGCATCGCTGCTGGGCGCCTGGCAGCGCCGCGAATGGCAGGCCGCGGTGCCTGCGGCCTATGCGCCCGAACTGCAGCGGCAGTGGCAGCAGTGGGTGGTGCAGCGTTACGGCTCGGCCGGCGCGGCCTGCAGTGCCTGGGGCAGCTGTGCCGGCCCTTCGGGCCCGATCGACCTGCTGTCGCCGCATGATGCGCAGGGCCCGGGGTCTGCGTCTTTCACGCAGGTGCTCCAGAAACTGGAGAGCCGGGTCAAGACGCTGTCGCGCGACCTGCTCGGCTCGGCGGCGGCCGACGAGCCGGCCCCGACCGGACGGGCGCTGCGCACCGCCGACTTCCTGCGCTTCCTGGCCGACACGGATCGCCGCTATTTCGACCGCATGCGGCGGGTGGTCCACGAAGAGACCGACGCCCTGGTGCCGGTCACCGGCACGCAGATGGGCTACGGCGGGGTCCTCAACTTCGATTCCAACGAAGGCCAGGACTACATCGACGAGCACTACTACGCCGACCACCCGGACTTCCCTGGGACCGACTGGGATCCGTACAACTGGCGCATCCGCGATGTGTCGCTCGGCGCGGCGAAGGAGCAGGACATGCTGCTCGCACTCGCGTTCCGCCGGGACCGGCGCAAGCCCTTCGTCGTCAGCGAGTACAGCCAGCCCTTTCCGAACCGGCAGGGTTCCGAGGCCGCGCCGCTGATCGCCGCGGTGGCGGCGCTGCAGGATTGGGACGGCCTGTTCCTCTTCGACTATATGGACGGCGACCTCTGGAACGAGGCACCGGTCGGTTTCACGTTAGCCGGAGAGTGGGGCAAATACGCCCTCGTCGGCACGGCCGCCCAGCTGTTTCGCACGCCCTTGGTGGCACCGCTGCGCGACCGGCTGGAGGTACCGCTGCCGGCCGCCGCGCGGCTCGCCATCGGGGCGTCCGGCGAATATGCCGCGTTCGAGCGCTGGCTCGCCAGCCGCTACGGCATCACCCCATCGCTGGCCTTGCAGCGGCGGATCGCGATGGTCGTACCCGAAGGCGCCGCGCCGCTGACGCAGCGGCTCGACACGCTGCCGCTGTTGCGCGATGCCGCGCTGGAGGCGGACCGCACGCGCGGCACGCTGCTGCTCCGTGCGCCGCAGATCCGTGGCTTCTTCGGGATGGCCGGCACGCAGGGCCGCCTCGGCGATTCCACAGCGTCAGTCGAGCTGGCACGCGAGGCGCGGGGCTTCGCGGCCGTGACGCTGGCGAGCCTGGACGGCCAGACGGTCGGGGCGTCGCGCCGGCTGCTGGTCGCGATCGGCTCGGCGGTGCGCGGCACCCAGCCCGGATCTTCGCCGCCGCGGCCGACCGATCTGGTGCGCTACCGGGGCGAGGCGCAGCGCTGGACGTTCGAGCCCGATCCGAATGCCCGCGGCAAGAACGGCGGCTCGCGCGACACGGTGGGACCGGTCTGGATCGAGCGGGTGCCGATGCAGCTGCGTTTCGCCACGCAGCTGCGCCAGGTCGCGGTCTATCCGCTCGACGGTGCAGGGCGGCGGTTACCGGCGCTCGCAGCGGACAAGGTGCGTGTGGCCGACGGCGTGCTGACGCTGCAGCTGCAGGCCGAACCGTCCCAGACCAGCCCCTGGTACGAGGTGGTCGCGCCGTGACGGTGCGCCCGGCCGTGTCCGCCCGGCTTCGCCGACGCCAGCGGTCGGCCGCGCTCGGCTGCCTGCTCGCGTTCGTGCCCTTTGCGGGCGGTGCCACGACCGAGTATGCGGTCGAGGTCGGCAAGGGTGTCGAGGGTGTGGACAACCCGTTCCTGTTCCCGCGGGGCAGTCCCGACCCATTCAACCGCAGCGACACGATCCACACCACCAACGTCGGTGCGGCGATCCGGATGCCGCTGCCGTCCGACCGCAGCTTCCTCGCGATCAGCGGAGCGGCGTCGCGCCAGGACTACCAGGCGATCGACTCGCTCGACCACACCCAGAAGCAGTTCGACGCGCTCTACCAGTGGGAATTCGGCCAGTGGCTGCGCGGCCGGCTGCGCCACCGGTTCGACCAGCGGCTCTACAACTACTACGCCGGCCGCTTCACCCAGCTGGAGACGCCGCGCAACCAGGAGGATCTGGTCGAAGTGGCGCTGCGCATCACGCCGCAGCTGGACCTGCCGGTTACCTACAGCGAAAAGTCGCTGCGCTACGACGATGCGGGGCTTGCGCAGCGCTACGACAGCCAGGACCGTGGTCTGCGACTGGCCCTGACCTATACCTCGGGCACCAAATCGGTGTTGTCGGTCGGGGTGCGGCAGACGGAGGTGAATTTTCCCCAGCGGTCGGCCGAGCAGATCGCGGCCATCGACTCCGGCTTTACCGACCGGGAAGCCTTTGCCGAGGTGGCATGGCGCTACACCGAGAACACCATCGTCATCGGCCGCATCGGGCGGCTCGACCGGCGTTTCGCGAGCTTGGCGAACCGCAACACCCAGCTGATTGCGACCGAACTCGGCGCGGACTGGCGCTACTCCGCGAAGACGCAGTTCAGCTTGCGCGGCTTCAATCGCCCGCAGTCCAACGACCAGGCCGACCTGCGGCTCTACGTGGTGTCGTCCGGCATTTCAGCACGCGGCATCTGGGACGCGACGGCGAAGACGCGGTTTTCCCTGACCGGCTCCTACGAGCTGCAGAAGTACCAGTCGTTCGAGGACGTCAACGGCATCGGCGCCACCGGGCGCGACCGGGTGTCGCGGCTGACGGCGCTGATGGAGTACGCTGCCACGCCCCAGCTGCTGCTGCGGCTCGAAGGGTCGCGCGAGTATTTCCGTCCGGACCCGGCTTTCTCGAACGGCACCGGTTTCGCGCGCAATGCCGTGCGGCTCGGCATGAACTACACCTTCGAGAACATGACCGGTAGAAACCGTGCCCGCCAGCAGCTCGACCAGCTGCGCTACGAGAGGATCCGGTGAGGGCCTCCACCACCATCATCAGGAGTCGTTCGCATGGGTGACGCACTGTCGCTGCGCGCGGGCCGCTGGCTGTCGCGCCACTGGGTCCGCCGGCCGTTGCGGCTGCAGGGGCACGGTCCGATGGTGAGCTTCACGTTCGACGATGCGCCGCTGTCGGCCTGTGAGGCGGGCGCAGAGGTGCTGGAGCAGCTCGGCGTGCGCGGCACGTACTACGTGGCCGGCGGGCTGACCGACCGGCCGGAACTGGGGCGCCCGTGCCATAGCGTCGCGGCACTCCGGCAACTGCTCGCGTCCGGCCACCAACTCGGCTGTCACGGTTTCTCGCATGTACGGTGCGACACGCTGGGTGCAGCCGCCTTGCGGGAGGAACTGGACCGGAACGCGGCTTTCCTGGCGGATCTGGGTGTCGACACGACGCAGCTCGACTTCGCCTATCCCTTCGGCGCCTACGGCTGGGGCGCCCGGGACATCTGCGCGCAGCGTTTCCGCTCGATGCGCATCACGGGGGGCGGAGCGCAGTGCGGTACGGCCGACCGCGATGCGCTCCGGTCGCATCGCCTCTACCGCAGCGCACCCGACGGTGTCTCCTATGCCGATCGGCTCGCTGCGACCGTGCGAGGCCACGGCTGGCTCGTCGTCAACACGCACGAGGTGGAGTCCGATCCGGGGCCGTACGGCTGTACGCCGAAGATGCTCCACGGGGCGGTTGCGGCGGCAATCGATGCCGGTTGCCAGGTGCTGCCGGTCGGTGCGGCACTCGACGTCTGGCTCAGCGGCGGCGACTCCGCCAGCCCTTGATCCACTGCACGCCCTTGCGCAGGGCCGGCACGTCGCGGGCGCGGGCGCGCAGCCGGGTCAGCTGCACGGCCATGCGGCCGGGTAGGCTGCGGGCCTGCAGCAGATCGACCATCGGCATGTGCGTGTCAGCCCACTGCAGCTTGTAGGGCTCGTCGCCGACCGTCAGATCGAACACGGCCAGCCCTGCGTCGATGCAATGGCCGATGACCGCTTCCATCAACAGCCGGCCCGGCGAATAACGGGACCAGTCCGCATCGTAGGCCGGCATCAGCCAGTAGAAACGGTTGCCGCACCGCAGGCCCCAGTGGGTGGCGATCGGCAGGTTGTCCAAGTACAGGGCCGACAGCACGGCCTGCATGTCCTGCAGCGGCCCGTCGGTTAGCCCCTGGTAGAAGGCCACCAGCTCCGGATGGGCGAAGCCGTCGGGTGCGCCGGTATCGCGCCACCGGCGGGACTTCTGCGCCACCAGCGCCTGCCAGACGCGGGCCTGATCACCCGCCCGCACCACCGGTTCGATCCGCAGGGTGCCGCGCTCGGACAGGCGCCGCATCTGGCGCCGCGTATCGGCGAAAAGCGCTGCGGCCCGGGCGGCGCGGAAGGCGCCGATATCGGCCGGGAGCAGGGCCGCGTGGGCGCTTTCGTGCGACGCGGCACCGGGCAACCGAGCGAAAGGGTTGATGCTGCCGTCTGCGAACTGCATCGGCATCCGGCGCACCCGGACGATATCGATGCGCGGGCATTGCCGCAGCACGTCGTTCCAGACGTATGGCGCGTCAGCGGGCGACAGGGCGGCGGCGTAAGCAGGGTGCAGCAGCGGTGCGTGGTAGTCCGTCACGTCGCCCCCGAGGAACGACAGGACCTGCAGCGGACCTTCCCGGCGGCGTCCGAGGGGCCAGAGCGCGAGGGTGCGGCCGTCGGGATCGCGCCACTCCACGATGCACGGGGCCCAGCCCAGCGGTTCGCCCAGCGTGCGCTGCCAGATATACAGCCAGTCGAACGACTGGAACGCGTATCCCCGGCAGTCCGTCCAGAGGCTGCGCCAACGCGCTTCGACGGCCGCGAGCGTGCCGTGGAGGTGCCACGCGCCTGCGCGATTTTCGCGAACCGGAACGGTGTTGGCGGCTGCGTACGAAGGCATCCGGCTATCGTAGCCCAGCGCTGGCGTGGCACTGCTAGCATGCGCGCAGCGCCGGCTGCGCCACCGTTCATCCCGTCACGATGCTCCATCCCATGCACCGCCCGATCCCGTCTTCCGAACTCGAACCTGTGGAGTCGCCGCCCGCGGTCGCGCCCCGCGTGGTGCCGCTGGTCATCATTTCCCCCGTGCGCGACGAGGCGGGCTACTTGCGGCTGACACTGGATTCGGTCGTGGCGCAGACGGTGCGGCCGGTGGAATGGATCCTGGTGGACGACGGCTCGCGCGACGCCACGCCCGACATCGTACGGGAATACGCCGACCGCCATCCCTGGATCCGGCTGGTGCCCCGCCAGGACCGCGGATTCCGCAAGCTGGGCGGCGGCGTGATCGCCGCCTTCGACTTCGGCCGCGAGCGCATCCGGCATACCGACTGGCGCTGGATCGCCAAGCTCGACGGCGACATGTCGTTCGGGCCGCGCTACATCGAACACATGCTGCGCATGCTCGACGAGAACCCGCGTCTGGCGGCCGTGTCCGGCAAGGTATACCGCTCCGAGGGCGGCCGCTTCATCGAGGAAACCCATGTGCGCGAGCAGGTCGCCGGCCAGTTCAAGCTCTACCGCCGCGAAGCGTTCGAGGATATCGGCGGCTTCGTGCAGCACCTGGCCTGGGACGGCATCGACGTGCACACCGCGGCGATGAAGGGCTGGGAAACGCTCAGCTACTACGACCGGCAGGCTTGGCTGTGGCACCACCGGATCATGGGATCGTCCGACCGCGACATCTACACCGGCCGGCTGCGCTGGGGCCGCGGCAACTGGTACCTCGGCTATCACCCGTTGTACGCGATCGCGGCCGGCGTCAACCGCATGCGCGAAAAGCCGTTCGTCATCGGCGGCTTCCTGATGATCGTGGGCTACTTCTGGGCCGCGATCCGCCGGCTGCCGCGCTACGACCATCCGGAATTCCGGCGCTATCTGCGCGGCTGGCAGAACCGACGCCTGAAGAACGCGCTGCTCGGCCGGCGCAACGACGGGCCGTCGTCGTGATCCAGCAGGCGGCGCAACTGCCGTCCGGCGAGGCGCTGGAGGCGGATGTGTGCATCGTCGGGGCCGGTGCCGCGGGCATCTCGATGGCGTTGGCGCTCGCCGACGGCGGGCGCACGGTCCTGCTGCTGGAGGCCGGCGGCGAACACGAGGATGCGGCGGTACAGGATCACTACGCCGGCACGGTGGCCGACGAACGCCTGCACAGTCCGCCGCACCGTTACCGGCAGCGCCGGCTGGGCGGCACTACCACCATCTGGGGCGGCCGCTGCATGCCGTTCGACCCGGTGGACTTCGAGCGCCGCGACTGGATTCCGGACAGCGGCTGGCCGATCCGCTACGACGACATTGCCCCCTGGTACCCCGAAGCGAACCGTCTGTGCGAGGCCGGTGCGTTCGCCTACACCGTCCGGGACGCCTTCGATGCGGACCCGCCCCGGCGGCCGCTGGTACAAGGCTTCGCCAGCGCCGCCTTCCGTACCGACACGCTGGAGCGGTTCAGCCTGCCGACCGATTTCGCCCGCCGCTGGCGCCGCCGGCTGGAGCGCGCGCCGGGCCTGCGGGTGCTGCTGGGGGCGTCGGTATCGGCGCTGCCGCTGGCAGCCGATGGCGACCGGCTGGCAAGGGTCGAGGTGCGCACGGCCGGCGGTGGCATGCTGGACGTGCGGGCCCGTCGCTACGTGCTGGCGGCCGGGGGGCTGGAAATTCCGCGCCTGCTGCTCGCGAGCCCCGGCGCCAGCGGCCGCGGCGTCGGCAATCGACACGACGTGGTCGGCCGCTACTACATGTGCCACCTGGCCGGCACGATCGGCACGATCGCGCTGGCACCGGGCCACGCGGCCTGGCACGGCTACGACGTGGCCGACGACGGCGTCTACTGCCGGCGCCGCTTCGCGCTGACGGCCGAGGCGCAGCACGCGCTCCGGGTGGGCAATTTCGTGGCCCGGCTGCACCATCCGCGCATCACCGATCCGGCCCACCGCACCGGCGTGCTGTCGATGCTGTATCTGGCCAAGGCACTCATCCCCTACGAGTACGGCAAGCGTTTGCACGGGGGACACGCGGGCGGCCTGGGCGGCACGCTGGCCCACCTGCGCAACGTGGTGGCCGACATGCCGCGTACCGCTCGGTTCTTCGCGCACTGGCTGCGCTACCGCACGCTGGCCGAACGCAAGTTCCCGTCGGTCATCGTGCATCCGCGCAGTCCGCGCTACAGCCTCGACTTCCATGCCGAGCAGATCCCGCGCCGCGAGAGCCGCGTCATCCTCGGCAGCGGGGTGGATGCGCACGGCGTGCCGCGCCTGCACGTGGACTGGCGCTACGGTGCCGACGACGTCGACACGCTGCAGCGGGCGCTGGCGCAGCTCGCGGCCGATTTCGCCGCCAGCGGCACCGGCCGCTTCGACTACGACCCGGCCACGGTGGAAGAGGAGATGACCCGCTACGGTGCCTACGGCGGCCACCATATCGGCACGGCCCGGATGGGCGACGACCCGCAGACCAGCGTGGTCGATGCGGACTGCCGGGTGCACGAAGTCGCCAATCTCTACCTCGCGGGGTCGGCCGTATTTCCGACCTCGAGCCAGGCCAACCCGACCTTGACGGCCGTGGCGCTGTCGCTGCGGCTGGCCGACCATCTGCGGCGCGACCTCGCGCAAGGATCGCCATGACCCGAACACCGATTCTTGTGCTGGGGGCAGGCGGCTTCGTCGGCCGCCATGTGCTGGCGGGCTTGCACGCGGCCGACTGGGCAGCGCCGGTGGCCGCCACACGGTCAGGCGATCTGCCGCGGGGGGCACCACCGGTTCCGTCCGTGCGGCTCGACCTGCGCGACAGCGGTGCGCTGCGGGCGTCGCTGGACCGGGTGCAGGGCGTCGTGGACTGCACCGCCGGCGGTCCAGCCGCGATGCGGGCCTGTGCCGCGTCACTCCGGACCGCGATGCAGGCCATGGAGCATCCGCCACGCCTGGTCTATCTCAGTTCCATGGCGGTGTACGGCGATGCAGAGGGCCTCGTCGGTGAGGACACGCCGCTCGACACCGCTGCCGGTGCCGACAGTTACGGCGGCGCCAAGGTCCTGGCCGAGGGCCTGCTGCGCGATCTGCCGCAGACCGTGATCCTGCGGCCGGGCTGCATCTACGGACCCGACAGTCCGCAGTGGAGCCTGCGGATCGCGCGCCTGCTGCGCAGCCGCCGCATCGGCGACCTGGGGGAGGGCGGCGACGGCTGCTGCAACGCCGTGTTGGTCGGCGACGTCGTGCAGGCCGTGCTGGCGGCGCTGCGCACGCCGGGTGCTGCCGGCCAGGCCTTCAATCTGTCGCTGCCGGAGCCGCCGACCTGGAACGGCTATCTACTGGATTTCGCCCGGGCCCTGGGCGCGGTGCCGGTACACAGGATCGGCGCCCGCCGGCTGAAGATCGAGACCCGCCTGCTGGCGCCGGCGCTCAAGATCGCCGAAATCGCGGCCAGCAAGGCCGGTTTGCGCCACATCGCCGTGCCGCCGCCGATCCCGCCGTCGCTGGCACGGCTCTGGCGGCAGGAGATCCGCCTCGATGTGACGCGCGCCGAACGGCATCTGGGCATCGTCTGGACGCCGCTCATCGAAGGCCTGCAGACCACCGTGCAACGCATGGTCATCTGAGATGGCGGGTCTGCTGATCTGCGCGTCTGTCGGATTCCCGGCGCCGCCACCGATCAGCCTCTAGCGGAACGACGGCTATGGACGATCCTCATCACCTCGGGCGATTCCTGGAAGCCCAGTACGGCACCATCGACACGGCCTTGGCCGAACTGCGTGCCGGCCGCAAGCGCAGCCATTGGATGTGGTTCGTGTTTCCGCAGATCGCCGGCTTGGGGCGGAGCGCGATGGCGCAGCGTTACGCCCTCGCGTCGTTCGACGAGGCGCGGGCGTACGCGGCGCACCCGGTCCTGGGGCCACGGCTACGCGCATGCTGCGAGGCCCTCCTGGCGGTGCCGGGCCGCTCCGCGCACGCCATCGTCGGATCGCCGGATGACCTGAAACTGCACTCCTGCCTGACGCTGTTCGCGCAGGCGGTGCCGAAGGAGCCGCTGTTCGCCGAGGCCTTGGCGCGCTTCTACGGCGGCCGGCTCGACACCGCCACGCTCGAACGGCTGGGCGCTTGAGCAGCGCAGCCGCTCAGGCCGCGAGCAGGTCGCGCAGCGTGCGGGCGATCACCTTGGTCGCGCGCCGGAGGTCTTCGAGCTGCAGGCGTTCGTCGGCGCGCTTGGCATGCGATTCCAGCACGGTGCGCGGACCGGCCCCGTAGATCACACCAGGAATGCCCGCTGCGGCATAGAGCCGCACGTCGGTGTAGAGCGGCGTGCCCATCGCCGGGATCGGCTGGCCGAACAGCGCTCTGCCGTGTCGCTGGATCGCTTCGACCAGCGGCGCGTTGCCGGGGAGCGGCTGCATCGCATGGGCCAGCAGGAGCCGCCGGATGTCGACGGTGATGCCCGGCAGGCCGGCTGCGGCGTCGGCGATGGTCTGCCGGATGGCGGCTTCGACCGCGGCCGGGTTCTCCTCGGGAATCATGCGCCGGTCGAGTTTGAACACCACCTTGCCCGGCACGACGTTGGTGTTGGTGCCGCCGTCGATCCGCCCGACGTTGAGGTAGGGATGGTCAATGCCCGGCACCTGCGACCGGATCCACCGGTAGCCGTCGTTGAGCGCGTACAGGCGGCCGAGGATCGCGACCGCACCCTGCAGCGCATCCACCCCGGTGTGCGGGATGGCGGCATGGGCCATCTTGCCGTGAACCGTCACCTCCATCTGCAGGCAGCCGTTATGAGCGGTGACCACCTCGTAGGAAAAGCCGGCCGCAATCATCAGATCAGGCTTCGTGAGGCCCTGGCGCAGCAGCCAGCCCGGGCCGAGTTCCCCGCCGAATTCCTCGTCGTAGGTGAAATGCAGCTCCAGCGCGCCCTGCAGCGGCGCGCCCAGCGCCTCGAGTGCCCGCGCGGCGAAGGTGAAGCTCGCGAAATCGCTCTTGCTGACCGCCGCGGCGCGTCCGTAGAGCGCACCATCGTCGATCTCGCCGCCGTAGGGGTCGCGCGTCCAGCCTTCGCCGGGGGGCACCACGTCGCCGTGCGCATTCAGCGCCACCGTGCGACCGCCGGCACCGTAGCGCCGCCGCACGATGAGGTTGGTGATCGACTCCATGCCGTAGTCGTGCACCTCCGTCGGGGGCACCGGATGACGTTCGGCGTCGAAGCCGAAGGCCTGCAGCAGCTCCGCCGTCCGTTCGGCGTGCGGGGCGTTGTTGCCCGGCGGCGTATCGGTGGGCACCTGCACCAGCGCCTGCAGGAAACGCACTTCCTCGTCGAAATGCGCGTCGATCCAGGCGTCGAGGCGGGCGTAGTCAGCGGAGCGGTCGGCAATCGGATCGGTCATCGGTTCAGGCCTCGGACGCGGCGGCGAGTTGGTCGAGAAGGTGGCGGAAAGCCTGCACGGCGAGGTCCATGTCGTCGGACGTGGTGCTTTCCAGCGGGTTGTGGCTGATGCCGGAGTTCTCGCCCCGCACGAACAGCATCGCCTGCGGCAGGCGCTTGTGCAGTTTCATCGCATCGTGGCCGGCGCCGCTCGGCATGCGGTGCAGCGGCACGCCGAGCGCAGCGACGGCGGCTTCCCAGCGGGCCTGCCAGGCGGGATCGCTGGGCGCGGCGGCGGCGCGTTCGGTTTCCTCCAGCGTGAAAGCGACGCCGCGCCGTGCGCAGATCTCCTGGAGGGTGGCACGCACGTCGTCCACCAGGGCGTCGCGCTGGGCATCGACCGGCGCGCGCATGTCGAGGGTGAAGCGGCAACGGCCCGGCACCACGTTGATTGAGCCGTTGGGCACTTCCAGGATGCCGATGGTGCCGACCGAATCGCCGTCGGCCGCGGCGCGCCGTTCCAGGAACAGGGCGAGTTCCGCGACCGCTGCGGCCGCGTCGCGCCGGCGGGCCATCGGCGTGGTGCCGGCATGGCTTGCCGTGCCGATCACTTCGCCGACACAGCGCACGCTGCCGTTGATTGAGGTGACGATGCCGAGCGGCAGGTCGAGTTCGTTCAGCACCGGACCCTGCTCGATGTGCACCTCGACGAAGCCGCGGTAGCGCGACGGGTCGCGTTCGAGCTGCGCGATCGCCTCCAGCGTGCCGGGCAGGCCGGCGTGCTGCATCGCTTCGCGCATCGTGATGCCGTCGGCGTCCTGCTGGTCCAGCCACGCCGGCTTGAAGTCGCCGATCAGGGCGCCGGAGCCCAGGAAGGTGGCCTTGTAGCGCTGGCCTTCCTCTTCCGCGAACGCCACCAGTTCGATGCCGAAGGGCAGGCGGCGTCCGGCGCGGTGCAGTTCGCGCACGCAGGCCAGCGGCACGTAGATGCCGAGGCGGCCGTCGTACCTGCCGCCGTTGCGCACCGTGTCGTAGTGCGAGCCGGTCATGAGCCGCGGCTCCGCCAGGTCCGTGCCGTGGTAGATGCCGACGACGTTGCCGACGGCGTCGGTTTGCACCTCGTCGAAGCCCGCGTCGCGCATCTGTTCGGCGATGCGGGCTGCTGCCGCACGGTGGGCGTCGGTGAGGTAGGTGACGGTGAGCTGGCCCTTCTCGGCGAAGCCCGGATCGCTGAACCGGGCGAGGTCCTCCTGGTCGTCCCAGACCGCGTTGCCGAGCGTCGGCTCCACGCCGAATTTGTCGTTGAGCCGGATCTCGGCGATGCGGTGGATGTTGCGCAGCGCCTCGGCCTGCTCGAAGGCGGGCGGATTCTGGAGCCGGCGCGCGAACGTCTCGATGATCTGCCGCTTGCCGAGTCCGGTGCCGCGAGGGCCCCGCACCGCCAGGATGAAGGGGAAGCCGAAGCGCTCGTTGTAGTCGGCATTCAGCTGCTGGATGCGGGCGAACTCTTCCGGGGTGCAGGCGGTGAGGCCTGCCTTGTTCTGCTCGTTCGTCGATTCGGCGGTCAGGGTGTTGGCGACCATCGCCTTGCCCGCGAGCTCCGGGTGGGCGCGGATCAGCGCGAGCTGGGCTTCCGCCGGCGCCTGCGCGACCGTGCGGGCGAGCGCGTGCTTGAACCCGGCCAGCGAGCGGAACGGCCCGCGGGCGGCATGGACCGTCTGCTCGACGATCCAGGGCGAATGTTCGTACAGGCCGTCGAGCAGGGCCGCGGCGTCGGCGGGCGTGGCGGCATTGAGCTGGGCGAGGGTGAGGTACGGCATGTCAGGCGGCTTCGGGACAGGGGTGGACGTGCTGCCAGTGGCGGGCGATGTCGAGCCGCCGGCAGACCCAGACGCGGTCGTGCCGCGCGATGTGGTCGAGGAACTTCTGCAGCGCCACGATGCGGCCCGGGCGGCCGAGCAGGCGGCAGTGCATGCCTACGCTCATCATCTTGGGCGCGTCGTCGCCCTCGGCATAGAGCGCGTCGAAGCTGTCGCGCAGGTAGACGAAGAAATCCTCGGCCTGCGCGAAACCCTGCGGCAAGGCGAAGCGCATGTCGTTGGTGTCGAGCGTGTACGGCACCACGAGCCGCGGCACGGTGCTGCCGTCGGTCTTGCGGACCTTCATCCAGAACGGCAGATCGTCGCCGTAGTAGTCGCTGTCGTAGAGCGTGCTGCCTTCGTCGGCGACCAGCCGGCGGGTGCGCGGGCTGTCGCGGCCGGTGTACCAGCCGAGCGGCCGCACGCCGGTCAGCCGCTCGATGGTGTCGAGCCCGAGCCGGACGTGTTCGCGCTCGGTCGACTCGTCGATGGTCTGGTAGTGGATCCAGCGCCAGCCGTGGCAGGCGATCTCGTGGCCGGCGGCGGCCAGCGCCTGCGTCAGTTCGGGGTGGCGGGCGAGCGCCATGCCGACACCGAACACCGTCAGCGGCAGACCGCGCTGCTCGAACTCCCGCAGCAGCCGCCAGACACCGACCCGCGAGCCGTATTCGTAAATGCCTTCCATGCTCAGGTGCCGGTCGGGGAAGGCCGGCGGGTTGAACATCTCCGACAGGAACTGCTCGGAGCCGGCATCGCCGTGCAACGTGGCGTTCTCGCCGCCTTCCTCGTAGTTGAGGACGAACTGCACCGCGATGCGGGCGCCGCCCGGCCAGTTGGCATGCGGCGGGTTGCGGCCGTAGCCGACGAGGTCGCGCGGGTAGGGGAGCGTCGAGTCGTACAGGGTCATGGACGTATCGGCAGCGGGGAAGGGGAAAGGGTGGGGCGGCGGCATCAGGCCAGGGCCGCGGCGATGTCGCTGGTGGGCGGGCGGCGGTCGAGGGACAGGCTCTGCTCGACGTGCAGCAGGTGCTCCTGCATCAGCCGGACCGCCCGTTCCTCGTCGCGCGCCGCCAGCGCCTTCACGATGTCGGCATGCTCCTCGTAGGAATGGGCGGCTGCGCTGGAGGACTGGTACATCAGCGTGATCAGGGCACAGCGCGACAGCAGGTCCTGCAGCAGCTGCGCAAGCACCTCGTTGCCCATCAGCTCGGCCATGCGGACGTGGAAGTCGCCGAGCAGGGCGGTGCGTTCGGGCACGTCGCCGCGCTCGACGGCGGCCTTTTCGAGCGCCACGTGCGACCGTAGCGCCTTGATCTGCGTGGGGCTGGCGGACTGGACGAATGCGCGGGTCATGCCGGCCTCGACCATGCGGCGCACCGCGAACACCTGGCGCGCCTCGTCGGCCGACGGGGCAGAGACGAAGGCGCCGCGCGCCGGCTCGAGCGTCACCAGCCGGTTCTGCGCGAGCTGGAACAGCGCCTGGCGGACCAGCGTGCGCGAGACACCGAAGTGATCGGCGAGCTTCTGCTCCGCGAGCTTGGCGCCGGGCTGGAGCCGGTGTTCGACGATCGCGCGGGTCAGGGATTCGACGATCGCCGCGGTCGAGGAGCCGGCGGGTGTGGTGTCCATTGAGGAAGAATGAGCGAGGGAGTTTCAGTCCAAAAGTGTATACACTTTGGTCGACCGCCGCGAGCCCTGCCGTGCTTCGGCAGGTAGGTCGCATTCCTCACGCTTGCAAGGAGAGTGCCCATGGGCCTCAGCACCCACGTCCTCGACACGATGCACGGCTGCCCGGCCGCCGGCATGTCCGCTGCGCTCTACACCACCGACGGCGAGGCCGCCACGCTGGTCCGCCGTTTCGTACTCAACGCCGACGGCCGCGCGGATGCGCCGCTGTACGACGCCGACAGCCTGCGCACCGGCACCTATCGGCTGGTGTTCGATGTCGAGGGCTACTTCGCGGCGCGGGGCATCGCGCTGCCGCAGCCGACCTTCCTGGGCCGGGTGGCGATCGATTTCGGCATCGCCGATGCGACGCAGCACTACCATGTGCCGCTGCTGGTGAGCCCGTGGAGCTATTCCACCTACCGGGGCAGCTGAGGACGGCGTTTCAGTTCTGGCCCTCGGTCAGGGTGTCGAGCTGGAAGCGGCCGCTCTTGTCCCAGAGCCAAGTGTCGGTATAGGTCATCTTGCCGATGCGGGCCGGTGCCGGGAACGGCGAGGCACGGCGCACCGTGCGTTCGATCTCGGCCACCACCTCCGGCGCATGGCGCGGCGCCCGCATCCAGGTGAGGCCGGTGACCTTGCCGGTGGCGTCGAGGTGGATCTGCAGCGTGCCGACGGCGTAGAGGAGCGGCGGCAGCCGGCCCTTGTAGATGCGGTCGGCGTTCAGGCCGTACAGGTGCGTGGCGCCGTCCTGCCGGTAGGCGCGGTTGTTGGTCGCCGCCGAGATGCGTGCGGAGCCTTTTTCCGCCGGCACCGGCCCGATCACCGCGGGCGGCGCGGCCGGCGGTGCAGGCGGTGGCGGCTCCGGCGGCGGGGCGTTCCGGCAGGCCGACAGCAGGGCGCCGACGGCGGTCGTGGCGGCCGCAGCCGTGGCGACCCAGAGACGGCGCAGGGAACAGATCGGCATGGTGCGTGCGGGTGGCGACAAGGTGCGGCGGCGAGGCCGCGAGTGTGGCAGAGCGCCGGCTGCGGTGCAGGAGGAACGATGCCGATGGACAGGCTGTGGCAACGGTGCGAACGGCGGCTGCACGAAGGTGCACCGGCGGTGCTGGTGCGGGTGGTGCAGGCACAGGGCTCGGTGCCGCGCGGGCCGGGGGCGTGGATGTTGGTCTTCGCCGACGCCGCCGAGGGCACGATCGGAGGTGGCCGGCTGGAATTCGACGCCATCGCCGAGGCCCGCCGGCGCCTCGCGCAGGCCCCGGCACCGGAGGGCGGCACGGTGCGCTACGCATTGGGCCCATCGCTGGGGCAGTGCTGCGGCGGCGTGGTGCACCTGGCCTACGACCGGCTCGGGTCGGCCGACGGCGCACGGTGGCGGGAGACGCTGGCGCCGTTGCGCGCCCCGGTCGCCCTGTTCGGCGGCGGCCACGTCGGGGCCGCGATCGCGCGGGTGCTGGCGCCGCTGCCGTTCGCCCTGACCTGGATCGACAGCCGCGACGGCATCTTTCCGCCGGACACGCCGGCCGGCGTGGTCTGCGAGCATTCCGAACCGGTGCAGGCCGCGGTCGCGCCACTCGCCGACGGCAGCCGGGTGCTGATCATGAGCTTCAGCCACGCCGAGGACCTCGACATCGTCGCGGCCTGCCTGCGGCGCCAGCGGGCGCAGGCCGACCTGCCGTTCGTCGGGCTGATCGGCAGCCGCACCAAATGGGCCACCTTCCGGCAACGGCTGGAGGCCCGCGGTTTCACCGAGGCGGAACTGCGCCACGTCACCTGCCCGATCGGCGTGCCGGGCATCGCCGGCAAGGAGCCGGAAGTCATCGCCGTCGCGGTGGCGGCACAGTTATTGCAAAACCTCGGGCAGGAACGGCAGGCCGTTCCCGAGGGTTAGTCCGGCGCCGCTGGACCGGCCCAGATTGCATACACTCCTGTCACCCATTTCAGCCGCAGCGGAGCGGGCGCCCGAAGCGCCAGGTTCGCGGCCCATGCTGCTCAGAGCGCCCGCGGTGGTGAGCAGGTTTCGTCGAACGACCGTCACGGCGGGCCCCCCGTCCGCCCCTCCGCCATGGAAAGCTACCTGCTCGACTGGGCCAACCTGCTGCTGCGCTGGATCCATGTGATCACCGCGATCGCCTGGGTCGGCTCCTCCTTCTATTTCGTCTTTCTCGACAGCAGCCTCACACCGCCGGAGGACCCGGAGCTGAAGCGACAGGGCGTGACCGGCGAACTCTGGGCGGTGCACGGCGGCGGTTTCTACCACCCGGTGAAGTTCGCCGTGTCGCCGCCCGCGCTGCCGAAGCACCTGCACTGGTTCTACTGGGAGAGCTACAGCACCTGGCTGTCGGGCTTCTCGCTCTTCACCGTGTCGTACCTGTGGAGCGCGGGCACCTACCTGATCGACAAGTCGCTGGTGGACTGGCAGCCGGGCGCCGCGATCGCGGTGGCGCTGTCGTTCCTGGTGGTGTTCTGGATGCTGTACGACGGCATCTGCCAGCTGTTCGGCCACCGCAGGAACGGTGACCGCATCGTCGGTGCGCTGGTGGCAGTGCTGGTCTGTGCGGCGTCGTGGCTGGCCTGCCACTGGTTCGCCGGGCGGGCGGCCTTCCTGCTGGTCGGCGCGATGATCGCTACGGCGATGAGCGCCAACGTGTTCTTCTGGATCATTCCCGGCCAGAAGAAGGTGATCGCCGCGATCAAGGCTAGCGAGCCGGTCGATCCGGTGCATGGCAAGCGCGGCAAGCAGCGCAGCGTGCACAACACGTATTTCACGCTGCCGGTGCTGTTCGCGATGCTCAGCAACCACTACAGCTTCACCTACAGCCATCCGCACAACTGGGCGGTGCTGATCGCGATGATGTTCGCCGGAGCGGCGATCCGGCAGTTCTTCGTGCTGCGCCACGGCTGGAAGCTCGGCCGCAACCGCCATCCGCTGCCGTACGCGCTGGTCGGGGTGGCGGTGATCGCTGCCGTCGTATGGGCGCTGCGGCCGGCACCAGTTGCTATGAATTCAGTAGCTGCTGGCGCAGGAGGGACGGGCGCAAAGGCCGTTTCTTATGCCGAAGTGCAGCCCATCCTCGCCCAGCGCTGCACCCAGTGCCACGGTGCCGCGATGCAGATGAAGAACGTGCGGCTCGACACGCCCGAACAGGTCAAGCTCCACGCGCAGGCGGTCTACCAGCAGGCAGTGGTCGCGAAGACGATGCCGCTCAACAACGCCACCCAGATCACCGATGCGGAGCGGGCGACGCTCGGCCGCTGGTTCCAGGGCGGCGCGCCCGTCCAGTAGGCACCGCCGACCGGGGTGGCCGGATGCCGCGCCGGCCGCGCGGCTGCACGGTCGGTCAGCCGGCGAAGCTGCGCAGCTGGAAGATCCAGGTTTCCGACAGCGTCTGGTCGCCGAGCTTCAGGTATAGGCGCAGATCGACCGGGTCGCTGCCGTCCGGCGTGTAGTCGAATTGGGCGCGCCAGTGGCCGGCCACGCCGTTGGGCACCGCCTCGGTGAAGACATAGGAGAAGGTGCCCTTCGTTGCGCTCAGGACGGCCTCGGGCTTGGTGCCAAACGGCAGCGACGACAGCGGGCCGCCGAGAAATTCCACCATGAACTTGCGGATGCCCGGCGGCCGCGGCTGGCCCGGCTGTCCGCCGCGGCCGAGCCGGGTCGCCACGCACTGCGCAAGCGGCGAGGGGTAGGGCTCCCGGTCGGTCCAGTGCAGCCGGTAGCGGACGGTGTAGCGATCGCCGGCTTTGGCCTGCGCCTTGGGCACCCAGAAGGCGACGGTGTTGTCGTGGATCTCGTCGTCGGTCGGGATCTCCAGCAGCTGCACCTCGCCCTCGCCCCAGTCGCCGACCGGCTCGACCCAGAGGCTCGGCCGGCGGTCGTAGTACACGCCGTCGAGGTAATGGTCGAAATTCCGGTCGCGCTGCAGCAGCCCGAAGCCCTTCGGCTGCCGGTCGGCAAAGGCCGAGGTGGTGGTCGCCGCCGGGTTGTTCAGCGGGCGCCACACCCGTTCGCCGCTGCCGGTCCAGAGCGCCAGGCCGTCGGAGTCGTGCACTTCCGGCCGCCAGTCGATCGCGGTCGGCTTGGCAGTCTCGGAATACCAGTACATCGAGGTGAGCGGGGCGATCCCGAGCCGCGCCACGTCCTTCCGCAGAAACAGCCGCTTCTCGATGTCCATCACCACCGCCTTGCCGCGCTGCATCACGAACTTGTAGGCGCCGGTGATGCTCGGCCCGTCGAGCAGCGCATGCACCA
Organism: uncultured Xylophilus sp.; assembly: GCA_913776965.1. Taxonomy (GTDB): domain Bacteria; phylum Pseudomonadota; class Gammaproteobacteria; order Burkholderiales; family Burkholderiaceae_C; genus Xylophilus. Next base: position 31,094 of record CAJYQL010000124.1, read on the forward strand.
CGACGGTGTCGCCGCCGTCGGCCGGCGGGTCGAAATAGAAGCGGGTGAAGTTGGGGAACTCCTCGTCGCGGCCGGGCACGGCGGCGTCGATGGCGATGCCGCGTGCCGACAGGCCGTACTGGTAGAGCTCGCCGATCGCACGGAAGTACGAGGCGCCCAGGAAGGCGACCCAGTCGTTGTTGCGCCAGTCCAGCTTCTTCTGATCGCCCAGCCGGCTTTCCTGGAACCGGAAACCCGCGAAGCCGGCGCCCTGCGGCAGCGCGCGGGCCGGGCTGTCGGCCGGCATGTCGAAGATCGCCGGGTCGTAGACGATCTCGCGCGAAAAGATGTCGCCGCCGTTGCGTTCCAGCACATGCATCTGCACCGGGAACTGGAAGAAGCGGCCGAGGTGGAAAAACGTCACCGGAAAGGCGCCGGGGCCTTTGGCGAACAGTGCGGCGTCGGTCGCGAACTTGATCTTGCCGTGTTGTTCGTAGTCGATGCGCTCCAGCACGTCGCGGGGTAGGCTGCCGCTGCCCGCATAGGGGGCGGCGGCGAGGGCCTGTGCTTCCTCGGTCAGCAGGTCGAAGGTGAACGGCCGGGGGGCGGACAGGGCGAGCTGCGAAGCAGGGCGGGTCTGGGCGTGGGCGGCGGAGCCCAGCGAGGCCCACGCGGCGGATGCGGCGGCGGCGCGGACGAAGGATCGACGGTCGAGCATGGGGGGAGGATGCTTTCGGCAGGTCGGTCGGCAGACCGGGGACGCGGCGCACACGTCGGGACCGGCATCGCCGTGCCGGCGACGCGGAGGCGATGGCGCAAGGGTCGTCGGGAAGGCGGCCGCAGCGACCGGCCATCCTAACGCCGTAGCGCCGAGGGGACGTAAGAGCGGGTAGCGGGTGTCCGCACCCGCTGCGTGGGCGGCTCCGCCGGTCAGGCCCGCGCCGGCCGGCACCCCTGCGGTTCGTGGATGTGCACGCCCACCCGCAGCCGCTTCGCGTCGTGCTTGGCGAGGGCGGCGGCGCTGCCGACCGCATCGGCATGGCGGAACACGCCGCGGCGCACCCGCACCGCCCCGATCGACAGCGTGGTGCAGGGGAAGAAGCGCGGCAGTCCCTGGCGGTCCTCGGCGTGGATGCCGCCCGCCGCACGCGCCGCTGGGTCGAACAGCGGCAGCGCCTGCTGCGCGAACTCGTCCACGATGCGTTCGCAGCGCGCCTGCCAGTCGCTGCTCTGGAAGAGCAGCATGAAATCGTCGCCGCCCACATGGCCGACGAAGTCGTGGCGCGCGTCGCAGTGCTGCACCACCAGCCGCGCCGCCAGGCGGATCATCTCGTCGCCGCGCCAGTAGCCGTAGCAGTCGTTGAAGGGCTTGAAGTCGTTCAGGTCGGCATGGCAGGCGACGAACTCCGCCCCGCGGTCCAGCAGCCGCTCGATCTGCAGGTTGATCGGGATGTTGCCGGGCAGGAAGGTCAGCGGATTGGCATGGCGTGCCGCCTCGATGCGCGCCTCCGACACCGTGCGCACCAGCTGGTCGCCGGTGCCGAGGCCGATGTAGCGTCCGCCTTCGGTGACGATGAAGCCGTCGCTCAGGTAGCGCTGGTCCTGCGAGGTCAGGATGCCGATCAGGTCGTCCACGTCGTAGTCGCGCTCCACCACCCGGGGCGCGTGGTTGGCATAGGCGATGCAGGGCTTGCGGCCGTGCACCTCGCGAAAGTACAGGGTGGCGTAATGGTTCATGAACTGCTGGCGGTTGATCACCGCCACCGGCCGGTCTTCGCTCACCACCGCCACCGCGTGCAGATCGGTCCGCTCGTGAAAGATGTCCGCCAGCGCATTGTTGGTGGTGGTCAGGCCGACCACCGGCGCCGCGATCACATTCAGGTGGCGCAGCACGCCCGGGCGCGTGCCGGCGGCAGGCGGCATGTCGGCGGGCTCGCGCGCCTCCAGCAACTGCCGCGCCGGAGCCTCGACCTGCAGCGCCGGCCGCGGCGCCGGGCGACCCAGCCAGTAGCCTTGACCATAGGGAATGCGCAGCGTGCGCAGCACCTGCAGGTCCTCGGCGGTCTCGATGCCCTCGGCCACCAGCGTGGTGCCGAACACGTCGGCGATGCTCTTGATCGCCTGCAGGATCTGCAGGTGCTCCAGATGGCCGCTGCCGCCGTCGGCGCTGCCGGGCGACCGCACGAAGAACTTGTCGATCTTCACGATGTCCGGCCGCAGCTCCGACCACATCCGCAGGTTGGAGTGGTCGCTGCCGAAGTCGTCGAGCGCCAGCGCGATGCCGGAGCTACGCAACTGCTGCGCCGCCTCGCGCAGCGCGGCGATGTCGGTGGCGCGGGTGTGCTCGGTGATCTCCACCACCAGCGTGCGCGGGTCGCACCGGTGGGCCTGCAGCCGGGCCACTAGGGCATCGCGTCCGTGGTGCTGCAGCGCATGCACCAGCGCATCCGCCGCCAGATTGACGAACAGCCGGCCGGTGGTGCCGCTGCGGCGCCAGTCGGCCAGCGCAGTCTCGACGCAGAAAAGCTCGAATTCCGGCAGCCGACCGCAGCGGGCGGCAAGCCCCAGCAGGGCGTCGGGCGACTGCAGCGGCGTGCCGGCCGGGCCGCGGATCAGGGCCTCGTAGCCGAAGATGCCGCCGGTGCGAAGGTCCGCGATCGGCTGGAACACGGCGTGCAGTTGCCGTGCACGCATCAGGCGGGTGAGCACCCCTTGTTCGTCCATCGGCGGCGGAGAGAGCGGCGCCGAGCGCAGCGGCAGGACGGAAGCGGTGGAAGCGGGCATGGCACGGCCGATGCTCGGTGCCCGGCATGACCGCGGGATGACACGGTTTGTAACCTTGAGGGACAAACCGACGCTTTTCAGCATGAGTGTCGTGCATCGGATAGCCGCTCGAGGCAGATCAACAATCTGCCGTGAACAGGCCGGAAATCGGAATTTCGTGCGGCGTTGTCAAGATGACTCCGCACATATCCGCATTTTCTAGGGCCCGCAGAGGTCTACAGTGGCATGCATGAACGCCGCCACGCCACCCCGCCTGCTCGACATTCCTGCCGCTGCCGAAGACACCGATCCCGCCGAGACCGCCGAATGGCGCGACGCCTTCGCCGGCCTCGTCGCCGCCGCCGGACCGGCACGGGCCCGCTGGATGCTCGACGAACTGGCTCGCCTCGCGCGGGCAGAGCGCATCGGCTGGCAGCCCGCCCTGGAGACGCCGTACGTCAACACCATCGGCGTGGACGAGCAGCCGGTCTTCCCCGGCGACCTCGCGATCGAGGAGCGGCTCGCCTCCCTGATGCGCTGGAACGCGCTCGCGATGGTGGTGCGCGCCAACCAGGCCTACGGCGAACTGGGCGGCCACATCGCCAGCTATGCCAGCGCGGCCGATCTGTTCGAGGCCGGCTTCAACCACTTCTTCCACGGGCGCACCGATGCGCACCGTGGCGACCTGGTGTTCTTCCAGCCGCACAGCGCGCCGGGCGTCTATGCCCGCGCCTACCTCGAAGGCCGGCTGACCGAGGACGACCTGCTGCACTACCGCCAGGAACTGCGCGCGCCGGCCTTCGCCACCGGCAGCGGCGCCCGCGGCCTGTGCAGCTACCCGCATCCCTACCTGATGCCGGATTTCTGGCAGTTCCCCACCGGCTCGATGGGGATCGGCCCGATCAGCTCGATCTACCACGCGCGCTTCATGCGCTACCTCACCGACCGGCGGCTGCAGGACTGCGCCGGCCGCAAGGTCTGGGGCGTGTTCGGCGACGGCGAGATGGACGAGCCCGAATCCATGAGCGCGCTCACGCTCGCCGCGCGCGAGAAGCTCGACAACCTGGTGTGGGTGGTCAACTGCAACCTGCAGCGGCTCGATGTCCCGGTGCGCGGCAACGGCCGGATCATCGACGAGCTGGAAAAACTCTTCGCCGGCGCCGGCTGGAACGTGATCAAGCTGGTCTGGGGCAGCGATTGGGACGGCCTGTTCGCCCGCGACACCGGCGGCGCGCTGGCGCGCGCGTTCGCGCACACGGTCGACGGCCAGATGCAGACCTTCGCCGCCAAGGACGGCCGCTTCAACCGCGACACCTTCTTCGGCCAGAACGAGGAACTGCAGCGCCTCGCGCAGGGCATGACCGACGAGCAGATCGACCGGCTCAAGCGCGGCGGCCACGACCTGGTGAAGATCCATGCCGCCTACGCCGCGGCCGCCGCTCACCGCGGCCAGCCGACGGTGATTCTGGCCCACACCAAGAAGGGCTACGGCATGGGCACGGCCGGCCAGGGCCGGATGACGACCCATTCCCACAAGAAGTTCGAGGGCGCCGACCTGATCGAATTCCGCAACCGGTTCAACCTGCCGCTGACCGACGCGCAGGCCACCGCGCTCGAATTCCTGAAACCCGCCGACGACAGCCCCGAGATGCGCTACCTGCGGGAACGCCGCGCCGCGCTCGGCGGCCCGTTGCCCAAGCGCGACACCGACTGCGCGGTCGTCGCCAAGCCCGACCTCGCCGGCTACGCGCCGTTCGCCATCGCGGCCGCCGGCAAGGAGATGAGCACCACGATGGCCTTCGTGCGCATGCTCGGCAACCTGCTGAAGGACCCGGCGCTGGGCCCGCGCATCGTGCCGATCGTCGCCGACGAGGCCCGCACCTTCGGCATGGCCAACCTGTTCAAGCAGGTCGGTATCTACAGCAGCGTCGGCCAGCGCTACGCGCCGGAGGACATCGGCTCGGTGCTGTCCTACCGCGAGGCGACCGACGGCCAGATCCTGGAAGAAGGCATCAGCGAGGCCGGCGCCATCGCCAGCTGGACGGCCGCGGCCACCAGCTACAGCGTGCACGGCTTGGCGATGCTGCCGTTCTACATCTATTACTCGATGTTCGGCTTCCAGCGGGTGGGCGACCAGATCTGGGCCGCCGCCGACCAGCGGCCGCGCGGTTTCCTGCTGGGTGCCACCTCGGGCCGCACCACGCTCGGCGGCGAGGGGCTGCAGCACCAGGACGGCAGCAGCCACCTGATCGCCGCCACCATCCCGAACTGCAAGGCCTACGACCCGGCGTTCGCGGGCGAGATGGCGGTGATCGTCGATGCCGGCATCCGCGAGATGATGGTCGAGCAGCAGGACGTCTTCTATTACGTGACGCTGATGAACGAGAACTACGCCCAGCCGGACCTGCCGGCGGGGGTGGAGGGGGACATCCTGCGCGGATGCTATCGTTTCGATAGCTGGAAGCGTAAGCAGGACGGGCGCAAGAACACGAAAAGCATCCAAAACCGCCCCGTCGTGCTGCTTGGCTCCGGCGCCATCCTGACCGAGGTGGTCAAGGCCGCCGAGGCGCTGGCCGCCGACGGCATCGCGGCCGAGGTGTTCAGCGTGACCAGCTGGAGCGAGCTCGCCCGCGACGGCCAGGCGCAGGAAGCGGCGCGGCTGCGCGGCGATGCGGCCGAGGTGCCCTTCATCGCCCGCCGGCTGGCGGACACGGCCGGGCCGATCGTCGCCGCCACCGACTACGTGCGGGCAGTGCCGGAAAGCGTGCGGGCTTTCCTGCCCGCCGGCCGGCGCTACTGCACCCTGGGCACCGACGGCTTCGGCCGCAGCGACACCCGGGCTGCGCTGCGCGCATTCTTCGGGGTGGACGCGACGAGCATCGTGCGCGCTGCGAAACAGGCGCTGGCCGACGAGGCCGCCGGCACCTGACCGCCGCCGTGCCGGTGCGAGCGTTCAGCGCGGCGTGACGCGCAGCACCCGGCCCTGTTCGGCGTCGGTCAGCAGGTAGAGCGCACCGTCCGGGCCGGCCCGCACGTCGCGCAGGCGCTCGCCGAGCTCGCGGAACAGGATTTCCTGCGGCCCCGGCACGCCGCCGGCCACCGGGACCCGGCGCACCGACCGCTCCTTCAGCGCAGCGACGAACAGGCTGCCGCGCCAGGCGGGGAAGAGGGGGCCATCGTAGTACGCCATGCCGGCCGGGGCGATCGACGGCGTCCATTCCGCCAGCGGCGCCTCGGTGCCGGGCAGGCGGGTGTACGGGGTGATGCGGGCGCCGGTGTAATCCACGCCGCCGGTGGCGACGGGCCAGCCGTAGTTGGCGCCGGCCACGATCCGGTTGAGCTCGTCGCCCCCTTTGGAGCCGTGCTCGTGGGCGTAGAGCGCACGGTCGGCAGCCACATACACGAGGCCCTGCGGATTGCGGTGGCCCAGGCTGTAGATCTCCGGCCGCGCGTCGCGCCGGCCGGCGAACGGGTTGTCGGCCGGCACCCGGCCATCGCGGCCGATGCGCACCGTCTTACCCCAGTGCGTATCCAGCCGCTGCGCATCGGTGCGCTCGACATTACCGTCGCCCAGGCCGACGGCCAGCGTGCCGTCCGGCAGCAGCGCCATGCGGGCGCCGAAGTGCTGGTCGTGTGCCTTGGCCGGCTCGGCAGTGAAGATCGGTTCCACCTCGCGCAGGCGCGTGCCGTCGAGGCGGGCGCGCACCACCCGCAGGTGGTTGGCCGACCGGCTGCCGTGCGCGAACGACAGGTAGATCCGACCGTTGGCGGCGAAGTCCGGGTCGACCAGCACGTCGAACAGGCCCGCCTGTCCGCGCACCAGTACCGGTGGCAGGCCCTCGACCGGCGCGGGCCGCAGGCGCAGCGTGCCGTCGGCTGCCGGCTCGATCAGCCGCAGCCGGCCCGCGCGCTCGGTGACCAGCATCCGGCCGTCGGGCAGGAAGGCGAGCGACCACGGGAAGGCGAGGCCGCTGGCGACGGGTGTGACACGGTAGTCGGCTGTCTGCGCGGCATGCACGGCCGCCGCCGCGCAGGCGAGCAGCACCGCCATGGTCCGGCGCCGCAGGCCAGTGCGCAGGCCGCGCGGTGCAGGGGCATCGGTCCGGGGCAGGTTCGTCGTGGGCATCATCGGGGCAGTATCGACCATCCCCGGACCGTTGCCGCCATGTCCCTTGTCGTCCCTTCGCCCGACGTTTCTGCTGCACCCCCATCCCGGCGGCGCTGGCTGCTCGCTTTCGGCGCCGGCCTGCTGCTGGCCGCGGCATGGGGGTCGGTGGTGCAGACCCAGTTCAACCTCTCGGCCGTCACCGGCCTCGGCGTGGCGGTGGATGCCGCTACGCGGCTGCGCACCACGCTGCAGGACCTGGTGTTCTTCGGCCCCATCTACGCCGGGCTGGTGCTGGCGGCCTGGCTGCCCGCCTTCGCGCTGGCGGGCTGGGTGGCACGTCGCTACCCGGCCGGACGCATCGGCCTGTTCGCCTGGGCCGCGGGCATCGGGCTGGTGGTGGCGGTGCGGATAGCCGATGCGGTAGCGCCGATGCCGGTGCTGATCTATGCGACCCGGACCTGGGACGGGCTGCTTTGGATGCAGCTCGGCAGCATGGTGGGCGGCGGACTGTTCGCCGCGCTCACCCGGTCCGCCTCACGCGCAGCCGCTGCCGGCCGAGGCTGACGGCCCGCCCGCGGCCGGCGTGGCCCGGGCGCGGGCCACCGCCTCGTCGCGGAAGGCTTCCACCAGCCGCAGCCGCTGCGCCGCACGCGACCAGACCAGCCCCATGCGCCGCGGCTCGCAGGGCAGCGGCAGCGGCAGGTGCGCCACCCGCAGGCCCTCGGGCCACGGCCGCACCCAGCGCGGCACCAGCGACACGCCCAGGCCCCGGTCCACCATCACCGCGATCGCGCCGAGCGCGTTGATCTCGAACCGCTCGCGCGGCACGATGCCGGCGCGGCGCAGGTAGCCGTCCGCGAGCTGGCCGCCCCATTGGCTGCGGTCGTAGCGGATCAGCGGCTCGCTGCGCAGCAAGGCATGCGGATCTGCGCCGGCCCAGCGCTCCGGCACCAGCAGGCCGAGCGGCTCCTCGTGCAGCAGCTGCCAGCACAGCGTCTTGGGCAGCGGCACCGGCGACTGCATGACGATCGCCACGTCCAGCTCGCCGCGCAGCACCGCGGGGTACATGTCCATCGAGAAGCCGGGCTGCACGAACACGGTGATGCCCGGATAGCGCTGCACCATCGCCGCGAGCAGGTCCGGCACCATGCCCTGCAACGCGTTGGTGCCGGCGCCCAGCCGCATCTCGCCGGCCAGCAGGTCGTCGTGGGCGGCGGCACGCAGTCCGGTCACCTGCGCGAGCAGGTCGCGTGCGTGCGGGGCGATGCGTGCGCCGGCCTCGGTCGGCACCACGGTCCGGCCGGCCCGCACCAAGAGCGGCGTGCCCAGCTCGCGTTCCAGCGCCCGCAGCTGCTGGCCGACCGCCGCCGGGGTGAGCTGCAGCCGGCGTGCCGCCTCGGCCATCGAGCCGTGGTCCAGCACCGCGACGAAGCTCTGCAGGAAGTCGGTGTTCATCGGTCGGGACGCAAGGAAATCTTCATTCTAAAAATAGATCGCCCCCATTCTTCTTGGCGAAGAAGCGGCGCAGACTCGCGGCTCCAGCGACTTCGTCCTTCCCAGGAGCCCCGTCCCGTGCGCAGCAAGCTCTTCGTCCCCGGCTCCCGTCCGGAACTCTTTTCCAAGGCGCTGGCCGGTCCGGCCGACGCGCTGTCCTTCGACCTGGAGGATGCCGTCGCCGAGGAACGCAAGGCCGAGGCCCGCGGCACGGTTGCGGACCTGCTGCAGTCGGCCGAGGCGCATGCCGCCGGCAAGACGCTGATCGTGCGGGTCAACGCGCTCGCCACGCCGCATTTCGCGGCCGACGTGGAGGCGGTGGTCCGCGACGGCCTGCACCTGCTTAACCTGCCGAAGGCCGAAACGCCCGATGAGGTGCGCACCGCCGCCGATGCACTGGAAGCCGCCGAGCGGCGCAACGGTGTGACGGCGCCAGTCGGCCTGCTGCTCAACATCGAATCGCCGCGCGGCCTGCGGCGGGCCGCCGAACTGGCGTCCGCGCATCCGCGGGTGGCGGGGCTGCAGCTCGGCTTCGGCGACCTGTTCGAGCCGCTCGGCATCGCCCGGCGCGACGTGGCGAACGTCCATGCGGCCATGTTCGCCGTGCGGCTGGCCGCCGGGGAAGCAGGCGTCTATGCGGTCGATTCCGCCTTCGCCGATGTGCAGGACACCGAAGGCTACATGGCCGAGGCCGACATGGCGCGGCGCCTGGGCTTCGTCGGCAAGAGCTGCATCCATCCGTCGCAGGTGGCGCTGGCGCACCGGGTGTTCCGGCCGGCCGACGCCGAGATCGCGCATGCGCTGCGGGTGCTGGACGCTGCCCGCGACGCGGAGGCGCGCGGCGTCGGCGCCTATGTGGTCGACGGCCGCATGGTCGACGGCCCGTTCGTCCGCCGCGCGCAGCGCATCGTGGACGATGCCCGCGCGCTCGGCCTGATACCCCCGGCCTGAGCCGGCCTGCCGGCGCCGTTCCCGCATCCATAACGACAGGAGACCCACCCCATGCCCCTCCACCCTTCGTCCAGCCGCCGGGCTGCTGCCGGCCTGTTGGCCGTGCTCGCCGTCTCGGCCCTCGCCGGCGCCGCGCAGCCCGCGCTCGCGCAGGACAGCTGGCCGTCCCGCGCGCTGACCATCGTCGTGCCGTACCCGCCGGGCGGCTCCAACGACGTGTTCGCCCGCGCGGTAGGCAAACGCCTCGGCGACGCGCTCGGCCAGCCGGTGGTGATCGACAACAAGCCGGGTGCCGGCGGCAGCCTCGGGACCGCCCTGGTCGCGAAGGCGCCGGCCGACGGCTACACGCTGGTCGCGGTGTCGTCGAGCTACGTGACCAACGCCGCGGTGCAGCCGAAGCTGCCGTTCGACCCGGTGAAGTCGCTGGTGCCGGTGGCGCCGATGGCCCGGGGTGCCTTCCTCGTCGCGGTGCGCCAGGACCTGCCGGTGAAGACGCCGGCGGAGCTGGTCGCGCTGGCCAAGGCGCAGCCCGGCAAGTTGAATTACGCCTCGTCCGGGCCGGGCAGCACCAACCAGTTCGCCACCGAGCTGCTGAAGGCCAGCACCGGCACGTTCATCACGCACATCCCCTACCGGGGCATGGCTCCGGCCACCAACGACCTGATGGGCGGCGCGGTGGATATCCTGATCGCGAGCAGCCCGTCGCTGCAGGCGGCGCTGAAGTCCGGCAAGGCCCGGGCGATCGCCGTCACCAGCCCGCAGCAGAGCCCGATCGCGCCCGACCTGCCGCCGATGGCCAGCGCCGCGCCGGGCTTCAACTTCGAGATCTGGTGGGGGCTGCTGGCACCGGCCGGCGTGCCCGACCCGGTGCTGCAGCGGATCAATGCCGAGGTCGCGCGCATTGTGAATTCCGCCGACATGAAGGCCTTCTTCCTGCGCGAGGGCGCCGAGCCGTTCTCGGCCTCGGTCGCGCAGTTCGGCCAGCAGGTGCGCAGCGAAATCCCGTACTGGCAGAAGATCGCCCGCCAAGCCGGCATCAGCCAGGAATAGCGCTGCGCAGCGCCTGCCCATGACCGCCTATTCCAATTCCGCCGGCACCGCGCCGCCGCACACGTCGGGCTTTCCGGATGCCTGCGACGCGCACATCCATGTCTACGACGCGCGTTTTCCCGAGACGGACGGACCCGCGCTGACCGCCACGCCGCGGCAGGCAACCGCCGAGGACTATGTCCGCATCCAGCGCCGGCTCGGCACCCGCCGCGCGGTGGTGGTGCAGCCGCGGGTCTACGGCACCGACAACCGGTGCACGCTGGACGCGATCGCGCAGCTCGGCCGCGACCGCACCCGCGGTATCGCGGTCGTCACGCCCGACGTGGCCGATACGGAACTCGCGGCCCTGCATGCCGGCGGCATCCGCGGCGTGCGCATGACGCTGCATGCCGCGACCGGTGCGCCGACCCGCATCGACATGCTGGAGGCGCTCGCGGCGCGCATCGCACCGCTCGGCTGGCACCTGCAGCTGCACCTGCAGGCCGACCAGATCGCGGCGCACGCCGCCACGATCGCACGGCTGCCCTGCACGGTGGTGTTCGACCACCTGGCCCGCTTGCCGCACGGTGCGGCGGGTCTGACCCATCCAGCCTTCGACACGGTGCGCGGCCTGCTGCAGGATGGCCGCGCCTGGCTCAAGCTGAGCGGCGCCTACCTGAACACCTCGTATGGGCCACCCGGATATGCCGACACCCATGCGGTCGCCCGTGCATGGGTCGCGGCGGCGCCCGACCGGCTGGTGTGGGGCAGCGACTGGCCCCACGCGACCGAGGAAACCCACAAGCCGGACGACGCCCGGCTGTTCGACCTGCTGGCCGAATGGCTGCCCGACGATGCCGTGCGCCGGCGGGTGCTGGTGGACAACCCGGCCCGGCTCTACGGCTTCTGAACCGCGCCTTCCGCAAGACCAACCCGACAGGAGACTTCCATGCAACTGAACCGCCGCGCGTTCTGCGCCTCGTCCGCCGCTGCCATCGCCACCGCGGCGCTTCCCGCAGCCTGGGCGCAGTCCGACTATCCGAACCGGCCGATCCGGCTGGTCGTCCCGATCGTCGCCGGCCAGGCGACCGACATCCTGGCACGCGTGGTCGCCGACCAGCTCGGCCGCGCGCTGGGCCAGCCGATCGTGATCGACAACAAGCCCGGCGCCGGCACCACCATCGGCACCGACTTCGTCGCCAAGGCCGCGCCCGACGGCTACACGCTGGTGATGGCGACCAGCGGCGGCTTCGCGGTCGCGCCGGCGCTCTATGCCAAGCTGCCGTACGACCCGATCCGCGACTTCGCGCCGATCACCAACCTCGGCACGGTCACGCAGACCCTGGTCACGGCCGCCAATGCGCCGTGGAAGGACCTGCCGCAGTTCCTCGCTGCGGCGAAGGCGAAGTCGATGAGCTATGCCTCCGCCGGCATTGGCACCACCTCGCACCTGGCGACCGAGGCATTCATCGGCCAGACCGGCATCCAGATGGTGCATGTGCCGTTCAAGGGCGTGTCCGAGGCGCAGCCGCAGGTGATCAGCGGCCAGATCGAGGTGATGTTCGACGCGCTGCCGGCGGTGCTGCCGCAGATCAAGGCCGGCCGCCTGCGGGTGCTGGGCGTCGGGTCGGCGCAGCGGTCGCCCTTCCTGCCGGATGCGCCCACCATCGCGGAGCAGGGCGTGCCGGGCTTCGAGGCGATCGGCTGGATCGGCGTGGCCGCGCCGGCGAAGACGCCGGCGCCGATCCTCGACCGGCTCAACACCGAGCTGCGCCGCATCATGGCGCTGCCCGAGACGCGCGAGAAGCTGCGCACGCTGTACTTCACCCCGGCCGAAAGCACCCGCGAGGCGTTCGCGCAGTTCATCGCGGCCGACCTCGCCAAGTCCGCCCGCGTCGCCAAGGCCGCCCGCATCACCGCCGAATGAACACGACGACCGCATCCGCCGACAGCCCGGCCCCCGGCCCGCTCGCCGGCATCCGGGTCCTGGACCTGAGCGCCTACATCGCCGGCCCCTACGGCTGCACGCTGCTCGCCGACATGGGTGCCGAGGTCGTCAAGATCGAGCCGCCGACCGGCGACAACCTGCGCAAGTACCCATCCACGCTGGCCGCGGAAAGCCGCGCCTTCATGGGCGTGAACCGGGGCAAGCGTGGCCTGGCGCTCGACCTGAAGAAGCCCGAGGCGCTGGAGGTGCTGCACCGCCTGCTGCAGGACGCCGACGTGCTGGTGCACAACTTCCGGCCGTCGGTGCCGGCGCGGCTGGGCATCGGCTACGAGCAGCTGCGCGAGCGCTATCCGCGGCTGGTGTACTGCGCCATGACCGGCTACGGCGATACCGGCCCGCTAAAGGACAAGGCCGGCTACGACCAGGTGCTGCAGACGCTGTCAGGCATGTGCATGCTGCAGGGCAAGGCGGGCGGGCCGCCCGAGATCCTGTACGGATCGGTGGTCGACTATTACGCGGCGGCGATGCTCGCGATGGGCGTGAGCGCAGCGCTGTTCGAGCGCACCCGCTCCGGCTGCGGCCAGTACGTCGGCGTGTCGCTGCTGCGCAGCGCGCTGGCGATGCAGTCGGCCCGCATGGTCTGGGCCGAAGGGGAGGGCCGCGACGTAGGGCGCGACATGCGTTCCGGCGGCATCACCGGGCTGCATCCGGCGCGGGAGGGTCATGTGTACCTGTCCGCCAACACGCCGCATTTCTGGCGCGAATTGTGCCGCCGCACCGGCCTCGACGCGCTCGCCGACGATCCGCGCTACGACACGGTGCGCAAGCGCGCCCAGCATGCCGACGAAATCGTGCCGCGCCTGCGCGCCGCGCTGCAGCAGCACACCGCGCTGGAATGGGAAGCGATCTTCGGCGAGGCCGTCCCGTGCGCCGCCGCACGGTCGGTGGAGGACATGTTCGACCATCCCCAGGTGTTGGCCGAGGGGCTGGTCGAAGACATGGAGCATCCGGTGGTGGGCCGCTACCGGGGTTTCGGCAAGCCGGTGCGCTTCGGCGACACGCCCGGCGGCAAGCCCCTGCCGTCGCCGACCTTCGGCCAGCATGCGGCGGAGATCCTCGCCGCGCACGGTTACAGCGACGCGCAGGTGGCGCAGCTGCGGTCCCTGGGGGTGCTGCCCGACACGATGGCCTGAAAACGGAAAAGCCCGCCGGGGAACCGGGCGGGCTTCGCAGAATTGGTCGTAGGCTCTTACGCGGCCCACGTTACGGCATTTTCACTTGCGGGAGTCACCTGTTGTTTTTCTCGTCGTGGCAACCCTGGTCCGACGCGCCGCCGTGAGATTCGACTTTGCCTGCGCAGGCAACCAAAAGATCTTGCGATACCTTGGGCAGCGCGGATTATAGGTCGCGAGCGAACAACCTCCCCGCCGCAAGGGCATCCAGCGCCTCCTGCAGGTTGCGGCGCGCCGCGGCATCGCAGCGCACGTGGAAGGCATCGGTGAGGTAGATGCGCGGCCGCTCCAGGAACCCGCGCAGCACCGCGCTGCGACCGGC
>CAJYQL010000125.1 GCA_913776965.1 uncultured Xylophilus sp.
GCTGGCGGGCGGTGTACTGGAGGCGACTATCGACAGTTTTCGGGTTTCGGCGCCCGTGGGATCTACGCCGAATGCTATTGAATTGATAGCTTGGATCGGTCCGGCCATCGGACCTTCCGCTTTCGAAGTAGGCGACGAGGTCCGTCAGGCCTTCGTGGACCGCGACGCCGGCGCTGCCGATGCCTTCCGTCCCGGCCCACGCGCCGGAAAGTGGTGGGCCGATCTGCCGGCCCTTGCGCGCCGCAGGCTCGCCGCAGCGGGCGTCACCGCGGTCTACGGAAACGACGGCAGCGCCGGCTGGTGTACGGCCGCCAACCCGTCACGGTTCTTTTCGCACCGGCGCGACGCTGCCCGGCTCGGCAGCAGCGGACGGATGGCCGTCTGCGTCTGGAAGGCCTGAGTGTTGGATATCCGCCAACCGCCGGGCCTCGGCGCGCTCGGCAGCCTCTCGCACCTTGATGGCGCGCCGGCGGCCGGGCGAACCCATCAAATAAACCACCAGCGCCACCGGCAGCAGTCCATATAGAACGAAAGTGACCACTGCGCCAAGTACCGTGCCGGTGGTATTGGTCGCCTCCGCGACAGCCATCATCAGGGTGACGTACAGCCAGGCGACTACAACGATGTACATAAAAAGCTTTGCCGGGGTGGAGATCGCTCTGTAAGAATCACGCCCTAGTCCGGACCGCGCCAGGCGCAGCAAAGAGGAGACGGGTCATGCATTCTGAATCAACCGGACCGACGGCGGCAGGCGGCTTCGTGCCCGATCTTGCTGCGCAGTGGCAACAGTTCTGGCGGCAGGCCATGGCGGGCGCCGCGCCGGCAGCCGCATCGGGCGCCGCCCCCGCCGCGATGCCGACTGCCGCGATGCCCCGCCTGGACCCTTCCCGCCTGCAGGCGCTGCAGCAGGAATATCTGCAGGGCATGGCCAGCCTGTTCGGCCAGGGCGGCGGCGCCGGCGATGCCGTGGAAAAAGACAAGCGTTTCGCAGGCGAAGCTTGGAGCCGCAGCCCGCTGTCCGACTTCGCAGCGCGTGCCTACCTGCTCAACACCCGCATGCTGTCGAGCCTGGCCGACGCCGTGCAGGCCGACGACAAGACCCGCGCGCGTATCCGCTTCGCGGTCGACCAGTGGGCCGCCGCAGCGGCGCCGAGCAATTTCATCGCGCTCAATGCCGACGCCCAGCAGAAGGCGATCGAGACCCAGGGCAAAAGCATCGCCCAGGGCCTGCAGAACCTGGTCCACGACCTGCGCCAGGGCCACGTCAGCCAGACCGACGAAGAGGTCTTCGAGGTCGGCCGCAACGTCGCCACGACCGAAGGCGCCATCGTCTACGAGAACGACTTCTTCCAGCTGATCGAGTACAAGCCTCTGACCGACAAGGTCTACGCCCGGCCGCTGCTGCTGGTGCCGCCCTGCATCAACAAGTACTACATCCTCGACCTGCAGCCCGAGAACTCGCTGATCCGCTATGCGGTCGCGGAAGGCCACCGCACCTTCGTGGTGAGCTGGCGCAATCCCGACGAGTCGATGGCGCAGGCCACCTGGGACGACTACATCGAGCAGGCGGTGATCCGCGCGATCGACACGGTGCTCGAGATCACCGGCTCGAAGACGCTCAACACGCTCGGCTTCTGCGTGGGCGGCACCATGCTCGGCACGGCGCTGGCGGTGCTGGCCGCCCGCGGCCGCAAGCCGGCGGCGTCCGCCACCTTCCTGACGACCTTCCTGGACTTCAGCAACACCGGCGTGCTGGACCTGTTCATCGACGAGACCTTCGTCCAGCTGCGCGAGCTGCAGATGGGCAAGGGCGGCCTGCTGAAGGGCCAGGAACTGGCGTCCACCTTCAGCTTCCTGCGGCCCAACGAGCTGGTCTGGAACTATGTCGTCGGCAACTACCTGAAAGGCGACAAGCCGCCGGCGTTCGACCTGCTGTACTGGAACAGCGACGCGACCAACCTGCCGGGCCCTTTCTACGCCTGGTATCTGCGCAACACCTACCTCGAGAACCGGCTGGCGACGCCCGGCGCCGCCACCGTCTGCGGCGTGCCGGTGGACATGGCTGCGGTCGACATCCCGGTCTATATCTACGGCTCCCGCGAAGACCATATCGTGCCGGTCGGTGCACAGGGTGGCGGCGCCTACGCCACCACCCAGCTGCTGCCCGGCCCGCGCCGCTTCGTGATGGGGGCCTCCGGCCACATCGCCGGCGTGATCAATCCGCCCGCCAAGAGGAAGCGCAGCCACTGGGTGCGCGACGACGGCGCGCTGCCGGCGACCCACGGCGAATGGCTCGCCGGGGCCGAAGAGCGGCCCGGCAGCTGGTGGACCGACTGGTCGGCCTGGCTCGCGCCGCTGGGCGGCCGCATGGTCCCCGCGCCGAAGACCTACGGCGGCGGCGGGCATGCCGCGATCGAGCCCGCCCCCGGCCGCTACGTCAAGGCCAAGGCCTGACGCGACCCCCGACTGCATCCGATTTCCCGCGTTTCCCCGAACCCAGAACAGAAGGAGCTCATTCCATGGAAGACATCGTCATCGTCGCCGCCGGCCGTACCGCCGTGGGTAAATTCGGCGGTTCGCTCGCCAAGATCCCGGCGACCGAGCTGGGCGCCATCGTGATCCGCGAACTGATCGCCCGCAGCGGCGTCGCCGCCGACCAGATCGGCGAAGTGATCATGGGCCAGGTGCTGGCGGCCGGTGCCGGCCAGAACCCTGCGCGCCAGGCGCTGCTGAAGGGCGGCGTGCCGCGCGAAGTGCCGGCCCTCACGATCAACGCCGTCTGCGGCTCCGGCCTGAAGGCGGTGATGCTGGCGGCCCAGGCCGTCGCCACCGGCGACAGCGAAATCGTCATCGCGGGCGGCCAGGAAAACATGAGCGCTTCGCCGCACATCCTGCCGAATTCGCGCGACGGCCAGCGCATGGGCGACTGGAAGATGGTCGACACCATGATCGTCGACGGCCTGTGGGACGTCTA
>CAJYQL010000126.1 GCA_913776965.1 uncultured Xylophilus sp.
ACGACACCTTGCCGAGCGCGCCGCAAGCTTTCGTCACGGCGATTTGATGGCTGCCAGCCTCGGCTTGGCCGACAAGGGCGCAACCGTCCGCGGGATCGAAGCGCGCATCGCTGTGCTGCAGCACTCCGGCATCCTGATCGCGGGCCTGCGCGGCAGCATCCATGCCGACCGGCTGACCACGCGTGACATGCTGGCAACCGAGAAGGAGATACTGAAGGCGGTCGGTGATGGGATCGGGACGGGTGCGCCGATCCTCGATGCTGCGGCTGCCGAGGCAGCATTGGCGCGAGCGGCAGAGGCGCGGGGCGTGACGCTGGCTGATGAGCAGCGCCAGGCAGGGCTTGCGATGTTGGCGGGAGAAAACCGCATCCAGCTCGTCCAGGGCGATGCCGGCAGCGGCAAGTCGTTCCTCTTCGAGATCGTCGCGGCGGTGTGCGCGGAGGCTGGTGTCGGCATGCTGGTGCTGGTGCCACAGAACAAGCTGATGGAGGAGATGGGTGGGCGCGGGTTCGAGATGCGCTCGCTGGCCTCGGTACTGCAGGCGCATGGTGATCGTGGTGCTCGCCCACGGGCCGGGGCGGCGCTGTCTGCGCTGGTCGAGGGCAAGCTCGTCGTGCTGGAGGAAGCCTCCATGGTGTCGTCGCGGCAGTTCGCAGCGCTTGCCGGCATAGTGGCGACCGGAGGCGCTGCACGGCTGGTAGCGGTTGGCGATCTCAAGCAGATCTCGTCGCCTGGTGCCGGGCGGCCATTTGCGCTCCTGCAGGAAACCGGTACGCCAACGGTGCGCTTGTCGGAGAACCGCCGTCAGAAGACCGACACGTTGCGCGAGGCGGCAACGCTGGCGCGCGAGGGCAGGGTAGGTGATGCCTTTGCTCGTCTGGGTGACCGCGTAAACGAGAGCCCCGATCCGGTTGCAGCCGCGGTCGCCGACTTTGTGTCCCTGTCGCCCGACGAGCGCGCGCGTACGGCGCTTCTGACCTCCGGCCATGTGTTGCGCAAAGCGGTTCTGGACGATGTTCGTGGCAGACTGCTCGAGGAAGGCGCCTTGGGCGCTGAGGCGCATATGTTGAAGGTCTGGGACAATCTGAACCTCACTCGCGAGGAGCTGCGCCAGGTCCGGCATTGGACGCCGGGCCTGCAGCTCGACATTTATCGCCACCAGTCAGGTCTTGTACCTGGCTCTTATGCCATCACAGCGGTCGACACGGCGCGTGGCCTCGTCTCGCTTTCCCGTGACGGGGCCACTTGCGAGTTTGCGCCTGCCCGGTTGCATCATGCCGGCGAGGGTGCGGCACTGTCCGCCGCCAGCGAGATCGAGGTGCGCCAGGGTGATCGGCTGATCTTCGCAGCAACCGACAAGGCTCGCAGGATCGTCAACGGCACGACGGTCACCCTCGAACGTGTCGAGGGCAATACGTTGCATCTGTCCGGCCAAACGCGAGATTACGTGATCGGCGCCGACGACCCGCTGCGGCAGCGGCTGGCGCATGGCGCCGTGCTCAACATGCACCGTGCCCAGGGCATCACCGTCGACCGGGCGATCACGGTCATGGACAGCAATGACCGCCTGCTCAACAGCCAGAGCCTCTACTATGTTCTCCAGACACGCGCCCGAGAGGAGCTGTTGCTGCATACCGATGATCGGATGGCGCTCATCGAGGCGATTGAGGCACATCGCGGTGATGTGCCGCATGCATCCGATCTGGCGCTGGAACCCAATTCTTCAAGTGGCCCGTCGACCGACGCTGCAGCAGCCGACCTGATGCGTCGAGAGCACGCGGAGAACCGCGATGCCGCGTTGCTTGGCGCCATGAGCGCGGCGCTGACAGAGATCGTGCATGACCTGCACCAGCCTCAGCCGGAGCTGCCGGACGCGCTTGCCTCGGCGACCAGCAAGCAAGCGGCAAGTAAGACGATTGAGCCGCATCAACACCGGTTCGAACCAGCGCGTCACTATCCGGAACGTGCGATTGAACTCGACTACGGCATGGATATCTAGTCGCTACTGTGCAGTGCGTGGCTATAATTTACATAATATATACTATCGGATTGGCGTCGTGTAGGTGGGTGCATTCTAAATTGAAGTGCGAAAACCTAGCTCAAGCACGGGTTCCACCCGGCTGAGGGTTGCGCATGGGCCGCTACACGCATCTGGATCTCGACGAACGCCGCAAGCTGTATCAGCTCATCAACGCCGGCAAAAGTCCGCGCCAAGCCGCGGTCGAGTTGGGGCGCCACTCGTCGACGATCTACCGCGAGCTGAAGCGCAATCATCGGTTCGACGAGGAGCCGATGTTCCGCGGGTACTTTCCGCTGACTGCTCAATCGATGGCGGCGGGGCGACGGCTTAGGGGCGCGAAAATCAGCCGATATCCCGAGCTCGCCAGCTACATCGTCGACCGGCTGGGAGCCGCCTGGTCGCCGGAGCAGATCGCCGGCTACCTTCGGCACCGTACCGCAGGCCCGCTGCGGGTGAGCCATGAGACGATCTACCAGTTCGTGTATGGGCCCGACGGTCATGCGGCCAAGCTGGCGCGCCTGCTGCCCACCGGCAGGCGGAAACGCCGACGTCGCTATGCTCGAAAGCCACACGGCCTGAACATCCCGCCCGCCCACACCATCGCGGCCCGACCGCCAGACATCGCTGAGAGGGCCGACTTTGGCCATTGGGAAGGCGACCTCATCGCATTCAAGCTGCATCATGGTAAGGCCAACCTCACTTCGCTGGTTGAGCGTCGAAGCCGCTTCACCGTGCTTACGCCCAACAGCAGCCGTCACTCGGCCGGCATCATGGAAGGCATTGAGCGCTATCTCGGCACCCTCCCCCCTTCCCTACGTCGCACCATCACGCTCGACCGGGGCACGGAGTTCGCCGCGTACGGGCGCCTGCAGGAGAGCCTGGGCATGACCGCGTACTTCTGTCAGCCGTCAGCGCCATGGCAGAAGGGCAGCGTGGAAAACAGTAACGGCAGAATACGACGCTTTCTGCCCTCTGATACGGACATCGCACAGGTACCGCGAGCCGAGCTCGAGCAGCTGGTTGATCGCCTCAATCGAACGCCACGCAAGTGCCTTGCCTATCGAACGCCGGGCGAGGTCCTGGCCGAGCAGATCGACCTCGCGCTTGAAGCAGACCTCTGAAGGCCCAGCGTGTCTGGAAGTGTCCAAACTCGGTCTTCCAAGCACGCATGCCGCGCAACCGAAAACCGCTAGCTCTTCCATCCAATCAGCGCCTAAAAAAGAGACAATGAAACCTAACTGCGCCTGCCGTCTCGGCACGATCATGCTGCTCTTCGCGGTATCGTCTAGCTGCGTAAGGGCGAAGGAGGATTTTCGCCCTCAATGTGAGCGTACGGCCGCTGTGGTGGTCTACGATAAATCTTTGTGGCGCGAATATATGTTGCAAAACGCATCTGTGTTCGAGAAAAATAGAGAGAGGCTAAGAATTTTTGGGACGAAGGGTTTTATATTGCTCTCACAAGAGGCAGAAACTGGATCCTATAATCAGAAATTCAATACCATTTACCAGAATGACTTTATAATTCGGAGGCAAGGTAACAATAAGATTGTTGCTGTCGTAAAAAGCCTGTCACTGCGAACTCGAGGTTTTGCAGCCAATCGATTCTGGACATGCATTTACGACTGGCCGGAGCTCTACGAGCCATTTGTTACGCCTGCTTAAAACACATGGACAATGTACGCGTGCTACAGTCTTACCCTTGAAGACTATGCTCCTCTGCAAACCGCTTCTTCTCGCTCCCTCCTCGGGAACAACCGTTCCACTTTCCACACCTTGAGACATCTATCCAGCGCGACCGAGCCCGCTGCCGGCGCAGCGGGTCCGAGGGCGCCAGAAGCGGTAGGACAGTACATCAGCGGGGGCAGCGCTGCGCTGCTTGGGGGGCTCCACGCTGCCCCCGCTGCCACGAGGCGGTGTCGCACTTCGGCTTGAAACCGCAGCGCCGATTGCAAGGTGGCGCCTACATCCGGCGAACCTTGATCGCTGGGCGGGTATCGATCGTCATCTTGTAGCCGCCCAGCATCGTCCGCTTCACGATCACCGCGCTGCCGGACCGCAACCGACCGGGGATCGGCGCGTCGTCGACCTGCATCCAGCGCGCACCATCGGCCAGCACGAAAACGAACAGCCCGGCGCTATCGGGCATCGCCGATACCAGGGTGCTCTTGATCTCCGAAAGCATCGATGTTGCCCCCACGTCTTCCGACGCCTTCGCACCGAAGGCAGCACGGCGGCGCTGCTGCTCGGCGCGCCGATCGACCACCGCTATCTCGGCACGGCGTTCCGCATCTTCCAAAAGCGCCGTCTCCTGCTCGTAGCAATCGAGCCGTGCGGCCACGTCGAGCACGGTGCGACAGGCGTACAGATCATGCAGGTTCGCCTGTGGCGTTTGCGCAACAACAGGGCCGCAACTCAAAAGAATCATACCCACAGCCAGCCCGATGGAACTTTTCATCTTTACATCATTCTTCACAATTCAATCGTTTCCGAACCGCGAGATGAAGACCGGTGTGTGGCGAAAGCGTCACACCGCCACGTCAATGTACGTCCGGATAAAGGGAAAGGATTGTTTACGCAAATCCGGGGGATCATGACGCGGGCATCAAGCCCGGTGATCGTACGCACACGACACCGGCCTTCGAGATCGAACCATACCCGATCCTTGGGATAAAAAGGGACCGACCCCATGAAGACACTTCGCACGAAGTTGCTCGCCTCCGCGGTGCTCGCGATGGCAGTGGCCGGCGCGCCTGCCTTTGCGCAGACCGCCCCCGCCGAGGCACAGACCCCGGCCGACGCCGGCCCCAAGCCCGCCGTCCAGGGCCAGGACGCGGCCGCACCGGGCGAAGCCGGCCCGGGCGGTGGTGACATCGTCGTCACCGGCTCGCGCATCGCCTCGCCAAACCTGGTATCGGCCAGCCCCGTGACGGTCGTGAACGCGGCGGACATCAAGCTGCAGGGCGCGACCCGTCTCGAAGACGTGCTGAACAACCTGCCGCAGGCGTTCGCGACGCAGAGCTCGTCGGTGTCGAACGGCTCGACCGGTACCGCGACGCTCAACCTGCGCAACCTGGGTGACCAGCGCACGCTGACGCTGGTCAACGGCCGTCGCCTGATGCCGGGCGACCCGGTGTCGAAGAGCTCGGCCGCCGACATCAACGTCCTGCCCGGCATCATGGTCAAGCGGGTCGACGTGCTGACCGGCGGCGCGGCGTCGGTCAATGGTTCGGACGCGGTCGGCGGCGTGGTGAACTTCGTGCTCGACACCGACTTCACCGGGATCAGCGTCGACGCCAATTACGGCGTCTTCAACCACGACAACAACAACACCCGCCTGCAGAACCTCGTGCGCGGTTCGGGCTATTCGGCACCCGGCGGCCTGACCACCGATGGCCGCAACTTCGACGTCAGCATGAAGGTCGGCGCGGGCACCGACGACGGCCGCGGCCACATCGTTGGCTATTTCGGCTACCGCAACATCGCCGCAGTCGACCAGGGCAGCCGCGACTATTCGGCGTGCGGCCTGGCGACCTCGACCGGCTCCGAATATCGCTGCGGCGGTTCGGCCACCGCGTTCCCGGCGAACTTCACGCTGACCGACGGCGTGCAGGGCGGCCCGCCGACCTCGTACACACTGAACGGCGCCGGTGCGCTCGTTCCCGGCACGACGCTCTATAACGCCAACCCGCTGAACTACTTCCAGCGGCCGGACACCCGCTACACCGCGGGCTTCCTGGCACATTACGACGTCAGCGATGCGTTCAAGCCGTATGCCGAGTTCATGTTCATGGACGATCGTTCGGTCGCGCAGATCGCACCGTCGGGTGACTTCAACAACACCGGCACGCTGAACTGCGGCAACCCGTATCTTTCGGCGGCGCAGGTCGCGACCTTCTGCCGCGCCTCGAACCTGACCGGCGACACCACGCTGAACCCGAACGGCAGCACCAGCCCGATCGCCAACGTGCTGATCGGTCGTCGCAACGTCGAGGGCGGCGGTCGTCAGGCCGACATCACGCACACCTCCTACCGCTTCGTCGCGGGCGCGCGTGGCGATATCGGCAAGGGCCTCAGCTACGACCTGTTCGGCCAGTACGGCACGACTAAGTACAACCTGATCTATCGCAACGAATTCTCGATCAGCCGTACGCAGAAGGCGCTGGACGCCGTCACCAACTCGGCGGGCCAGATCGTGTGCCGCTCGGTCGTCGACGGCAGCGACCCGAACTGCGTCCCGCTCAACATCTTCGGCACCGCACCGATCACCTCGGCGGCGCTGAACTACGTGCAGGTCGCCGGATTCCAGCAGGGCCAGACCAAGGAAACCGTGGTCAGCGGCTCGGTCAACTTCCGCGGCGGTGAGTATGGCATCCAGAGCCCGTGGGCGAATGACGGCATCGGCATCGCAGTCGGTGGCGAGTATCGCAAGGAGCAGCTCGAGCTGAACGTCGACACGTCGTTCGCCACCGGCGACCTGGCGGGTCAGGGCGGCCCGACCCTGCCGGTCGCGGGCAGCTACGACGTCAAGGAGGTCTTCGCCGAAATCCAGGTGCCGTTGGTCGCCGATCGTCCGTTCTTCCACGAACTGACTGTCGAGGGCGGCTATCGCTACTCCGACTACAACCTGTCGGGCGGCGTCAGCTCCTACAAGGGTGCGGTCAGCTGGTCGCCGGTGCGCGACATTGCGTTCCGCGGCAGCTACAACCGCGCCGTCCGTGCGCCGAACATCCAGGAACTGTTCCAGTCGCAGTCGGTGCAGATCGATGGCTCGACCGATCCGTGCGCCGGTGCCACGCCGACCGCCACGGCGGCGCAGTGCGTCAACCTGGGCGTGCCGACCACCCGTTACGGTCTGGTACAGGAAAATCCCTCGGCGCAGTATAACGGCCTGCTGGGCGGCAACCTGAACCTGCGTCCGGAAACGGCTGACACGTTCACCGCCGGCGTCATCCTGACCCCGTCGTTCCTGCCGGGCTTCAACCTGACGGTCGATGCGTTCAGCATCAAGGTGAAGGACATCATCTCGGTCATCGGTGCGGACACGATCCTCGCGCAGTGCGCGGCGACCGGCGATGCGTCGCTGTGCGGTCTCATCAACCGCGATGCCAACTTCTCGCTGTGGCAGACCCCGGGCGGGTTCGTCCGCGACACTAACCTGAACAGCGGCGACCTGAAGACCCGCGGTCTGGATATCAACGCCAACTACACCTATCGCTTCGCGGAGGCGGGTTCGTTGTCGGCGGCGTTCACCGGCACCTATGTCGACGAGTTCACCTCGACGAAGGTCGGCACCTCGTTCGACTGCGCCGGCTATTACGGCGGCCAGTGCGGGTTCCCGCAGGCGAAGTG
>CAJYQL010000127.1 GCA_913776965.1 uncultured Xylophilus sp.
GCAAGCTTAGGAGGGGAGGTGTTCGGTGTCGGTCGGGCGCCCCCGCCTCGATGTGTAGGACGCCATCCAGGCACGCGCGGCGAGTGGGCCGCGCCGGCCCCGCAGCCGCTAGCATGGCCGGCCCGCCCCGTGCGGCAGAGTCCTTCCCATCCTCCACTCCAACACCATGAAGCTCTACTACAGCCCCGGCGCCTGCTCCCTCTCCCCCCACATCGCGCTGCACGAAGCCGGCATCGCCCACGAGGCGATTCCCGCGCCGACCAAGACGCACCAGTTGCCGGACGGCACCGACTACTACACGATCAATCCGCTCGGCTATGTGCCGCTACTCGAACTCGACGACGGCACCCGCCTGCGCGAGGCGGCGGTCATCGTGCAGTACGTGGCCGACCTGGCACCGCAGAAGAACCTGGCGCCCGCCGCCGGCACCCTCGCCCGCTACCGTCTGCAGGAGTGGCTCAACTTCATCGCCACCGAACTGCACAAGGGCACCGGCCCGCTGTTCAACCCGGCGACGCCCGACGAGATGAAGAAGGCTGCCCGCGAGAAGCTGCTGTCGCGCTACACCTGGGTCGACGGCCAGCTCGCCGGCAAGCAGCACCTGGGCGGCGACCATTTCTCGGTGGCCGACGGCTACCTGTTCACCGTGATGACCTGGGCGCCGAAGGTCGGCCTGGACCTGGGCAGCCTGGCGAACCTGCAGGCACACCACCAGCGCGTCGGCGCCCGGCCGGCGGTGCAGGCCGCACTGCAGATGGAAAAGCAGAACGCCCCGGCCTGAGCACCGTGCGTCCGCGGGCCGCGCCGGCGGTCCGCGGCCGTGTCCCCGAAGCGCATTTCCAAGGCCAACCCCAAGGCCAATCGGGCCCCAGCGCCCGCCCCAACTGCGCAGGCAGCTATCGTTCCGATAGCGGGCGCTGGCGCCACGCCAGCGCCGCGCCCAGCCACAGCGTGCAGGCCGACACCGCCAGTCCGCGGGTCAGACCGCCCGCCCCGTCGGCGACCCAGCCCACCACCGTCGGTCCGGCGATCTGACCGGCGGCGAACACGACGGTGAAGGCGCCGATGCCGCGCGCCCACTGCGCGGCCGGCAAGTTGTGCCGCACCAGCGCGGTGGTCGAGGCCACCACCGACAGGAACACCCCGCCGAACACGATGCCCGAGGCCAGCAGCGCCGGCCACCAGCCGGTCACCGCCGGCAGCAGCGCGGCCAGCCCGAGCAGCGCATTCAGCCGCGCCAGCGCGCCGCCGCCCCGGTGCCGGTCCAGCAGCCGCGCCCAGACCCAGGACGACGCCACCGTCGCCGCGCCCAGCAGCGCGTAGAACAGCGTCACCGCGCCCGGGGACACGCCCTGCGTGCGCAGCAGCGCCACGACGAAGGTCATGTAGCCGATGTAGCCCGCGCCGAAGCAACCGTAGCCGGCCAGCGCCCAGCCGAAGGCCCGCGGCGCGAATATCCGCTCCGCCGGCACGCCGCCGGCCGCCGCCACTGCCGGACCGGCAGCCGCCGCCAGCACCCGCGCCGGCCAGCGCAGCACTACCGTCGCCGCCGCGCAGCCCGCCGCCAGCGCCCACCACGCCCAGGCCCACGCATGCGGCCGGCCGGCGGCCGCCTCCAGCGCCACCGGCACCAGGAGCGCCGACAGCACGATGCCGAAGCCGGTCCCGCCGTAGTACAGGCCGAGCAGCAGCCCGCTCTGCCCCGGCCGCAGCGTGCCCAGCCGCGCCGCCAGCCAGCCGCCCGCCACGAACACGCAGGCGCTCGCCACGCCGGCGAGCAGCCGCTGCACCAGCAGCGCCGTCGCATCGGCGAAGAAGCCGCAGGAGGCCATGAACAGCGTCGCGCAGGCCGCGCCCGCGACCATCGTGCGGCCGGCGCCGACGCGCTGCAGCAGCCGCGGCGCGGCCAGCGCGCCCAGCAGGTAGCCGAGCGCGTTGGCGGTGTTCATCGCCCCGGCCAGGGTGTAGGACCAGCCGAGGTCGTCGCGCATCGGCGGCAAGAGCAGACCGTAGGCGAAGCGGGTGATGCCCAGCGATACCGCCGCGCCGAGCGACAGCGCGAGCGCGAGGCGCAGCGCCGCCGCGGCCTCCAGCGGGGCCGGTCCGGCGCCCGTCCCCCGGTCCTCACCGCCGCTCACGCAGCCACCGCCCCGACCTGCGGCACGAACGGCGCGCCGCCCTGCCCGGCCGGCGCCCGCCGGTACTGCAACTGCCGCGCATGCCAGCGCGCCACCGTGCTGCGGTGGGCGATGCTGACCAGCGCCGCGTCGGGCAGCCGCTCGGCCAGCAGCGCGTACATCGCCGCCTCGGTCTCCTCGTCGAGCGCGGAGGTCGCCTCGTCCAGGAACAGGTAGTCCGGCCGCTGCAAGAGCGCGCGGGCGAAGGCCAGGCGCTGCTGCTCTCCGGGCGACAGGCGCAGCGACCAGTTGTCGGTCTCGTCCAGCCGACCCGCGAGCGCGTCGAGCCGCACGTCGTGCAGCACTGCCCGCAGCGCCGCCGGGTCGTGCGTCGCGCCGGGCGACGGGTAGCTGAGCGCGTCGGCCAGCGTGCCGGTCGGCAGGTAGCTCTTCTGCGGCAGGAACAGCAGCTGCGCGCCGTCCGGATGCACCACCGTGCCCTGCCCGTACGGCCAGATGCCCGCCAGCGCCCGGAACAGCACGCTCTTGCCCGAGCCCGACGGCCCCGACACCAGCCAGCGCTCGCCCGGCCGCACCGTCAGCGAGAACGGCGCGGTGAGCGCGGACTGCGCGGCACCATCGGCACCGCCCGCCTCGTGCGCCGGCAGGCCGAGCACGACCTCGCGCACCTCCACGCCGCCGCCGCCGGCCGCCGGCGCCACCGCGATGCCGGTGCGGCCGTCGCGGGCGCGCTCGTCGCGCTCGGCGGCGTCCATCGCGTCGTGCAGGTCCAAGAGCCGGTTCGACGACGCCTGCCAGTTCACCAGGCTCGCATAGCTGTCGACGAACCACGACAGCGCGCCCTGCACCTGGCCGAAGGCCGAGCTGATCTGCATCAGGTCGCCGAGCGTGATCTGCTTCGCAAAATAGCGCGGCGCCGCCACGATCAGCGGGAACACGATCGCGATCTGCGCATAGCCGACGTTGACCAGCGTCAGCCGCCGCAGGTAGATCATCAGCCAGTGCCAGTTGTCGCGGATGCGCTCGAAGCGGCCGCGCAGCTGCGCGTTCTCGGTCGCCTCGCCTCGGTAGAGCGCCACGCCCTCGGCGTTCTCGCGCAGCCGCATCAGGCCGAAGCGGAAGCCGGCCTCGGCCTGCTCCTGCCGGAAGTAGAGGCCGATCAGCGGCCGGCCGACCCTGTGGGTGATCCAGGAACCGGCCGCCGCATAGGCCAGCGCCACCCACACCATGTAGCCGGGGATGGTGATGTCGTGCCCCGCCACCGCGAACGACAGCGGCCCCGAGATCGTCCAGAGGATGGTGATGAACGACACCAGCGTGACCACCGAATTCAGCAGACCGAGCGACAGCGTCAGGCTGTCGCTGGTCAGGCTGCGGATGTCCTCGGAGATGCGCTGGTCGGGGTTGTCGGCGCTGCGTGTCTGCTCGATGCGGTAGTAGGCCTGGTGCGCCATCCAGCGGTCGAGCACCTGCGCCGTCATCCAGGTGCGCCAGCGCATCTGCAGGCGCATCGTATAGAACTGCTTGAACACCGCGATCACGATGAAGGCCGCCGCGATCGCGCAGAACTGCGCCAGCGCGACCTTGAAGCCGGCGAAATCGCGGGTCTCCAGCGTGTTGTAGAAGACCCGGTTCCAGTTGGTGAGCCAGACGTTGGCCGCCACCATCGCCAGGTTCAGCCCGACCACCAGCGCCAGCAGGCCGAGCGCGGCGCGGCGGTCGTCCGACCGGGTCCAGTAGGGCTTGAGCAGCCGCCAGCTGTCGGCGAGGCGCAGCCGGCCGCGTTCGTCGCCGGCGCCGGTCGGGCCGGCGGGCCCGGCGGAGGCCGCCGCGGGGACAGGGGGAGAAGCAGGCAGATCGGGGGTCATCGGAAACGTTCTCTCGAGGGGGTCGTCGTCCAGGCCGGAAACAGATCGGCACGCAGGGCCGTCGCGGGTAGCGCATCCTGCCACCTCCGTGCCGGCAGCAGGTCTTTGCACTTGCGGCTACGCTGGAAGGCGCCACGGGCGGCCGGTGGATGCCGGCCCGCCATCGTGGACCGCGCCGCTGAGGCCGGCCTTAAAGAACGTTTCTCCCACAAGAAGGCTTTGCGCATGTCGAACCCCTCCTCTTCTGCTTCTTCCTCCACGTCCGCCCTGTACGAGCCGGTGCAGGTCGGCGACTGGCAGCTCGCCAACCGCGTCGTGATGGCGCCGCTCACCCGCAACCGGTCGCCCAACGCGATCCCCCGCGATATCACCGCCACCTACTACACCCAGCGCGCCACCGCCGGCCTGCTGATCACCGAGGCCACCGCGATCAGCCAGCAGGGCCAGGGGTATTCCGACGTGCCGGGCCTCTACGGCACCGAGCAGCTCGACGGCTGGAAGAAGGTGACGCAGTCGGTGCATGCGGCGGGCGGCAAGATCGTCTGCCAGCTCTGGCACGTCGGCCGCGTCTCGCATGTGGACCTGCAGGAAGACGGCGCCGCACCGGTCGCACCCTCGGCCATCGCGGCGAAGACCAAGACCGTGCTGATCAAGGACGGCGTGCCGACCTTCGTCGAGACCTCCATGCCCCGCGCGCTCGACGCGAGCGAGATCCCGTCCATCGTCAAGACCTTCCGCGCCGCCGCCCGCAACGCGGTGGAAACCGCCGGCTTCGACGGCGTGGAGATCCACGGCGCCAACGGTTATCTGCTCGACCAGTTCCTGAAGACCGGCGCCAACCAGCGCAAGGACGACTACGGCGGCAGCATCGAGAACCGCGCCCGCTTCCTGCTGGAAGTGACCCGCGGCATCGTTGACGACCTGGGCGGCGGCAAGGTCGGCATCCGGCTGTCGCCGGTCACCCCGGCCAACGACATCGAGGACGCCGACCCGCAGCCGCTGTTCGACTACGTGGTGCGCCAGCTCGCGGGCCTGAGCCTCGCCTACCTCCATGTGATCGAGGGCGCCACCGGCGGCCCGCGCGAAGTGGAAGGCCGCCCGTTCGACTATGCCGCCCTGAAGGCCGCCTACCGCGAGGCTGGCGGCAAGGGCGCCTGGATGGTCAACAACGGCTACGACAAGGCCTCGGCCGAACAGGCCATCGCCGACGGCGCCGACCTGGTCGCCTTCGGCCGGCCCTACATCGCCAACCCCGACCTGGTGCGCCGCCTGAAGGAAGGCGCGCCGCTGAACACGCCGGACAAGAACACCTTCTACGGCGGCGGCGAGAAGGGGTATATCGACTATCCGACGCTGGACTGATCGTCCTGTCGGTTTCAGGTGCTTTCGGGCTTCCAGCGCCCGTCGCACCTGCGCAGGCAGCTATCGAAA
>CAJYQL010000128.1 GCA_913776965.1 uncultured Xylophilus sp.
CGCATGCCGGTGGCGCCGTCCGACACGGCGGGGCCGCCGGCATGCGTCCCCGGAAACGGATTCGCGCCCCACCATTCCAAACCGGCGATGCGGCCGCATGTGCCGTCGATGCCCTTGCGACGCCTGACCCTGCTGACCGCCCTGCTCCATCTCTATCTGGCGCTGCGGCTCGTCCCGGCGCTCGCGCCCTGGTGGCCAGCCGGGGCGGCGCTGGCGGCGGCCCTGGCAGCGTCGGCAGTCCTGGTGCCGCTGCCGTTCCTGCGCTCTGACCTTGGGGCGCAGCGCGGCGGTCGGGTGCTGCAGTGGGCAGGCTTGGTGGCGATGGGCTGGTTCTCCAGCCTGATGCTGCTCGCCCTGCTGCGCGACGGAGGATTGCTCGTGGCCTGGGTGGCGGGCGGGAAAGATGGGGACCGGCTGGCATCTCTCAGCGCCGCGGCCGTCGTCGTCGGCGCGGTGCTCGCGTCGCTGGTCGGGCTCGCGAACGCCCGCCGCACGGCCCGGGTCCGGCGGATCGACATCGCCCTGCCTGGCCTACCCCCGGCCTGGGACGGCTTCACCATCGCCCAGCTGAGCGACCTGCATGTGGGACCGACGATCCGCCGTGGCTATGTGCAGCGCATCGTGGACCGGGTAAATGCCCTGCAGGCCGATGCGGTCGCGATCACCGGCGATCTGGTGGACGGCAGCGTTCCGGAGTTGCGGGCGCATGTAGCGCCCCTGGCCGGCCTGCACAGCCGCCATGGCGTCTTCGTCGTGACGGGCAACCACGAGTACTACGCCGGCGCCCGGCCCTGGATCGCGGAACTGCGGCGGCTCGGCCTGAGCGTGCTGCTGAACGAACATGTGGTGCTGCAGCGGCCCGCGCCCGATGGCCTGGGCGATCCAGGCCTGGTGATCGCCGGCGTCACGGATTTCCATGCCGGCCATTTCGACCGCAGCCAGGCGAGCGACCCCGTGCAGGCAATCGCCGGGGCACCGGCCGGCGCCCCCCGCATCCTGTTGGCGCACCAGCCTCGCAGCGCGCCTGCCGTGGCGGCGGCGGGTTGTCAGTTGCAGCTGTCGGGGCACACGCATGGCGGCCAGTTCTGGCCGTGGAACCTGTTCGTGCCGATGCAGCAGCCCTTCGTCTCCGGGCTGCACCGGGTCGGCGCGCTGCAGGTGTACGTCAGCCGGGGCACCGGTTACTGGGGTCCGCCCAAGCGGCTCGGTGCACCGTCGGAGATCACGCTGGTACGGCTGCGCGCCGCAGCCTGAAGGTCACCCGGCCGCGTCCGCTGCAACGGCCGGCCCGGCGGTTGCCACCCGGTTGCGGCCTTCGCGTTTGGCGCGGTAGAGCGCCTTGTCCGCCAGTCCGATCAGATCGGTCGCTGGCGCCGCCTGCCCGGCGCCGCGCGCATGGTCCGGGAAGGTCGCCACGCCGCAGGACAGCGTGGCCGACAACGTGGCGTCGCCGTGCCGTATCGGCGTGGACACGAAAGCAAGCCGCACCTGCTCGGCCCGCTCCGTCGCGATCGCCAGCGGCGCCTCCGCCATCAGCAACAGGAATTCCTCGCCCCCGTACCGGCAGGCGATGTCCTGCGGCCGCACATGGCCGAGCATCAGCCGGGCGAGGACCTGCAGGGTGGCGTCGCCAGCGGCATGGCCGTGCGTGTCGTTGATGTCCTTGAAATGGTCGATGTCGATCAGTACGACCGAGACGGGCGCCCCCGTCGCACGGCAGCGCGCCAGCAGTTCGTCGGCCACCGCGCTCAGGTGGCGGCGGTTGTAGAGGCCGGTCAGCGGATCGCGCACCGCCTGCTCCAGCAGCAGCGCCTGCAGCGCGCGGATCTCGTCGTTCTGTGTGCGCAGCCGGCCGTTGGCCTGGTGCTGGTCCATCGCACGGCGGAAGCCGTCGTAGGCGAACATGATCAGATAAAGCGTCGTGGCCACGATGCAGAGCAGTGCGGTCGGCAGATCGGTCGCCGGCTGCAGCGGCGCCCCCCAACCCGACACCAGCGTCGCCACCACGGCGCCTCCCCAGGTCGCCGCCAGCCGCCACAGCCCCCGGTAGCCGTAGAACACCACCATGTTGAGGCAGTTGCCGATGAACAGTGTGAAGGCGACCCACAACGGCAGCCCCAGCCCCGCCGCCCAGAGCCCGCCCATCACTGCATCGGCCGACAGGTTCTTCATCTCGGCCGCACGCTGGTCGCGTGCGTGGCGGGCCCAGGCGTACTGCAGGTGCGGACAGACGAGGAACTGCAGCACCAGCAGGGCCCAGACCACCGCCCCGGTCCCGATGGCGATCAGGTGGGCTGCCAGCGCGAGGAACAGCAGGCCGTCGAAGAAGCTGCGGTTGCGGTGGTTCATCCGCACCAGCCAGTGGACTTTGGGGCTGGGGAGCTTGGCGGAGGATTCGGTCATCGGGCGCCTGTCGGGCCGGCCTGCCTTCCTGACAAGTTCATGCAAGCGGCAATCAACGACATGGGCTTTACACGCCAAGTCATGAACCCGGGAACGTCCGGCCGGAGAGGAAACACCATGAATCAGATTGTCGCCTTAGCGGGACATATAGCGCTGACCGCGGGAGCTTCAGGCTCCTCGCCCAACGGAGGAGATCAGTGGCTCGTGTGTGCTTCGAGGCCGCTGGAATATTCGATTCGCGCCAATCAAGGCGCCGGATGGTGCGAGAGTCTGACGCCTTATCGCTCCAAAGAGCACTAAGAAAAAAGCCCTGCAAGCGGTCGGCTTGCAAGGCTTTTTGCATGTGGCGGAGAGGGTGGGATTCGAACCCACGGTACGCTTGCACGTACGCCTGATTTCGAGTCAGGTACATTCGACCACTCTGCCACCTCTCCTGTGTGTCGAAGCGCGGATTCTAGCAGACCTTCGACGCCTTCTCAGCCCCGCAGCACGGTCAGGCCACCGAGATACGGCTGCAGCGCAGCGGGCACGGCGATGCTGCCGTCCGCGTTCTGGTGGTTTTCCAGCACCGCGACCAGCGTACGGCCGACGGCGAGGCCGGAACCGTTTAAGGTGTGCAGGTACTCGTTCTTACCCTGCGCGTTCTTGAAGCGGGCCTGCAGCCGGCGCGCCTGGAAGGCTTCGCAGTTGGAGACCGAGCTGATCTCGCGGTACGTGTTCTGCGCAGGCAGCCACACTTCCAGGTCGTAGGTCTTGGCAGCGCCGAAGCCCATGTCGCCGGTGCAAAGTTGGACCACGCGATACGGCAGTTCCAGCTTCTGCAGCACGGCTTCGGCATGGCCGACCATCGCTTCCAGCGCTTCGTCGCTTTTCTCGGGATGCACCACCTGCACCATCTCGACCTTGTCGAACTGGTGCTGGCGGATCAGTCCCCGGGTGTCGCGGCCGGCGCTGCCGGCCTCGGAGCGGAAGCACGGTGTATGGGCGGTCAGGCGGATCGGCAGGTCGGCTTCGGCGACCAACTCGTCGCGCACGAAATTGGTCAGCGGCACTTCGCTGGTCGGGATCAGGTAGAGCGCCGCGTTGTCGGGTACCGGCTCCGCGTCCTGGCCGCCTTTCTTCGCAGCGAATAAATCGCCCTCGAACTTCGGCAGCTGGCCGGTGCCGCGCATCGATTCGGCATTCACGATGTAGGGCACGTAGCACTCGGTGTAGCCGTGCTCCTGCGTCTGCACGTCCAGCATGAACTGCGCGAGTGCGCGGTGCAGCCGTGCGACCGGCCCCTTCATCACGGTGAACCGCGCACCGGCGAGCTTGGTGCCGGTCTCGAAGTCGAGGCCGAGCGGCGTGCCCAGGTCGACATGGTCCCGGACCGGGAAATCCAGGCTGCGCGGCGCGAGCCCGCTCGGGCTCCAGCGGCGGACCTCGACGTTGGCGGATTCGTCCTCGCCCACCGGCACGCTGGCATGCGGCAGATTGGGCACGGCCAGCAGCAGCGCCTGCAGTTCGGGCTGCAGGGCGTCGAGCCGCGCGGCCGAGGCGTCGAGTTCGGCCTTCAGCGCGCCCACTTCGGCCATGACGGCATCGGCGCTCTCGCCCTTGGCCTTCAGCTGGCCGATCTGCTTGGACAGGCTGTTGCGGCGGGCCTGCAGTTCCTCGGTACGGGTCTGGATGGTCTTGCGTTCGGATTCGAGCGCCTTGAAGGCGTCCACGTCGAGGAAAGGCTGCGGACGCTTGCGGGTTTCAAGGCGGGCCAGGACGGCGTCGAGGTCGCGCCGCAGAAGGGTGATGTCGAGCATGGCCGGATTGTAGGGAGCCGTACCATCGCGGATTTGGCTTCTCCGGGAGATCCGCATGTTCCACGTCTACGGGGTCGGGGGGCGCCTCTACAGCGGCGGTGCCGAGAACATGCCGGTGACGCCGGTGCGCCGCATCGAGCGGCTCGACACGGTCCACGCCTTCATGGCCGACGAGCGCGCCGAGGCGCTCGATACGCCGCCCACGGACACCCCGGCACGGCCCCCGCACGGGGTGGCGCAGGATGCGGTGGCCGCGTATGCGCAGGCCGCGCAGCCGGTCCCTGCGCGGACACCCCGGACGGTAGACACAGTGATGTCGCGCAACGTCGTGACGGTGCAGGCCGACGCGACGCTGGCGGAAGCCGCTGGCTGGCTGGTGCGGCATGGCGTGGGCCAGGCGCCGGTCCTCGACCGGCAGCAGCAGCTGGTCGGCCTGATCGGCCGGGCGGAACTGCTGGCGGTGCCCGACGCCGCGGCGGCGGTGGAGGCGCACATGCTGTCGCCGGTGCCGGCGGCCACGCCGACGACCGAGGTGCGCCGCGTGGCGCGGGTGCTGCTCGACAGCGGCCTGCCCGGCCTGCCGGTCATCGATGCCGACGGCGGCCTGGCGGGCTTCGTCGCGCGCGGCGATCTGCTGCGGGTGCTGGCGGAAGAAGCCGCGCTCGACACCTGGACCTGAGACGCTCAGGCCCTGTCCGGCGGGTGCGGCCGGCCGGCGCTGTCTCAGGCGTCCAGCCGCAAGCCCTTGGGCAGGGGGAACTTCACCGTTTCCTCGATACCGTCCATCTTGCGGACCGACACCGCGCCCATCGCCTTGATCCGGTCGATCACCGCACGGACCAGCACCTCGGGCGCGGAAGCCCCGGCGGTCAGGCCGACCCGCTGCACGCCCTCGAACCAGCCTTCCTGCAGCTCGCTCGCATCGTCGACCATGAAGGCGCGGGTGCCGAGCCGTTCGGCCAGTTCGCGCAGCCGGTTGCTGTTGGAGCTGGTCGGGCTGCCGACCACGATCACCAGGTCCACCTGCGGGCTCAGCACCTTCACCGCGTCCTGGCGGTTCTGGGTGGCGTAGCAGATGTCCTGCTGCTTGGGTTCCCGCACGCTCGGGAAGCGTGCACGGACGGCCGCCGAGATCTCCGCCGCGTCGTCCACGCTCAGCGTGGTCTGCGTCACCACCGCCAGCCGTTCGGTCTGCGCGGGCTGCACGCGGGCGACGTCGGCCACGTCCTCGACCAGGTGGATGCCGGAATCGAGTTGGCCCATCGTGCCCTCGACTTCCGGGTGGCCCTTGTGGCCGATCATGATGAATTCGTAGCCTTCCCGGGCCAGCTTCGCGACCTCGACGTGGACCTTGGTCACCAGCGGGCAGGTGGCGTCGAAGATCGAGAAGCCGCGCGCCCGGGCCTCGTCCTGCACCGCGCGGCTCACGCCGTGCGCGCTGAAGACCAGCGTGGCGCCGGGCGGCACGTCCGACAGCTCCTCGATGAAGATCGCGCCCTTGGCCTTCAGGTCGTTGACGACGAAGGTGTTGTGCACAATCTCGTGGCGCACGTAGATCGGCGCGCCGAACTTGGCCAGCGCTCGTTCGACGATCTCGATCGCGCGATCCACGCCCGCGCAGAAGCCGCGTGGCTCGGCCAGCACGATCTGCTTCTCGCCCGGGGCGACCGCGACCATCTGCGCCTGGATGCCGGCGCCCGAGCCCGGCCCCAGCTCGGGACGGCCGGCGGGCAGCACCAGCGTGTCGGCCGGTGCGGATGCCGTTTCAGAGGACGGTGCGGGCGTGCTCACAGGATGCCGATCACGTGGACTTCGAAGCTCACCGGCTGGCCGGCCAGCGGATGGTTGAAGTCGAACAGTACCGCGTCGTCGCGCAGCTGGCGCACCGCGCCGGCGTACTGGCCGGTGCCGTCGGGCGTCGGGAACTGGACCACGTCGCCGACGGCGTACTGCTCGTCCGGATCGCCCAGGCGGGCGAGCAGGCTGCGCGCGACCCACTGCTGCATCTCGGGATTGCGTTCGCCGAAGGCGGCGCCGGCGGGCAGGTCGAAGCGGGTGCGGGCACCTTCCGGCAGGCCGATCAGCTTCTCTTCCACGGCCGGGGAAAGCTCGCCGGCGCCGAGC
The DNA here is from genome assembly GCA_913776965.1 of uncultured Xylophilus sp. Taxonomy (GTDB): domain Bacteria; phylum Pseudomonadota; class Gammaproteobacteria; order Burkholderiales; family Burkholderiaceae_C; genus Xylophilus. The sequence continues at coordinate 6,327 of CAJYQL010000128.1, forward strand.
GACAGCGTCGCCGGCTTGCCGTCGAAGGTGTTGATGACGTCGCCGGCGGGGCCCGACAGACGGTAGTGCAGCGTCAGGAAGGAGCCGGGCTGGACGGTGGCGGGGGCGTGCTCGGTGGACATGGGGCGCAGGGAATAAACTGGCCCCGATTGTAGGAAGCCGGTCATGCCCCGACATGCACCGGTGATTGCCCCCGGGGACGCGCATCCGGCCTGCCCGGCTTTTACCTCGACGCCGCCCGCCACGCCCCACTCCACCCCTCGCATGTCGTTCAAGGACCTCCCCGCCGACGCCCGACCGCGCGAGAAGCTGCTCGCCCGCGGTGCGGCGGCGCTCGCCGATGCGGAACTGCTGGCGCTGCTGCTGCGCACCGGCCTGCCGGGCAAGGGGGTGCTGCAGCTGGCGCAGGAGCTGCTCGACCGCTTCGGCGGCATCGCCGGGCTGCTGTGCGCCACCGCCGAGGACCTGAAGTCGGTCAAGGGCCTGGGCGGCAGCGCCAAGCGCGCCGAGCTGGTCGCGGTGCTGGAACTCTCGCGCCGCGCGCTTGCCGAGCGGCTGCGCACCCGCGAGGCGATCGACAGCCCCCGGGCGGTGCGCGAGTACCTGCAGCTGCACCTGGCGCACCGCCCGCACGAGGTCTTCGCGGTGCTGTTCCTCGATGCCCAGCACCGGCTGATCGTGCTGGAAGAGATGTTCCGCGGCACGCTGACGCAGAGCAGCGTCTACCCGCGCGAGGTGGTGATCCGCGCGCTGCACCACGGCGCCGCCGCGGTCGTGCTGGCGCACAACCATCCGAGCGGCAGCACCCGGCCGTCGCGGGCCGACCAGGCGCTCACGCAGACGCTGACATCCGCGCTGGCGCTGGTCGACGTGCGGGTCTTGGACCATGTGATCGTCGCGGCCGGCCAGACGTTGTCGATGGCCGAGGAAGGGCTGATGTGACGGCCGGCGACGCGCTCACCGCCCGTTCGCTGCAGGACCTGCAGGCGATCCGCCGGGCGCTGGCCGAGCGCGCCGCGCAGGCGGCCGCGGCCGAGGCACGCCGCCGCGCGGCCGAGGAGCGGCGCCAGGCCGAGCAGCAGATGTTCGCGCGCGCTGTCGGCCCGGTGCAGCCGCTGCCCGACCGCCGCCGCGCCGCGCTCGCGCCGGAGCCGCCGCCGCCGATCCCGGTGCAGCGCCAGCTGGACGAGCAGCGGGTGCTGCTCGAATCGATCAGCGACGACTTCGACGTGAGCACGCTGCTGGATACCGACGACCAGCTGAGCTTCCGCCGCCCCGGCGTGAACGTGGACGTGACCCAGCGGCTGCGGCGCGGCGACTGGTCGATCCAGCGCCAGCTCGACCTGCATGGCCTGCGCACCGACGAGGCGCGCGAGGCGCTCGCCGCCTTCATCCGCGAATGCCACAAGCAGGGCCTGCGCTGCCTGCGGGTGGTGCACGGCAAGGGACTCGGTTCGCCCGGCCGCACGCCGGTGCTCAAGAGCCGGGTGCAGTCCTGGCTGGTGCAGAAGAACGAAGTGCTGGCCTTCGTGCAGGCGCGGCCGCTGGAAGGCGGCGCCGGCGCGCTGGTGGTGCTGCTGCGGCCGGTATCGCGCTACGGCGGCTGACCGGTCATTGTTACGATGCTTTTGAGCATCCAGCGCCCGCCCCACCTGCGCAGGCAGCTCTTCTTTTCATAGCACATCGGTTCAGCGGCCGATCGACCCCAGCCGCGCGACCACCAGGTCGTGCAGCGTCTGCGCGGCGACCGACAGGCTGCCGTCGCGCCGCCGCACCAGGTAGATCCGCCGCGTCAGCTGCGGCAGCGGGATCGGGCGGATCGCCAGCGTCTCGCGGCGGAACTGGTACAGGGTGAGCGTCGGCACCACGCTGATGCCGACGCCCGCCTCCACCATGCCCATGACGGTGGCGAGCTGCTCGACCTCCAGCACCGTGTTCATCGCCAGCGGATGCAGCGCCGCCTCCAGTGCCTGCCGCACGCTGCTGTTGCGGGTCATGTGGACGAACGGGTACTGCGCGATGCGGCGCAGCGACGGCCGGGCCATCGCGGCGAGCGGATGGTCGGCGCGGCAGACCAGGTGGAAGCGGTCGGTGCAGAGCGGCTGCATCGCCAGGCCCGCTGCGTCGGCCGGCCGGGTGCCGCCGGAGGCGAGCGCGAAGTCGGCCTGCCCGCCGCGCACCAGGTCGACGCAGGCGTCCGACAGCTGGTCCGACAGCGCCAGCTCGACGCCCGGCCAGGCCGCGCGGAATTCGGCGAACAGCGCCGGCAGCCAGCCGGCCGCGAGCGACGGCAGCGCGGCGATGTGGACCCGGCCGCGCCGCCGCTCGACCTGGTCGCCCAGGTCCTGCAGCGCCTCGGCCATGCCCGCGAGCAGCCGGCGGGCCGACGGCTCGAACAGCCGGCCCTCGGGCGTGAGCTGCACGCTGCGGGTGGTGCGGTCGAACAGCCGCGTGCCCACAGCGTCCTCCAGCGCCTGGATCAGCGCGCTGAAGGCCGGCTGCGACAGGTGCACCGCCTCGGCCGCCCGGGTGAAGCTGGCCCGGTCGGCGAGCGCGAGGAAGGCGCGTAGCTGGCGGGTGGACAGATCGGGCGGCGCGGGAGGCATTGATCGGGTGTGTGGATGAATCGATCCGAACTTTCGATTTTACGGATCAGCCCATCCTGCCTACAGTGCAGCGCATGGCCGCACCGTCCACCCCTCCCCCGCTGTTCGTCGGCTGCGCCGCCGGCTTTTCCGGCGACCGCACCGACGCGGCCGGGCCGGTGGTCGAGACGCTGATCGCCCAGCTCGCCGCAGCGCCGGCCGGCGCCCGGGCGTTCCTGATCTTCGAGACGCTGGCCGAGCGCACGCTGGCGCTCGCGCAGTTGCGCCGCCGCGCCGACCCCGATGCCGGCTACGAGCCGCTGCTCGACGACCTGCTGCGGCCGGTGCTGGCCCGCTGCCTGGCGCACGGCATTGGCATCGTCAGCAACTTCGGCGCGGCGAACCCACGCGCCGCCGCCCGGCGCATCGCCGCGCTGGCGGCCGAGGCCGGCTGCCCGGCGCCGCGCATCGCGGTGGTCGAAGGCGACGACCTGCGCGAAAGCGACGCCATGCCGCAGCTGCGCACCCTGCTCGGCGACCGCATCGCCGGCCGCGACATCGTGAGCGCCAACGCCTACATCGGCGCAGCGCCGATCGCCGCCGCCCTGCGCGACGGGGCGCAGGTAGTGGTCTGCGGCCGGGTGGCCGATCCGTCGCTCGCGGTCGGGCCGGCGCTGGCGCACTACGGCTGGGCCGACGACGACTGGGACCGCATCGCCCGCGCCACCATGGCCGGGCATCTGCTGGAATGCGGCGCGCAGGTCTGCGGCGGCTACTTCGCCGACCCCGGCTACAAGGACGTGCCCGGCCTGGAGGCCGTCGGCTTCCCGGTTGCCGAGATCGACGCCGACGGCCGCTGCACCATCGTCAAGGCCGACGGCACCGGCGGCTGCCTGAACGAAGCGACGGTGAAGGAGCAGCTGCTCTACGAGGTGCACGACCCCGCCGGCTACCTGACTCCCGACGTGGTCGCGGACATCGCGGAGGCGACGGTGCAGGCTGCCGAAGACGGCCGCGTCGCACTCGACGGGGTGCGCGGCCACCCACGGCCGGACACGCTGAAGGTGAATGTCTGCTACGAAGGCGGCTGGCTGGCCGAGGGGGAGATTTCCTATGCCGGGCCCCGCGCAGAAGCGCGCGCCCGGCTGGCGGGCGAGGTGCTGGCGAAACGACTGCCCGCGCTGGCCCTCCGCATCGACCTGATAGGCGCGGTGAGCATCTTCGGCGACGACGCCGGCCGGTTGCGCACCGCCACGCCCGACGCCGGGCTGCGCGATGTGCGGCTGCGGGTCGCTGCCGCGCACGCTTCCCGCGCCGAGGCCGAGCGGCTGGTGCGCGAGGTGACCGCGCTCTACACCTGCGGCCCGGCCGGCGGCGGCGGCGTGCGCACCGCCCTCACGCCCCGGCTCAACACCGTCTCGTGCCTGCTGCCGCGCACCGCCGTGCCGGTTGCGCACACGATCGTCTGCACCGGAGAAGGCCGATGACCGCCGCCACCACCGAACGCACCGTCACCGTGCCGCTCTACCGGCTGGCCCACGGCCGCACCGGCGACAAGGGCGACCGGTCCAACATCAGCGTGATCGCCTGGCACCCGGACCTCTGGCCGCTGCTGGTCGCGCAGGTCACGCCGGAGGCGGTCGCGGCGCAGTTCGCGCACCGCCGGCCTGCCGCGGTCCAGCGCTACCTGCTGCCGAGCCTGCAGGCGATGAACTTCGTGCTCGACGCGGTGCTCGACGGCGGCGTGAACGACGCGCTCAACCTCGACACCCACGGCAAGGCGCTCGCCTTTCTGCTGCTCGACATGCCGGTCGCCGTGCCGGCGGAGCTGCAGCACCGGCTGGCCGGACCGGCCGTCTGATCTCCCGCTTTTTCCCCGTTCCCCCATTCCAACAGGAGACTTTCATGCATCCGCGCTTCCGCATCACCGCCCTCGCCGCCGCTGCCGCGCTCGGCTTCGCCGCCGCCCTGCCCGCCGCGGCCCAGTCGTTCCCCGACAAGCCGATCACCTTCGTCGTGCCGTTCGCCGCCGGCACCGCCACCGACCAGATCGCCCGGGCGCTAGCCAACGGCGTGACGGCCGAGACCAAGCAGCCGGTGGTGATCGACAACCGCGCCGGCGCAAGCGGCTTCATCGCGTCGCAGCAGGTCGCCAAGGCCGCGCCCGACGGCTACACCGTGCTGATCACCACCAACACGACGCACGCGGCCAACGAGCACCTCTACAAGAAGCTGCCGTACGACCCGGTGAAGGATTTCTCACCGGTCACCGCGCTCGGCAAGGGCGGGCAGATCATGGTGGTGAACCCCGCCTTCCCGGCGAAGACGGTGGGCGAATTCATCGCCGCAGCGAAGAAGGAACCGGGCAAGTACAGCTTCGGCAGCGGCAGCTCGTCCTCGCGCATGGCGGGCGAGCTGCTGCAGCAGATGGCCGATATCAAGCTGCTGCACGTCCCGTACAAGAGCAACACGCTCGGCGTGACCGACCTGCTCGGCGGGCAGATCGACACCATGATCACCGACACCGCGACCGGCCTGCCGCAGGTGAAGGCCGGCAAGCTGCGCGCCCTGGGCATGTCGAGCGCCAAGCGCTCGCCGCTGGCCCCCGACGTGCCGACCATCGCCGAAGCGGGCGTACCGGGCTACGAGATGGGCTACTGGTTCGCCGCCTACGCGCCGGCGAAGACGCCGCCGACGTTGGTGCAGCGGCTGCACGACCTGCTGGCGAAGGCCGCGAAGAGTGACGCCGCCCGCACTGCCTTCTACGAGCCGACCGGCACTGAGGTGTTCACCACCTCGCCCGAGGAGCTGGCGAAGTTCCAGGCCGCCGAATCGCAGAAGTGGGGCCGCATCGTGAAGGCGGCCGGCATCCAGGCGGAGTGATCCGGTCCGCGCGGCGACGCAGGGTCAGCGTGCCGCGATGTCGAGCAGCTCGACCTCGAAGGTGAGGTCCGCGTTCGGCGGGATCACGCCGCCCGCGCCGCGTGCGCCGTAGGCGGTGGCCGCCGGGCAGGTCAGCTTCGCCTTGCCGCCGACCTTCATCGTCTGCACGCCTTGGGTCCAGCACGGGATCACGCCGTTCAGCGGGAACGAGATCGGCTCGCCGCGCTTGTACGAGCTGTCGAATTCCTTGCCGTCGGCCAGCGTGCCGCGGTAGTGGACCTTGACGGTGCTGGTCGCCGTCGGCTGCGCGCCGGTGCCGACCTTCAGGTGGTCGACCTTGACGCCGGAGGGCAGCGTTTCGGCGGCTGCGGCGAGCGGCAGCAGACAGGCGGATGCGAACAGGACGGCCAGGGCGGAAGCAGATGTCATCGGTCGGGCGGCGGTGCGCCGGCAAAGTGGAGGGAAGCCGCGAGTCTGACCGATGCGGCCGAGACACATGCGGCAGCGCTCAGACGCCCTTGTTGCGCATCCAGTCGCCGGTCTGGAAAAAGCTCTTGTTCAGACGTGTCCGCAGTGCCTCGGGCACGCCGGTCTCGCCCATCGCCTGGTCCATGCAGGCCAGCCACTCGTCGCGCTCGCGGATGCCGATCGAGAAGGGCATGTGCCGCGCCCGCAGCATCGGATGGCCGAAGCGATCGGTGTAGTGCTGCGGCCCGCCCAGCCAGCCGCAGAGGAACCAGAACAGCCGCTGGCGGGCGTTTTCCAGTTCCGGGCCGTGGGCGGCGCGCAAGGCCGCATAGGCCGGCTCCAGGTCCATCAGGTCATAGAAGCGGTCGACCAGCGCGCGCACGCGGTCTTCGCCGCCGATCCAGTCGAAGGGGGTGTCGAACGGGGGTGTGTCTTCGATCTGCATGAAATCCGGCTCCTGCGCCCGCCGGTGCTGCGCACCCAGCTATGAAATCAATAGCATAGCGCAGACGCGACGAACGTTCAGTATCCGCCCTGCTCCGGCCCGGGCCCAGCATGGGGCCCCTGCATCCGCCGGAGACGCCATGCCTTACGAAACCACCTATTCCCCCGACGCGCCCGCGCGGGCCGACCTCGATGCCACCGCCGGCGCCACCGTGGTGGAGTTCGGCACCAACTGGTGCGGCTTCTGCAAGGCGGCGCAGCCGGCGATCGCGGAAGCCTTCGCGGTGCATCCCGAGGTGCGCCACCTGAAGGTCGAGGACGGCAGCGGCCGGCCGCTCGGCCGCTCGTTCAAGGTCAAGCTCTGGCCGACGCTGGTGTTCCTGCGCGACGGCCAGGAGGTCGCCCGGGTGGTGCGGCCGGACGGTCCGGGCGACGTGATCGACGCGCTCGCGAAGATCGCCGCCCGCTGATCGCGCCGCCGCAGGCGCTCCGCCGTCCTACGGCCCGGCCGTGCCCGGAGGATTAAGGTGGTGCGACAGTTACCCATCCACCACAACACAGGAGGCAACGATGGCCACATCCCCCCTTCCGCAAAGCGACATCGAGAAGATGAACGAGGTGCTCCATTTGCCCGACGCGCTGGACACACTCACCAACTCCGACCGCCACCGCGAGGAAGACGCCGCGCGGCATACCCCGCCGCCCGCGCCCGACGCGGACACCGGCGACACCCCTGCCGGCCGCGCGGACTGAAGCGCGGCCCGCGACGTTACAGATCGAGCTGGCGCCGGGCGATCGCGATGGTGGCGATGCGCACGGCGTCCACGTCCTGCGCGCCGCCGAAGAATTCGCCTTCCCAGGTCGCGACGTCCTTCTGGCTGCCGTCGACCGGGTCGCGGTGGACGATCTCGGCGCCGCAGCGTTCGCCGTCGACCCAGCAGCGCACCGCGTATTCGGGCTCGTCGTCGGGCGCCGGACCGAACTGGCCGTCGGCCGACGGCGGCGGGTCGTTCTCCGCGTCCGGCGGCCGCACGATCGACGCGATCGCATCGCCCTCGAACTGCAGCGGCCCGACCGACTGGCGGTCGCGCAGCCGCAGGCCCGGGCCCTTGGCCGGGACCGCCGTGGCGAAAAGCACCCGGTCCTCCGGGCGCGCGTGGTTGAGTTCCTGCACCAATCCCTCGTCGGTCAAAGCGGTCATAGCGCTTGCATCTCCTGGTGAAAGCCACACACAACGTTCGCCGCCATCGTATCCGCCACTACCGCACCCGCCTGTAGCATGCGGTAGCTTCCTGTCCTCTCCTGCTCGCCCTCTCGGCCCCTTCCCATGAATCCCGACGCCCACACCCTCTGGCGTGCCCCCCAATGGGCGCTGGCCGTCCTGCTCGCCGTGCTCGGCATGGTGGGGCCGTTCTCGATCGACACCTACATCCCGGCGTTCTCGGGCATCGCGCAGGCGCTCGGCGCCACGCCGGTGGAGATGCAGCAGACGCTGTCGGCCTACCTGTTCGGCTTTGCCTTCATGAACCTGTTCCACGGTGCGCTGGCCGACAGCTTCGGCCGCCGGCCGGTGGTGTTGTGGGGGCTGGCCGCCTTCACGCTGGCATCGGCCGGCTGCGCCCTGTCGCAGACGGTCGGGCAGCTCGTCTTCTTCCGGGCACTGCAGGGCCTGTCGACCGGCGCCGGCATCGTCGTCTCGCGTGCGGTGATCCGCGACATGTTCCCGCCCGCGCAGGCGCAGAAGGTGATGAGCCAGGTGACGATCTATTTCGGCGTGGCGCCGGCGGTCGCGCCGATCGTCGGCGGCTGGCTGTTCGTGCACCTGGGCTGGCACAGCGTGTTCTGGTTCCTGACGGCGGTGGGCGTGGTGCTCTGGACCGCCAACCTGCGCCTGCTGCCGGAGACGCTGCACCCCACACTGCGCCAGCCGTTCAACGTGCCGCACCTGATGCGCGGCTACTGGCAGCTCGGCTCCAGTCCGCGCTTCCTGCTGCTGGCGCTGGCCAGCGGCATCCCGTTCAACGGCATGTTCCTGTACGTGCTGTCGGCGCCCGCGTTCCTCGGCGACCACCTGGGACTGGCCCCCACGCAGTTTTTCTGGTTCTTCGTGCTCACCATCGCCGGCATCATGTCGGGCGCATGGCTGAGCGGCCGGCTCGCCGGGCGTATCGCGCCGAAGCGGCAGATCCGCCACGGCTTCGTGGTGATGCTGACGGTGTCGGTGCTAAACCTCGCCGCCAACCTGCTGTTCCCGGCGCACGCCGTGTGGGCCCTGGTGCCGATCGCGGTCTTCGCCTTCGGCTGGGCGCTGATGGTGCCGGTGGTCACGCTGCTGATGCTGGACCTGTACCCCGAGCGCCGCGGCATGGCGTCGTCGCTGCAGGCCTTCGTCGGATCGGCAGCCAACGGCATCGTGGCGGGCGTGATCGCGCCGCTGGTGATGCATTCGACCGTCGGGCTGGCAGCCGCGTCGCTGATGATGATGGGCGTCGGCCTGGTCGCCTGGCTGGTGCTCCACGCCCGCTGGCCGGAGATCGGCCGGGCGGTCGATGCGGTCACGCCGGCGGCGTCCTCCGAGCCGGCCTCCGGCCCCGCGCGCTGAGGCCGTCCCGCCAGGCCCTGACGGCGGCAGGTCCGCGCGACCTGCGGGGTCAGCGCTTGCGCCGGTCGACGCCCTCGGTTTCCCGGTAGTAGCGGGCCTTCTCGACGTACATCGCCTGGTCGGCGCGGCCCAGCGCGGCCTCGATCTGGTCGCCCGCCGCGCAGGTCGCGATGCCGACGGCCACGCTGAGCACCTGTCCGGTCTGCCCGGCATAGAACTGGTTGTTCAGTTCCAAGATCGACAGCATCCGGTCGCGCAGGTTCTGCGCGCCCCGCTCTTCGGTCCCGGGCAGCAGGATCACGAACTCGTCGCCGCCGATGCGCGCGGCCACGTTCGGCGCATCGACCGTCTTGGCGAGCACCTCGCCGACGCGCCGCAGCAGCGCATCGCCGGCGGCATGGCCCTGCTCGTCGTTGACCTGCTTCAAGCCGTTCACGTCGATCACCAGCACCGACAGCGGCCACGGGCCCTTGCGCGACAGGCGGTTCAGTTCCTCGGTGTAGAAGGCGCGGTTGCGCAGCTGGGTCAGCACGTCGTGCTTGCCCAGGTATTCCAGATAGGCCTCGGCTTTCTTGCGGGCAGTGATGTCCACCAGCGAGACCAGCACCAGGTCCCAGTGGGTCTGCCGGTCGGCCAGCACCGCGAACTGCATGTGGATGTAGATCGGCTCGCCAGAGAGCGAATAGTTCACCACCTCGCGCTGCTGCAGCAGCTTGCCGTCCCAGAGGTCGCGCAGCTGCTCGGCGAAGGAATCGCGCATCTCGTCGCGGAAGATGCGGCCGGTGTTGCGCAGCAGTTCGTTCTTGTTCTCGGCGGCGAACATGCGCAGGGTCTCGCGGTTCACGTCGATGACCCGGATCTCCTGCATGCAGCGTTCGACGAATTCCGGATGGACCTTGATGAAGGTGCCGAAGTCCCGGATGCCCTGCAGCCGCACATCGTCGAGCAGCCGCTTGACCGCGCTGAAATCCTCCACCCAGAGCGAGACCGGCGAATGGTCGAACAGCCCGCGCGCGTAGCGCTCGCTCGCGGCCAGCCGGCCTTCGGACTGCTTGCGCGCGGTGATGTCGTCGAGCGACAGCAGCACCCGGTCCCAGCGGTCGGCATGGCCGGGCAGCACCCGGGCCCGGATGAACACGTCGAGGCGGCGGCCGTCGAGCGCATAGTTGACCGTCTCGTTGACGAAGCCGAGCCGGCCCTCCCAGAGCTGGCACAGCTCGGCGATCACCCGGTGCGCCATGTCGTCGCGGAAGATGTCGCCGAGCCGCGCGACCAGCGTCGCCTGGTCGGGCGCGGCGAAGAGTTCCAGCGTGCGCTGGTTGACCCGCAACACCCGCAGCGACGCCATGCACTGCCGCACGCGGTCGGCGTCTTCTTCCAGGTAGTGACGCAGGTCGGTCACGCCCTCCTTGCGCCAGCGGTCGAGCAATGCCTTCAGGCCGCTGAAGTCCTCGAGCCACAGCGAGACCGGCGCCAGCTCGAACATGTGCTCGAAGTCGGTGGACGACGAGGACGGGGACGGTTCGGTCACGGCAGCTTTCCTGGGAAGGGTGGTCGGGCGGACATTGTCCACGCACGCGGAGAGCGCAAAAGCGGAAAAAGGCCCTGGAGGGCCTTTTTCGATGCTGCGGCAGGTCGCCGGTGCGTCAGCGGACCGGCTTGGCCGGGCGTCGGGCGCCGTCGTGCGGCACGTAGCCCTTGCCGGCCGGTGCCGGACGGCCGCCGGCCGGGCGACGGGCGCCCATGTCGCCCCGGCCGCCGAAGCCTTCGTGGCGCGCGCCGAAGTTGTCGGGGCGCGGTCCGCGGGCGTCCGGGCGCGGGCCGAAGCCGTCGCCGCGCGGCGCCGGACGGCCGCCGCCGAAGCCCGCGGCGTCGCCGAAGCCGGGCTTGCGGCCGAAGCCACCATCGCGGTCGCCACCGCCCCGCTGGTTGAAGCCGCTGGCGTTCTGGTAACCGCCGGCCGGACCGCGGCCATGGCCGGACCGGTGGCCGTCGCCGCCGCCACCAAAGCGGCGGCCGGCGTCACGGCCACGGCCGCCTCCGAAATCGCCGCCGCGCGGGCCGCGCATGTCGGGCATGCGCTGCTGCGGCTCCAGGCCCGGGATGGTCTCGGCCCTGAACTGCTGGCGGCTGTAGCCTTCGATGTCGAAAATCTTGCGGCGGTCGCGCATCTCGGCGAAGGTCACGGCCAGGCCGTCGCGGCCGGCGCGGCCGGTGCGGCCGATGCGGTGGGTGTAATCCTCGGCCTTCATCGGCAGGCCGAAGTTGAAGACGTGGGTGATGGTGGGCACGTCGATACCGCGGGCGGCCACGTCGGTCGCCACCAGGATCTGCACTTGGCCATTGCGCAGCGCCATCAGGCGGCGGTTGCGCAGGCCCTGGCTCAGCGCGCCGTGCAGCGCCACGGCGGAGAAGCCGTCCTGCTGCAGGTCGTTGGCCAGGCCGTCGCATTCGACCTGGGTGCTCGCGAACACGATCGCCTGGTTGATCGTGGTGTCGCGCAGCCAGTGATCGAGCATCTTGCGCTTGTGCATCGCGTTGTCCGCCCAGTACAGCTTCTGCTGGATGTTGGCGTGCTTCTCCTGCGGGCTGTCGATCTGCAGCTTCTGCGGCTCGCGCATCACGCGGGCGGCCAGCTGCTGGATGCGCGGCGCGAAGGTCGCGCTGAACATCATGGTCTGCTGGCGCTCGATGGTGAGCTGGTTGATCTCGGCCAGATCGTCGGAGAAGCCCAGGTCGAGCATCCGGTCGGCCTCGTCGACCACCAGGAACTTCACCTGGTCGAGCTTCAATTGCTGCGAGCGTTGCAGGTCCAGCAGGCGGCCCGGGGTGGCGACCACCAGGTTGGCGTTCTGCAGCTTGGCGATCTGCAGCTGGTAGGGCATGCCGCCGACCACGTTGGCGACCCGCAGTCCGCGGCAGTGGCGCACCAGGTCGATCGCGTCGTGCGCGACCTGCTGGGCGAGTTCGCGCGTCGGGCACAGCACCAGCGCGCCGGGGGTGGCGGCCTTGAAGTGGCGCGGGTTGGTCGGGTCCTTGCGCTTGGCGCGCTTCGGTGCCGGCTCGCCGCGGGCGGCCGCGTCGGCCACGGCACGGTCGAACTCGGCACGCTCGGCGGCTTCGGCTTCGGCCTGCTGGCGGATCAGCGTGTGCAGCACCGGCAGCAGGAAGGCGGCGGTCTTGCCGCTGCCGGTCTGGCTGGACACCATCAGGTCGATGTAGCGGCGGTCGCCGGCATCGCCGGAGCCCATCGCCAGCGGAATGGCCTTGTCCTGCACCCCGGTGGGCTGGGTGAAGCCCAGGTCGGCGACAGCCTGCACCAGCTCGGGTGCGAGGCCGAGGCGGACGAAGCCGTTCGGTGCGTCGGCCATCGGTGCGGCAGCGTCGCTCTGGGCTTCGAGGGCCGCAGCGGCGGCGGTATCGGGCACCAAGCGCTCGATGGCGGCGGAGGTGGTGGAATCGATGGAAGATTGCGCAGGCGCGAAGTCGCCCTGCACGGCGAGCGTGTCGGTCATGGAGTCTTTCTCGGACAGCAACGCCGCGGGCGCAGCCCGCGGTCGCTTCGTCAGGTGGTTACGAAACACCAACCATCAAACGAAGCCTGCGCACTCGTGGCGAGCGCGCTGGGGGCATTTTTGCGGGGAGTCTTCCGTTGCTGGGAAGGCCGCAGGCCCGGTGCATGAAGGCAGATGTACAAAATGCGCTCGCCGCCTGTCTAGAGGCGTGGCGTTCGGCGCAGCAAGCGATTATCACCCGATCCGGGTTTTCCCGCAAGCTGTTCGGCGTTTCACGCCTGCGGCGGCTGGGCCTGCAGGAACCGGTCGCGGTAGTAGGCCAGTTCCTCGATCGACTCGTGCACGTCGGCGAGCGCCGTGTGCTTCTGCGCCTTCTTGAAGCCGGCGTACACGTCCGGCCTCCAGCGCTTGGCGAGCTCCTTCAGCGTGCTGACGTCGAGGTTGCGGTAGTGGAAGAAGGCCTCGAGCTTCGGCATGTAGCGCACCAGGAAACGCCGGTCCTGGCCGATGCTGTTGCCGCACAGCGGCGCGGTGCGCTTGGGCACGTAGCGCGCCAGGAAATCGATCAGCTGCTGCTCGGCGTCCGCCTCGGTCACGGTCGAAGCCTTGACCCGGTCGATCAGGCCGCTGCGGCCGTGGGTGCCCTTGTTCCAGGCGTCCATCGCGTCGAGCCGCTCGTCGGACTGGTGGATCGCGAAGACCGGCCCTTCGACGCGGGTCGCGAGGTCCGGGCCGGTGACGACGACCGCGATCTCCAGGATGCGGTCGGCGTCGGGCTCCAGGCCGGTCATTTCGCAGTCGAGCCAGACCAGGTTGTGCTCGGATTTGGCCAGCGTCGCGGCCGCGGGGATGTTCGTGTCGGGCATGGCGGCGATTGTCGCCGATGGCCTACACTGCCCAGCCCATGCCGACCGTCCCCTCCCCGATCCTGCAAACCGCGCTCTGGACGACCGTGGTGTTCGCGCTGGCGCTGGTGGCGAACCTGTCGGTGAAGTTCTGGCTCGCGTCGCGCCAGGTGCGCCATGTGGCAGCCCACCGCGATGCAGTGCCCGCGCCGTTCGCAGGGCGCATTCCGCTCGACGCCCACCGGCGCGCCGCCGACTACACCCTCGCCAAGACCCGCCAGGGCCTGATCGAGCTGGCCGTCGGCACGGCGGTGCTGCTCGGCTGGACGCTGCTCGGCGGGCTAGACCTGCTCAACCGCGCCCTGCTGGCCTGGCTCGGCGGCGGCATGGTGCAGCAGATCGCGCTGGTCGCCGCCTTCGTGGCCATCGGCGCGCTGGTCGATCTGCCGTTCGCCGCCTGGCGCACTTTCGTACTGGAGGAGCGTTTCGGCTTCAACCGCACCACGCCGCGGCTGTGGTGGGCCGACCTGCTGAAATCGACCGCCGTCGGCGCGGCGATCGGCCTGCCGGTGCTCGCACTGGTGCTGTGGCTGATGCAGGCCGCCGGTCCGCTCTGGTGGCTCTGGGCCTGGGCGGCGTGGATGGGCTTCAACCTGCTGCTGCTGGTCGTCTACCCGACCCTCATCGCCCCCCTGTTCAACCAATTCCAGCCCCTGGAAGACGCCACGCTGAAGGCCCGGGTGACCGCGCTGATGCAGCGCTGCGGCTTCTCGGCGCGCGGCCTGTTCGTGATGGACGGCAGCCGCCGCAGCGCGCACGCCAATGCCTACTTCACCGGCTTCGGACGGGCCAAGCGGGTCGTGTTCTTCGACACCCTGCTCGCGCGGCTGACGCCGGCCGAGGTGGATGCGGTGCTGGCGCACGAGCTCGGCCACTTCCGCCTGCGCCACATCCCGAAGCGCATCGTCGCGATGTTCGCGATGAGCCTTGGGGGCTTCGCTGCGCTCGGCTATCTCTCGACCGCGCCCTGGTTCTACCTGGGCCTGGGCGTGCGGCCGAACATGGCGGCACCCAACGATGCGCTCGCGCTGCTGCTGTTCCTGCTGGCGGTGCCGGTGTTCGGCTTCTTCCTGTCACCGCTGTCGGCCCAGATGTCGCGCCGCCACGAGTTCGAGGCCGATGCATACGCGGTCGCGCAGACCAGCGGCGCCGACCTGTCGGACGCGCTGCTCAAACTCTACGAGGACAACGCCTCCACGCTCACGCCCGATCCGCTGTTCGTGCGTTTTTACTATTCCCATCCGCCGGCGGCCGAACGGCTGGCGCGGATGGCCGCCTGACGGAGCCGTCGCGATGGCACAGGATTTAAAGCAAAAAGACTGGTCTGCGCAGACCCGGCGTGCGCTGACTGCTACGGAAATCGTAGCAAAGCTGGCGCAGCTCGACGGCTGGCGCCTGACCGGCGACGGCGCCGACGTGGCGATCGAGAAGACGTTCACCTTCACGGACTACTACCAGACGCTCGCCTTCGTGAACGCGCTGGCGCTGGTCGCGCACCGGCAGGACCACCATCCCGACCTGGCCGTAGGCTACGGACGCTGCACGGTACGGTGGAACACCCACGACGTGCAGGGCCTGTCGGCCACCGACTTCGACTGCGCGGCCGCGACCGACGCGCTGGTGGCGCCCTGAGGTCCGCACGCGCCCTCCTCCGCCATGGCCGCGCCTGACCTCCACGACGGCCTAGTCGTGGCCACCCACGGCCGGCACTGCATGGTCGAGTCGCCGGACGGCAGCCGCCGCATCTGTCATCCGCGCGGCAAGAAGAGCCAGACGGTCGTCGGCGACCGGGTGCGGTGGCAGGCCGCGCCCGCCGGCCAGGGCGACGAGGGCACGGTCGAGAAGGTGCTGCCGCGCCGCAACCTGTTCTACCGCCAGGACGAGCTGCGCACCAAGTCCTTTGCTGCCAACCTGGACCAGATCCTGGTGCTGGTGGCGGCCGAGCCCGAACTCTCGGCGCACCAGCTGTCGCGCGCGCTGATCGCGGCGGAAGCCGAGCACATTCTGCCGATCGTGGGGCTGAACAAGCGGGACCTGGCGGTACCGTTCGCCAAGGCCTGGGAGCGGCTGGCCCCCTACCGCGGCATGGGCTACACGGTGCTGCCGCTGGCCCTCACTACCGCCGCTGCGGAAGACCGCGACCGGCTGCTGGCGCTGCTCGCGGGCAAGACGACGCTGGTCCTCGGGCCGTCCGGCGCTGGCAAGAGCACGCTGATCAACCTGATGGTGCCGGGCGCGCTGGCGGCAACCGGCGAGATCTCGCAGGCGCTCAACTCGGGCAAGCACACGACCACCAGCACCAGCTGGTACTGGGTCGATGCGGACCGCACCACCGCGCTGATCGACTCGCCCGGCTTCCAGGAATTCGGGCTGCACCACATCCCGCCGGCGAGCCTCGCCACCTGCATGCCGGACATCGCCGCCCATGCCGCCGACTGCCGCTTCTACAACTGCAGCCACCTGCACGAACCGGGCTGCGGCGTGCGGGACGCGGTGCGCGACGACGGCGCGGACGACTCCATCGACCCGCACCGCTACCGCATCTACTGCGATCTGCATGCGGAACTGAGCCAGCCGCCGCGCTACTGAATCCGGTGCGGGGGCGACGTGTCGTGACCCTGCATCAATCCGCACGCAGGTCGTAGCGCGCCAGATCCGGCGCCTCCGGCTGCCGCGCCATCAGCCGCGCGAAGGCGTCGCGGATGCCCGGCAGGCTCGCGAGGTGCAGCGCGCCGTGCAGCAGGTGGATGCCGAGCCGGCTGTGCGGATTCATCAGCCGCGGCCCGATCTTCGGCACGCCCTGGCCGTCCTCCACCATCGGCCGCATCGCCGCTTCATACGCGGCGAAGGCGGCGGACGGATCGCCGCCGCCAGCCCGCGCCAGCTCGCCCGCCAGCACGTAGGCGCCGGTCACCGCCAGCGTGCTGCCGATGCCGGCCAGCGGCGTGGCGCACCAGGCGGCGTCGCCGGTCAGCACCACCCGGCCGCGATGCCAGCGGGGCATCCGCACCTGCCGCAGCACGTCGAAATAGAAGTCGTCGGCCGTTTCCATGCCGGCCAGCACGCGGGGAGCCTGCCAGCCGGCGTCGGCGAAACGTTCCTGCAGGAAGCGCTTCTGCGCGGCGGTGTCCCAGTCCTGCTCGCCTTCCGGCGGCTTCTGGATCGACAGCATCGCCCGCGCGGTGCCGTGGCGGTCCGGCCGCAGGGAGACGCTGCGCCCGTCGGTCGCGTGGTACCAGCGCCACATGCGGTCGTCGTCCGGCGCCCGCGGGATGGTGAAGTAGGCGAGCGTCAGGTCCATCCAGCGCGGCTCGTTCTCGCCCGGGAAGACGAGGTCCCGCGTCGGCGACCCGACCCCTTCGGCCACGACCAGCGCGTCGAACCGTTCGGTGGCGCCGCTCTGCGCGAACCGCACCTCCACGCCCGTGCCGTCGTCGTCGACTGCCGCGACCCGGTCGCCGAACCGGTAGTCGACGCGATCGCGCGCCGCGTCGTAGAGCAGCCGGGCGAGGTCGCCGCGCAAAATTTCCATCTCGGCGGTCGGGCCGTCCTCGGCCAGGTCGTCGGTGCGGAATTCGGCGGCCGGGCGGCCGTCGGCGTCGATCCAGGCGGTGCCCTCCTCGCCGGTGCCCTGGTCGAGCGCCGCCTGCTCCAGGCCCATGCGGCGCAGCACCTCGCGGCCGACGCCGCGCACGTCGATGTTCTGCCCGCCGTCGCGGAAGGCCGGCGCACGTTCGAGCACGGTGACGTCCCACCCGACGCGGGCGAGGCCCCAGGCGGCGGTGTTGCCGGCGATGCTCGCGCCGGTGACCAGGATGCGACGGGCCATGGATGCAGTCCTTTTTCAACGCGCCCGCAGGCGCAACGGTGGGGGATGCATCCGAGGCTACCGGCGCGCTGGGCCGCCGTGGTAACGCGTTGCGGCCGGGATGGCGCAGGCGCGAAGTCGCGCCGGCATGTCGGACCGGATGTGCGGCCGGCGGTCCCGCCTAGACGAGGTCCGCGAGCGCCTGCAGCAGCGCCTCGCACTGTGCCGGCGTGCCGATGCTGATCCGCAGGTACTGCGCGATCCGCTCCGGCCGCGCGAAATGCCGGACCAGCACACCGCGCTGGCGCAGGCCGTCCGCCAACGCCGCCGCGTCATGCGCGGGATGGCGCACGAACAGGAAATTGGCCTGCGACGGCAGCACCTCGAACCCGCGGTCCTCCAGCTGCAGTGCGAGGCCCTCGCGGGTGTCCATCACGGCCCGGCGGGTGGTCTCGAAGTGGTCCTCGTCCTCCATCGCCGCGGTGGCGCCGGCGATCGCCAGCCGGTCGAGAGGATAGGAATTGAAGCTGTTCTTCACCCGCTCCAGCGCGTCGATCAGCGGCCGCTGGCCGCAGGCGAATCCCACCCGCAGGCCGGCGAGCGAGCGGGACTTCGAGAGGGTGTGCACCACCAGCAGGTTCGGGTAGCGGCCGACCAGCGGGATCGCGGTTTCGCCCCCGAAATCGACATATGCCTCGTCCACCAGCACCACCCGGTGCGGATGCAGTTGCAGCAGCCGCTCGATCGCCGCCAGCGGCAGGCCCTCGCCGGTGGGGGCGTTGGGATTGGCGACCACCACGCCGGCGACCGGTGCTTCGGCGGGCCGGGCGAAGCCTTCCACGTCCACCCGCAGCCGCGCATCCAGCGGCACCGCCTCGTACGGGATGCCGTACAGGCCGCAGTAGACCTTGTAGAAGCTGTAGGTGATGTCGGCGAACAGCAGCGGCGCGCCCCCCTGCTGGAAGAACGCGAAGAAGGCATGCGCCAGCACCTCGTCGGACCCGTTGCCGGCGAACACTTCGCCCAGCGCCAGCCCGTGGCGGGCGGCTACGGCGCGGCGCAGCGCGGTGGCGTCGGGGTCGGGATAGAGCTGCAGCCCGTCGGCGGCCGTCTCGCGGATCGCCTGCAGCGCGCGCGGCGACGGCGGATACGGGTTCTCGTTGGTGTTGAGCTTGGTCAGCCGGTCGATCTTCGGTTGTTCGCCGGGCACGTAGGGCACCAGGGTCGAGACGATCGGGCTCCAGCAGGACGACGCGGATGCGGTCACGGGGTGGTTCACTCCTGAATCGATAGCAGGCTGCGCCCGCCCGGCGGGCGCTGCAGCCTGTTGGGATGTTGAAAACGGGGTCAGCCGAGCAGCCGGGCCAGGCTCAGCAGCGCGAGCAGGCCCATCCACACGACGACCGAGCGCCAGACCAGCCCGACCACCTGGGTCAGGTGCGCGACCTCGGGCACCCGGCCGGGCGTGCTGTCGCCGTCGGCCGGATCGGCGATGTCCACGTCCGGCATCAGCGGATCGGGCGTCGCGCGCAGCGCGCTGCCGCCCAGCCGGACGTCGATCGCGCCGGCGGTGGCGGCCAGCACGACCCCGTCGTTGTCGTTGGGGAAGTGCTGCGCGTGGTAGCGCCAGCCTTCGATCGATTCCTCGAAGTTGCCGACCACCGCGAAGCTGAGCGCCGTCATGCGGGCAGGCAGCCAGTCGATCGCCGTCCAGGCGCGGGCGGCGGCCCGCTGCAGCGCTTCGCTGATCGGCTGGGTGCGGCTGCGGTTCTTGTAGGCCCAGTAGCGCGAGACGAATTCGGCCAACCGGTAGAGCACCGCGCCGGTCGGCCCCAGGCCGAGGGCGGCCAGCACCGAGAACCAGGCCAGCACGCCGAACACGTGCCGGTGCGCAGCGAGCACCGAATACTCGACCACATGCCGCACGATCTCGCTGCGGGGCAGCTCGCTCGCATCGACCTGCTGCCATTGCGCCAGCACCTCGCGCGCCCGCATCTCGTCGCCCTCGTGCAGCGCGTCGCGGATGCGGGTGAAGTGGTGGCTGAACTGGCGGAACCCGAGGGTGACGTAGAGCACCGCGATGCTCCAGAGCATCGCCGCCGGCCAGCCGATCATCCAGAGCAGCAGCAGGTGGATGCCGAGCGTCAGCAGCGACGGTACCAGCACCGCCAGCGACCATGCGACCCAGCCGTGGTGCGCCTTGCCCGCGTCGAAGTTGCGGCTGGCCGACAGGGCCCAGGCGCGCAGGCCGGCATGGATCGGGTTGGTCCGCGACAGAGGCCGCGCCTGCTCGAGCAGCAGCGCGATCAGGATGGCGAAGAAACTCATCGGGCGATGATATGCCACGCCCCCGGCACCCTTTCCTACAAGGGCAGGTGCGCCCTTCGGGATCAGGCCGACAGAAATCGGTACAGGTTGCGCAGCATGCCCGCCGTCGCGCCCCAGACGAAATGCTCCTTGCCCGTGGCGGGATCGGTCCAGGGCATGGAGAACCACTCGCGGCGCTGGCCGCCCATCTCGACCGCGTGCCGGCGGTGATGGGCGGGATCGGCCAGGAAGGCGAGCGGGACCTCGAACACGTCGGCCACCTCGTGCGGACTGGGCCGCAGCGGGCCCGGCTGGACCAGCGCGACGACCGGGGTCACGGTGAACGAGGTGACCGTCGAATACACCGGCAGCGTGCCCAGCACCTCGACGCGGTCCGGCTCCAGCCCGACTTCTTCCCAGGCTTCGCGCAGTGCGGTGGCGGCTGCGTCCGCATCGCCCGGATCGGCCCGACCGCCGGGAAAGGCGACCTGCCCGGAATGGGTGGACAGGTTGGTGGTGCGCTCGGTCAGCAGCACTGTCGGCATGGTGCGCTGCACGATGCCGACCAGCACCGCGGCGGCGGCGGGACGGCGGGCCGCGTCGGCCACCGGTTCGCGCCGTACGTCCGGCGTCCAGACCGGCGGCGCGCGGAAGCGTTGCCGCAGCGCCTCGGCGCCGAGCCGCGCAGGCGGCACCGCCGGCAGATGCGTGTCCGCGCCCACCACCGGGACCTGCCGCGGGTCGAAACCGGGCAGCGACGAGACCGGCGCGACGGTGGCCTGGGGATCGTTGGGCGGAAGCAGGGCCATGTCGGAGGAGAAAAGAAGCGCCAAAGAAAAAGCCGCTGCGGGCACGGGGCTGCAGCGGCTTCGGGGTCCGCGACGACCGCCCGGGGGCAGCATCGCAGGCGCAGGCTTTACGCGGCGGTCGCGGCAGCCTTGACGCGGGACGGCAGCTTTTCCTTGATACGGGCCGACTTGCCGCTGCGCGAACGAAGGTAGTAGAGCTTGGCACGGCGCACGTCGCCGCGGCGCTTGACTTCGATGCCGGCGATCAGCGGGCTGTAGGTCTGGAAGGTCCGCTCGACGCCTTCGCCGCTGGAGATCTTGCGCACGGTGAAGCCGCTGTTGAGACCGCGGTTGCGCTTGGCGATCACCACGCCTTCGAAGGCCTGGGTCCGCTTGCGGTTGCCTTCGACGACGTTCACGCTGACGACCACGGTGTCGCCGGGAGCGAACGCGGGGATCGTCTTGCCAAGGCGGGCGATTTCTTCCTGCTCGAGAGTCTGGATGAGGTTCATGGTTTCCTGCAAAGAGATCGTGCCTGCGCTACACGAAAGGCGGATGGGGCGCTCGGGCGAGCACCGGCCGCGGCCAGGCAGAGGATCGGGGAACCGCGCATTATAGCCAGCGTTTGCCGGCCAGCAAATCCGGGCGGTGCAGCGCCGTTACCGCCCGCCGCTGCTCGGCGCGCCAGCGCTCGATCTTCGCGTGGTCGCCCGACAGCAGCACCGGCGGCACCGGCAAGTCCTGCCACACGTCGGGCCGGGTGTAGTGCGGGCAGTCGAGCAGGCCATCGAGCGCAGGATTGAAGCTGTCCTGCTGGTGGCTGCCGGCGTCGTGCAGCACGCCGGGCTGCAGCCGCGCCACCGCATCGAGCAGCGCAATCGCCGCGATCTCGCCGCCGGACAGCACGAAGTCGCCCAAGCTCAGCTGGATGTCGACGTAGCGGTCGATGAAGCGCTGGTCCAGCCCCTCGTAGCGGCCGCACAGCAGCACCGCGCCGGTGCCGGAGGACGACCACCGCTCCACCTCGGCATGGTCGATGCGCCGCCCGATCGGCGAGAACAGCACCACCGGCGCCTCGTGCCCCGCGGCGTCGCCCCGGTCGGCACGGATCGCCGCCACGCAGCGCGCCAGCGGCTCGGCCATCATCACCATGCCGGGGCCGCCGCCGAACGGGCGGTCGTCGACCCGGCGGTAATTGCCCTCGGCCTGGTCGCGCGGGTTCCAGAAGCGCACCTCGACCAGCCCGCCCTCGAACGCGCGCCGTGTCACGCCCGCCTGCAGGAAGGGCGCGAACAGTTCGGGGAACAGCGTGACGATATCGAAGCGCACCGGTGCGGCCTTTGCCTTCTTTTCGTTTCTCAGTAATCCGGCTGCCAGTCCACAGTGATCCGCCGGCCCGGCAGGTCCACCGCATCCACGTAGGCCGACACGAACGGGACCATGCGCTCCTGCGCCTTGCCCTCCTGCTCGTAGCCGATCACCAGCACCGTCTGCGGCCCGGTGGACAGCAGTTCGCGCACAGTGCCGAGCGCCACGCCCTCGCGGTTCACCACCTCCAGGCCGATCAGGTCGACCCAGTAGTACTCGTCCTCGGCGGCGGTCGGGAAGCTCGAGCGCGGCACGAAGACGCGGGCGCCTTTGAGCGCCTCGGCGGCGTTGCGGTCGGGAATATCGGGCGAGGTTGCGACGACGGAATCGGAATGCTCCTTCGCCTCGCGGATCGGCAGCTTCAGCGTGCCGCTGAAGGTGCGTGCGCCACGTTCGGCCGGCTGGATGAACCAGCGCTTGGACGAGAACAGCGCTTCGGGCGCCGCGCTGAACGGCAGCACCCGGAACCAGCCCTTAATGCCCCAGGCGTCGGCGATGCGGCCGACCTCGACAGCATCGGCAGGGAGTTCAGCAGGTTCGAGGGCGGAGAGCATGGTGGGAGACAGGAAGCGGAAAAGAAAACGGCCCCGCGCGGCAGGCATGCCGCGCGGGGCCGGGGGATCAGCGCATCAGGCGGCTGCCGGGGCTTCCGCTGCCGCAGGCGTGGCGCTCTGCGACTGGCGCAGCAGGCGCTCGACCGTGGGCGATGCCTGGGCACCGACGCTCTTCCAGTAGGTCACGCGGTCCTGCGCGACACGCAGGCCTTCTTCGGCGCCGCGGGCGGTGGGGTTGTAGAAGCCCACGCGCTCGATGAAGCGGCCGTCGCGACGGGTACGCTTGTCGGCCACGACGATGTTGAAGAACGGACGGCCCTTGGAGCCGCCGCGGGAGAGTCGAATGACGACCATGATTTATCCTTCGGGTGGTAGACCGGTTCGGCGCGTTCGGTGAACCCGCAGCCCCCGCTCCATTTGTTTTGCGGCGTTGAGACACGCGACATGGCCACCCGGCCAGCGACACGCAGCAAAGCCCGCGATTATATTCATTTCTCCCGATGCTCCATATCCGCCCGGCCGCCAGCGGCGACATGCCCGCGATCGCGGCCCTCTATGCGCACTACGTGCTGCACGACACCTGCACCTTCGAGACCGTTCCGCCGACCGCGGACGACATGGCCGCACGCCATGCCGAGGTCGTCGCCCGGGGCCTGCCCTACTTGGTCGCCGAGCACGAGGGCCGCGTGGTCGGCTACGCCTCCTGCAACTGGTTCAAGCCCCGGCCGGCCTACCGCTTCTCGGCAGAGAACTCGATCTACCTCGCGCACGGTACCGGCGGCCGCGGCTGGGGCGGCCAGCTGCTGGGCGCGCTCGCCACCGCGGCCGAAGCCGTCGGCGTGCGGCAGTTGATCGCGGTCATCGGCGGCTCGGAGCACGCCGCCTCGATCGGCCTGCACCGCTCGCAGGGTTTCGTCGATGCCGGCGTGCTGAAGGCCTGCGGCTGGAAGCAGGGCCGCTGGCTCGACGTGGTGCTGATGCAGAAGACGCTCGGCGCGGGCGGCAGCACCCCGGCAGACGACAGCGCCCCATGAAGAGCAAGACCGTCGCGGCCTGGCTGGCCTTCCTCGGCGGGCCGCTCGGCCTGCACCGGTTCTACCTGCACGGCTTCGGCGACACGGTCGGCTGGCTGCTGCCGCTGCCGACCGCGCTCGGCGTCTACGGCATCCGCCGCGCGCAGGCGCTCGGCATGGACGACGGCTGGAGCTGGGCGCTGATCCCGGTGCTCGGGCTGACCGTCGCCGGCTGCGCGCTGGTGGCGATCGTCTACGGCCTGGCCACGCCGGAAAAGTGGAATGCCCGCCACAACCCGGGCGCCGCGCCCGATGCACCGGCCGGGCGCACCCGCTGGGCCACGGTGTTCGCCATCGTTAGCGCGCTGCTGATCGGTACCGGCGTGCTGATGGCGACGATCGCCTTCAGCTTCCAGCACTACTTCGAATACCAGATCGAGGAAGCCCGCAAGATTTCGCAATGAAATCGCGAACCGGCGCCCGCTGCGGCTGCGCAGCCAGCTACTAAATCGATAGCAAACCGCTTCAGAACAGCTGCATCGAAATCCAGTAGCCGATGGCCGCCACGAAGGCCGACGCCGGGATCGTCAGCACCCAGGCCCAGACGATGTTGCCCGCCACGCCCCAGCGCACCGCGCTCGCGCGCTGGGTCGAGCCGACGCCGACGATCGCGCCGGTGATCGTATGGGTGGTCGACACCGGGATGCCGAGCAGCGTCGCGGTGAACAGCGTCAGCGCCCCGCCCGTCTCGGCGCAGAAGCCGCCGACCGGCTTCAGCTTGGTGATCTTCTGCCCCATCGTCTTCACGATGCGCCAGCCGCCGAACATCGTGCCCAGCGCGATGGCCGCGTAGCAGCTGACGATCGTCCAGCCGGGCGGCGCCGCATCGCTCGCCGACGCGTAGCCGGTCGCGATCAGCAGCATCCAGATGATGCCGATCGTCTTCTGCGCGTCGTTGCCGCCGTGGCCGAGGCTGTAGGCGCCGGCCGAGACCAGCTGCATCCGGCGGAACCAGCGGTCCACCCGCGACGGTGCCGAGCGCCGGAAGATCCAGGCGACCGCCACCATCATCAGCGAGCCGAGCAGGAAGCCCAGCACCGGCGAGACGAAGATGAACAGCACGGTGCGCCAGATGCCGGAGGCCACCAGCGCGCCGGTGCCGGCCTTGGCGATCACCGCACCGACGATGCCGCCGATCAGCGCGTGCGACGAGCTGCTCGGAATGCCGTAGTACCAGGTGATCAGGTTCCAGGTGATCGCGCCGGTCAGCGCGCCGAACACGACGTGCACATCCACCACGCCCGGATCGGCGATGCCCTTGCCGACCGTCGCCGCCACGCTCAGGTGGAAGACGAACAGCGCCAGCAGGTTGAAAAACGCGGCGAACACCACCGCCTGGGCGGGCTTGAGCACGCCGGTGGAGACGACGGTGGCGATCGAGTTCGCCGCGTCGTGGAAGCCGTTCATGAAATCGAAGACGAGCGCGAGCGCGACCAGCGCCACGATCACCCACAACGCGACCTGCGCGGTTGCCATCGGTGCCAGCTCCCGCGGATCAGGAGTTCTCGAGGACGATGCCCTCGATGTGGTTGGCGACGTCCTCGCACTTGTCGGTGATCGTCTCCAGCAACTCGTAGATCGCCTTCAGCTTGATCACCTCGCGCACGTCCGGCTCCTCCCGGAACAGCTTGCTCATCGCGGCACGCATCACCCGGTCGGCGTCGGATTCGAGCCGGTCGATCTCTTCGCAGGTCTTCAAAGCCGCCTCGGCAGTCTTCGGGTCGGCGATCTTGTCGAGGAGGCGCACCGCGTCCTGCAGCCGCTCGCAGCACTTGACGCTCAGGTCGGTCAGCCGCGCGATCTCTTCGGTCATCGTGCGCACGTCATAGAGCGCCATCGTCTCGGCCGAGTCCTGGATCAGGTCCGCCACGTCGTCCATCGTGTTGATCAGCGAATGGATCTGCTCGCGGTCGATCGGCGTGATGAAGGTCTTGTGGATCGCGCGGTTGACGTCCTGGGTGACCCGGTCGGCGGCGCGTTCGGCGTCGTCGACCTCCTGGTTGTACTTCTGCCGCAGGTGCACGTCGTTGTAGTTCGCGACCAGCCGAGAGAACGCATGGGCGGCTTCCACGATGCGGGCCGCATGCTGGTTGAACATCTCGAAAAAGTTGCCCTCGCGCGGCAGCAGCTTGCCAAACAGCATGGCGTCTCCAGGAAAGATGACAGGAATATGTCGTTTTTGTGAAAGGCGGGAGTGTAGCCGTCGCCCCCGCCGGTCCGTTTCCGGCGACGAGGGGCGACATGGGCGCATCTCCTACAAGCGCGCGCTCACTTTCGTACAGCGTCGGCGCCGGAAGGCGTGCACCATCGTGGGTCTTTCCGTGTCGCCTCTCTCCAAGGACTCACCATGAACGCATCTCTCGCCCGTCTGGCTCTGGCCGCCGCCGTCTTCGCCTGTGGCGCCGCCTCTGCCCAGACGGTCGCCGGCCAGCCGTACAACCGCGCCGCCGCAGACCGCACCTCCTACATCCCCTACACCACCAACGGCTACGTCGGCGCTGCGATCGGCCAGTCGAAGTACGACCTGTCGTCGGGCATCGGCAACTTCCGTTTCGACGACACCGACACCGCTGGCAAGATCTACGGCGGCGGCCGGTTCAACCAGAACTTCGGCCTCGAGATCGGCTACGTCAACATGGGTCGCGCCGACCGCGCCGGCGGCCGCACCAAGGCGCAGGGTATCGACCTGGCCGTCGTCGGCCGCGCACCGCTGGGCGACCGCTTCGACGTGTTCGGCAAGCTGGGCACGACCTACGGCTGGACGCGTACCTCGTCCGTCGCCGGCAGCGGCGTGCAGGGCGGCAAGGACAACGGTTTCGGCGTGCTGTACGGCGTGGGCGCCAGCTACTACTTCACCCCGCAGCTGGCCGGCGTGATCGAGGTGGAGAGCCGCGACTTCCACTTCGCAGGCACCGGCCGCGATTCCGTGCGGGCCACGACCGTGGGCCTCCGCTACAACTACTGATCGGCCGCGGGGGCGGCCGCCGGCGGCGTCTATTCGCCCAGGTAGGCCGCCCGCACCTTGGGGTCGTCCAGCATCGCGCGGGGCTCCCCGGCCATGGTGATGGTGCCGGACTCCATCACGTAGGCCCGGTCCGCGATCTGCAGCGCACGGCTGGCGTTCTGCTCGACCAGCAGCACCGTCATGCCGTCGGCCGACACGTCGCGCACCACCTCGAAAATCTTGTCGACCATGATCGGCGACAGTCCCATCGAAGGTTCGTCCAGCAGCAGCACGCGGGGCCGGCTCATCAGCGCACGGCCCATCGCCAGCATCTGCTGCTCGCCGCCGCTCATCGTGCCGGCGAGCTGGTTGCGGCGCTCCTTCAGCCGCGGGAACAGGCCGAACATCCGGTCGATGTCCGATGCGATGCCGGCCCGGTCGGTGCGGGTGTAGGCCCCCATCTGCAGGTTCTCGGTGATCGTCATGTGGGCGAACACGCCCCGGCCCTCCGGCACCATCGCCAGGCCCTGGCGGACCAGATCCCAGGCGCCCTGACCGGCGATGCTGCGGCCGAGGTACTCCACCGATCCGTCGAGCAGCGGCAGCGTGCCGGTGATCGCCTTCATGGTGGTGGTCTTGCCGGCGCCATTGGAGCCGATCAGCGACACCAGCTCGCCCTCGCGCACCTCGAAATCGATGCCCTTGACCGCCCGGATGCCGCCGTAGGCGACCTTCAGGCCGCGGACCTGCAGTAGCACGCTGCCGGCGGTTTTCGCGCCCTGCGCGGCGGGGTGTGTGGTGGTGGCATTCATCTCAGTGCGCTCCCGTCCCGAGGTAGGCCTCGATCACCTTCTCGTGCGACTGCACCTGGGCCGGCGTTCCCTCGGCGATCTGCTTGCCGTAGTCGAGCACGGTGACCCGGTCGCACAGGCCCATCACCAGCTTCACGTCGTGCTCGATCAGCAGCACCGTGCGGCCGTCCTGGCGGATGCGGTCGATCAGCTCACGCAGCTGGACCTTTTCGGTCGCGTTCATGCCGGCCGCCGGCTCGTCGAGCGCGATCAGCTGCGGGTCGGTGGCGAGCGCCCGGGCGATCTCCAGCCGGCGCTGGTCGCCGTACGACAGCGTGCGGGCCTTGTAGTCGGCATACCGGCCGATGCCGACATAGTCGAGCAGTTCGCGGGCGCGCTCGCGGATCGCGGCCTCTTCCGCACGGAAGGCTCGGGTGCGCAGCACCGCGCCCCACAGGCCGGAGCGGGTGCGCACATGGCGGCCGACCATCACGTTCTCCAGCGCCGTCATCTCGGCGAACAGGCGGATGTTCTGGAAGGTGCGGGCGATGCCCGCGCGCGCCACCTGGTGGACCGCCGTCGGCTGGTAGGGCTGGCCGCCCAGCAGGAAGCTGCCGCTGTCGGGCGTGTAAAGGCCGGTGATCACGTTGAAGAAGGTGGTTTTGCCCGCACCGTTCGGGCCGATCAGTCCATAGACCTGCCCGCGTCCGATGGTCAAGCCGACATCCGACAGGGCCTGCAGGCCGCCGAAGCGTTTCGAGATGCCGGCAACCTGCAGCACGGCGCCGTCGGCCGCTGCAGCCGGAACGTCGATGGCGCCGCTCATGCCTTGGCTCCCAGCGTCTTGCCGTGGTCCGGCGTGGGCCAGAGACCGCGCGGGCGCAGCAGCATCACCGCGATCATCGCCACCGCGATCAGCAGTTGCCGCAGGATCGACGCGTCGAGCCGGCCGTCGGTCATCTGCTGCAGCGGGCCCGCCACATAGCGCAGCACTTCCGGCAGCGCCGCCAGCAGCACCGCGCCGAGCACCACGCCCGGCAGATGGCCGATGCCGCCGAGCACCACCATCGCGACGATCATCACCGACTCGGTCAGGCTGAACGATTCCGGGGAGACGAACCCCTGGAAGGCCGCGAACATCGCGCCCGCGACGCCGCCGAAGCTGGCGCCCATGCCGAAGGCCAGCAGTTTCATGTTGCGGGTGTTGATGCCCATCGCCTTCGCGGCGATCTCGTCCTCGCGGATCGCCATCCAGGCGCGGCCGATGCGCGAGTCCGCCAGCCGCGCGCAGATCACGATGCTCACGATCACCAGCGCCAGGAACAGGTAATAGTAGAGCGTGACCGAGGAGATGTCGTAGTCGCCGATCGACAGCCGCTTGCCGAGGTCGAGCCCCAGGATGCGGATCGAGTCGATCTGGCCCAGCCCCTTCGGCCCGTTGGTCAGGTTGATCGGGTGGTCGAGGTTGTTCAGGAAGATCCGCACGATCTCGCCGAAGCCGAGCGTGACGATCGCCAGGTAGTCGCCGCGCAGCTTGAGCGTGGGTGCGCCCAGCAGTGCCCCGGCGATCGCGGCCAGGATCGCCGCCAGCGGAATCACCAGCCAGAGCGAGGTATGCAGCCCGTCGGGGAAGCGTTCGGCAAAGGCGGGGAACGTATCGGCCAGGTGCGGCGACGCGAGCAGGCCGAACAGGTAGGCCCCGACCGCGTAGAACGCGACGTAGCCGAGGTCCAGCAGGCCGGCATAGCCCACCACGATGTTGAGGCCAAGGGCCAGCAGCACGTAGAGCAGCGCGAGGTCGGCGATGCGGACCCAGGCGTTGCCGAAATACTGCAGCCCGTGCGGCAGGATCAGCAGGACGACGGCGCCGATCACGTACCACGCGAGCGGAATCCGGCCCTTGTCTTGGAAAGAAAACATGGCGATGGTCCTTCGATGAGGGTCAGGCGCGGTCCGCGACACGTTCGCCGAGCAGGCCCGAGGGCCGCAGCGTCAGCACCACGATCAGCACGACGAAGGCGAAGATGTCGGTGTAGTGGCTGCCCAGCACGCCGCCGGTGAGCGCGCCGATGTACCCCGAACCGATCGACTCGATCAACCCAAGCAGAATGCCGCCGAGCACCGCTCCGCCCAGGTTGCCGATGCCGCCGAAGACCGCCGCGGTGAACGCCTTGAGGCCCGGCAGGAAACCCATGGTGTGCTGCGCCGTGCCGTAGTTGGCGGCGTACATCACGCCGGCGATGGCGGCCAGCACTGCGCCGATGATGAAGGTGGCCGAGATGACCATGTCGGGCTTGACGCCCATCAGCGCCGCGACGCGCGGGTTCTCGGCGGTGGCGCGCATCGCGCGGCCTAGCCGGGTGAAGTTGACCAGCCACATCAGCACCGCGAGCGACACCGCGGTCAGCCCGAGGATCAGGATCTGCGTCGGCGTGATGACCGCGCCGCCCAGGTGGATCGGCGCGCTCGGCAGCAGTGTCGGATAGACCTTGTAGTTCGGCTTCCAGATGATCATCGCCAGCGTCTGCAGCAGGATCGACATGCCGATCGCGGTGATCAGCGGCGCGAGCTTCGGTGCGTTGCGCAGCGGGCGGTAGGCGACCTTCTCGATGGTGAAGTTGAGCGCCGCGGCGACGACGCAGGCGATCAGCAGCGCGATCAGCAGGATCAGCCAGCCGGGCGTGCCGGGCATGCTGTCCTGCATCACGCCGATGATGGTCCAGCTGGTGAGGGCGCCGATCATCAGCACCTCGCCGTGGGCGAAATTGATCAGGTTGATGATGCCGTACACCATGGTGTAGCCGAGGGCCACCAGGGCGTACATGCTGCCGAGCACCAGCCCGTTGATCACCTGCTGCAGCAGTATGTCCATAGATCGCGTCTTTCGTGGTTCTGTCGTCCCGCCGGACCGGGCGGCTCCGGGGGTATGCGCCGGCGCGCCGACGCGCGAAGCAGAGGCGCCGAAGGTCTAGCAAAAACCCCGCCAGACGGCTGCATCGCGGCGGGTCCGCTGCATTGTAGGCAGGCGGTTTTGGGCAGCGGCGAACGCTCGCCCGGGGTTTTCCCTCGCCGGGTCGCGCAGGGCTCAGCCCTCGCCGGCCTCCGCGTCCCGCTGCCGCAGTTGCGCCAGCTTCTCCGCGATCTTCACCTCCAGGCCGCGCGGCACCGGGCGGTACCAGCCGGGTTCGGCCATGTCGTCGGGCAGGTAACGCTCGCCGGCGGCATAGGCGTCGGGCTCGTCGTGCGCGTAGCGGTAGGCACGACCGTGACCGAGCTCCTTCATCAGCTTCGTCGGCGCATTGCGCAGGTGCACCGGCACCTCGCGCGACTTGTCCTTACGCACGAACGCGCGTGCGGCGTTGTAGGCGTTGTAGCCGGCATTGCTCTTGGGCGCGACCGCCAGGTAGACCACCGCCTGCGCGAGCGCCAGCTCGCCCTCGGGCGAGCCGAGGCGCTCGAACGTGGTGGCCGCATCGTTGGCGATCTGCATGGCCCGGGGGTCGGCGAGGCCGATGTCCTCCCACGCCATGCGCACGATGCGGCGCGACAGGTACTTCGCGTCCGCGCCGCCGTCGAGCATGCGCGTCAGCCAGTACAGCGCCGCATCGGGATGGGAGCCGCGCACCGACTTGTGCAGCGCGGAGATCTGATCGTAGAAGTGATCGCCGCCCTTGTCGAAGCGGCGGGCATTGAGGGTCAGCGCCTGTTCGAGGAAGGCGGCGTCGATCGTCTCCACACCGGCAGCGCGGGCCGCGGTGTCGGCCTGCTCGAGTAGGTTGAGCAGCCGTCGGGCGTCGCCGTCGGCGTAGCCGACCAGCGTGGCGACGGCGGCATCGTCCAGGCGCAGATGGGTGAGCACCGTGGCCTGCGCCCGCGCCACGAGCTGCCGCAGCTCGTCGTCGGTGAGCGCCTGCAGCACATAGACCTGGGCACGCGACAGCAGCGCCGAATTCACCTCAAAAGAAGGGTTTTCGGTGGTCGCCCCGATGAAGGTCACCAGGCCGGATTCGACGTACGGCAGCAGGCCGTCCTGCTGGCTCTTGTTGAACCGGTGGATCTCGTCGACGAACAGGATGGTGCGGCGGCCCTGCGCCAAGTGGTGCTGGGCCTGCTCCATCGACGCCCGGATCTCCTTGACGCCCGAGAACACCGCCGACAGCGCGATGAACTCATAGCCGAAGGCCTGCGCAGTGAGCCGCGCGAGCGTGGTCTTGCCGACGCCGGGCGGGCCCCACAGGATCATCGAATGCGGCTTGCCCGATTCGAACGCCAGCCGCAGCGGCCGGCCCGGGCCGATCAGGTGCGACTGGCCGATCACCTCGTCGAGCCGCGTGGGCCGCAGGGCCTCGGCCAGCGGAGGGGTGGGGGCGGTGTCGAACAGGCCGGTCATGAAGGCAGTATCGCCCGGGAGCGCCGCACAGACGGGCTCGCCGATAATGCCCCGCTGCCGTGCCGGCGCCATGGACGTGTCGCCAGGGCCGACAGACCGGACACATTCACCACTCCATGAAGAAGAAAATCGCCGTCATCGTGGGCACGCGCCCCGAAGCCATCAAGATGGCCCCGGTCATCCACCGCCTGCAGGCCTCGTCCGTCTTCGACTGCATCGTGGTGGCCACCGCCCAGCACCGGCAGATGCTCGACCAGGTTCTGCGCATCTTCGGCATCGTGCCGGACCACGATCTGGACATCATGCAGCCGGACCAGACGCTGGCCGGCCTGACCGCCCGGCTGCTGGCGGGCCTGGACCGGGTGTTCCGGGATGTCCAGCCCGACGCGGTGCTGGTGCAGGGCGATACGACGAGCGTGATGGCGGCGTCCCTCGCCGCGGCCTACCTAAATATCCCGGTCGGCCATGTGGAGGCCGGACTGCGGACCGGCGACATGCGCAACCCGTTCCCGGAAGAGCTCAACCGGGTGATGACGGCACGCATGGCGCGCTGGCATTTCGCCCCCACCACCACGGCCCGCGACCATTTGCTGCGCGAGGGTGTGCCGCCTTCGGCGGTGGAGGTGACCGGCAACACCGTGATCGACGCCCTGCTGCAGGCGCGCCGCCATCCCGACAAGCCGGTGGCGGCCTCCGCCCCCGGCCGCCGCACGATCCTGGTCACGACCCACCGCCGCGAGAACTTCGGCGAGCCGCTGCAGCAGGTGTGCACCGCCCTGCTCCGCCTGCTCGACAGCCATCCGGACGTGGACATCGTCTTTCCCGTCCATCCGAACCCGAACGTGGTGCAGGTCGTCCAGGCCCGGCTGGCCGGCCATCCGCGCATCCGCCTGTGTGCGCCGCTCGAATACCTGGACTTCGTTGCGGCGATGGAAAACGCCCACCTGATCCTCAGCGATTCGGGCGGTGTGCAGGAAGAGGCCCCGGCGCTGGCGCGGCCGGTGCTGGTGCTACGCGAAGAAACCGAACGCCCGGAAGCCGTCCAGGCCGGCGTGGTCGAACTGGTCGGCACCGATGCCGACCGGATCGTGGCGCGCGCGCGGCGTCTGCTGGACGATCCGCAGGCGTACCGTGCGATGGCGCAAGGCAGTTCGCCCTACGGCGACGGCCATGCAGCCGCGCGGATCGAGCGGGTGCTGCTGCAGGCTTTCGCGCCGACGGACGCTGCCGATGCATCACTGCCCATTCCGGCGCTGGCGGCCTGAACGCCCCACCTCGCCGAGGACGACGCATCCTCGGCGGACGAACCTACTGCCGAACGACATCCGCCCCGGCCGGCGGCTTGAAGTCGAACGTTCCGGCCGGTAAAGCCGGATTCACCTGCAGACCGGTGAAGTTGAGCACCGAGCGCTGCCCGAAGCTGTCGACGATGTCGAGCGCCGCCAGCTGGTCGCCCTTCAGGCCGACGCGGATCGTCTGCAATTGACCGTCGCGCGTCTTCGGTGTGGCCAGTACCCACTCCAGGCCGTCGCGCTCGGGCTCGGCCTTCAGCACGAAGTCCTTTTCCAGCGCCTTCAAATCGGCGGCCGAGGCGATCAGGGCCGCGGGGGTCGAGCCGAGCACCTGCGCCTGCTTGCGGGCGGTGACCTGGTTTAGGTCCACGTCGTAGAGCCACAGGGTCTGGCCGTCGGCGACCAGCGTCTGCTCGAACGGCTTGCGGTAGACGAACTTGAAGCGCTGCGGCCGCTGGAACTCGAAAGTGCCGGCCGACTGCTTGGTCCGCGCTGCCTGACCGTCCTTGGCCGGCGCCGTCACCACCTGATTGAACTCGGCCTTGCCGCTCTGCGTGTTGCGCATGAAGTTTTGCAGGCTCGAGAGGCCGTCTGCGCAGGCTGCACCTGCGCCGGTAGCTATCAAAATAATAGCAATCGATTGGGCGAGGCGGGCGGGATGGAAAAAATGCAGGGACAGGCTCATGGGAACGGAGGGGGCGCCCCGGGGCGCCGAAAGGTCAACGATCGCGCATGGTGCCGCAGCGCATCGCCGCGCGGCACGGAAGATGTAACAGCCGCGCGCCACGCGGCGCCCGGTCATTCCTCCCGCGCCGGCACCAGGATCTCGCGCTGGCCGGCGCCGCTCATCGCGCTGACGAGTCCCGCCTTTTCCATGTCCTCGACCAGCCGCGCGGCGCGGTTGTAGCCGATCTTCAGGTGCCGCTGCACGAGGGAAATGCTGGCCTTGCGGTGCTTCAGCACCACCTCCACCGCCTGGTCGTACATCGGGTCCTTCTCTCCGCCGCCGTCGCCCTCGCCGCCGGGGTAGTCGGTGCTCTCGCCATCGACCGTGCCGCCTTCCAGCACGCCTTCGATGTAGTTCGGCTCGCCGCCCTGTTCTTTCAGATAGTTCACGACCCGATGCACTTCTTCATCGCTCACGAACGCGCCGTGCACACGGACCGGCAGGCCGGTGCCGCTCGCCATGTAGAGCATGTCGCCCATGCCGAGCAGCGCCTCGGCGCCCATCTGGTCGAGGATGGTGCGGCTGTCGATCTTCGAGCCGACCGAAAACGAGATCCGGCTCGGGATGTTGGCCTTGATCAGGCCGGTGATCACGTCCACGCTGGGCCGCTGGGTCGCCAGCACCAGGTGGATGCCGGCCGCCCGCGCCTTCTGCGCCAGCCGGGCGATCAGCTCCTCGATCTTCTTGCCGACCACCATCATCAGGTCGGCCAGCTCGTCGATGATGACGACGATGTGCGGCAGCCGCTCCAGCGGCTCCGGGCTGTCGGGCGTCAGGCTGAAGGGGTTGTAGATGAACTGTTCCTTCGCCTTGGCATCGTCGATCTTGGTGTTGTAGCCGGCCAGATTGCGCACGCCCAGCTTGCTCATCAGCTTGTAGCGCCGCTCCATCTCGGCCACGCACCAGTTCAGTCCGTGCGCCGCCTGCTTCATGTCGGTCACGACCGGCGCCAGCAGGTGCGGGATGCCCTCGTAGACCGACATTTCCAGCATCTTCGGGTCGATCATCAGCAGGCGCACGTCGCGCGCCTCGGCCTTGTAGAGCAGCGACAGGATCATCGCGTTGATCCCGACCGACTTGCCGGAGCCGGTAGTGCCCGCGACCAGCACGTGCGGCATCTTGCCGAGATCGGCCACCACCGGATTGCCGACGATGTCCTTGCCGAGCGCGATGGTCAGCATCGACCGGGCGTCGTGGTAGACCTGCGAGCCGAGGATCTCGCTCAGCTTGATCGTCTGGCGCTTGGCGTTGGGCAGCTCCAACGCCATGTAGTTCTTGCCGGGAATCGTCTCGATCACCCGGATCGACACCAGCGACAGCGATCGCGCCAGATCCTTGGCCAGGTTGACTACCTGCGAGCCCTTCACGCCGGTGGCGGGCTCGATCTCGTAGCGGGTGATGACCGGGCCGGGCGAGGCGGCGATCACATGGACCTGCACACCGAAGTCCTTGAGCTTCTTCTCGATCAGGCGGCTGGTCATCTCCAGCGTTTCGGGCGAGACGGTTTCCTGCCGGGTCGGCGCGCCGTCGAGCAGTTCGACCTGCGGCAGGCGGCTGTCGGGCAGTTCGGTGAAAAGGGGTTTCTGGCGCTCCTTGGCGACCCGCTCGCTCTTCGGCGCCTCGACGACCAGCGTGGGCTCGATCGGCAGCAGCGCATCTTCTGCATCGTCGTCGTCCGGGTCCGCCACCACGGCGCGGCGCGTACGGGGTGCTGCCGGGGTCGGGACCGCCGGCGCGGGGGCGGCGACCCGCACCGGATGGTGGTCGATCTCGGCCCGCTCCTCGGTCACGCCCTCCTCGCGCTCCCGCGCCGCGCGTTTGCCAGCTTCCTTGTCCTGGGCGATTTCGCGTTGGGTGAGGCGGATCTGCACCATCCCGTAGAGCCAGCCGCCGAGGCGTTCGGCCAATTGCCCCCACGAGAACCGGAAAACCAGCGACACGCCGGCCACGACGAAGATGATGCCGAGCAGCCCGGAGCCGGTGAAGCCCAGCCATTTGACGCCCAGCGGCCCGGTGACGAAGCCGAGCACGCCGCCGCTGTGACCACCGGGCAGACGGTCCTCGAACCGGTAGAGCCGCGCCCACTCCAGTGCGGTGCTGGCGCACAGCAGCACCGCCAGGCCGAGCCAGAACGCCAGCCGGCCGGGCGTCCAGGTCTTCGATTCGACCGTTTCCCCGCCGCGCATCCAGCGCGCCAGCGACGCGAGCCAGGCACGCACCCCTGCAGCGAAGCACCACCAGACGGAGAAACCGAGCAGGAAATAGCTGCTGTCCGCCAGGATGGCGCCGAAGCGGCCGCCCCAGTTGGTGACCTGCGCGCCCATCGCCCCGGTGGTGGACCAGGCCGGATCCTGGCTCGAATAGCTCAGCATCGCGATCAGCCAGAACACCAGCCCGACCAACCCCACGATCAGGCCCAGCTCATGGGTGAAGCCGCCGCCGGCGCTGCGCTCCGGCGCCCTGCCGCCGGATCCGTTGTTCAGGGTGTTCAGAGAGTACGTCATAGCTGCCGATCCGAGCTTACCGCAAGCCCTGCCAGCGAAGCGACCGCTTCGCCGCCAGGCGGCGCCCCATGGCGGCCCGGCGCAACGGCCACGCGCCATGGCCTTCGCCAATCACGCCGATTGAAAAACGCCCCTCCGGGCGGCAACTGACAGGGGCGATACTCGTGCGCTCGACCACGGGCCGCCCTTGTCCGGCGGCATCCGCCGCTCCCGCCTTTTCTTTCGGTACCGACCATGTCCACATCCCAGCACGCCCAAGTCCTCATCCTCGGCTCCGGCCCGGCCGGCTACACCGCGGCCGTCTATGCCGCTCGCGCCAACCTCAAGCCGCTGCTGATCACCGGCATGGCGCAGGGCGGGCAGCTGATGACCACCACCGAGGTCGACAACTGGCCGGCGGACGTGCACGGCGTGCAGGGCCCCGACCTGATGCAGCGCTTCCTGGAGCACGCCGAGCGCTTCAAGACGCAGATCGTGTTTGACCACATCCACAAGGTCGATTTCAGCCAGCGTCCGTTCACGCTCACCGGCGACAGCGGCATCTACACCTGCGACACGCTCATCATCGCCACCGGCGCATCGGCCAAGTACCTGGGTCTGCCGTCCGAGCAGGAATTCATGGGCCGTGGGGTGTCCGGCTGCGCCACCTGCGACGGCTTTTTCTATCGCGACCAGGATGTCTGCGTGATCGGCGGCGGCAACACCGCAGTGGAAGAGGCACTGTATCTTTCCAACATCGCACGCAAGGTCACGCTGATCCACCGCCGCGACAAGTTCCGCGCCGAGCCGATCCTGCTCGACAAGGTGGCCGACAAGGTGACAGCCGGCAAGATCGAACTGAAGACGCACCGCGTGCTCGACGAAGTGCTCGGCGACGCCAGCGGCGTGACCGGTGTACGCCTGCGCCACCTGGGCGACGACACCACCGAGGACCTGGAACTGAAGGGCTGCTTCATCGCCATCGGGCACCACCCGAATACCGACATCTTCCAGGGTCAGCTCGACATGAAGGACGGCTACATCGTCACCCGGTCGGGCCTGCAGGGCTTCGCGACGATGACCAGCGTGCCGGGCGTATTCGCGGCCGGCGACGTGCAGGACCACGTCTACCGCCAGGCGATCACCAGCGCCGGCACCGGCTGCATGGCGGCGCTCGATGCACAGCGCTTTCTGGAGCAGGAAGGCGCGATCTAACCGCCATCAGGCTATAATCCGAGGCTTTGCTGAATTTGGCCGGTTGTTCCATGCCTGCCGCGTTCCGGTGAATCCCGGGTTACCGCCACCCATTCCTGGCGAGGTGAGGCCCCCACGTCAGTGGCGGCCGTTTCAAGTATCGGAGTGTCGAATGGCACGCGTATGTGAAGTGACGGGCAAGGGCCCGATGACCGGGAACAACGTTTCCCACGCCAACAACAAGACCAAGCGCCGGTTCCTGCCGAACCTGCAATACCGTCGTTTCTGGGTCGAGAGCGAGAACCGCTGGGTGCGTCTGCGCGTCTCCGGCGCTGCCCTGCGCCTCATCGACAAGAACGGCATCGACGCCGTGCTCGCAGACCTGCGTGCACGCGGTCAGGCTTAATCCCTCGCAAGGAGCACGAACATGGCTACCAAAGGCGGACGCGAAAAGATCAAGCTGGAATCCACTGCGGGTACCGGCCACTTCTACACCACGACCAAGAACAAGAAGACGATGCCCGAGAAGATGCTGATCACGAAGTTTGATCCGAAGGCTCGCAAGCACGTTGAGTACAAGGAAATCAAGCTGAAGTAATCGGCTGGTTCCCTAAAAGAAAAGCCGCCCGGTTTGCGCCGGGCGGCTTTTCTTTTGGATGTCGGCGTTCCGTCCGATGACAGCGCGCCGATCTGGACACAAAAAAGCCCACGCACGCGTGGGCTTCTTAGCAACCGGGGCCGTCGGCCTGCCTGTCAGCGGCGCGGCGCGATCGGCGGGCGGCCGGCGATATGACGGAAGGTGATGCGGCCCTTGGTCAGGTCGTAAGGCGACATTTCGAGCGAGACAGCATCGCCCGCGATGACGCGGATGTTGTGCTTGCGCATCTTGCCGCCGGTATAGGCCACCAGCTGGTGCCCGTTGTCCAGCGTGACACGGTAACGCGAGTCCGGCAGCACTTCGTCCACCTTGCCGCGCATCTCGATCAGTTCCTCTTTTGCCATATATCCTTTACAAGAAAACAGTGAATGGACCGCAGGTGCACGCGCCTGCGAGCGTCCGCGGTTCCAGCACGGCTCTCGGGTTGCAAAAAAGACGACCTTGCGAGATGCCGGAAAGCAGAAATGGATCCTGCAGCAGCGCTACGAGGCAGCCGCCACGACGGCATGGATCCGTGAACTGCAGCAGGACCGCTCAGACCCGCTGCCCGTGGCCCCGCGCAGGAGCTCACGTCAACCCGGAATTATACCCTTCCACCTGTTTTCTGCAGGCAGGCAGCAAAAAGCCGCCGTGGCGCGGGGCAGACGGCGGCTTCTGAAGGTCGTCAGACGACGATCAGGCGTGCGAGGCCCGCAGGCGGATCGAGAAGTCCCGCAGGGCCGCGATACCGCTTTCTTCCGCACGGCGGCACCATGCCTGCAGATCGGCGGTGAGCTGTTCGCGCGAGTGGGTGGTGTTGAGCCACAGCTGGCGCAGCTCTTCGCGCATGGTCAGCATCTTGTCGAGCACCGGATGGGCGGCACGCGCCTGCTCGACCTGCGGACGAGCGGCGGCCGGCACCTTCTCGGCGTCCCGGTGCAGCCAGCGCTTAACCGCCTTCAGCGTCGAGATGTCGGCCTGGCGGGCCTTCAGTTGCGCGATTTCCTCGCGCGCCGCCTGGCGCACGCCGCGGGCGAAGCCCGCCATCACTTCGTAGCGGTTGGCGATCAGGGCTTCCAGCGTCTTTTCGTCGGCCACCGGCTTCACGTCGCCCAGCTGCAGGCGGGGCGCGGTCTTCTTGACGGTCGCCCAGCCCACCTTCTGCATCAGGCTGATGTAGACCCAGCCGATGTCGAACTCGTACTTCTTGACCGAGAACTTGGCCGAGGTCGGATAGGTGTGGTGGTTGTTGTGCAGCTCTTCGCCGCCGATGATGATGCCCCAGGGCGACAGGTTGGTACTGGCGTCCTGCGCCTCGAAGTTGCGGTAGCCCCAAAAGTGGCCCAGGCCGTTAACGACGCCGGCGGCCCAGAACGGGATCCACAGCATCTGCACCGCCCAGACGGTCGCGCCCAAGCCGCCGAACAGCGCCAAGTTCAGGATCAGCATCAGGCCCACGCCCTGCCAGCCGAAACGGCTATAGAGGTTGCGCTCGATCCAGTCGTTGGGCACGCCGTGGCTGAACTTGGCGATGGTTTCCTTGTTCTTGGCCTCGGCCCGGTACAGCTCGGCACCGCGCCACATGACGGTGTCGATGCCGCGGGTCTGCGGGCTGTGCGGGTCTTCCTCGGTCTCGCACTTGGCGTGGTGCTTGCGGTGAATGGCCACCCATTCGCGGGTCACCATGCCGGTCCCGATCCACAGCCAGAAGCGGAAGAAGTGCGACGGGATCTTGTGCAGGTCCAGCGCGCGATGTGCCTGGGCCCGGTGCAGGAAGACCGTCACCGCCACGATCGTGATGTGCGTCGTGAGCAGCGTGTAGAGCACGATCTGCCACCACGACCAGTCGAGCAAGCCGTTGCCGACCCAGTCGATGGCCGCGTGGAGGACTGCCGAATCGGGAAAAAACATAGTGCGGGGGACCTTTGGCGGTGATGGCCGCCGGAGGAAAGGCGCGAGCGCCGGGCTGCCGAAAAAATAAGCAGACTATTTTAGTGTGCGAAGCGGCGGCGAAAGTTCAGGATCACCACCGGATTTCCGGGGCTTTTTGCCCGCGTCCGGCAGGCGTCAGGATTTGCGGGTCCAGACGGCGGCGAAGAAGCCGTCGGTGCCGTGCAGATCGGGCCACAGCCGCAGATAGGCGCCCGCCGGGCCGGCACAGAGCGTCGCGGGCTGCGGCACCTTGAGCTGCTCCAGCAGTTCCGCCGCCGCGGTCGGCACGAAATCCGGATGGGCGGCGGAGAACGCCTCGGCGATGCTCTCGTTCTCCTCCGGCAGGATGCTGCAGGTGGCGTACACCAGCCGGCCGTCCGGCTTCACCAGCCGCGCAGCGCTCTGCAGGATGGCCGTCTGCTTGGCGGTCAGTTCGGCGACTGCCTGGGGCGATTGGCGCCACTTCAGGTCGGGGTTGCGGCGCAGCGTGCCGAGGCCGGAGCACGGCGCATCGACCAGCACCCGGTCGATCTTGCCGGCCAGCCGCTTCACTCGCTCGTCGCGTTCGTGGGCGATCGCGGCCGGGTGCACGTTCGACAGACCGCTGCGCGCCAGCCGAGGCTTGAGCGCGTCGAGCCGGTGGCCGGAGGTGTCGAAGGCGTAGAGCCGGCCGGTGCTGCGCATCGTCGCGCCGATGGCGAGGGTCTTGCCGCCAGCGCCGGCGCAGAAATCGACCACCATCTCGCCGCGCTTGGCGTCGAGCAGCAGCGCGAGCAGTTGCGACCCTTCGTCCTGCACCTCGATCGCGCCGCGGGTGAAGGCATCGAGTTTGGTCAGCGCGGGTTTGTCGTCCACCCGCAGGCCCCAGGGGGAGTACGGCGTCGCTACCGATTGGATAGCTGCCCGCGCAAGCTCCTTCTGCACATCCGGCCGTTTGTCCTTCAAGGCATTGACGCGCAGGTCGAGCGGTGCGGGCTCCTGCAGGCTCTCGGTCAGCGCCCAGAAGCGGTCGCCGGTCTGCGCTTTCAGCGGCGCAGCGAGCCAGTCGGGCAGGTTGTGGCGGTGCAGGTCGAGCAGGTCGCCGGGCTGGACCGCGTCGCACTGGTCCAGCCAGGTTTTCTCGTGGTCCGTCAACGCGCTCTTCAGGAAGTCGCGCGGGCCGTGGAAACCGAGAATCGCCAGCCGGCGCTCGCGCGGGCCACTGCCGGACTTGGCGAGGTATTCGAAGCGCAGCTTCTTGCGCAGGACGGTGTAGACGGTCTCGGCGAGCGTGGCGCGCTCGCGCGGCCCGAGGTTGCGGTGGTCGCGGAAGAAGCGCGATACGACGGCATCGGCAGGGTGTTCGAAAGTGAGCGTGAGCCGGACGAGTTCGGCGCAGGCATCCAGCAGGGCTTTGGGGTGCATCGGCCGGATTGTCCCATCCCGCTCGTCCGGGGCGACGGCGGGCCGCCGGCCGCCGGTATGCTCGCCCTCCCCCGCCACCCGCGCCCGACGCCATGCCTTCCGACGACGACCTTCCCCCACTGCAGACGACCCGGACCGGCCTCTGGCGGCACTACAAGGGCGGGCTGTACGCGGTGGTCGGTTCGGCGCGCCACAGCGAGACGCTGGAGCCGATGACCGTCTACCGCGCGCTGTACGGCGAACGTGGCCTGTGGGTGCGGCCGGCGGCGATGTTCGCGGAAGAGGTGGTAATCGACGGCGTGCGCCAGCCGCGCTTCGTCTGGCTGCAGGACGGCACGGAGGCCGATTTGGAAGGCTGATCGGCCTCTAGCGCCCGTCCCACCTACGCCAGCAGCTACATTTTCGATAGCACTTCGGCGATCACCCGGGGATACAGCAGGTGTTCCTGGGTGAGCACCCGGTCCGACAGCGCCTCCGGCGTGTCGCCCGGCAGTACCGGCACGACGGCCTGGCCGAGGATCGGCCCCAGGTCGAGGTCGGCAGTCACCCGGTGGACCGTGGCACCGGCCACGCTGCAGCCGGCCTCGATCGCCCGGCGGTGGGTGTGCAGCCCCGGGAAGGCCGGCAGCAGCGATGGGTGGATGTTGACCATGCGGCCCGCGTAGCGCTCGACGAAGCCGGGCGTCAGGATGCGCATGAAGCCGGCCAGCACCAGCAGCGCCGGATCGTGGCGGTCGATCGCGGTGGCGAGCGCGGCGTCGAAATCCTCCCGCGCAGCGAAGGCCCGGTGGTCGAGCGACGCGGTGGCGATGCCCTGTTCCGCTGCCCAGGCCAGCCCTGCGGCATCGGCCCGGTTGCTGAGCACCGCGGTGACCCGCGCACCGTGGCGGCCGGCCCAGTCGTCGCGCCGGGCGGCCTCGACGATCGCCCGCATGTTGGAGCCGCCGCCCGAGATCAGAATCACCAGGTTCTTGTTCTTCGTTGTCGTCATCGGCCGGGATTATCGCGGCCGGTGCACCCCTGACCGGACCGCCCGCCATGCCCTTTGCTCCTGCCTCCCGCCCCCTCTCCGCCATCGAAGCCCGTGTGCTGGGCACGCTGATGGAAAAGGCCCGCACCGTGCCCGACAGCTATCCGCTCACGCTCAACAGCGTGGTCGGCGGCTGCAACCAGAAGACCGCCCGCGAGCCGGCGATGGAGATCGGCGCCGCCGAGGCGCAGGAGGCGCTCGACGAACTGCGCCGCCTGACGCTGGTGTTCGAATCCAGCGGCGGCCGCGCCGCCCGCTACGAGCACAACGCCGAGCGCGGCATCGGCATCCCGGGCGCCGCCGCCGCGCTGATCGGCCTGCTGATGCTGCGCGGCCCGCAGACGGCGGGCGAACTGCGCATCCATGCCGAGCGCTGGCACCGCTTCGCCGACATCTCGTCGGTCGAGGCGTTCCTGGACGAACTGGCCGAACGGTCCGAGGACAAGGGCGGCCCGCTGGTGGTGCGCCTGCCGCGCGCGCCGGGCGCCCGCGAAGCACGCTGGGCGCATCTGCTCTGCGGGCCGGTGGATGCACAGGCTTTGTCGGCGGCGCCGGCGTCCGACGGTGGACACGCGGGCGCATCAGGCGGACTGGCGGCGCGCCTGGAGGCGCTGGAAGCAGAGTTCGCCGCGCTCCGCGCCGAGGTCGCGGAACTGCGCGCAGGCTGCGGCGCCTGAGGCCGGCGCCCTGGCTCAAGGGCCGTCCGGCGCGGCCGTCCTGCGGCTTGTCGCAGCCCGGACAGCCCGCCTGCGAACGGGCGTGCTAAAACCAGCGGACGACTGGAGACACCCCATGGATTTGGTATTCACCCCCGAAGAACAGGCCTTCCGCGACGAGGTCCGGACCTGGGTCCGCGAGCACCTGCCGGCCGAACTGGCGCACAAGGTGCACCACGGCCTCGAACTGAGCCGTGAGGACATGCAGGGCTGGGCGAAGATCCTCGGCAAGAAAGGCTGGCTCGGCTACGGCTGGCCGAAGGAGTTCGGCGGCCCCGGCTGGACCGCGGTACAGAAGCATCTGTTCGAGGAAGAGACCGCCCGGGCCGGCGCGCCGCGCATCGTGCCCTTCGGCCCGGTGATGGTGGCGCCGGTGATCATGGCCTTCGGCAATGCCGAGCAGCAGCAGCGCTTCCTGCCCGGCATCGCGAGCGGCGAGGTCTGGTGGAGCCAGGGCTACAGCGAGCCGGGCTCGGGCTCCGACCTGGCCTCGGTCAAGACCCGGGCCGAGCGGCGCGGCGACAAGTACATCGTCAACGGCCAGAAGACCTGGACCACGCTCGGCCAGCACGGCGACTGGATGTTCAACCTGGTGCGCACCAGCACCGAAGGCAAGCCGCAGGCCGGCATCAGCTTCCTGCTGGTCGACATGAAGTCGCCCGGCGTCACGGTGCGGCCGATCCGGCTGATGGACGGCAGCGTCGAGGTCAACGAGGTGTTCTTCGACAACGTCGAGGTGCCGGCCGAGAACCTGATCGGCGAGGAGAACAAGGGCTGGACCTACGCCAAGCACCTGCTCTCCCACGAGCGCACCAACATCGCCGACGTGAACCGCGCCAAGCGCGAGCTGGAGCGGCTGAAGCGCATCGCGAAGACCGAAGGTGTCTGGGACGACCTGCGGTTCCGCGACCAGATCGCGTTGCTGGAGGTCGACGTGGTGGCGCTCGAGATGCTGGTGCTGCGGGTGCTGTCGGCCGAGAAGTCCGGCAAGAACTCGCTCGACATCGCCGGCCTGCTGAAGATCAAGGGCAGCGAGATCCAGCAGCGCTATACCGAACTGATGATGCTGGCGGCCGGGCCGTTCAGCCTGCCGCTGATCCGCGAGGCGATGGCCGCCGGCTGGCAGGGCGACTTCCCCGGCGGCGAGGTGGCCAACGCGCCGCTCGCGTCCCACTACTTCAACATGCGCAAGACCACCATCTACGGCGGCAGCAACGAAGTGCAGCGCAACATCGTCGCGCAGACGATCCTCGGATAAGCAGCAGCAGGAGACACAGATGGATTTCGATTTTTCCGAAGACCAGGAATCGCTGCGCGAAGCGGTCCGCCGCTGGGTGGAGAAGGGCTACGGCTTCGAGCGCCGGCGCGGCATCGTCGAGGCCGGCGGTTTCGACCGCGCCGCCTACGGCGAACTGGCGGAGCTGGGCCTGACCGGCCTGGTGGTGCCCGACGCCCACGGCGGCCTGGGCATGGGTCCGGTCGAGGCGCTGATCGTGATGGAGGAGCTCGGCCGCGGCCTGGTGCTGGAGCCGCTGGAGCAGACGCTGATCGCCTCCCGGCTGCTGCAGGACCATGCGCCCGACGCGG
The DNA here is from genome assembly GCA_913776965.1 of uncultured Xylophilus sp. Lineage (GTDB taxonomy): Bacteria > Pseudomonadota > Gammaproteobacteria > Burkholderiales > Burkholderiaceae_C > Xylophilus. Next base: position 50,754 of record CAJYQL010000128.1, read on the forward strand.
TGCGCGACACCTGGCTGCCGGCGGTCGCCGCCGGCGAGAAGATCGTCGTGCTGGCCTGGCAGGAGCGCAATGCCCGCTACGACTGGGCCCGCTGCGCCGCCACTGCCACGCCCGACGGCGACGGCTGGCGGATCGACGGCCGCAAGCACCTGGTGCCGGCCGGCGACTGGGCCGACGCCTTCCTGGTGCCGGCCACCATCGACGGCACGCTGGCGCTGTTCCTCGTCGAACGCGAGGCCGCCGGCGTGACCACGCAGGGCTACGGCACCCAGGACGGCAGCCGTGCTGCCGACCTCACGCTGGCGGGTGCGCCCGCCATGCTCCTGACCCGCGAGGGCCGGGACGTGCTGGGCCTCGCGATGGACATCGGCGTGGTCGCCACCTGCGCGCAGGCGGTCGGCGTGATGGACCAGACGCTCGCCGTCACGGTCGAGTACATGAACACCCGCAAGCAGTTCGGCGTCGCGATCGCGACCTTCCAGGCGCTGCGCCACCGGGTCGCCGACATGAAGATGCAGCTGGAGCTGGCCCGGTCGATGGCCTACTACGCCGCCCTGAAGCTCGACGCCCCGGCCGACGACCGCCGCCGCGCGATGGCGCGGGCCAAGGTGCAGCTCGGCCAGTCGATGCGCTTCGTCGGCCAGCAGGCGGTGCAGCTGCACGGCGGTATCGGCGTGACCGACGAGTACATCGTCAGCCACTATTTCCGCCGGCTGACCCAGCTGGAAATGACCTTCGGCGACACGCTCCACCACCTGGGGCAGGTGTCGGAACAGATGCAGGAGACGGCGGGCGTGTTCGCCTGAGTCTTCCCGTCGACCGCCGCCTGCCGGCCGAGCCCGCCGCATCGCGCTGCGGGCTTTTTCTTTCCCGCTTCTCTCTTCCCCGTTCGCCATGACCACCCGCCGCCACCTCCTCGCCACCGGCCTGTCGGCCGCCACCCTGCTCGTCGGCTGCGGCGCGCCTGGGGGCCCGCCGCCCTCGCTGACCGACCGCCCGCCGGTCGTGTTCGTGCACGGCAACGGCGATTCCGCCGCGCTCTGGCTGACCACGCTCTGGCGCTTCGAATCCAACGGCTGGCCGCGCGACCGGCTGTTCGCGCTCGACATGCCGTATCCGCTGGCCCGCGACGACGATGCGGTCGCGCAGCCCGGCCGCAGCTCGACCGCGGACCATGTGGCGTTCCTGGCGGCCGAGGTCGAGCGCATCCGGGCGCGCACCGGCGCCGACCGGGTGGTGCTGGTCGGCAATTCGCGCGGCGGCTATGCGATCCGCAACTACATCGCGCACCGCGGAGGAGACCGCACGGTCAGCCATGCGGTGCTCGGCGGCACGCCCAACCACGGCGTGTGGGCCATCCCGGGCTGGCGCGAGGGCAGCGAGTTTTCGGGCACCGGCCCGTTCCTCACTGCACTGAACGCACCGAAGAACGCCGCCGGCGACGAGGTCGTCGGCCCGGTGCGCTGGCTCACGATCCGGTCGGATGTCAACGACAAGTTCGCGCAGCCCGACGGCGTCTGGATCGGCCGGCCGGGCCAGCCGACCAACGTGACCGCCGACGGTCCGGCGCTGCGCGGCGCGCAGAACGTGGCGATCCCGCGGATCGACCACCGGGAGACGTCCTTCTCGTCGGCCGCTTTCGATGCAACCTGGCGCTTCCTGACCGGCACGGCGCCCCGCACGCTCGACATCGCGGCCGCCCGCGGGCCGGTGGTGCTCGACGGCCGGGTGACCGGCACCGGGACCGACGGCGAACCGCGGGCCGGCAGCGTCAGCACCAACCTGCCGGTCGCCGGCGCGGTGGTCGAGGTGTTCGCCGTGGACCCGGCAACCGGCGAACGCCGCGGCGGCGCGGTGCACCGGCAGACGGTGGGGGCGGACGGGCGCTGGGGGCCGTTCCAAGCGATGCCCGAGGCGGCCTACGAGTTCCTGGTCGCCGCGCCCGGCTATGCGACGACGCATGTCTACCGCAGTCCGTTCCCGCGGTCGAGCGACTTGGTGCACCTGCGGCCGGAGCGCGCAGTGGCGGCCGAGGCCGGCGGAGCAGCCGTGGTCGCACTGAACCGCCCGCGCGGCTACTTCGACCGGGAACGCGACACGATCGCCCTCGACGGCATCGCCGCACTGCCGGGCGTGCCGCCGCGGGGCGCGGGCGTGTCCGCGACCCGCATCGTGCTGGCCGACGCGGCGCCGCGGCCAGTCGTGGGCGTGTTCAACGGCGAACGGATCGTCGGCCGGCCTTGGCCCCGGGCGGCCGGACATGTCACGGTGATCGAGCTGACCTACTGACGCGACGGAAGGCGGCCGCCGGGCGGCCGTCGGTCACTCCATCAGCCGCGACGATTTCGGCACGTGCGCCATCAGGAATTCCATCTGGTCCGCCAGGATGCGGCGGTTGCGCAGGATGAAGTCTTCCCACAGGCTGGGCACGTAGGGCGTGTAGAGCAGCGGCATGTTCGCCTGCTCCGGCGTGCGGTGGCTCTTGCGATGGTTGCACGGCCGGCAGGCGGTGACCACGTTCATCCAGGTGTCGGCGCCGTGCTGGGCGAAGGGCACGATGTGCTCGCGGGTCAGGTCGGTCTCATGGAAGTGCTGGCCGCAGTAGGCGCAGACGTTGCGGTCGCGGGCGAAGAGCTTGCCGTTGGTCAGACCCGGCCGCAGCTCGAACGGGTTGATCCGCGGGACGCCCCGGGTGCCGATGATGCTGTTGACCGCGATCATCGACTGCTGGCCGGTCACGGCGTTGGTGCCGCCGCGGAACACCGCGATCTCGGCGCCGGACTCCCAGCGCACTTCCCCGGCCGCGTAGTGGATCACCGCCTGCTCCAGGCTGATCCAGGACTGGGGCAGTCCCTGGGCCGACAACTTCAGTACCTTCACGACACGGCTCCTCAAGAGGCCGGCGGTGTCTCTTGTGGAGAGCGGTGCGCCGGCGCGCATTGCAGATGGTTCGGACGGGGCGCGCGGCTTGCCAGGCGGTGCGCACGGTTGATCCACAATATACCCCTTTCGTGACAAATTGGCGTCCACCGCCCGCCGCGCCTGCGGCGGCTGCTATCAAAAAGATATCAACGCATGAAGGTCTTCCGCGGTTTCCACCATCCGGGCGTCGCTGCGGCCTGCGCCCTCACGATTGGCAATTTCGACGGCGTGCACCGCGGCCACCAGGCGATGCTGGCCTTGCTGCGCAGCGAGGCCCAGCACCGCGGCGTGCCGAGCTGCGTGCTGACCTTCGAGCCCCATCCGCGAGACTGGTTCGCCGAGGTCGCCGGCCGCGCCAGCCTGGCGCCGGCCCGCATCGCCACGCTGCGCGACAAGCTGACCGAGCTGGAGCGCTGCGGCATCGACCAGACGATCGTGCTGCGTTTCGACGCGCAGCTCGCCGCGCAGCCGCCGCAAGCGTTCATCGACGAGGTGCTGCTGCGCGGCCTGGGCGCGCGCTACGTGCTGGTCGGCGACGACTTCCGCTTCGGTGCGCGGCGGGCGGGCGACTACGCGCTGCTCGACGCGGCCGGTGCGGCGGCGGGCTTCGACGTGGCCCGCATGAACAGCTACGAGGTCGGCGGCCTGCGGGTCTCCAGTTCGGCGGTGCGCGAGGCGCTGGCAGCCGGCCGGATGGAGGCCGCCGCCCGGCTGCTCGGCCGGCCGTACAGCCTGTCGGGCCACGTGGTGCACGGCCGCAAGCTCGGCCGGGAACTCGGCGCCAGCGCGCCCGGCCGCGGCGACGGCTTCCGCACGCTGAACCTGCGCTTCTCGCACTGGAAGCCCGCCGCCGCCGGCATCTTCGCGGTGCATGTGCACGGCCTCGTGCCCGCGCCGCTGGAGGGCGTGGCCAACATGGGCGTGCGGCCGTCGCTCGATCCGGCCGACGTCAACGGCGGCCGGGTGCTGCTGGAGACGCACTGCCTGGACTGGCCGGCCACCCTCGGGCCCGAGGAGGCCTACGGTAAAATCATCCGCGTGGACCTGCTGCACAAACTGCACGACGAGCTGCGCTACCCCAGCCTCGACGCCCTCACCGCCGGCATCGCCCGCGACGGCGAGGAGGCCCGCGCGTACTTCGCGTCGCGCCACGGCCAGACCCACCGCCAGACCTCCCGCGACCGAATTTGAAGCCCCGCCGCGCCCTGCCGGCGCCGTGCTGCCGCCCTTCGACAGGCTCGGGGCGAACGGCTTGTCCTCCCCTGCTCCGACCACCCTCCCCGTTCGGGCCGAGCCTGCCGAATCCCCCGACGACCGCACACCCATGTCCGACGCACCCGCCCCGACCGACTACCGCGCCACCCTGAACCTGCCCGACACCCCGTTCCCGATGCGGGGCGACCTGCCCAAGCGCGAGCCGGGCTGGGTGCAGGAGTGGGAAGACAAAGGCATCTACAAGCGGCTGCGCGAGGCCCGCTGCGGCGCACCGAAATTCGTGCTGCACGACGGCCCGCCGTACGCCAACGGCCAGATCCACATGGGCCACGCGGTCAACAAGATCCTGAAGGACATGATCGTCAAGGCGCGGCAGCTCGAAGGCATGGACGCGCTCTACGTGCCCGGCTGGGACTGCCACGGCCTGCCGATCGAGAACCAGATCGAGAAGCTGCACGGCCGCAACCTCGGCCGCGACGAGGTGCAGGCCAAGAGCCGCGCCTACGCTAACGAGCAGATCGCACTGCAGAAAAAGGACTTCAAGCGGCTCGGCGTGCTGGGCGCCTGGGACGATCCATACCTGACGATGAACCCCGGCAACGAGGCCGACGAGATCCGGGCGCTCAAGCGGATCATGGAGCGCGGCTTCGTCTACCGCGGCCTGAAGCCGGTCTACTGGTGCTTCGACTGCCGCTCGTCGCTCGCCGAGTTCGAGATCGAGTACGCCGACAAGAAGTCGCAGACGATCGACGTAGCCTTCGAATCGGCAGAGCCCGAGAACCTGGCCGCCGCCTTCGGCCTGGCGCCGCTCGACAAACCCGCCTACGCGGTGATCTGGACCACCACCGCCTGGACCATCCCGGCCAACCAGGCGCTCAACCTGAATCCGGCGCTGGAGTATTCGCTGGTCGAGACGCCGCGCGGCGTGCTGCTGCTGGCCGCCGCCCTGGTCGAGAAGGCGCTGGCGCGCTTCCAGCTCGAAGGCTCGGTGCTGGCGACCGTGCCGGGCGAGAAGCTGGGCGGCCTCAAGTTCAAGCACCCGCTGCACGACGTGGCCGATGCGGGCTCCGGCACGTACAGCTACCGCCGCCTGTCGCCGGTGTTCTTGGCCGAGTACGCCACCGCCGACGACGGCACCGGCATCGTGCATTCGTCGCCCGCCTACGGCGTGGACGACTTCAACTCCTGCGTGGCCCACGGCTTCACCACCGATGACATCCTGAATCCGGTGCAGTCGAACGGCGTGTACGTGGACGAGCTGCCGCTGTTCGGCGGCCAGTTCATCTGGAAGGCCGCACCGGTGATCGTGGAGGCGCTGCGCGACGCGGGTCGCCTCTTCGCCGCGACCGAGATCACCCACAGCTACCCGCACTGCTGGCGCCACAAGACGCCGGTGATCTACCGCGCTGCCGCCCAGTGGTTCGTGCGCATGGACGAAGGCGAGGGCGTCTTCACCAAGGACAAGGCGCCGCGCACGCTGCGCCAGCTGGCGCTCGACGCGATCGAGCAGACCGGCTTCTATCCGGAGAACGGCAAGGCCCGGCTGCGCGACATGATCGCGGGGCGGCCCGACTGGTGCATCTCGCGCCAGCGCAACTGGGGCGTGCCGCTGCCCTTTTTCCTGCACAACGCCACCGGCGAACTGCATCCGCGCACGATGGAGCTGATGGACCGCGCCGCCGACATCGTCGAGGCGGGCGGCGTCGAGGCCTGGAGCAAGGCGACCGCCGAGGAGATCCTGGGCGCCGAGGAGGCGCAGCACTACACCAAGGGCAACGACATCCTCGACGTGTGGTTCGATTCCGGCACCACCCACTTCCACGTGCTGCGCGGTTCGCACTTCGACGACAGCGTCGCCCAAGGCGGCGGCCGCGACGAGGGCCACCACACCACCGGCACCGAGGCCGACCTGTACCTCGAAGGCCACGATCAGCACCGCGGCTGGTTCCACAGCTCGCTGCTGACTGCCTGCGCGATGTACGACCGCGCGCCCTACAAGGGCCTGCTGACCCACGGCTTCACCGTCGACAGCCAGGGCCGCAAGATGAGCAAGTCGCTCGGCAACGGCGTCGATCCGCAGAAGACCGCCGAGAAGCTGGGCGCCGAGATCATCCGCCTGTGGGTCGCCGCCAGCGACTATTCCGGCGACATCGCCGGCGACGACAAGATCCTGGCCCGGGTGGTGGACGGCTACCGCCGCATCCGCAACACCCTGCGCTTCCTGCTCGCCAACATCAGCGACTTCGACATCGCGACCGATGCGGTTCCTGCGGCCGAGTTGCTGGAGATCGACCGCTATGCGCTCGCCCGCGCCGCGCAGTTCCAGGCCGAGATCCTGGCGCACTACCAGGTCTACGAGTTTCACCCGGTGGTCGCCAAGCTGCAGCTCTACTGCTCGGAAGACCTGGGCGGCTTCTACCTCGACATCCTGAAGGACCGGCTCTACACCACCGCGCCGAAATCGCGGGCCCGCCGCAGCGCCCAGACCGCGCTGTGGACGATCACCCAGGCGATGCTGCGCTGGATGGCGCCGTTCCTGAGCTTCACCGCGGAGGAGGCATGGAAGATCGTCGGTGATTCCGACACCATCTTCCTGGAAACCTTCTCGCGTTTCGAGGGCACCGACGACGCGCTGCTCGCGCCCTGGAGCCGGCTGCGCGAGATCCGCGATCTGGTGAACAAGGAAACCGAGGCGCTGCGGGCCGCCGGTCAGCTGGGCGCGTCGCTGCAGGCCAACCTGACGATCGGCGCGGCGCCCGACGACCTGGCGCTGTTGCAGCGCATGGGCGACGACCTGAAGTTCGTGTTCATCGTTTCTGCTATCGAATTGGTAGCTGCAGACACCCTGTTCATCAGCGCAAAGCCCACATCCGATGCCAAATGCGAGCGCTGCTGGCACTATCGCGCCGATGTCGGCCATGACCCGGCGCATCCGACGATCTGTGGCCGCTGCACCTCCAACCTGTTCGGCGCCGGCGAAGCGCGGGAGTTTGCATAAATGGCCGGCAAGACGACCTTCACCGCCGGCCGCAGCGCACGGGGCGGCGCGGCCCGCATGTGGCCCTGGCTGGCGCTCGCCGCGATCCTGTTCATCGCCGACCAGTTCACCAAGACGCTGATCCTCGGCTACTACCGGCTGGGCGACGCGACCTACGTCACCAGCTTCTTCAACATCGTGCGGGCCCACAACACCGGCGCGGCGTTCTCGTTCCTGGCCGATTCGTCGGGCTGGCAGCGCTGGTTCTTCACCGCCATCGGTGTCGGCGCAGCGCTGTTCATCGTCTGGATGCTGCGCTCGCATGCGGGCCAGCGGCTGTTCTCGTTCGCGCTCGCCTGCATCCTGGGCGGCGCGGTCGGCAATGTGGTGGACCGGCTGATGCACGGCTACGTGGTGGACTTCCTGGACTTCCACCTCGCCGGCCGGCACTTCCCGGCCTTCAACATCGCCGACAGCGCGATCACGGTGGGCGCCATCTGCCTGATCGTGGACGAACTGCTGCGGGTGCGGCGCGGCAAGTGACCGCCGCGGGCGCGGTTACGACGCGGTTCCGAATCGCCGCCGCCCCCGGCCTGTGGCATTTCGGTCCTAAACTGGACCGGCGGCATCCGTCGCCGCAACAACCATAAAGAGACATCGCATGAAGAAGATCATCGCCGGCGCCCTGCTGCTGGCTGCCGCAGGCATGGCCTGCGCCCAGGCCTGGCCCCAGGCCAAACCCATCCGCCTGATCGTCGGCTACCCGCCGGGCGGCGGCATCGACTTCGCCGCGCGCACGGTGCAGGTCCCGATGCAGGAACTGCTCAAGCAGCAGATAGTCATCGACTACAAGCCCGGCGCCAGCGGCACCATCGCCGCCACCGAACTGACCCGCGCCCCGGCCGACGGCTACACCCTGCTGCTCGCCAACACCGGCCCGTTCGCCATCGCGCCGTACCTGCAGGCGAAGAAGCCGTACGACCCGCTGAAGCAGTTCACCTACATCGGGCAGATCAGCCAGGGCGGCTACATCGCGGTGACGCGGCCGGACCATCCGGCGAAGAACCTGAAGGAATTCGTCGATTGGGCCAAGTCGCGCGCCGGCAGCGTCAATTTCGCGTCGGGCGGCATCGGCACCTCGACCCACCTGAACGGCGAGCTGGTCAACCAGGTGACCGGCCTCGACATGACGCACGTCGCCTACAAGGGCAGTGCGCCGGCGGTCCAGGACCTGATCGGCGGCCAGACGCAGCTGATGATCGATGCCGGCAGCGTGCTGCTGCCGCAGATCAAGGGCGGCAAGCTGAAGGCGCTGGCCGTCACCGGCGAGAAGCGCGACCCGCAGCTGCCGGACGTGCCGACGGTGCGCGAGCTCGGCCTGCCGGGTCTGGAATCGATCGGCTTCCAGGGCCTGGTCGGACCGGCCGGCATGCCGGCGCCAGTGGTGCAGCAGATCGCGGCGGCGCTGGAAAAGTCGCTGGTCCAGCCGGCGGTCAAGGAGAAGTTCTCGACCGCAGGCGCCGAGGTCCACTGGCAGTCGCCGGAGAAGTTCCAGGCCTTCGTGAAAGCGGACAACGAGAAGTGGTCGCGCCTGATCCGCGAGCGGAAGATCCAGGCCGAATGATCCACGTCCCCCATCGGCCGACAATGGCCGCATGAAGCACCTGCTGAATCTGCTCGCAGCCGTCGCGCTGCTGGTCTGGGGAACGCAGCTGGTCCGCACCGGCGTGCTGCGCGTGTTCGGCGCCAACCTGCGGCGCCTGCTGGCGCGCAGCATGGGCAACCGCTTCACCGCGGCGCTGTCGGGCATCGGCGTTACGGCGCTGGTGCAGTCCAGCACCGCGACCTCGCTGATGACCTCGTCCTTCGTCGGGCAGGGGCTGATCACCCTGCCGGCGGCGCTGGCGGTGATGCGCGGCGCCGACGTGGGCACCGCGCTGATGTCGGTGCTGTTCTCGGTCGACCTGTCGTGGCTGTCGCCGCTGCTGATTTTCGTTGGCGTAGTGATGTTCATCTCGCGCCAGGCGACGACCGCGGGTCGGGTCGGCCGCGTCTTCATCGGCCTGGGGCTGATGCTGCTCGCGCTGCAGCTGGTGGTGCAGGCAACCGAGCCGATGCTCGCCTCGCCGGCGATCCGCGCGCTGCTGGTCTCGGTGAGCAGCGACCTGGCGATGGAGATCATGCTCGGCGCCGTGCTGGCCGTCGTGGCGTACTCCAGCCTCGCGATAGTGCTGCTGATCGCGGCGATGGCGGCCTCGGGCGTGGTGGCGCTCGACGTGGCGCTCGGCCTGGTGCTCGGGGCCAACCTCGGCAGCGGCATCCTCGCGGTGCTGACCACCGCCAAGTCGCCGGTGGACGTGCGGCAGGTGACCGTCGGCAGCCTGGTGTTCAAGCTCGGCGGCGTGGCCCTGGTGGCCCCCTTCATCGGGCTGTGGCTGCGGTTCGCGCAGCCGTACCTGGGCGATGCGGCGCAGGGCGTGGTGCTGTTCCACCTGGCGTTCAACATCGTGGTCGGGGTCGGCTTCATCGCCTTCACCGACAGCGTGGCGCGGTTGGTCCAGCGGCTGATGCCGCACGTCAAGCCGCAGCAGGGCACCGCCCGGATCCACCACCTCGACCCTTCGGCGCTGTCGACGCCGTCGCTCGCGATCTCCTGCGCCGCGCGCGAGGCGCTGCACCAGGCCGACGTGGTGGAGACGATGCTGGTCGGCATGCTCGACGTGATCCGCCGCAACGACCTGCAGGTCGCCGAGCGGCTGCGCAAGATGGACGACGAGGTCGATGCGCTCTATTCCGCGATCAAGTACTACCTGACGAAGATTTCCCGCGAGGCGCTGGGCGAGGAGGAAAGCCGGCGCTGGACCGACATCATCAGCTTCACCATCAACATGGAGCAGATCGGCGACATCGTCGAGCGGGTGCTGATCGACATCGAGGACAAGAAGATCAAGAAGGCGCGCAGTTTCTCGGAAGCCGGCATGGCCGAGATCGTGGAGCTGCATGCCCGCCTGATCGACAACCTGCGGTTGTCGATGAGCGTGTTCCTCAACGGCAACGTGCGGGACGCGCAGAAGCTGCTCGAAGAAAAGGCCCGGTTCCGCGACCTGGAACGGGCCTATGCGACGACCCACCTGGGCCGGCTGTCGGACAACACGGTGCGCAGCATCGAGACCAGCTCGCTGCACATCGACCTGATCAGCGAATTGAAGCGGATCAACTCGCACATCTGCTCGATCGCCTATCCGATCCTGGAATCGGCGGGCGCCCTGGCACCGAGCCGGCTGCGGGAGCCGGCACCGGGCGAATTCCCACGCTGACACGCACCGGATGGTGCCGCGCAGGCCGCTGCCTCAGTGCAGCGCGGCCGGGCGGGTCTCGACGCGGCGGCGCTCGGCTTCGCAGTAGTCGAGCAGTGCGTCGATCTCGGTGGACTTGTCGAACACCGCATCGGCGCCCAGCAATTCGCAGCGGCGGCGCACTTCGCGGGTCGCGTGGTTGCTGAGCACCACGATGCGCTGGCCGGGCTTGCGGTCCTGGCAGGCAGCCAGCACGTTGAGGCCATTGCCTTCCTTCAGGAACAAGTCGACGATCGCCAGATCCCACTGACCGGCATGGTCGCGCAGCCAGCCGGCACCTTCCTGTTCCGTCTCCGCCATGCCGACCGGCTCCAGCTGGACCACCTCGCGCAGCGTGGCCAGCAGGTTCTCGCGGATGACCAGGTTGTCTTCGATGATGTAGGCCCTGAACGTCATGTGTTTTCCTTTGCGTCCGCCATCCGCAGGAGCTCTGCAGATTGCAAGCATTTGCAAAGGAGTCTACCGATCGCACCGGACCCGCGCCTGCAAGCCGCCCGCCCTACCCCGAGTAGGACGGGCACCGGCATCCTGTCATCCCGTGCGGAGGGGCGCTGCTGTCGGTTCGGCCTCTCCCGCGGACGGCGGCACGGCGCGACGGGCATAGCGCTGCGCGAGCACCGCACACACCATCAACTGGATCTGGTGGAACAGCATCAGCGGCAGCACGATCGCGCCGACCGCATGGGAGGCGAACAGCACCTTGGCCATCGGCACCCCGCTCGCCAAGCTCTTCTTGGAGCCGCAGAAGACGATGGTGATCTCGTCCTCCTTCGAGAAACCGAGTGCCCGGCTGCCGTAGGTAGTGATCGCGAGCGCCAGCGCCAGCAGTACGCAGCACGCGATGACCAAGCCGGCCAGCGCGCCGGGCGGCACGCGGCTCCACAGCCCCTCGATCACCGCCGCGCTGAACGCGGTGTAGACCACCAGCAGGATCGAGCCCTGGTCCACGTACTTCAGCCGGGCCGCGTGGCGCTTGACGAATCCGGCGGTCCAGCGGCGCGACAGGTGGCCCAGCACGAAGGGCAGCATCAGCTGCAGCAGGATGCGCGCGATCGCGTCCAGCCCCGGCCCGCTGCCGCCGCTGCTCGGCACCACCAGCAGGTTGACCAGGAACGGCGTGATGAACACGCCCAGCATCGTCGAGGCCGAGGCGCTGCAGATCGCCGCCGGAATGTTGCCGCGCGCGACCGAGACGAAGGCGATGGCCGACTGCACCGTGGCCGGCAGCACGCAGAGGAACAGGATGCCGGTGTAGATGTCGGGTGTGACCAGCGGCGACAGCACCGGCTTGAGCGCCCAGCCGAGCAGCGGGAACAGCGCGAAGGTGCAGGCAACCACCAGCAGGTGCAGCCGCCAATGCAGCGCACCGGCGATCACCGCCTCGCGCGACAGCTTGGCGCCGTGCAGGAAGAAGAGCAGCGCGATCGCCGCGGTGGTCAGCCATTCGAAGCCGCGCGCCACGGCGCCGCTGCAGGGCAGCACGGTCGCGATGACGACGACGGCGACCAGGCTGAGGGTGAAGTTGTCGGGGAGGAAACGGGAGCGGCTCATGGGCCGCGATCATGGCGCCGCGCGACCGAGAAGAGAAATCGATTTATCTGATCGTTCTATGATCCCGTGTCATGAATGTCAGCCTGCGCCAGCTGCGTGTGTTCCAGGCCGTGGCCCGGGAGCGCGGCTTCGGCCGGGCGGGCGAGCGTGTCGGCCTGACCCAGCCGGCGGTGAGCCGCGCCATCACCGAACTGGAAGCGCAGCTCGGACTGCGCCTCTTCGACCGCACCACCCGCGATGTGGTGCCGACCGAGGCAGGCCGGCGGCTGGAAGCCCATCTGGGCCGGCTGCTGGAAGAGCTGGAGCTGGCGCTGCGCGACGTGCAGGACCTGGCCCGCGAAAAGCGCGGCCGGGTGCGGGTAGCGAGCAGCCCGACCCTGTCGGCCGCCCTGATGCCCGCCTGCATCGCCGCCAGCGCCCGGGAAGCACCGGGCGTCGAACTGGTGCTGCTGGACCGCATCCAGCAGGATGTGCTGGACAGCGTGCGCACCGGTGCGGTCGATTTCGGCGTGGTGGTCGATCCGGCCGCCGCCGACGACCTGCACTGCGAGACGCTGTTTTGCGAACCGTTCTGCCTGGTCTGCCCGCCGGACCATGCGCTGGCGACCGGCGGCGCTGCGGTGCCGTGGACGGCACTGTCGGACTGGCCGCTGGTCCTGCTCGACCAGGCCTCGGGCAGCCGCCGCCTGATCGACGACGCGCTCGCCCGGCACGCGCCCGCTGCGCGCGTGGCGCAGCAGCTGGGCCATCCGACCACCGTGCTGCGCATGGTGGAGGCCGGCATCGGCGTCGCGGTGCTGCCGGCCCTGGCGCTGCACGGCACACCGCCCGGCGCATGGGCGGTCCGGGCGCTGGTGCCGCAGGTCGAGCGCGACCTGATGCTGGTGCACCGCCGCCAGCGCAGCCTGTCGCCGCTGGCCGCCGATGCCTGGGCGCGGATACGGCGGGTGGCGCAGGCGCTCCCGTCCGGGGCGTCCGGCGCCTGAACCGTTTCGATTGCTACTATTTCGATAGCTGCTTGCGCACGCCTCACCGGCGCCGGAGGCCTTTTTCCTACCGAACTACAGCGTAAGGATGGTCGAGCCCGTCGTCTTGCGTGCTTCCAGGTCCCGGTGCGCCTGCTGCACCTCTTCCAGCGGATAGCGCTGGTCGATGTGGATCTTCACCTGCCCGGAGCCCACCACCTCGAACAGCTGGTCGGCCATCGCCTGGGTCGATGCGCGGGTGGCGATGTGGGTGAACAGCGTCTGACGGGTGACGTACAGCGATCCCTTCGCGCCGAGCATGCCCGGCGCGAAGGCCGGTGCCGGGCCGGAGGCGTTGCCGAAGCTCGCCATCAGGCCGAACGGCCGCAGGCAGTCGAGCGACTTCTCCCAGGTGTCCTTGCCGACCGAGTCGTACACCACCTTCACGCCGCGGCCCTCGGTGATCTCCTTCACCCGGGCGGCGAAGTCCTCGGTGCGGTAATTGATCGCGTGGGCGGCGCCGTTGGCGAGCGCCAGGGCGCATTTCTCGTCGGAGCCGGCGGTCGCGATCAGCTGCAGGCCGAGCACGCGGGCCCACTGGCAGGCGATCAGGCCGACGCCGCCGGCCGCGGCATGGAACAGCACGAAGTCGCCGGGCTGCAGCCCCTCGACCGGCAGCGTTTTCTTCAGCAGGTACTGCGCGGTCAGGCCCTTGAGCATCATCGCCGCGCCGGTCTCGAAGTCGATGGTGTCGGGCAGCCGGCAGACGCATTTCGCCGGCATGACGCGGACCTCGCTGTAGCTGCCGGGCGGGTTGCTGGCGTAGGCCGCGCGGTCGCCGACCGCGAGGTGATCGACGCCCTCGCCCACCGCCTCGACGGTGCCCGAGGCTTCCATGCCGAGCTGCAGCGGCATCGGGAACGGGTACAGGCCGGTGCGCTGGTACACGTCGATGAAATTGAGTCCGACCGCCTTGTGGCGGATGCGGATCTCGCCGGGTCCGGGCTCGCCGACCGGCACGTCGACGATCTTCATTTCTTCCGGACCGCCGGGACGGTCGATGCGAACGGCTTTGCTCATGCGGAAACGGGCTCCTGTGAATGGGGACGGGGCCGCGCCGGACGGCCGGCGGGTGGCCGCCGCATCCTGCCACGCTTCGCCGCGGGCTGCAGCGCGGCACGCGACAGCGGCCCGCGCTACAGTCGTCCGGATGCATGCACGCCTGTCGCCCTCCACCGTTTTGCTGATGCTGGTGCCGCCGCTGCTCTGGGCCGGCAACGCGGTCGTCGGCCGGCTGGTACACACGCTGATGCCGCCGATGACGCTCAACTTCGTGCGCTGGACGATCGCGTTCGTGCTGCTGCTGCCGCTGGCCGGGCATGTGCTGCGGCCATCGTCGGAGATCTGGCGCAAATGGCGGCGCTTCGCCCTGCTGGGGCTGCTGGGCGTCGGCAGCTACAACGCGCTGCAGTACCTGGCGCTGCAGACCTCCGAGCCGATCAACACCACGCTGGTCGGCTCCAGCATGCCGGTCTGGATGCTGCTGGTCGGCACGCTGTTCTTCCGCGCGCCGGCGCGGCGCAGCCAGATCGTCGGGGCCGCGCTGTCGATGGTAGGGGTGCTGATCGTGCTGAGCCGTGGGGAGCTGCAGCAGCTGCTCGCCCTGCGGCTGCGCCCGGGTGACGGCTTCATGGTGCTGGCGACCATCGCCTGGTCGTTCTATGCCTGGCTGCTCGCCAAGCCCGGCGAGAGCCCGGCGCTGCGCCAGGACTGGTCGGCCTTCCTGCTCGCGCAGATCGTGTTCGGCCTCGGCTGGTCGGGCCTGTTCACCGCGGCGGAATGGACGCTCGGCGATCCGCATATCGACTGGGGCTGGCCGCTGGCGGCGGCGCTGGTGTTCATCGCGGTCGGCCCGGCGATCCTGGCCTATCGCTGCTTCGGCGCCGGGGTGGCGCGGGTCGGGCCGAACATGGCGGCTTTCTTCGCCAACCTCACCCCGCTCTTCGCCGCGCTGCTGTCGGCGGCCTTCCTCGGCGAGCCGCCGCACCTGTACCACGCGGCGGCGTTCGCGCTGATCGTGGCCGGCATCGTGCTGTCGGCCCGGCGCTGAGGCCGCGGCGGGCCGGGCCGGGCACGCGCTACATCGTGCCGGGGAAGGCGCCGCCGTCGGCCAGCACGTTCTGGCCGGTGATGTAGCCGGCCTGCGCGCTGCACAGGAAGGCGCAGATCGCACCGAACTCCTCGGCCGTGCCGAAGCGGCGGGCCGGAATCGTCTGGCGGCGCTTGTCGGCCACGGTTTCCGGATCGGCGCCCGCCTTCTTCGCGCCGGCGGCCATGGTGGTGCGCAGCCGGTCGGTGTCGAAGGCGCCGGGCAGCAGGTTGTTGATCGTCACGCCCTTCGCGGCGATGCCGCTGCGGGCCGCGCCGGCGACGAAGCCGGTCAGGCCGCTGCGGGCGCCGTTGGACAGGCCCAGCACATCGATCGGCGCCTTCACCGCCCCCGATGTGATGTTGACGATGCGGCCGAAGCCGCGCGCGGCCATGCCGTCGACCGTCGCCTTGATCAGTTCGATCGGCGTGAGCATGTTGGCGTCGAGCGCGCGGATCCAGGCATCGCGGTCCCAGTTCCGGAAATCGCCGGGCGGCGGGCCGCCCGCGTTGGTGACGACGATGTCGAAATCGCGGCGGACGGCGAAGACCGCGTCGCGGCCGGCCTCGGTCGTGATGTCGGCGGCCACCGCGATGGCCTGCGCACCGGAGGCCGCCTGCGCCTGCACCTCCGCGGCGGCGGCCTGCAGCACCTCGGCACCGCGGGCGACCATCACCACATTGACGCCTTCGGCCGCCAGCGCGCGTGCGCAGCCCAGCCCCAGTCCCTTGCTCGCGCCGCCCACCAGCGCCCATTTGCCCGTCAAGCCCAGATCCATGCAGTCTCCCGTGTGTCCGTCAGGTGGAAAAGCGGGAAATCATACGGAAGGCACCGCCGGCGTGTGCGGCACGGCACAGGCGACCGTGCACACCGCGACGGCACACGGCCGGAAGGCGCCTCGACGACGCGGAACGGCCCGCCGTCGCGGCGCCGTTCAGTCGCCGACGATCCTGCGTTCGACGATGATCTTCTTCCACTTGGCCGCATCGTCGGCCACCATCTGTGCGAACTGCGCTGGCGTCGAGCCGACCGCCTCGATGCCGAGCCGGGCGAAGCGCTCGCGGGTATCGGCATCGGCCAGCACCTGGTTGGCGGCGGCGTTGACGCGGGCCACCACCTCGGCCGGCAGGCCGCGCGGTCCGTACACACCGAACCAGGTGTTGGAGACATAGCCTGGCAGCGTATCGGCGATCGGCGGCAGGTCCGGCGCCAGGGGCGTGCGCTTCAGCGACGTGACACCCAGCGCCCGCAGCCGGCCGTCGCGCACGAACGGCAGCCCGGTCGGCAGCGAATCGAACACCACGTCGAGCTTGCCGCTCATCAGGTCGGGCATCGCGAGCGCGGTGCCTTTGTAGGGAATGTGGGTGACGAAGATCCCCGCCTGCGACTTGAACAGTTCGGCCGTCAGCTGGACGATGGTGCCGTTGCCGCTGGAGCCGTAGTTCAGCCGGCCGGGGTTGCGCTTCGCATGGTCGATCCACTGCTGCACCGTCCTCGCGGGCGAATCGTTGGGCACCAGCATGATGCTCGGCGCGTTGCCGGCATGGACGATCGGCGTGAAGTCGCGCACCGTGTCGTAGGGCAGGCGCGGGTTGATGGCCGGGCCGATGGCGTGCGTGCTGGAGGTCGTCAGCATCAGCGTGTAGCCGTCGGGCGCGGCCTTGGCGGCCGCGTCGGCGCCGATCGAGCCGCCGGCGCCGGGCCGGTTCTCCACCACGATGGACACGCCCAGCCGTTCGGCGAGCTTCTGCGCCAGGCCGCGGGCGAACAGGTCGGTGGCGCCGGCCGCCGGGAACGGCACCAGCAGCCGGATTGGCCGGACGGGCCACGCGGCCGGCTGCGCGAAGGCGCAGGGCAGGCCGGCGGCAGCAGCCGCGGCAGCAGAGGAAGACAGCAGGAGACGTCGTTTCATGGCCGCGATTCTCCGACGATGCGGTGGTGCAGGCGCCGCAGCGACCACCAGACCGCCAGCGCCACCAGGGGAATCGCCACCGCGGTGGCGACTTCCGGGCTGATCGACGAGCCGCCCTTCTGCGCGCCCTTGGCGAGGTAGCCGACCAGGCCCACGATGTAGTAGGTGATCGCCGCGACCGACAGCCCCTCCACGGTGGACTGCAGTTTCAGCTGCATGTCCTGCCGCCGGTTCATCGTGGTCAGCAGCGCCTGGCTGCTCTGCTGCTGCTCGATCTCGACCCGCGTCCGCAGCAGGTTGCTGACCCGCGACACCCGCTGCGACAGCGCCTCCTGCCGCCGCGTGGCCCAGGCGCAGGTGCTGCGCGCAGGCGACAGCCGCCGCTCCAGGAACTCGCCGAGCATCTGCAGGTGGCCGATGCGCGACTCCACGATGTCGGCGATGCGCTTGTCGACCAGCTCGAAATACGCCGCGCTGGCCGACAGCCGGGCGTGGGTGGCCGCATGCTGGCTCTCCACCTGCCCGGCCAGCCGGGTCAGCCGGTCGAGCAGCTGGGCCTCGTCGTGGCGCTCGGCGCTGCGGATCGCCTCGGCGAGGCCGGCCAGCTCGCGCTCCGCGCTGCCCAGCGCCGCCGCTGCGCCCCGGGCCGCCGGCAGCCCGAGGAGTGCAGCCATGCGGTAGGTCTCAATTTCCAGCAGACGCTGCACCATCCGGCCCAGTCGGCGCGGCCCCATCGCGCCGGCACGCAGCAGCATCCGGCCGAAACCGTCGGCGTGCAGCACGAAGTCGGTATACGCCGCACCCTCCCCGCCCGCGATGCTGGACGCGACCATCGTGTCCTCGTGCAGCCAGTCGGGCGGCACGGCGGGCACCGTGTCGGCCCCGCCGGGCAGCACGCCGACGTGCAGCGCGGTCAGCAGCCGGCCCGGCAGCCGGGCCAGCCAGCCGTGCGGCACCACCTGCAGCGCGCAGTCGGGCGCCGCCGTCGCGGCGCCGTGGTCCGGGCGCCGCTGGAAGGTCCAGGTGACGAATTCGGTGTGCAGTTCCCAGCGAATGCGGAACCGGCCGACGTCGATGCGCAGGTGGATCGTCGCCGCATCCGGCAGCGGCAGGTGGTGCTCGCGCAGCAGGTCGGCCAGGTGGTGGCGGCTCGCCTCGCGCTCGGCGGCGTCGCAGGCCATCACGATGTGCGAGATCGCGAGCGGCGCGGCCATCGCTTCCGGCGGGCGGGCATGGATCTCGTTGTGCAGCGCGATGCGGTCGTCGTGCTGCGGAAGCTGCGGAAACAGGGACATGGGGAACGCGGCGGAGCCCGGCCGGGCGACCGCGCGATTGTCGTTCGTCTCCGGCAACGAAAAACGGCACCCGAAGGTGCCGTTTTTGAGATCGTCGCGTGCCGGGCGTCAGTCTTCGACGAACGCTTCCTCGCGCTTGCTCTTCACTGCGGGCAGCAGCACGATCACGAGCAGCAGCACGGCGGCGGCGAGCAGGCCGGCGGAGATCGGACGGGAGACGAACACCACCCAGTCGCCGCGGGACAGCAGCAGTGCGCGGCGCAGGTTCTCTTCCATCATCGGTCCCAGGATGAAGCCGAGCAGCAGCGGTGCGGGTTCGCAGCCGAGCTTGTGGAAGATGTAGCCCACGATGCCGAAGATGCCGACCATCCAGATGTCGAAGGTGTTGTTGTTGGTCGAGTACACGCCGATCGCGCAGAACAGCACGATGGACGGGAACAGGAACTTGTACGGCACCGACAGCAGCTTGATCCACATGCCGATCAGCGGCAGGTTCAGGATGACGAGCATCGCGTTGCCCAGCCACATCGAGGCGATCAGGCCCCAGAACAGCTCGGGGTTGCTGGTCATCACCTGCGGGCCCGGCTGGATGTTGTGGATGGTCATCGCGCCCACCATCAGCGCCATCACGGCGTTGGGCGGAATGCCCAGCGTCAGTAGCGGGATGAAGGAGGTCTGCGCACCGGCGTTGTTGGCCGACTCGGGAGCCGCGACGCCGCGGATGTTGCCCTTGCCGAAGGGCACTTCGCCCGGATGCAGCTTGGTCTTCTTCTCGATGGTGTACGCCGCGAAGGCTGCCAGCAGTGCACCGCCGCCGGGCAGGATGCCCAGGGCCGCGCCGAGCGAGGTGCCGCGCAGGACGGCCGGCAGCATACGCTTGAAGTCTTCGCCGGTCGGGAACAGGCCCTTGACCTTGGCGGTGAACACTTCACGGTCGGACGACGGGTTGGCCAGGTTGGCGATGATTTCGCCGTAGCCGAACACGCCCATGGCGATGGTCACGAAGCCGATGCCGTCGGTCAGTTCGGGGATGTCGAACGAGAAACGGGCGACGCCGGAGTTCACGTCGGTACCGACCAGGCCCATCAGCAGGCCTAGCACGATCATGGACACGGCCTTGAGCAGCGAGCCGGAGGCCAGCACCACGGCGCCGATCAGGCCCAGGATCATCAGCGAGAAGTATTCGGCCGGGCCGAACTTGAAGGCCAGCTCGGTCAGCGGCGGCGCGAACGCAGCCAGGATCAGGGTACCGACGGAGCCCGCGAAGAACGAGCCGAGGCCGGCAGCGGCGAGCGCCGGGCCCGCCCGGCCGCGACGCGCCATCTGGTAGCCGTCGATCACGGTCACCACCGAGGACGATTCGCCCGGCAGGTTCACCAGAATGGCCGTGGTGGAGCCGCCGTACTGCGCACCGTAGTAGATACCGGCCAGCATGATCAGGGCGGACACCGGCGGCAGCACGTAGGTGGCCGGCAGCAGCATCGCGATGGTGGCCACCGGGCCGATGCCGGGGAGCACGCCGATCAGCGTGCCCAGGATACAGCCGATCAGGCAGTACAGCAGGTTGGTCGCGGTGAACGCGACGCTGAAACCCAGCGAGAGGTTGTTGATCAGATCCATGGGGAATGTCTCGGGTGGTTCAGCCGGTGATGAAGGTGGGCCAGACCTGCATCTGCAGCTTGAGTGCCCAGATGAAGGCCACGTAGCTGCCGACGGCGAGCACGGTGGCGAGGATCAGCGTGGGGCCGATCTTGAATTCGTCGCCGGCCAGGCTGGAGATCAGCACGAGCGCGTAGATGCCGATGATCAGGCCCATCGCCGGAATGCCGACGCTCGGCAGACCGCCGAGCAGCACGCCGAAGGCCAGGTTGGCGCAGATGATGAAGAACAGCGGGCGCCAGGCCCACTTGCCGATCTTGTCGCCGCCTTCGGTCTCGACGACCAGGGCGGTCATGGTGAGGGCGGCACCGAGCAGTGCCATCACCACGCCGAGCACCAGCGGGAAATATCCCGGGCCCATGCGGGCGCCGGAACCGACGGAATAGGTCGTAGCCCCCCACGCGAACCCGATGCCTATGAGCAGGAACATCAGGCCCGCGAAGAAGTCCTTTTGACTTTTGATCTTCACAGCTATCTCCAGACGAAAATTTTCAGACTCGCGGATTCTCTGCCCCGCCCCTGTCCGTCCGGATGTGGATTCCACCTACCGCGGCCTCGGGGTATTCCCCAAGGCCTGCGGACTGCGCAGGCCGCGCGTCAGGCGAGCGGCGGTGTCGCGCCCAGCACCTCGCCGAGGGTGGTCAGGCCCTCCGCTGCCCGCAGCGCCCCCGCCAGGCGCAGCGGCCGCATCCCGTCGGCCAGGGCCTGGCGGCGCAGCGCGTCGATGTTCGGCTCCTTGTGGACCTTGTCCTTGAAGGCATCGGTGACGACCAGCAGTTCGTAGAGGCCCATCCGGCCCCGAAAACCGGTCATGCGGCAGTCCACGCAGCCGACCGGCCGGTACGGCTGCCACGGCGCATTCAGCTTCCACGGCCGGATGACGCCCGCCAGGTCGGCATCGGTGCTGTCGGTATCGGGCGCGCGGCAGGCCCGGCACAGGGTCCGCACCAGCCGCTGCGCCAGCACGCCGAGCAGCGTCGCATTGACCAGGTACGGCGGCACGCCCAGCTCCATCAGCCGGGTGACGGCCGACGGCGCATCGTTGGTGTGCAGCGTCGAGAACACCAGGTGCCCGGTCAGGGCCGCCTGGACCGCCATCTCCGCGGTGGCGAGGTCGCGGATCTCGCCGACCATGATGATGTCCGGGTCCTGCCGCATCAGCGCGCGCAGGCCCTCGATGAAGCCGAAGTCGAGCTGCGTCTGCACCTGCGTCTGGTTGAACGACGGCTCGATCATCTCGATCGGGTCTTCGACGGTGCTGACGTTCACCTCTTCGGTCGCGACCCGCTTCAGGGTGGAATACAGCGTGGTCGTCTTGCCGGAGCCGGTCGGTCCGGTGACCAGGATGATGCCGTGCGGCCTGCGCACCAGCTCTTCCCAGCGGCCGGCGTCGTGTGGCACGAAACCCAGCGCATCCAGGTCCTTGACGGCCGTGTCCGGGTCGAAGATGCGCATCACCATCTTCTCGCCGAAGGCGGTGGGCAGGGTGGACAGCCGCATCTCGACCTCGTCGCCGCGGGTGTTGCGGGTCTTGATGCGCCCATCCTGCGGGCGCCGCTTTTCGACCACGTCCATCCGGCCGAGCAGCTTTATGCGGGCGGTCATCGCCGCCAGCACGCCGAGCGGCATCTGGTAGACCGGATGCAGCACGCCGTCGATCCGGAAGCGGATCACGCCCTGCTCCCGGCGCGGCTCCAGGTGGATGTCGCTCGCCCGCTGATCGAAGGCGTACTGCCAGAGCCAGTCCACCACCCGGACCACGCCCTGGTCGTTGGCATCGAGCTGGCGGTTGCTGCGGCCGAGCTCGACCAGCTGCTCGAAGCTTGCGGCACCCGCGTTGCCGCCGGCCTTCTGCGCGGCGCGGACCGACTTGGCGAGGGCGAAGAACTCGGCGGTGAAGCGGTGGATGTCCTGCGGATTCGCGACCACCCGGCGCACCCGGCGCTTGGCCTGGCGCTCCACCTCCGCGACCCAGTCGGTCACGAAGGGCTCGGCGGTCGCGACCACCACCTCGGTGGGCGTGACCTGCACCGGCAGCACCCGGTGGCGCTCGGCATAGGCGGCGCTCATCGTGTCGGCCACCTTGCCCACGTCCACCCGCAGCGGGTCGATGCGCAGATAGGCGAGCCCGGCCTTGGTCGCGAGGTACTGCGTCAGCGCCTCCAGGTCGAGCGGCTTGCCGTCGGAGTGGCGGACCATCGCGACGTTGGCCAGGCGCACCAGGGCCGGCTGCGTGCTTTCGGCGCGCGAACAGCGGGCGACGGTGCGGTCGGCCTCTTCCTGCGACACCACGCCGTCGTCGCGCATCCAGCCGACGATGCGGCGCCAGTCGATCGGGCCGGCGTGTGCGGCCGGCGGCACGGTGGGCGGAGTCGGTGCGCTCATGGCGCCGGTGCTGCCGGTGCGGCCAACGCGGTCGGCACCGCGGGCTTGAAAGTGCGTAGCCATTTGGCAGCAGGCAGGCCCCAGCGGGACTGCACCAGGTCCGCGCGCGCGGCCAGCGCGACGCGGTCCGGCCGCTGCGGGGTCCGCTGGGCCAGGACGACGGTGTTGCCTTCCCGGGTGGGGCGGAACGCCCAGACCGCCTCCTGCCCGAAGGCGGCGCAGATCCTGTCCAGGCTCTGCTGGTAGCTGGAGTCGCGGCCGAACAGGTTGACGGTCATGCAACCGTCCTCGGTCAGCACCGCCCGGCATTCGCGGTAGAAATTGTCGCTGTCGAGGACCGGCGCCGCCGCCTCCTCGTCGTAGAGGTCCACCTGCAGCGCATCGACCGCTGCGTGCCAGACCGGACGCCGGATCTCCTCGGCCGCATCGGCGACGATGACCTGCAGCCGCTCGTCGTCGGGCGGGAGCTTGAACCAGCCACGGCACGCATGCAGCACCTGCGGGTTGAGCTCGATCGCGGTCGTGCGCATGCGCAGCTTCTTGCGGCAGAACTTCGTGAGCGCCCCGGCGCCGAGGCCGAGCTGCATCGCATGGCGCTTGGCGACCGACGGCGGCGCGACGAACAGCAGCCACGCCATCATGCGCTGCACGTATTCCAGCTCCAGTTCGTAGGGCGCGTCCATCCGCATCGAGCCCTGGATCCAGGCGGACCCCAGGTGCAGGCTGCGCACGTCGCCCCAGTCCGAGAAGTGGACTTCGGGCAGGTCGGCGTCGGGGGCGACGGCGGAAGGAGCGGCAGGCGGTGAGCGACGGGTCGTCATCGGAACAGATGGTGCTGGCGGAACACGTCGGCCCAGGCCTCGCATTTGCGCTCCAGACTCCAGGCAGCATGGGCCGGGCTGGTCGAGGGCAGGCGGTGGACCGACACGGCGAGTGTCGCCGAATGCCGCGCGTGCCGGAAACTCTCGCCGCCGTTGTGGGCGACGGCCTCCAGAAGCGGGCAGCACCGGGCCAGCCCGGCGAAGTCGTTGACCTGCGGCGCGCGGATGGCCGTGTCCAGGCTGCCCTGGCGTTCGCAGCTGGCATAGACATCCCACAGGCCGAGCCCCCGCGCCTGCAGATGTGCCAGCCGGTCGGCATACGGCAGGGCCACCAGGTCCTCGTTCCAGAGCAGCGACAGGATGCGCCAGAACTGGTTGCGCGGATGGGCGTAGTACTGCTGTTCCGCCAGCGACCGGGCGCCGGGAAAGCTGCCGAGCACCAGCAACCGGGTGGCCGGCGATACCACCGGCGGCAGCCCGACCAGCCGCACCCCACCGGCGGCTATCATCCGGCCAGCGCCGCGAGACGGGGCATCGCATCCAGCGCATTGCGGGTGGTGGCAGCTGCGAATGCCTCGGGCGCCATGCCGCGCAGGCCGGCGATTGCCGCACCGATGCGCGGCAGCTCGACCGGCGAATTGCGCGCCTGCGGGCCGGCGGCGCCGCGTTCGTCGGCGGTGCGGTAGAGCCAGTGCGGGGGAATGTCGGGCGCGTCGGTCTCCACAACCATCGATGCGAGCGGCACGGCCGACGCCACGCGCCGTACCTGCAGTGCCCGGTCGAACGTCGCCGTGCCGCCGAAACCCAGCTTCAGCCCGAGGTCGACGAACGCCTGCGCCTGCTGCAGGCTGCCGTTGAAGGCGTGGGCGATGCCGCGCCATTGATGGCTGCCGGGCCCGCTGCCGCCCTGCTCCCGCAGATGGCGCAGCACCCGGTCGACCGATCGACGGACATGCAGCAGCACCGGCAGATCGAAGCGGCGAGCCAGCCGCAGTTGGGCGCGAAACACCGCCTGCTGCCGCGTGTCGTCCAGGCCGGCCACGAAATAGTCGAGCCCGATCTCGCCGACCGCCACCAGCCGCGGATCGCCGATGCGGGCAGCCAACTCGGACTCCAGCCGCGCGAGATCGACATCGGTCGCCTCGCCGCTGCAGAGCGGATGGATGCCGAGCGCATAGGCATCGCCGTGCGCCTCGGCCCAGCCGCGCACCGCGTCGAAGTTGGAAGCAGCCACCGCCGGCACCACGCACAGCCCGACGCCCGCCGACCGCGCCGCGTGGCGCATCGCCGGGCCGTCGGCTGCGAACTCCGGAGCGTCGAGGTGACAGTGGGTGTCGATCCAGCCGGTCATCGCGCCATCATGCACTGCCCCCGATGCCCACGTGTCACGTCGCGCGACGACAGCGCATACCGGTGAATCGTGCTAGGGTGTGGAACCATCCAGGCGTCCTGCTGTCGGGACGCGCCAACCGAGGATTTCCGGATGCGCAGGCCCGCCCTCTACAGCAGCTCCCGCCGCACTGCCGCGCCGGTCGCACCTGCCCTGACCGGCGACGCGCCCGAAGCGGTAGACGCACCGGCCGAAGAGGCGTCGGAACCCGCCTCGGTCTCGCCCCTCACGCCGCCATCGCGCCTGCAACGCGGCTGGCGCGCCCTGCGCTCCGGCATCGTCCCGCTGCTCGCAGTCGGCGCCGTAGCGGCCGTGCTGGTCCTGGCGCTGCGACCGGCGCCGCGTGTGCTGACGCAGGACGACATCGACGCGGCCGTCCGCCATACCCTGGAGAAGACCGTGCTGCCGTCGGCGGTCGCCCGCGCGGCGGACAAGGTCGGCCCGTCGGTGGTCCGGGTCGTCGCCTACGGCAAGACCGACCGCAAGAAGAACGGCCGCTACAAGGAAAAGGAAGAAGGCGAGATCGAGCGCGGCATCGGCACCGGCGTGGTGATCGTCGACAAGGGCGTGATCCTGACCAACCTGCACGTGGTGGCGGGTGCGGACCACATCCGGGTCACCTTCGCGGACGGGCTGGAGGCCCAGGCGTCGGTGACCGGCGTCCAGCCTGAACACGACCTGGCGGTGCTGCAGGCGCACAAGATCCCAGACGACCTGGCCGCCGCCACGCTGCGCTCCACTACCGACCTGCGGCCCGGCGACGAGGTCGCGGCGATCGGCTTTCCGTTCGGCATCGGGCCGTCGGTATCCGGCGGTGTGGTGTCCGGGCTGAAGCGCGGTTTTCTCTCGCCCGAGGGCAAGCGGCAGCTGTCGAACCTGATCCAGTTCGATGCGGCCGCCAACCCCGGCAACTCGGGCGGGCCGCTGATCACGATGGACGGCGAGGTGATCGGCATCGTCACCGCGATCCTCAACCCGACCTCCGCCCGCACCTTCCTCGGCATCGGTTTCGCCGTGCCGATCGAGAACGCCGCGGCCGCCGCCGGCATGCCGCCGTTCTGACCGCCGCCCTTTCCTCTTCTGCCTCCACGCTGCATGAACACCACCACCCGCGACTCTGCCGCCACCTTGATGGAACAGGTGCTTTTCGAGGTCAAGCGCATCGTCGTCGGCCAGGACCGCTTCCTGGAACGGGTGATGGTCGCGCTGCTGGCCGAAGGCCATCTGCTGGTGGAAGGCGTGCCGGGTCTGGCCAAGACGCTGACGGTCAAGACGCTGTCGCAGGCAGTGCAAGGTGCATTCAAGCGCATTCAGTTCACGCCGGATCTGGTGCCGGCCGACCTGGTCGGCACCCGCATGTACAACCAGAAGACCGGCGAGTTCAGCACCGCGCTCGGTCCGGTGTTCGCCAACCTGCTGCTGGCCGACGAAATCAACCGCGCGCCCGCCAAGGTGCAGAGCGCGCTGCTGGAGGTGATGCAGGAGCGCCAGGTGACGATCGCCGGAGAGAGCCACCGGGTGCCGTCGCCGTTCGTGGTGCTCGCCACACAGAACCCGGTCGAGACCGAAGGCACCTATCCGCTGCCCGAAGCGCAGGTCGACCGCTTCATGATGAAGGTGATGGTGGACTATCCGAGCGACGAGGAAGAGTTCGTGATCGTGCAGCGGGCGATGCATCCGCCGCCGCCGGCCGGCCCGGTCGCGACCACCGCCCAGCTGGCCGAGTTGCAGGCCGCCTGCCGGCGGGTCTACATCGACCCGTCGCTGCTGCAGTACGCGGTGCGGCTGGTGGCGGCGACCCGGCGGCCCGAGGCGAGCGGCCTGAAGGACTTCGCGCACCTGGTCAACTACGGCGCCAGTCCCCGCGCCACGATCAACCTGGCCGAAGGCGCCCGGGCGCTGGCGATGATGCGCGGCCGCGGCTATGCGCTGCCCGAGGACATGGCCGACCTGGTGCCCGACGTGTTCCGCCACCGGCTGGCGCTGTCGTACGAGGCACTGGCCGAGGGCATCACCGCCGACGACCTGATCGGCCGGCTGATGGCCCATGTGCCCACGCCGCCGAAGCCACTCCACCATGAATACCAGCGCGCGGCCTGATCGCCCAGGCGGCGACGCCGTTTCCGGCGCCGAAGCGCTGCTGCGGCGCCTGGAATGGACCGCCCTGCGCCGGCTGGACGGCCTGCTGCAGGGCCCCTACCGCACACTGCAGCGCGGCAGCGGGCTGGACCTGGCGGACCTGCGGGAGTACCAGCCGTCGGACGATGTCCGCCATATCGACTGGAACGTGACCGCCCGGCTGCAGACGCCGCATGTGCGGGTCTTCACCGAGGACCGCGAAATGGCGGCCTGGTTCGTGGTCGACCGCAGCGGCTCGATGGACTTCGGCTCGGGCGACCGCACCAAGCGCGACGCCCAGACCGCCTTCGTCGGGCTGGTCGCGCGCCTGCTGACCCGCCACGGAAACCGCGTCGGCGCGCTGCTGGGCGGCGACCGCGACACCGCCTGGATTCCGGCGCGCGGCGGCCGCGCCCACGTGCTGCATCTGCTGCACCGGCTGCAGACCGTCACCGCGCCCGCCCCGATCCGGGGCAAAGGTGCTGCACCGGCACCGCAGCAAGGGCTGGGCGATTGGCTGCGCACCGCCGCACGGACGCTGCGCCAGCGCGCCACCGTGTTCGTGGTCTCGGACTTCATCAGCCCCGCCGGCTGGGAGCGGCCCCTGGGGCAGTTGGCCGAGCGCCACGACGTGGTAGCCGTGCGCCTGGTCGATCCGCTGGAGCAGGCATTGCCCGACCTGGGCCTCGTCGCCCTGCGCGATGCCGAAACCGGCGAGCAGATGGTGGTGGACACCCACGACCGACTGTTCCGCCAGCGGTTCGCGCGCGCCGCCGCGCTGCGCGAAGCCACGCTGCTGCAGGCCTTCGCCCGGGCCGGCGCCGATGCGCTCGAACTCTCCACCACCGACGACACCGCCGACGCCGTGCTGCGGTTCGCCGAGCTGCGCAAGCGCCGCAGCGGCGTGCGCGGTGCGCCGTCGCGCGCGGCCTGAACCGCCTCCTTCGACCTGCCGCCCTACCACTTCCGTTCGCCATGCCGCCCGATACCCCGACCTGGACCGACCGCTGGCAGGCCTTCTGGCATGCGGTGCCGGTGCCCGACTTCCTCTGGCCGCAGCTGCTCTGGCTGTTGCTGGCGGTGCCGCTGCTGGTGCTGCTCTACCTGTGGCTGCAGGGCCGCCGGCGCAAGCTGGCGGTGCGTTACGCCAGCCTGTCGCTGGTACGCGATGCGGGCGGCAAGGGCCCCGGCTGGCGGCGCCACCTGCCGCCGCTGCTGTTGCTGTTCGCCTTCGTCGCGATGCTGCTGGCCGCCGCCCGGCCGGTGGCGGTGATCGCCCTGCCCGCCCAGCAGCAGACGATCATGCTGGCGATCGATGTGTCGGCCAGCATGCGGGCGACCGACGTGCAGCCCAACCGGATGGTCGCGGCACAGCAGGCGGCCAAGTCCTTCATTTCGGAACTGCCGCGCAACGTGCGGGTCGGCATCGTGGCGTTCGCCGGCAGCGCGCAGGTCGCGCAGCTGCCCACGCAGTCGCGGGAAGACCTCGAGCGGGCGATCGACGGCTTCCAGTTGCAGCGCGGGACTGCCACCGGCAACGGCATCGTGATGTCGCTCGCCACGCTGTTCCCCAACAGCGGGATCGACGTGTCGGCGATGGGCCCGAACCGTAGCGGCATGCGCAGCGCGCCGCTCGCCGGGATCGAGCCGCCGGCGCAAGCAGCGCCCCCGAAGCCGGTGCCGCCCGGCTCCTACGGCTCGGCCGCGATCGTCATGCTGACCGACGGCCAGCGCACCACCGGAGTGGACCCGCTGGAAGCGGCGCAGATCGCGGCCGACCGCGGCGTACGGGTCTACACGGTCGGCGTAGGCACGCGCGACGGTGACACCATCGGATTCGAGGGCTGGTCGATGCGGGTGCGGCTGGACGAGGAAACGCTCAAGGCCGTCGCCGCCAAGACCCAGGCGGAATACTTCTACGCCGGCACCGCGGCCGACCTGAAGAAGGTCTACGACACGCTGAGCTCGCGGCTCACGGTCGAGAAACGCGAAACCGAGGTGTCGGCGCTGTTCGCGCTCCTCGCGGCCGCGCTGGCATTGGTGTCGGCCACGCTGTCGATGTGGTGGTTCCACCGCGTCGCCTGAATCCGACGGCGCAGCGGACGGCACGCGTCGTCAGCCGCCGACCGAGATGGTGGCCGGGTCGCCGTCCTGGGGGTTTGCATCCTGGGGTGCCGGGTTGTCTTTTGCAGCCTTGCCGCCCCCGTTGACCTCGGCCCAGGCGCGGGCCTGCGCCTCGTCCGTCGACTGTCCCTGGTCGAGCGCGGCTTCCTCCCGGCGATGCACTTCCTGCAGCTGCGGGTCAGGCACCAGTCCCTTGGCTTCGTCGGTGTCGTTGATTGGCGCGGGTTCGGTGCGGTCGGCAGGCATGGTAAGGCTCCGGTAGGGGTGGGTCGGTCGCCACCTTACGGCGCGACGGGCCCTCCCGGGCTTACCAGTTGTATCGCTGCGGCCGGTGCCGAAGCGGCCCGACGCCCTGCTCAGTCCTGCAGCCGGCCCGAGACCAGCCGCAGCTGCCGGTCGCAGCGGGCCGCCAGCGTTTCGTCGTGGGTCACCATGACGAAGGCGGTGCCCTGGTCGCGCGCCAGGCCGAGCATCAGTGCGAACACGCCGTCGGCGGTGCTGCGGTCGAGGTTGCCGGTCGGTTCGTCGGCGAGCACGCAGGCCGGCTGGGTGACCAGCGCGCGGGCGATCGCCACCCGCTGGCGCTCGCCGCCCGACAGTTCCGCCGGCCGGTGGTGCAGCCGGCCGGACAGCCCGACGGCGGCCAGCATGCGGCCGGCCGCCTCGGCGCAGACCTCGGGCGTCTCGCGGCGGATGCGCAGCGGCATGCCGACGTTGTCCAGCGCGCTGAATTCCGGCAGCAGGTGGTGGAACTGGTAGACGAAACCCAGGTGCCGGTTGCGCAGGCGGCCCTGCGCCGCGGCATCGAGCTGCGCGAGCGGCTGGCCCTGCAGCACGACGCTGCCGGCGCTGGGCGCATCCAGCCCGCCGAGCAGGTGCAGCAGCGTGCTCTTGCCCGAGCCCGAGGTGCCGACGATCGCGACCGTCTCGCCGGCGCGGATGCGCACGTCCACGCCGTGCAGCACCGTCACGTCGATACGCCCGTCGTGGAAGCGCTTGGTGAGGCCGGTGGCCTCGAGGATCGGCCGGTCATTCATAGCGCAGCGCCTCGGCGGGGTTCACGCGGCTGGCGCGCCAGCTCGGGTACAGGGTGGCGACGAAGGCCAGGATCAGGGAGATGACGGCGATCGGCACGATGTCGGACTGCTGCGGCTCGCTCGGCATGCGGCTGATCAGGTAGACGTCCTTCGGCAGGAAGCTCGCCTGGAAGAGGCGCTCCAGCGCCGGCACGATCACGTCGATGTTGAAGGCGATCGCCAGGCCCAGCAGCAGGCCGGCCAGGGTGCCGATCACGCCGACCATCGCGCCCTGCACCACGAACACGCCCATGATGCTTTTGGGGCTGGCGCCGAGGGTGCGCAGGATCGCGATGTCGGCGCGCTTGTCGGTCACCGTCATCACCAGCGTGGAGACGAGGTTGAACGCCGCCACCGCGACGATCAGCGTCAGGATGATGAACATCATGCGTTTCTCCAGCTCGACCGCCGCGAACCAGGTCTTGTTCTGCTGGGTCCAGTCGCGGATCAGTAGGTCGCCGCTGAGCGAGCCGGCGAGCTGCTGCGCGACCTGGCGCGCCTGGTGCAGGTCCTTCAGCTTCAGGCGGATGCCGGTCGGGCCCTCCAGCCGGAAGATGCGGGCCGCGTCGTCCTGGTGGATCATGACCAGCGACGAGTCGTACTCGTAGTGGCCCGAATCGAAGGTGCCGACCACCGTCATCTGCTTGAGCCGCGGCACCACGCCGGCGGGCGTCACCTGGCCGCTCGGCGCGACCAGCGTGACCGGATCGCCGTTGCGTACGCCCAGGGCGCGCGCCAGTTCCACGCCCAGCACGATCCCGAACTGGCCGGGCACCAGCCGGTCGAGCGCCTCCTTCTGCGTGGCGGCGCCCAGGTCGGTCACCTCGCCTTCGTGGGCCGGGTCGATGCCGCGCACCAGCGTGCCGCGCATGTCCTCGCCGCGCGCCAGCAGCGCCTGCGTGGCGATGAAGGTCGCGGCACCCACCACCTCCGGATTGCGGCGCGCCTCGGCGATCGTCTTCTGCGGGTCGGGCAGCGGCTGGCCGCCGGGGGCGAAGATCTCGATGTGCGACACCACCGACAGCATCCGGTCGCGCACCTCCTTCTGGAAGCCGTTCATCACCGACAGCACGATGATCAGCGCCGCCACGCCGAGCGCGATGCCCAGCATGGACACGCCCGAGATGAAGGAGATGAAGCCGTTGCGCCGCGTCGCGCGGCCGGCCCTGGTGTAGCGCCAGCCGAGGACCAGCTCGTAGGGAAGTTGCATGGAGATCCGCAAAAAGTCGTCGGGCCGCGTCCGGCGCCCGGAGGCGGCGGTTCGCGCGGCTGCATTGTCCTGCAAACCCCCGGCCCCGACGCCTACCGATACCGCGCGAGACAATCGGCGCCATGCACCTCCTGATCTCCTATGCCGCCGCGCTCGCTCCCGGCTGCGAGGCCGCGGCCCGCACGCTGGCGCTGCCCCGCCTGGAGCGGCTGCTGGCCGGCATGGCGCCTGCCGGCGGCGATGCCGGCGACGAATTCACGCTCTCCCCGCCACACGAACGCGCGCTGGCCCGCGCCCTCGGCCTGCCGGTCGAGGACGGCCGCCTGCCCTGGGCCGCGCGCTCGGCCGCGGCCGACGGCCAGGATGTTGCCGCCGATGCCTGGGCCTGGGTGACGCCCTGCCACTGGCAGGTGGCACCCGACCATATCGGCATGCTCGACCCGGCCGTGCTGCAGCTGTCCGAGGACGAATCCCGCCGGCTGCTGGCGCTGGTCGCGCCCTATTTCGCCGAGGACGGCATGGCGCTGGAATTCGTGGCGCCGACGCGCTGGCGTGCCCGCGGCGCGCCGCTGCGGGGCCTGGCGACCGCCTCGCTCGACCGCGTCACCGGCCGCAGTATCGACCTGTGGATGCCCGACGGCCCCGAGGCCCGGCCGCTGCGCCGGCTGCAGGGCGAAATGCAGATGCTGCTCTACACCGACCCGTCCACCGACGCGCGCAATGCCCGCGGTCAGCTGGCCGTCAACGCCTTCTGGTTCAGCGGCACCGGCGACTGGCCGGCGGGCGCCGCCGCCGACGCGCCCGGCCTGGAGATGCCGGACGACCTGCGCGCCGCCGCCCTGCGCGACGACTGGGTCGCCTGGGCCGACGGCTGGCGCCGCATCGACGCCGACGCCTGCGCCCGGCTGGCGGCAGCGGTCGACCGTGGAGAGCCCGCGACGCTGACGCTGTGCGGCGAGCGCAGCAGCCTAACCTTCCGCCATGTGCCACGGTCGGGCCTGGGCCGCTGGGTCCACCGTTTCAAAAGCATTTCGGGCCGTTTGCGCTTTCCCCACCTGCGCGAGCAGCTATGAAAATAATAGCAAGAGACATTCCGCCGCGCAGCGTCTGGACACTGGAGCAGGCGGGCATCCACCCGCTGCTTGCCCGGCTCTACGCCGCGCGCGGCGTGCACCACCAGGACGAACTCGACGACGCGCTCGGCCGGCTGCTGCCGCCGGTCGGGCTGCACGGCACCGAGGCCGCCGCCGCCCTGCTGGCCGACGCGATCCGCGACGACCTGCGGATCTGCGTGGTCGCCGACTACGACTGCGACGGCGCCACCGCCTGCGCCGTCGCGGTGCGCGGCCTGCGCATGCTCGGCGCCCGGCAGGTCGACTACCTAGTGCCCGACCGGGTAGTCGACGGCTACGGCCTCACCCCGCCGATCTCCGAGCGGGTGCATGCGCGCGGCGCCGATCTGCTGCTGACGGTCGACAACGGCATCGCCAGCGTCGAGGGCGTAGCCGCCGCCCGCGCGCTCGGCCTGCGGGTGGTCGTCACCGACCACCACCTGCCGGGCCCGGTGCTGCCGGAAGCCGACGCGCTGGTCAATCCGAACCAGCCGGCCTGCGGCTTCGACAGCAAATGCATCGCCGGCTGCGGCGTGATGTTCTACGTGCTCCTGGCGGTCCGCGCCGAACTGCGGCGGCGCGGTGTCTTCGATGCGCAGACCCAGCCGCGCCTCGACGCCCTGCTGCCGCTGGTGGCGCTCGGCACCGTCGCCGACGTGGTGCGGCTCGACGCCAACAACCGCAGGCTGGTGGCGCAGGGCCTGCGCCGGATCCGCGCCGGCGCGCTGCCGGCCGGCATGGCCACACTGTTCGCGGTCGCCGGCCGCAGCGTCCGGGCGGCGACCACTTTCGATTTCGGCTTCGCCCTCGGGCCGCGCATCAACGCCGCCGGCCGGCTGGCCGACATGACGATCGGCATCGAATGCCTGCTGACCGACGACCCGGCACGGGCCGCCGAGCTGGCGCAGATGCTGGACGGGATCAACCGCGAACGCCGCGAGATCGAGGGCGGCATGCGGGAGCAGGCGCTGGCGCTGGCCGAATCGCTGTTCGACGGCGACACCGACGGCGATACGCCGCCGGCCGCGTTGTGCGTCTTCGATCCGGCGTTCCACGAAGGCGTGGTCGGCATCGTCGCCTCGCGGCTCAAGGACCGGCTGCACCGGCCGGTCTTCGTGTTCGCGGCCAGCGCCGCGCCGGGCAAGGAGCACGAGATCAAGGGATCGGGCCGCTCGATTCCGGGCTTCCACCTGCGCGACGCGCTCGACCTGGTCGCCAAGCGCCATCCCGGC
Source organism: uncultured Xylophilus sp. (assembly GCA_913776965.1). Classification (GTDB taxonomy): domain Bacteria; phylum Pseudomonadota; class Gammaproteobacteria; order Burkholderiales; family Burkholderiaceae_C; genus Xylophilus. The sequence goes on from CAJYQL010000128.1 coordinate 84,223, forward strand.
GTGCTGCTGAAATTCGGCGGTCACGCGATGGCGGCGGGCTGCACCATCGGCCGGGCCGATTTCGAGACGTTCCGCAATGCGCTGGCGCAGGTGGCCCAGGAATGGCTCGATGCGGCCACGCTGACCCGCCGCATCGACACCGACGGACCGCTGGCGCCCGAATACCGCCGCGCCGAGATGGTGGACACGCTCCACCGGGAGGTCTGGGGCCAGGGCTTCTCCGCACCGACCTTCAGCGAGGAAGTCCAGGTCGTGAGCCAGCGGCTGGTCGGGGACAAGCACCTGTCCCTGAAGCTGCTGCACCAAGGCCAGCCGGTCGATGCGATCTGGTTCGGCCATACCGACCCGCTGCCGCCGCGAGTGACGCTGGCCTTCCGGCTGGATGTGAACGAGTGGCGCGGCGAACGCAAGGTGCAGTTCGTGGTCGAGGGCGCGGAGCTCTAACGCGCCGCGCCGCCCGTGCCTGCCGGCGTCAGAAGCTTTCCCAGTCGTCGTCGGCGCCGGCGGCGACCGTGGCCGGGGCGGGGGCTGCCGGCCGGGCCAGCGCCGGTGCCGGGGCCGGTTTCGCCGCGGGCTTGGCCGCGGACGATGCGAGCGGGACCTTCCGCGCCGGCGACGCTGCCACGGCCGGCGCGGCAGCCGCCGGCGCCGGGACCGGCCGGCGCACCGGCATCGCCGCTGCCGCCAGGGCCGGCGACGCTGCCACAGCACCCACGTTGAACACCGCCACCACCTGCGAGAGGCGCTGCGCTTGGTCGCGCAGGGCGCCGGCGGCGGCAGCGGACTCTTCCACCAGTGCCGCGTTCTGCTGGGTCATCTGGTCGAGGTTGCCGACCGCCTGGTTGACCGAATTGATGCCGTCGCGCTGTTCCTGCGACGACGCGGTGATCTCGCCGATCAGGTCGGTCACCCGGCGCACGCTGCTGACGATCTCGCCCATCGTCTGGCCGGCCTGCGCCACCTGCTGGGAGCCGGACTCCACCGTGTCGACGGATGCCGAGATCAGCGTCTTGATTTCCTTGGCCGCCTGGGCCGAGCGCTGCGCCAGGCTGCGCACCTCGGAGGCCACCACTGCGAAGCCGCGGCCCTGTTCGCCGGCGCGGGCAGCCTCCACCGCGGCATTCAGCGCGAGGATGTTGGTCTGGAAGGCGATGCCGTCGATCACGCCGATGATGTCGGAGATCTTGCGCGAGGAGGCCGAGATCTGCTCCATGCTCGACACCACCTGGCTCACCACCTCGCCGCCGCGCATCGCGGTCTGGGCGGCGGTGGAGGCCAACTGGTTGGCTTGGCGGGCGGTCTCGACGGACTGGGTGACGGTGCCGGTCAGCTGCTCCATGCTGGACGCCGTCTGCTGCAGGTTGGCCGCCGTCTGCTCGGTGCGGCCGGACAGGTCCTGGTTGCCGTTGGCGATCTCGCTGGATGCGACCGACACCGACTCGACGCCGGAGCGCACTTCCGCCACCACCTGGCGCAGCTTGCTCGACATCTGGGAGAGCGAGCGCAGCAGGTTGCCGAACTCGTCCTTGCGGTCGTCATGCACGTCAAGGGTGAGGTTGCCGGTGCTGATCGCTTCCGACAACTCCACCGCTCGCGCCAGCGGCTGGGTGACCGACCGGACCAACGCGGCCGTCAGGATCAGGCCGACGACGAAGATCACGCCCATGGCGATCAGCCCGGCCCAGCCGGCTGCAGCCGCATCGGCGCTGACCCGCCCGACGCGCATCTGGCTCCAGGCGGCCACCGCCACCATCGCCACCATGAGGCCCGCCACCACGATCCACAGCTTGCGCGCTACACCCATGTTGTCCAGCTTCATGAAAAACCACCCCTTTGATGGAAACGGAGCACGATGCTCCGATCTGTGAAACCGCATGTTACTGACAGGCTGCGGCACTGAACACCCGGAAGACCCCGGCGTTGCGAATTACCGACCCGCAAAATTACTTCTTCGCCGCAGGCCTGCTGTTCTCATCGGCGCCACCCTCACGGCATAAAGCCTAAAATTTGTATGTGACGACTTACCAGAACGCCGACCTGCATTGCCATTCCGTCGTCTCCGACGGCACGCTGGAGCCGGAGGCGCTCGCCCGGCGGGCGGCCGAGCGCGGCGTGGAACTCTGGGCGCTGACCGACCACGACGAGATCGGCGGCCTCGCCCGGGCCGCCGGGGAAGCCGGCCGCATCGGCCTGCCCTTCCTCACCGGCGTGGAGATCTCGGTCACGTTCGCCGGAGAAACGGTCCACATCGTCGGCCTCGGCTTCGACGACGAGGACCCGGCGCTGCGCGCGGGTCTGCAGCAGACTCGCGGTGGCCGGGGCGCCCGCGCGCAAGACATGGCGGCACAGCTGGCATTGGTCGGCATCCACGGCGCCTACGAAGGTGCCCTGCGTTTCGTCGGCAACCCGGAACTGATCTCCCGTACCCATTTCGCCCGGTTTCTGGTGGAGACCGGTGTCTGCCGCGACACGCCCGAGGTGTTCCGCAAGTACCTGACGGAGGGTAAGCCCGGCTATGTGCCGCACCGCTGGGCAGCGCTGGGCGACGCGGTACGCTGGATCACCGGCGCCGGCGGCGTCGCGGTCATCGCGCATCCGGGGCGGTACCGCTTCTCGGCGAACGAGGAATATGCGCTTTTCAGCGAATTCAAGACCCACGGCGGCCAGGGCGTCGAGGTGGTCACCGGCAGCCACACGCCGGCGGAGTACGGCACCTATGCCGACATGGCGCGCGAGTTCGGCCTCGCAGCGTCCCGCGGCAGCGATTTCCATAGCCCCGAGGAATCGCATACCGACCTAGGCAAGCTGCCGTACCTGTCCGCCGGCCTCACCCCTGTCTGGGAGCTGCTGCAGGACCGCATCCGGTGATGCGGGTATCCGGCGCGGCCAGCGGCATCGCGCTCGCCGTGCTCGCGACCGCCTGTTTCGCGACGCTCGACAGCAGCACCAAATACGCGGGCGCGAGCATTCCGCTCTTCATGGCGATCTGGTTCCGCTATGCGTTCCAGGCGGCCGCGTCCACCGCCCTGATCCTGCCGACGCGCGGATTCGCCGCCCTGCGCACCGCCCACCCGCGTTTCCAGTGCCTGCGCGGGCTCCTGCTGCTGCTGACCAGCGTCTTCGCCTTTTTCAGCCTGCGCCACATGCCGGTCGGCGAGTTCACCGCGATCGTCATGGTCACCCCGCTGGCGATCACGCTGCTGGCCGCCACGGTGCTGAAGGAAAGGGTGTCCGGGCTGCGCTGGGCGCTGGTGGCCGGGGGATTCGCCGGCACCCTGCTCGTGATGCGGCCGGGCGGCCAGGCGTTCCAGTGGGCGATGCTGCTGCCGCTCGGCCTCGTCGCATGCAACGCCTGGTTCCAGGTGCTGACGAGCCGGCTGGCCCAGACCGAAGATCCGATCACCATGCAGTTCTACAGCGGCTGGGTGGGCACCCTGATCACCTCGGTGTTCCTGCCGCTGGTCTGGACGCCGCCGCCCCATGCCGCCGTCTGGGGCGCCCTGCTGCTGATGGGGGTGATGGGCACCGCCGGCCATCTGCTGCTGACCATCGCCTACCGACGCGCACCGGCATCCACCCTGATGCCTTTCGTATACGCCCAGATCGGCTTCGCCATGCTGGGCGGCTGGCTGCTGTTCGACCATGTGCCCGACGCCACCGCCGTGGCCGGCATGGTCACCATTGCCCTCTGCGGCGCTGCCGGCGCCTGGCTGACGGTGCGCGAAAGCCGCATCGTGGTCCAGCCCGCCGAATCCTGAGACGACATTGCCATGGCCCAGTATTTCGAGATCCATCCCGACAACCCCCAGCCCCGCCTGCTCAAGCAGGCGGTGACGCTGCTGCAGCGAGGCGGCGTCGCCGCGGTGCCGACCGACTCCAGCTATGCGCTGGTCTGCCAGCTCGACGACCGCGATGCCGTCGACACCCTGCGCCGCATCCGCCAGGTGGACGACCGCCACCACCTCACCCTGCTCTGCCGCGACCTGAGCGAGCTGTCGAGCTACGCGCGGGTGGACAACCGCCAGTACCGGCTGCTCAAGTTGGCCACGCCCGGGGCCTACACCTTCATCCTCGAGGCGACCAAGGAAGTGCCTCGCCGGGTCAGCCATCCGCAGCGCAAGACCATCGGCCTGCGGGTGCCGGACCACCGGGTGCTGCAGGAACTGCTCACCCAGCACGGCGCGCCGCTGCTGGCGACCACCCTGATCCCCGCGGGCGAGACCGAACCGCTCAACGATGCCGAAGAGATTCGCGAACGCTACGAGCGCGCCGTGGCGGCGGTGGTGGATGCAGGCGCCTGCCCGCAGCTGCCGACGACCGTCATCGACCTGACGCCGATGGGCACCGGCGGCGATCCGACCATCGTCCGCCAGGGCGCCGGCGACCTGCGGGCGCTCGGCCTGTCCGCCTGAGCGGCCGCCGCCTGAGACAATCGACCGGTGGACTTCCAGAAACTGATCCAGACCGTCCTGGTCTACGCGCTGCCGGTGATCTTCGCGATCACGGTGCACGAAACCGCCCATGGCTACATGGCCCGCCGGCTCGGCGACAACACCGCCTACATGCTGGGCCGGCTGACCCTCAACCCGATCAAGCACATCGACCCGGTCGGCACGATCCTGATGCCGGTGCTGCTCTACTTCGCGACCTCGGGCGCCTTCCTGTTCGGCTACGCCAAGCCGGTCCCGGTCAACTTCGGCCACCTGCGCCGGCCGCGGCGCGACATGGTGCTGGTGGCCCTCGCCGGGCCGCTGTCGAATTTCCTGCAGGCGATCCTCTGGGCGCTGGTACTGGTCGGACTGGTCGCGGCGGGCGTGCAGGAGCGTTTCTTTATCGAGATGGCCCGCGCCGGCATCCTGGTCAACCTGGTCATGTGGGCGTTCAACCTGTTCCCGCTGCCGCCGCTCGACGGCGGCCGGGTGCTTGCCGGACTGCTGCCCTGGAAGCAGTCGCAGTGGCTGGCGCGCATCGAGCCCTACGGCTTCTTCATCGTGCTGGGCCTGGTGGTGGCGGGCATCGTCGGCACCTACTGGCTGATGCCGCTGATGTCCGCAGGCTACGGCGCGATCAACCTGCTGATCGCACCCTTGACCGCGCTGCTGCGCTGATCCGTCATTCCGCATTCGCTTCGTCTTCCATGAGCATCCAGCGCGTCCTCACCGGCATCACGACCACCGGCACCCCCCATCTCGGCAACTACGTCGGCGCGATCCGCCCGGCAGTGCGCGCCAGCCGCGAGCCCGGCACCGAGAGCTTCTATTTCCTGGCCGACTACCACGCGCTGATCAAGTGCGACGAGCCGGCCCGCATCGGGCGCTCGACGCTCGAGATCGCCGCGACCTGGATCGCGTCGGGACTCGACCCGGAGCGGGTGACCTTCTACCGCCAGTCGGACATTCCGGAGATTCCGGAACTCTGCTGGCTCCTGACCTGCGTCACCGGCAAGGGCCTGCTCAACCGTGCCCATGCCTACAAGGCGGCGGTCGACCGCAACACGGCGGCAGGCCAGGACACCGACACCGACGTGACCGCCGGCCTGTTCATGTATCCGGTACTGATGGGCGCCGACATCCTCGCTTTCCGCGCCCACAAGGTGCCGGTCGGCCGCGACCAGATCCAGCACATCGAGATGGCGCGCGACATGGCCGCCAGCTTCAACCACCTCTACGGCGAGCACATGGTGCTGCCGGCCGCTGCCGTGGAAGAGTCGGTCGCGCTGCTGCCGGGCCTCGACGGCCGGAAGATGAGCAAGAGTTATCACAACACGATCCCGCTGTTCCTGCCGGCGTCCGACCTGAAGCGGAGCATCGCGACCATCGTGACGGATTCGCGGGCGCCGGGCGAGGCCAAGGACACCGATGGGTCGGCGCTGTTCCAGATCTTCCAGGCATTTGCGTCGGCCGAAGAGACGGCCGAGTTGCGGCAGGCGTATGCCGACGGCATCGGCTGGGGCGATGCCAAGCAGCGGCTGTTCGAACGGATCGACCGGGAAATCGCGCCGCTGCGCGATACCTACGAAGCGCTGATCGCCCGCCCCGAACGGCTGGAAGACATGCTGCAGGCGGGCGCCGCCAAGGCCCGCGCCATCGCGACGCCTTTCGTTCAAGAACTGCGCCAGGCCGTCGGGCTGCGCCCCTTGCGCGGAGCCACGGTCGCGCCCCGCGACGCCGCGCGCGACGAGAAGACTGCCGCACCGACGTTCAAACAGTACCGCGAGGCCGATGGCCGGTTCCGCTTCAAGCTGCAGGACGGCCGTGGGCAGACGGTGCTCCAGAGCCGGGCATACGAGCAGCCGCGGGAGGCCGCCCAGGTCATCGCCGCATTGCAAGGGCCCGATGCCGACATCGCGGCCCTGGTCGCGCGGGCCGCAGAGCCGGCAGAGCCCGCCGACCTGCCCGCGGTACGCAATGCGCTCGAGCGGCTGGCGTCATCCAAAGCCTGACATTTCTGCAACAGCAGGGGTGCCCGGGGGTTCCGCTCAGTCACCGAACTGCGGCACCATCGGCGGCTGTAGGCCAAATCGGCTTGCCAGCTGCGGCAACGTCTTGCAACGCGTTCGTCCGGCCAGGCACGTAATACGGCCATCAACCACCGGAGTCCCATCATGCGTCGCTCGTTGCGTACCGCTTTCCTGGCCTTCACCGCCACGATTCTGGTGGCGCTCTCGGCCGCCGCTGCCGTCCTGCTGCCCGACCACGCGGGCGACGCGACGGAACTGGGCATCGTGCAGCTGGACCAGCTTTTCCCGCCGGGTACGTTCGAGCAGTAAGGTGGCGGCTCGGCTTCGCTATCGCCCAATTTCTCTGAGATATTTTTTAGACACTGCTGATCCGATCAAGGTCCTACGACCCGTCCCCTGGCGATAAGCGCTTGCGCAGGCGCTGCATTCAGCAGACAGATAAGGCGTCGAGTGCATTAAGGCCACAGTGCAAGCACCCAGTGTCGCAGCTGCTGCCGACGGCATCGTTCTAGCCTGACGGACAAAGAGCGCGGCTATCGGATGCGACATCCATCGCAAAGCTGCCGGCAGCGCTCCGGCACGTTCTGCGCACCAGCGAATGGGGTTGACGGAACCGCGGTCGTGCATTGGCACAGGGCCCCTCGATCAATTGCAAGCAGATGCAACATCGAGTTACGTTGCATCCGTCGCCTGAATCTAACTCCCCGCGCCATTCCGACCGCGCCGATGCCGTGAAGATCAAACTCTGTTCGATTCATCGTCAAATCAGCCGGTCGGACGGGTCACAAATATCGAGACGACATCACCTGTGATCAGCTTCAACGCGATTGGAGAAAAAGCAGCACAGAGACCCTCGTAACAATAGGCCCAGGTACGAAACGGAGCATCCAAGTACACGCTGAATTGTTCCGACCGGAGGCCATCCATGTTGTTCTCCAAGACGATGCCGACGGCTTCCGACAAGAAGCTGGTCTATGTCGTCATTCCGATCATCATCCTGCTCCAGATCGCCGGGTACTTCTATCTGATCATGGCCAATCGCCAGATCGCGATGGACACCCTCGACGGGCAACTCGGCACCGGGGCAAGGGCCTACCGGTTCGTGGCCGCCCAGCGCGGTGCCTACCTGAAAAGCTCCGCGGATCTGCTGACCAAGGACTTCGGGTTTCTCGACGCGGTAGGAACCGAAGATCCGGCGACCATCGAATCGGCGCTGCAGAACCTGTCGAAACGGCTGGATGCGCACGTCGCCGTCCTACTGGATCTGAACGGACAGGTCGTCGCCCAGTCGTCAGCCCGGGCGTTCGCCTCGCAGGACGGCAAGGTGGCCGACGCGGACCTCGAACGGATCGCGCAGCGTTACCGCGAAGGCCAGCCCAACCTGTTTCCTCTGCAGCCGGACGGGGATTCGCGGCTCTTCAAGTGGACGCGCACGGCGGTCCGTAATCCGACACCGGCCGGCGCGGTGCTGCTGGGATTCGAGATCAACCGGGCCGTCCTTGCCGAGTTCAAGAACGTCACCAACCTCGACTTCGCGTACGTGTCGGCGGCACCGGGCGAGCCCTGGACAGCGCACGCTTCGTCGCTCGCATGGGACACGCGCAGCGTGGCGCATGCCGGGCTGCAGTACGCGAACGGTACCGCCTGGACCGAACAGATCGACGGCGAAAACTACCGGGTGATGGCGGTCGACATGAACGGCAGCAGCGAGGTGCGCGTCGTGTCGGTGGTGGCTACACCGTATGGGCCGACGCTGCGCCCGTTTCGTCGGCTGGAGCACCTGATCACGGCGGCCTCCCTGCTGCTGTGCTTCGCTTCGATCGTGACGATCCGCCGCACCACCCGCAAGATCGTCTCGCCGCTGGCTGCCGAGGTGGAACGCGATGCCCTGACCCGGCTGGCCAACCGGCGTGCGTTCGACAACCGGATGGAACTGGCCGATGCCTATCACCAACAGCAGGGTCGCGGTTTCGCCGTCGCGCTGATGGACCTCAACAAGTTCAAGGCGATCAACGACAACCTCGGACACGCCGCCGGCGACGAAGTATTGAAGGCGGTGGCCGGGCGGTTGCCGCCGCTGGTGCGCAATTCGGATACGGTCGCCCGGCTGGGTGGCGACGAGTTCGCGTTCCTTATCTATACCCAGGATGTGCCACAGCTGTCGGCGATCGCCGGCGCGATCGTCGAACGGGTCCGCCAGCCGATCCTGCTGCCGGATGGTCAGGAAGTCGCCGTCGGCGCCAGCATCGGCATCGCCGTGTGCAGCGCGAAAACCGGCGAACGCGCCACCGAGCTGCTGGAGAAGGCGGATGCCGCGATGTACCGTGCCAAACAAGGCGGCGGCGGCTTCGTGTTCGCCAGTTGACCGGCCACGTCGGATCAGGTTTCCGCCGGACGAGGGGTGCTGTCGGGCCGCACCACCAAGCCGTGGAAGATCTGGGTGACCAGCCGCTCGGCATAGTCGGCGGTCAGCGCCGCGTAGGGAATGTTCATGCGGTAGTAGATGGCGCCGTAGATCGCGTCGATGGTCACCTCGATGTCGATATCCGGCCGCAGCTCGCCCCGCTCCATCGCCCGCCGCAAGACCGCGCGTGCGGCCTCGCGCCGCGGCTGGGTCCAGCGGTCGACGAACGCCTTTTGCAGTTGCCCATCATGCTGCGCCTCGCCGAGCAGCTGGCGCAGCAGGGTTCCGCGGTAGCCCGACAGCACGACCGCCACGTCGCGCACCGTACGGCGGAAGGTCTCCACCACGTCGCCCTCGTCGGCGTAGCCGATCATGGGCTGGATCTCGGCCAGGTACGCCTCCATCACTACCGCGCTAGCATTGGGCCAGCGGCGGTAGATCGTGGTCTTGGCGACGCCGCTCGCCTGGGTGATGCGCTCCACCGTCACATGGCGCACGCCCCCTTCGTAGGCGAGCTTCAGCGCGGCATCCAGGACCAGCTGGGTCGCCACCGCGCCGTCGGCCCGTGTCAGCCGCTGGGGGCCGGGTGTTGCCGGCGCGCTCATAAGGCAACCCTCTGTCGAAAAATGATCATGAATGATTGACTACGTTACGTATCGTATCTATTATCCGGCGCTCCCCGGTGGACCTCGCCCGCGTTCTGCATCGGCCCTGTGACACCGCCCGGCCCCCACAGCTGCCGCTGCAGGCCCTTTCACATCGCGTCGATCCACCATGCCTTCTTCGCTCGTCCAGCGGCTGACCCATGCCGTCGCCCACCACGCCATCTATCCGGTCTTCCAGCCGATTGTCTGCCTCGGCAGCGGGACGGTCAGCGGTTTCGAAGTGCTCGCGCGCTGGCACGACAGCGAGGCGGGCGACATCAGTCCCGTGGAGTTCATCCCGGTCGCTCGGGACGCAGGGCTGCTGCCGGAACTCACCGCGCAGTTGGTCGCCCGCGCATGCCGCGAGGCCGCGGACTGGCCAGGCCGGCCGTCGCTGAGCCTGAACATCGTGCCCGAACTGTTGCAGGACGACGGTCTGCCGGCGATGATCCTCGACGCCGCGCGCGACGCCGGCATCGACCCGACGCGCCTGTGCATCGAGATCACCGAGCAGGCGCTGGAGCCGTCGCAGCTCGAACGCGCACGCCGCACGGTGAACGTGTTGAAAAGTCATGGCGTGAAGGTCGGCCTCGACGACTTCGGTACCGGACATTCGAGCCTCACGCGGCTGCAGGACCTGCCCTTCGACACGCTGAAGATCGACATGAGCTTCGTGCAGTCGATGCTGGCACGCCGCGAAAGCCGCAAGATCGTGGCCGCCGTGGTCGGGCTCGGCCAGAGCCTGGGCCTGTCGGTGGTCGCCGAAGGGGTCGAGAGCCTGGAACAGGTGGCGCTGCTGCAGGAGCTCGGCTGCTGCCTGGGCCAAGGCTTCCACTTCGGCCTGGGCATGCAGGCGGACGAAGCCCGGGCGCTGCTGCTGGTGCGCGCGCTGCCGGACGGATCGGCGCGCCCGCGGCCGCTCGACCGTTCGCCGAACCAGCGGCTCGCCCAGCTGCAGGCGATCTACGACAGCTCGGTCGCGGCCATCGCCTTCATCGACCACCAGCACCGCATCGTCAGCGCCAACGCGCCGTTCGCCGAGCTCTGCTACACCGCCGCTTCTTCGCTGCAGGGCCGCTGCGTCCACGAGGTGATGCCTTTCCTCACCGCTGCCCAATGCCAGGCGCTCGACCAGGCGCTGCGCGGCGAGCCGATTCCCGAGGGAGAACTCTGGCTGCAGGACCGCTGCTACTTGGTGTCGTGCCGCACGGTGCGCGACGAGGCCCGCGACATCATGGGCGTGTCGGTCGCGATGGTCGACATCACCCGGCGCAAGGCGATGGAGCGCGCCCTGCGCGACAGCGAGGAGCACTACCGCAACACGGTGGAACTGAGCCCGCAGTCCAGCTGGGTCGCGCAGCCGAATGGGCATTTCCTGTTCATCAGCCCGAAGTACCAGATCGCGGTCGGCCGCTCGCTGGAAGAACTGCAGGGCAGCGGCTGGGCCGAGGTGCTGCACCCGGACTACCGTCTGGACGCTTTCGCCGCCTGGACCCACAGCCTGGAAACGGGCGAGATCCACGACATGGAGCTGCCGGTCTGGTACGTGCGGGCACAGGAATACCGCTGGACCCGCTGCTATGCCGCGCCGTGCCGGGCGCTCGACGGCACCATCGTGCGCTGGTACGGCACGGTAGAAGACATCCACGCCCGCAAGCTGGCGGAAAACCTGCTGCGCAGCGTGCGTCAGCCCGGCACTGGCGCCGTCTTGCTGCACGGCACGGCGGACTGCGCGATCGTCTGACCGCCCTGCTCTCCCTCGCTGCCGGAGAGGCGAGGTCCAGTTGTCCCTGTCGCGCGTGGACGACTCTGTGGATAAGGACGGGGGCAACTGCCGTAAGCCGCGCCCCGCCTACGTTGCAGGCCGCTGCTCAAAATAGAGGCACTGCGGGACGACTCAGGACACCGACGCAGGCACCAACGGCAGAACAGCGCTGTGACGCATTGTGAGATCGTCCGTCTTAAGCTATAAATTTCATAGCGTTCTACGAAGACGCCCTCTGCGCAAACGCATCATTTGGCTTCAAACCATGCCGCGTGCGCGGCGCGACGCCCCGTCGCTACGACGGCTCCGCAGCTACCGGGGCCTGGGTACAGCGCGACGATGCCAGCGCCATCAGCCCCTGCGCCTTCTGCGCGAACATCTCCATCTCGAACGGCTTGGTCAGGATCTGCATGCCGGCCGGCAGATGGCCATGGCTCAGCACCGCGGTCTCGGCATAGCCGGTCACGAACAGCACCTGCAACTGCGGGATCAGGGTCCGCGCCGCGTCGGCCACCTGGCGGCCGTTCATGCCGCCGGGCAGCCCCACGTCGGTGACCAGCAGCGCCACCGACTTCTCGGCCTGCAGCATCTCGATCGCCCGCGCACCCTCGGCGGCCTGCAGGACGCGGTAGCCCAGGTCCTGCAGCAGCTCGGCCATCAACATACGCATGGCTTCCTCGTCGTCGACCACCATGATCGTCTCGCCCTGCCCCTGGGCGGCGGAGACGCCTGTCTGCCGACCCGCGGGCTCCACCACGGCGTCGTCGCCCAGGTGGCGCGGTAGATAAATGCGCACCGTCGTACCCTGGCCAACCTCCGAATAGATCCGCACATGGCCGCCGGATTGTTTGGCGAAGCCGTACACCATCGACAGGCCCAGCCCCGTCCCGAGCCCGAGCGGCTTGGTCGTGAAGAACGGATCGAAGGCGCGCGCGATCACGCTGGGCGTCATGCCGGTGCCGGTGTCGGTCACGGAAATCGACAAGTAAGGACCCGGCGGCATCCGCTCCCGGCGGGCGGCCTCGCCCTCCAGCGGGCAGTTCGAGGTCTCGATCAGCAGACGGCCCCCATCGGGCATGGCGTCGCGCGCGTTGATGCAGAGGTTGAGCAGCGCGTTTTCCAGCTGGCCCGGATCGACCTCGACCGGCCAAGTGCCGATGCCGGCCGCCACTTCCAGCACCGCCTGCGGCCCGATCGTGCGGCGCACCAGGTCCTCGAAGCCGCCGATCAGCTGGTTGACGTTCACCACCTTGGGCTCGAGCGTCTGCCGGCGCGAGAACGCCAGCAGCCGGTGGGTGAGAGCCGCGGCACGCTTGGTCGAGTTCTGAGCGATCTCGACATAGCGCGTCACCATCTCCTCGTGGCCCATCCGCCGCTTGAGCAGTTCCAGCGCGCCCGAGATCGCGCCCAGCAGGTTGTTGAAGTCGTGCGCCAGGCCGCCGGTGAGCTGGCCGACCGCTTCCATCTTCTGCGACTGCCGCAGCGCTTCCTCGGACTGCATCAGCTCGGCCGTGCGCTCCTGCACCTTGCGTTCGAGCGAATTGGCGAAGGCATGCAATTTCAGTTCCGCGCGCCGGCGCTCGATCGAATGCCGGGTCTTGTGCGCGACCTCGCGGACCAGGCTCTTCTCCTCGTCCGTCCAGGTGCGCGGCGCTCCCAGCGCAAGGTACAGCACCGCCGCGAGGCCGCTGCCCTCGCTCACCGGCACGTTGATGAACGAACGGGCGCCGATCGCTGTCAGCGGGTCCGCATTGTCGCGGGTGCGGGGGTCGGTGCGCACGTCGGGCACCACAACCGTATCGCCGCGCCGCAACTCGTCGACGTAGTTGCCGAAATCGAGAAACCGGTAGGGACCGGACAGCGTGGGGATATCGAGGCCGGGCGCAGTCCAGTCGCGTTCGATCGTCAGTGTCTCGCCCTGGTCGGTCACGACACCGTACCCGGCACGGTCCACGTCGAGGATGCGGCCTAGCGCTTCCACCACGCCGTAGGCGATCTCCGCCGGATCGGGCTTGCCCCAGAACACATGGCTGTCCAGGTACTCGAGCAACTCGCCCCGGCGCCGCGAGAGCACCGCGCCCGTCACCTCCTGCGAGATGCCGACCATCCGCAGCGGCTGCCCGTCCGCATCGTGCTCCAGACGGGCTTCGACCCGGACCCAGGCCATCTGACCGTCGGGCCGCAGCACCCGGTATTCGATCCGGTAGTCTTGGCCGGTGGCCACGGTGTGCGCGACGGCGGCCCGCATGCGCTGCTGGTCGTGCGGGTGGACCGCTGCCGTCAGTTCGGCATAGGTGAACGGCAGCCGGGGATCGCGGCCGAAATTCTTCTTGCAGTGGTCCGACGCGAACAGTTCCTGGGTCGCCAGATCGAACTGCCAGATGCCGATGTTGCCGGCCTCGGTCGCGCTGTGCAGCCGCTCCTCGCCGGCCTTGACCTGCTGTTCGCGCAATTCCAGTTCCGCCGCAAGGCGTTCGGCCTGCTCGCGCGCCGTCCGCAGGGCCGCTTCCGCCTGGACGCGGGCGATCCGCTCCTGTTTTTCGCGGAGTGCCCGTTCCAGCACCATGTCCAGGCGGGCGAGCCGCGACTTGCTGACGTAGTCGGTCGCGCCGCGCTTGAGCAGTTCGGCGGCGTTGTCCTCGCCGATCACACCGGAGACGAATATGAACGGCACGTCGGGCACCTGCGCGTGGGCGAGGTCCAGCGCCTCGACGCCGGTGTAGCCGCCCAGGTCGTGGTCCGACAGGATCACGTCGAAGCCGCCCCGTGCGATCGCCGCCGCGAAGCTGCGGCCGTCCCGCACATGTTGCAGGGTCGCGTGCGGATAGGAGCGCAGCAGCTGCTCCTGCAGCAATTCCGCATCGAACGCGGAGTCTTCCAGCAGCAGGACGCTCAGGTGCGCATCGTCGGGCGCCGCTACGGGCGCCGTGCGGTCGTCACTCATATCGTCGGCCGGCGCGCTGCGACCCGGGCGGCGGCTCGTTCAGCACCGCCCAGAACACGCCGACATCCGAGATCGCCGACACGAACTGCTTGAAGTCGACCGGCTTCACCACATAGGCGTTGACGCCGAGTTCGTAGCTGCGCACCAGATCGCTTTCCTCCTGCGACGAGGTGAGCATCACCACCGGCACGCTGCGCAGCGCCGGGTGGGCGCGCACCGCTTCGAGCACCTCGAGTCCGTTGACCTTCGGCAGCTTCAGGTCGAGCAGCACGATGGCCGGATTGCCGGGCTCGCGGTCGGCATGCATACCTTCGCGGCGCAGGTAGTCGAGGGCGGATGCGCCGTCGCGGACCAGTACGACCTCGTTGGCGAGCTGGCTGCGTTCCAGCGCCAGCAACGTCAGTTCCTGGTCGCGAAGATCGTCTTCAACGAGGAGGATGGGCTTGAGCATGGGCGGGAGTGTTGTCCAAGGGGTTTAGGGCCTGGAGTTTCGGGGTGTACGGCGGCAGCACGAAGCCGAACGCAGCACCGTGGTCGAGTTCGCCGCGCGCCCAGACCGTGCCGCCATGGCGCTCCACGATCCGCTTGACGTTGGCGAGGCCGATGCCGGTACCTTCGAACTCTTCGGTCTGGTGCAGGCGCTGGAACACGTTGAAGAGTTTGGCGACGTACTGCATCTGGAAACCGACGCCGTTGTCCTGAACTTCCAATCCTGTCCCGGCATTGTTACGGATCGTGCGGATGTCCACGATGGACACATCCCGCGTACGGCTGTACTTGACAGCATTCGTCAACAGGTTGCGCACCACCACCTGCAGCAGCAGCGGATCGGCAGTCAGGTGGGGCAGGTCGCTGTCGATGCGCCACTCGATCGTGCGGTGCGGCTCGGCGCGGGCGATCTCGCGGGTCAGCGCATGCACCAGGGCGCGGGTGTCGATGGACTTGAGATTGAGCGCGGTGCGGCCCATGCGGGAAAAGTCCAGCAGTGCATCAACCAGCTGGCCGGCGAATCCCGCTGCGTCCTTCACATGGCCGAGATAGCGGTGCGACCGCTCGCTCAGGGCCTTCTCGCTGTCCATCACCAGATCGACGTAACCGGAGATGTGGCGCATCGGCGCACGCAGGTCGTGCGACACGCTGTACGAGAAGGCTTCCAGTTCCTTGTTCACCCGGCCGAGTTCGTTGGCCACGGCGGCGAGTTCCTCCGCGCGCCGCAGCACGATGCCGATCAGCGCCTGCCGCAATTCGCCGGCCGCGCTGACTTCCGGCACCGACCACGGCACCGAGCGGCCGGCGATCTCCTCGACCCAGCGGGCGAAGCTGTGGCGGGGATGGATGCGGCCGCTGGCGTCCGGCTGCTGAAACTTGCGCGGGTCGCCCGCCCAGGTGACGGTCTGCACCACCTCGGGCCGGAACCACAGGATCTGGTGGCGGTGGACCTGCGAGATCGACAGGGCCAGGACGCCGCCGATGGCGCTCTGCCACTGCGCGGCGGGCGGATAGTGCTCGGCGATCTGAGAACTTTCGTACACCTCGCGCCCCAGCCCCGCGATCCAGCCCGACAGGTCGCGCACGCCGGCGGGCGACGGCGTCTCGCCGACCGTCCATACCTCCTCATCGCGCACCACGGCGGCGCCGGTGGCCCGGACCATCCGCAGCAGCACGGCCGGCTCGTCGAGGATGCTGCGCAGGCTGGCATCGCTCTCGGACAACAGGGACACGATCTGCAACGTCTGTTTGCGCAGTTCGAGCCGCTCGGCGACATCGGCGGTCGTCTGCTTGGACTCGACCTGCATCGACAGCAGCTGGCCCAGGTGGGTGCAGGCGACCCGCATGTCGGGGCTCAGGTTGCGCGGCGCATGGTCGTGGCAGGAGGCCAGGCCCCACAGCTTGCCGTCCACGATGATCGACAGCGACATCGACGCCGGCGTGCCCATGTTGCGCATGTATTCCAGGTGCACCGGCGACACACTGCGCAGGAACGCATGCGACAGGTCGATCTCGTGCGCCGCCGGACCGCCCGGCACCGACAGCAGCGGCACCGGCGCGTAGTTCGCGTCCGGAATGAGCCGGAAGCGGTTCGCGAGGTATAGCGCCCGGGCCTGCTGCGGGATGTCCGCGGCCGGGAAGCGCAGGCCCTTGTAGCTCTGGTAGCCCTCCTGCAAGGTCTCGCCGAGCACTTCGCCGTGCCCGTCGGCATCGAACCGGTAGACGACGCTGCGGCCGAAGCCGGTCAGCCGCTGCAGCTCTTCGGCCGCGAGTTCTGCCAGTGCCTCCACCGTCGGCGCGGCCTGCAGACGCGGCAGCAAATCGCGCACCACACCGTAGATCGGGGCCTCGGGCAGCTTTTCCGCAGGCTCCGGTTCGCATTCGACGATCAGGTGCTCGGTGGTCCGATGCGCCCAGCAGGCATACAGCTCGCACGACAGGCGCAGGGTGCCGACCTGCACCGACGAACCATCGCCCGGCGTGGCGCGCAGCACATCGGCATCGAGGCCCGTCCGGGCTGCGTCTGCGCCCTCGCCCCAGTTGGCGCTCCAGGCGCGGAGCGCCAGCGACCCGCCATCGAGTACGAGCATGCGGCCGTGGGCCTGGATCGCGCCCGGCACACGGATGGGTTCGCGGTCGCAGACCGTGAGATCGGGAACAGGAGTGGGTATCACAGGTGAGCCAAGCGCGGGGATACGAAAACAGCCGAAAGGGCGTCGAAGGAGCGGGAGCATGCCAGCAAATTCGCAGGCAATGCATCCACGGACGGGATCGGTGCCGGGAAAACAGCTCCTTCCGGCGGTCGTCCATCATCGCACCACAAGCCGTGCAACCCCAGCGCCAGGCTCCGACGACTGGTCCGCCCACAGGTTGCGGCTGCTGACGACGGATCGCCGCTCCGGCGGCATCATGTCTGCGGAGCACCAGCCATGTCGAAGAACTCTCGCTTCCAACCGTTCCGCCACCTGCCCTACCGGGCGGCCGTTACCGCCCAGCTGGTGGCAGTGCTGCCCGTGCTGTCCTTCGCAGTATGGGTCGTCGGCCGACACGGCGCGATGTCGGAAAACGACGCCGTCCTCGAGCTGCAGTGGCACGCCGAAGTGGCCGCCGATGCCATCGCGCGCGAGGCCGAGCGGGCGCTGACCAGCATGCGGGTATTGGCCGTCCAGGAACGTGCACAGGCCGGCGATGTGGACGCGGTGCGCAAGATGGCCGAGACCATTGTCAAAACGGATGCGACGGTGGGCAGCGTGTCCGCTTTCAACCGGGCGGGCCATGTCGTGCTCCACACCGACCTGGCCCACGACCGGCCACCGCCGTGGAGACCGCTGCCCATGGGCGCCCATGCCATCTTCGACCACAGCAGCGTCTGGATAGCCGGCATGGGTATCGAGAGCGCCCTGGCGGACCTGACGGTCGGCTTCGCGGTGCCCTGGCGGATGCACGGCGTCACAACCTATGGGCTGCGCATATCCCTGAAGCCCGCGGCTCTGGGTGTCGTGCTGCGGGAGCAGCGCTGGCCCGATAGCTGGACGGCGGCCCTGCTGGACCAGAACATGGTCGTGGTCGCCCGCTCCCGGGACGAGGAGAAGTACCTGGGAACCCGCGCCACGCCGTCGTTGAAGGCCCTGATCCAGTCCGGCAAACCCGGGGTCAGCTATTCCCGGACGCAAGAAGGGATCGAGGTCGCGACGGCCATCGCCCCAGTGAGGGGCACGCCCTGGTGGGTCGTGGCCGGCCTGCCCCGCACGGAGTTGTCGGCCCGCTCCAATGTTCCGATGGGATGGCTCGTCGTCGGCGGCGCCACGACGCTGGCAATGAGCCTGGGCACCTCTTTGCTGCTGATGCGGCACTGGAGCCGACCGCCGCGACGGATGCGTGAACGCGGTATTGGCAGATCTTACTGATGCGCCTGCGCGACTGGTTCAAGGCCCCGCCGCGTTCGAAAGTCCCGTCGCGCCATTACCGGCGGCCCACCGGTTACCCCGCGGCTTGCAGTCCTCGGCGTCCCTATGCGGCACAGACGCTACCCGTCGGATATCAAAACCGGCTGCGCAGGGTCACGCTGGCAAAACGCCTGTCGCCATAGTTGGGGTAGTCGAGGGTCGCCCAGTACCGCTTGTCCGCCGCATTGAAGACCGCCAGATGCAGCGTCGTCTTGTCGCTGAACCGCCAGGACGCATTCAGGTTCAGCAGGCCGAACGTTGACTGCGTCACCGTCGCCGGGCCGGACGGGCTCGGCACGTTGAACGCGTCCATGCGGCCCTGCCACAGGAACTGGCCGCCGATCTCCAGCGGCTCCAGCAGACCGCTGAAGCGGTACTGCGACCCCAGCTTCACGATCCATTCGGGAATGTTCGCGTAGGTCAGGTCCGCCGCGTTGCGCTGCGTGCGCACCCGCGTGATGCCGGCGGTCGCCCGCCACCCTGCCGCCAGGCGCGCGCCGGTGTCCAGTTCCCAGCCGGTGCTGCGGGTGCCCTGCACGCCGACGTACGCCGAGCCGCCGTCGGGCAGCGTGCCCGCCGGTACGCCGCTGTCCCGCACCCCGTAGTTGTCCTGCTTGACCTCGAAGACCGCGAAGGACGCGCTGACGCCCCGCTGCGGCCATTCGCCTTTCAGCCCGATCTCGTTGCTGGTGCCCGCCACCGGCGCGAGCGGGTTGTTGTTGCGGTCGCGGTAGTTCTGCGGATTGAAGATGCCGGTGTGGCTGGCATAGGCCGCCACTTCCGGCGTGACGTCGTAGACCAGCCCCAGGAACGGCGACGCCTCCCGACGCACCGACTGGCGTGCGGTGGTGCTGGTGTACGTCCCGGTCGTGTTGAAGTTGTCCGTCTGCCGACGCCAGTTGGTGAGCCGCGCGCCGGTCAGCAACGACAGGCGATCGGAGAGGCGCCAGCGCGCCGACGCATACACGCCATCCTGTCGCGTGACCTGCTCGGTGAAGGCACCGGTGCGCGCCACCGTCGGCTGGGGCGCGGTGCCGTCCCAGGTGTAGACGTTGGGAATCGTGTAGCTCCATCCCGCAATGCTGGCGTAGCCGTCGGTGCGGGTGTTGGTGCGCAGGCTGCTGAAGCCGACGGTCAGGTCGTGCTGGCGCCCGGCGAGGGCGAATTTGCCGGTGAGGTAGGCGTCGAGCGTGTCCTGCTTCTCCGTGCCTCCGCCGACAGCGCCGTACAGGCGTACGCCGGCGCCGGTGGCAGGATTGACGAACGGCGCCAGCGCGGTGGAGGCGCCGTAGGCGTAAGTCCGCAGGCTGAAGGTCTCGCCCTCGGTGTGCTGGTAGGTCGCCTTGAGGGCCCAGTCGTCGGTGAGCTGGTGGTCCACCGTCGCGAACAGGGTGCCGGATTCGCGCGACCAGCGGGTCCACGACGGCGAGAAGTTGCTCGACAGCGGCAGGTTCGCCAGGCCGCCGTCGGTCGTGAAGCGCGGAATGGTGCCCCAGAGCCCGGCGATCGGGTCGTTGTTCTGGCGCTGGTAGCCGAGCGACACCACCGTGGCGCTGCCGAGATCGGCCTCCACCACGCCGAGCAGCGCGTACTTGTCTTCCTGGTACCGGTCGCGGAAGCTCTGGCGCTTCTGCGGTGCGATGACCCACCGGCTGCGCACGCTGCCATCGGCATTCAGCGGCAGGTTCAGGTCGACCTCGCCGCGGTAGAAGTCCCAGGAGCCGGCGGTCAGCGCCACCGAGCCGCCGAAGGTGCGCTGGGGCCGCTTGCGGATCAGGTTGATGGTCGCCGAGGGCGTGCCGACACCGGTCAGGATGCCGTTGGCGCCGCGCACGATGTCGATGCGCTCGTACAGCGCGGTATCGAACTCCTGGTTGGTGCTGCTGCTGTACGTCGGCAGGCCGTCGATCTGGAAATCGGTGATCTGGAAGCCGCGTGCGAAATACAGCGGCCGCTGCGTGTCGTAGAAGCTGACATGGATGCCGGTGGCGCTGCGCAGCACCGCGTCGACGCTGGTGAGCGCGCGCTGCTCGATCTCCTGGCGACCGATCGTGCTCACCGACTGCGGCGTCTCCTTGGGCGTCAGCGGCAGGCGGGTGGAGGCGCTTTCGCGCGCCCCGCTGACGGTGACGGAGCCGAGTTCCGCCACGCTGGGCGCGGCATCCTGGCTCCAGGCCGGCACGCCCGATGCGGCCAGCAGCACGACGCCCCAGCGGCCGGTACGGCAGATGGCGCGGGCAGAGGGAAAGTACCTGTCGGCACGTACGGTTTTCTTCACAAATAGGTCCTGGGTACGCGCCGCGATGCACCAGGACGAAGAAAACGGACAAAGCCAGCGCCGGACGATCACGACCCGCTCGGGTCTCTGGCTGAACCGGATGGGACGTGCCTTCATGACAGCGCCGCCCGCGGCTTGGCTAATGCAATTGATTGTAATTCTTATTCATTGGATTGTGAACCCGGATCTCGTCGGCATGGCGCCGACGGACTATCGGGTTTGAACGCCTCCTGTACGCGAGAAATGGCGTACCGATCCTCCACGCACCGGCCCCCTGCCGTTCAGGCGTCGCTGCGTCTACGGCGTTGCACACCCGCAGCGACCCTCACCGCCTTCTTACCACCGCTTGCAGACAGCGCCGCCCCATCGATCGACCATCCGGCCGTGCCCTGCCCGTCCTCCCGTATCGACACTCCAGCACCCGGCAGTCGCCGTCGTTCCCTCCTTGCGGGCACTGCTGTGGCGACCGTCTCTTTGCTCCTGTCGTGCTGCGCCACCCCGGCCGACGACGAGCCCTGGCCCGCCCGCACGGTGCCGATCGAGGCGCTGCGTCCGCTGGCGCCGATCCGGGTGGCCGTACCGCTCGACCGGGCCGAGCGCGGCGAACCGGTCGCCAGCGGGTCCGCGGCCATGCGGGTCCACGTGGCGGCCGACGGCGCGGTGCAGCGGGTGGCGCTGCTGCAAGGCAGCGGCAACAGCACGCTCGACGCGGCGGCCATCCGGGCGATGCGCACCGCCCGCTTCCGACCCTACGAGGTCGACGGCGTCGCGGTGCCGGTGACCGCCATCGCACCGATGCACTTCTTCCGGCGCCGGCACTCGTCGCCGGACAGCGCACCGCGCTTCGGCTTTTGAGAGGTCTCGCCCAGCCGACCGCGGATCGGCCGTTCGAACCGCAGGCCTGGGAAAAATGTGAAGGAAATCGGTCTTCTGCGCCCGCTGGACGGGCGCATGCAGCTATTGATTCAGTAGCATCCGTCCCAGCGCCAGCAACCTGCGGCCAGCGTCAGGACGGCGACCGCACCGGCCGCGACCAGCACCCGTGCCGACTGGCGCGGCGCATAGCTCATCACCAGCACCACCGCCACCGCGCTCGCGGTCAGCATGCCGAACCACAGCACCCAGCCCTGGGCGCTGCCGCGCAGCACGCAGCAGGCCAGGAGCGACGACAGCAGGCCCAGCCCACCCGCCACGCGCAACCAGGGCCGCGCGCGGTCGGAGGTGCGGCCGCGGCCGAAGCCGTCCTCGAAATGCCGGTCCATCGCCAGCCCGAGCGCCGAAAAGCCGCCCAGCGCCGACGCGAAGGCGCCCGCCATCCACAGCACGGTCGCGCTCATGGCGCGGCGCCCGCCGGGTTGCGAGCCGTCGCCGAAGACGGTCCTGGCGGATGCGCCGACGGGTCGACCGGTGCGCCTGAAAGTGCGCGGACCGGCTTCGGCCGCGCGGCAGGCCGGGGGCGCGCCACCGTCCACGCGGCGGCCAGCAGCGCAAGGCCGAGGGCCAGGCAGACCAGGTCGAAGCCGGCCACGCTCCACAGCCCCGCCGGTATCGCCATGAAGAGGTGGCTGTGCGTGGTCAGCGCATTGAGCATCGGCACGCCGGCGAACAGGGCGCCACCGGCTGCCAGCTGGATCTGCCACATTCGCCGCGAAGGCCAGGCCAGGCCTGCGACCGCCGCCATCGCCCAGGCGGCGAAGAACAGGTGGATTTCCATCTGCGCCCGGTCCGCCAAGCCCGTCGGCAGCAGGCGGTTGCCCCAGAAATAGCTGGCGAAGGCGATCGGCAGACCCGCGATGGCGGCGACGTTCAGTCCGTCCACCAAGCGCACGCCGAAGCCGACCCGGCCGCCCTGCTTCAACGCCTTAGCGCATTTCTGTCGCTCCTTCACCGCCCAGAGCAGCAGGCCGGTGGCGACCATCGCGCAGCCCGCGAGCCCCGAAAGGAAGAACAGGCCGCGCATCAGCGGGCTGGAGAACCGGCCGACGTGCAGCCCGTAGAGCACGCCGCGTGTCTCCGCCGCCGGGCCGATGCGGTCGCCGTGGGTGGACAGCAGCGCGCCGGTGGTGCCGCTGAAGACCATCGACGGCTGCTCGAACGACAGGTCGTGGCCTTCCTGCCGCGATATGGTGACGGTGGCGTTGGCATCGTTCGGATGCATCACCACGATCCGGCCGACCTGAGCGTCCGGCCCCCAGTGCGACCGCGCCTGCGCCAGCAGCGGCGCCATCGGCACCAGCGGCGCGGCGCGGCCAGCGGGCTTGTCGCCGCGGGTGGCATCGGCGGGGAACATCTCTGCGTTGAAGGTCTTCGTGTCGCCCCGGTAGGCCGCCTGCGGGCCCCACGGCATGTACATGAACATCAGCGTGACCAGCCCGGTGTAGGTGATCATCAGGTGATAAGGCAACGCCAGCACCGCGGTCGCGTTGTGGGCGTCGAGCCAGCTGCGCGGGCCCTTCTTCGGCCGGAAGGTGAAGAAGTCCTGGAAGATGCGCTTGTGGGTGACGATGCCGCTCAGGATCGCGACCAGCATGCACATCGCGCAGAAGCCGATGATCCAGCGCGCCCAGAGCGCCGGCATGTAGTGCAGGTCGAAATGCAGGCGGTAGATGAATTCGCCGCCGCGGGTGGCGCGGGCCTCGCCCGTGGCCTGGCCGGTGGCGGGGTCGAGGTTGGCGCTCTCGAAGCGCTGGCGGCGGGGTTTCTCGGCGCCCGGCGGCAGCGGCTTCGGCGGCGGGTTCCAGAAGAGGCGCGCGGTCGGCTCGCGCTGGGTCGGCAGGCCGATGAACCAGCGCACCGCGTCCGGCCCGCGTTGCTGCAGGAAGGCCACCGAGCGCTCAGCCGTCTGCTCCTGCGTGACCGGCGTGGCGGCCGACCGATGCAGCTCCGGCTTCATCCAGAAGGTGATCTCGTCCTTGAAGTAGGCGCCAGTACCGGCACAGAACACCAGGAACAGCACCCAGCCGACCAGCAGGCCGCTCCAGGTGTGCAGCCAGGCCATCGACTGGCGGAAACCTTCTTTCACGGCAGGACTCCCGTCCGCAGGTGCACGAGCAGAAGCGCACCCAGCACCGCGGCCGGCACCAGCAGCCCGGCATAGGCCCGGGCGAGACTGCGGGCGGCGAACACACCCATCACCGCGCAGGGATACACCACGAACGCCGCCAGCGTGCCGGTGACCACCGCCTCCACCCGCGTCATCGGCAGCCACACCGACAGCGTCGCCGCCACCAGCGCCGACAGCCCGTAGCCGCCGCCGATCGCCACGACTGTGCGGGCCGCCACGCCGAGTCTGTAGCGCAGCCCCGTGCTGCCCGCAAGCCACCCGCGGCCGCGCATGGAGGGCGAGGCCTCGGCGCGCGAGGCGGACGGCAATGGACGGGGCGGGACGGAGGAATTCATCGGCGAGGTCGAGGACCGGAACATGCAGCGCGCGGGCTTTTCAGTCGAGGACATCGGGTATCCGGCGGTGCCGGTCGGCCGATGTCTCCCGTACAGGATGGACGGCGAGGCGCGAAGCGCCCCGGCCGAGGAACGCTACGGTGCCAGGAAGGTCAGGGTCGCCACGTGCCGCGTCTGGCTGTAGGGCTTGCCGTCCCAGGAGCCGCTGCCGTTCGTGTCGAGGTGGACCATCTCCGCGACGTACTGCCCCGGCCACGGCGTTTGCAGCGTCACGCGGCCCAGGTTGTCGGTCTTGAACTTCTTCTCCCACTTGGGCGGCCCGGACAGCACGACGTCCTTGCCGGCCAGCGGCTGGCCGGCGAGCAGCAGCACGAAGGTGTTGGCGTTCGGCGCCGTGGGCACCAATTCCAGCGGGTTGCGCGGCTGCGTCTCGGTGCGGCCGGTCTTGGCCTGGTAGAGACTGATCGTGCCCTTATCGTTGACATAGCCGCCCACCAGCCGTGCGTCGGCCTGCGGTGCGGCCTGGAACATCAGATGGTCGTGGTGGCGCATCACCGGCAGCAGCGTGCCGTCGGGTGCAGGTGCACGCGGCGCCGTGACGAGCTTCAGGTAACCGGTGTCGGTCTCTCGCACGTCGTCCGCCCATTCGCCGAAATAGGCGCGCGCCGTGCCGTCGGCACCCACCGGCTCCAGCCAGACGACATGAGCCTGGGCGCAGCCGAAGGTGGTCAGCAGGGCCGCGAACAGAGTGGGTTTGAGCATAGGAACTCTCAATGAGAAATAAACACGAATTGTTCTTATTCTATGTGTTTGCTGTGGAGTTGCAGGAACAAGCGGTGTGGAAACTGCAGACCGTCAACGTAACTGCGGTCGCATTACGCGTCCACGCGTTCACGCGCAGTTGTCGGAACTCGGGTGACCTACCTGCCGCTGGCTTACCGGATTTGCCATGGCTCGGCACCGTCGGCCTCGCCTGGGGCGGGTGAATGCCTCGATTCACACGGTCCCGCAATCCACCGCCTCATCGTTCGGCCAGCGATGAAAGCCCAACGAAAAACGGGCCCGCAGGCCCGTTTCGTACATTCGCTGGCGGAAGCTCAGACCGCAACATCCTAACTGCAACGCAGTGCAAGGGCAACCATGCCAGTGCAAAAATTGCGTAGGGGCAACGGGTTAGCCATACCGTCATGTGCACCACCGTGCAAGAAAAAGCACTAGTATGCAGTTAATAATGTGGGTAACATGAAGGGTAAATACGCCCCTCCGGGTGGCTTTCTTTCTGAGCGTTGGCCGGTATGCCCGCCCTATTGGCTTTGCGCCGACCGCCGGCGTTATGGCCCCACCCTTACCCCGCCCAACATGACCCACCGCCAACTCCTGCGCCCCGTCGACCTGCGTAGCAAACCACCGGGCTACCACTTGGACGGCCACGGCCTCTACCTGCAAGTAGCCAAAAACTGCCACGGCCGCTCTTGGATCCTGCGGTACACCATGGAAGGCAAAACGCGGGAAATGGGTTTGGGCTCGATCGACGACTTCGGCCTGGCTGAAGCCCGAATACGCGCTAACCGCTTTCGCCAGCAGATCGCAGACGGCATCGACCCGGTCGGCGAACGCCAGAAAGCCAAGGCCGCCCGCAAAGCCGAGAAAGTGGCTGCCGAGGCGCAGGCCCAAGCACAAGTTCAAGCCAGCACCACCTTTCGGCACTGCGCCCAGGAATACCACCACACCCACAAAGACGAGTGGAAGAACGCCAAGCACGGCGAGCAGTGGATCAACACGCTGGCGACCTACGCCTTCCCGGCCGTTGGAGACCTACCAATTGGAGAAGTAGGCAAGCCCCAGATCGTCAAAGCGCTGGCCCCCATTTGGAAGGACAAAGCCGAGACTGCCAGCCGGGTCCTGCAGCGCATTCGTACCGTGATGAACTACGGCGCCGCCAAGGACTACTGCCTGGGTCTGGACGCTGAGGTATGGAAGCAAGTCAAGCTGGCGCTGGGTACCAACGACCGTGCTCGTAAGGTCGAGCACCATGCTTCGTGTCCGTACAAGGATGTCCCTGCCCTCCTTCATGCGGTCCGACAGAGCACCGCCACTACCCAAGTCAAGTTGGCTTTCGAGTTCACGATCTTGACGGCTGCGCGCTCGGGCGAAGTGCGAGGAGCACGATGGGCAGAGGTGGATGCCCAGATGCAGCACTGGACCATTCCCGGTGACCGGATGAAGGCTAGCCGGGAGCACCGGGTGCCACTGTCAGCGCGGGCCAAGGAGATCCTGCGCCAAGCAAAGCAACAGCAGGAATATGCAGGCTTCCGCGACCCGGAACTGATCTTTTGCAACCCGAAGGGTCAGGCCTACAGCGATATGACCTTCACCCAGCTGCTGCGAAGGCTCGGGTTCAACTACACCATGCACGGGTTCCGATCGAGCTTCCGGGTCTGGGGCATGGAGGCGACGGACTATCCGCATGAACTGCTGGAGATGGCGCTGGCGCACGTGGTGGGGGATCAGACGGTGCGAGCTTATGCGCGAGGTGATATGGCGCAAAGGCGGCTGCAGTTGATGGAGGATTGGTCGAAAGCTGCGCAAACCAGCAACGACAAATAGGTTGCAGAGCCCAATCATCGACGTTACTAAGGGCGTGATTGACGAGGCAATTGCAAAGACTCGAAAACGCGGAAGGGTATTTCGATTGAACAATTCCTGCTTTTCTTGCCTAGCTGAGTTAGTATGCTCACCACAATTAACTTGGGAGCCATTGATGGCAAGCTACAAAGAACTTCTGCAGCAACGCGAACAACTCGAAAAGCAAATCGCTGAGACACGCCAAACCGAGATGAGCGCCGCTGTGCAACGGGTGCGCGCCATGATCGACGAATTTGGTTTAACGCAAGAAGACATTTTTCCGTCTGGCTCGACTCGCAAGGTAAGTTCGGCAAAAGGCACGGCCGTTGCAGCTAAATATCGTGACCCGTCGACTGGCGCCACGTGGACGGGGCGAGGCAAGCCTCCGCTGTGGATTAAGGACAAGAACCGGGACGATTTCCTTATCAATCAATGACTGATTAGGTGACGCTAAGTATTCGATGAAATCTCAGCACCAAGAACATTAAAGCGAGGGGATGATACTAATATTTATCATCCCCTCGTTTTTTGTGGTGGTGAGGGTCCAGCGGGTGCCCAAGGTCCACCCCACGACTTTCGCGCGCGAAACCGAGAACTTTTCTAGGGGAATGCGATACCGCAAGTGCTAGCAGCGAAAGCGGTCCTGCGGGCTTGGTACGGCGGCGTTTTTATTCGGACCGCGAGGCAGAAAGGCCATGTTTGCCACCATGCCGACTGTCGACGCTGCCGGCGCTGCTGATGACCTGCCGACTGGCTGTTGCTACGGCCGAGCGTCGTACTAATCATCTTGCGTCCTTCGATTCGTGCGAGGACCGGTAGCGCGCTTCTGGGCGTCGCGTATCTTTAGTTATCGAAGTTTTGCATCCGACGCATTAAAAGTGCCAGCATCCTCGGCGCCACAATGGATCTGCAATTTGAGAGCTCGATTGCTCCCACGCCCACGCAGCGTCCAGAGCTTTTTTCAGTTTCGAGCGAATTGCATGGCTAGAAAGTCGACGAGCGCACGTACTCTTTGCGGTACAAATCGACCGCTAGGCATGACAGCATGCAACTCATAGCGCTCCCCCTCCCACTCAGGCAAAAGCCTGAGGAGTCGCCCTGCCCGTAGATCCCCTTCTACATCGAGACGAGCTTTGTAGAGGACACCTGCGCCAGCAACCGCCCACTGATGCGCGATCGCTGCATCATCGGCACTGCGGTCGCCCGACACCCGCACCGCAGTTGCCTGACCGTCCCGAACGAACTGCCATGTCGTGTAGCGCTGGTAGCCGATGTGAAAGATCAGGCAGTTGTGGTTGAGGAGGTCGTGGGGCGATCTCGGAGTGCCATGACGTTCAATATAAGCCGGTGCAGCACACAAAACCCGCTCCGTGATCGCGAGCGGTCGGGCTACCAATTGCGAATCTGCCAAGACGCCATATCGCAGCGCTAGGTCGACTGCGTCGCGCACGATGTCCTGCACGCGATCGCTTGCATGCAGTGTGAGCTGCACCCCGGGATGCGCCTGAAGAAATGCGTCGAGCCAAGGCAGCAGAACGCTGCGCGACAGATCTGAGGGTGCGGACAGCCGCACACTGCCGATCAAGGCATCTGATCCAGCTGTGGCCTGCGCTTCCCCTTCTTGGAGCAATTCCAGCGCCCGACGTGCATAGTCAAGTAGTCGCTCGCCTTCCTCCGTCGGCCGCAACGCCCGGGTCGACCGCTCAAAAAGTCGAACACCCAATTGCCGCTCCATCCTTTTGAGAGCAGCACTGGCTGCTGCAGGAGTGCAACCTACTGCGCGTGCTGCCGCGGAAAGTGAACCCTGTTGCGCAGTCTGCAGCAGCAAATTCAAGTCGGCAGTACTTTCAATCTTCATTTGTGGATGTTTCTTCGGCGAGACGGCTTATCAAATGAATACTGAAATTCTAAAGTTTGTTCACCACCAACGCGCAAAGCATTCCATGAAAGCCATCGGCTACTTTCACCCCCTCTCCATTGATCATCCCGACGCCCTGCTCGATATCGAGTTGCCTGCGCCCACGATTGGCCCGCGTGACCTCCTAGTGCGGGTACACGCGGTATCGGTCAACCCCGTCGATACCAAGATCCGACGCGGTGTGACGCCAGAGGCCGGCCAAGCCAAAGTGTTAGGCTGGGACGCAGTAGGCGTGGTCGAGGCGGTCGGCCAGCACGTACAGCACTACGGTCCAGGAGACCGTGTGTATTACGCCGGTTCCATTGCCCGGACTGGCACCAATGCCGAACTCCACGCAGTGGACGAGCGAATTGTTGGCCGCGCCCCGGTTCGTCTCGACGATGGACAGGCAGCGGCGTTGCCACTGACTGCGATCACGGCATGGGAGTTGTTGTTCGAGCGGCTTGGAATACGCGAGGGAGGGGGAGCCGGCGAGCGCCTGCTGATTGTCGGTGGTGCCGGCGGAGTGGGTTCTATGCTGATTCAGCTGGCCCGGCAGCTGACGCAGCTCGAAGTCATTGCGACGGCATCGAGGCCGGAGACCCGCGAGTGGTGCCTGGACCTCGGTGCACATGCAGTCATCGACCACACTCGTCCCCTCGCGGGCGAACTGGCAGCCGCTGGCCGAGCACCGGTGCACTATGTCGCATCGCTCACCCAGACCGATCAGCACTACGAGCAGATCATCGAATGTCTACGCCCTCAAGGCCGACTTGGATTGATCGATGATCCGGCAGTGCCACTCGACGTAATGAAGCTCAAGCGCAAGAGCATCTCGATGCATTGGGAACTGATGTTCACCCGCTCGCTCTTCGAGACAGAAGACATTGATCAGCAGCGGCTGCTACTCAATCGGGTGGCCGACCTGGTGGACGAGCGGCGGCTCCGAACGACGCTCGCGGAGCATCTCGGTACAGTGAATGCGTCGAATCTGCGCCGCGCCCACGCGCTGGTCGAAAGCGGCAAGGTGCGAGGGAAGGTGGTCCTCGAAGGATTCTGATGCGTAATGGTGCGCTCACTCGCTAACGGCTGATGCTTCAGCGACCGTTCGTGTGCTGCGCCGCCTCGTACCACGCTGCCCCGTTGTCGCCGCCTGCTGCGCAGTCATGGAGGCAAGGATGCTCTCGCATTTATGTTTCAAGTGCGTTTTGAGGATGCTGGACAGCGCGGCGCCATCGCGCCGCATCAATGCGTTTTGCATGCCCTCATGCTCTGCCATGGCCCGCGCCCAGATGTCGTCGGACATCGGTGACGCGAAGCGGATGCGCGAGATTCGGGCATTCAACGTGCTGTAGACCCCGATCAGCACAGGATTGCGGGTGGCGTCGACGATAGAGCTGTGGATACGCATATTCAATGCGTAGTAGGCCGCCATGTCGTGCCGGTTGCGACATGCACGCATCTCATCGTGCATCGTCTGTAGTGCGTCGATTTCCTCCGGGCTGATGCGCTCGCACGCCTGCTCTCCGGCCAACGCCTCCAGCGCGCCCGCCACCGAGAACAGCCCCTCGGCTTCCGCGATCGACAGCGCACGAACGCGAGCGCCTCGATTCGGCAGCAACTCTACATGGCCCTCCGCAGCAAGCACCTTAAGTGCCTCACGCAAGGGTGTACGCGACACGCCAAAACGTTCGCACAGCGCGGCCTCCGGGACCTTGTCTCCCTCAACGAATTCTCCAGCCACAAAGACCTCGCGCAGGCGCTCTAGCAGGCTGGTATGCACAGTGGTTGACGCGGTTTTTGAATTCATTTTGCGTATTTCATGCATCTTTAATGCACCATCTAACGAAATTTTAGCGACCTATGAATGCAAAAAGTTGACAGTCTTGACAAAGACCAGCTACAGTTTAAATGCATTCACAAACGTTGTGAGTGACGCAAAAACTGACCTTTAAAGTATCTCAAGGACATGAAATGAATGCATTTCAGCAGGGCATCAAGGAAATCGACGGTTCTACACACGATGATCGGCGCTATGTGAACGCGTTGGGGCCCCGGGGCGTCATCGGCATCATGACGCCAGGACCCAACGTCAATGTCGAGAACGAAATGATGGACATGCGGCCACGCGGTGTCATCAATGCTGTTGATCGCTACTACGTGCCCAACCAGAAGATCGCAGCCGATGAGGACTGGTCCATCATCATGAAGAACGTGGCGGCGAACCTCGACGACTCTGTGCGGCGTCTCAACGAAGCGCTGATCGACCATCTGGTTCTCGGGATGTCTTCGCAGAGCTACATGGGTGGCGAGAAAGGAAGCTTTGCGCTTCTCGAGCATCTGGAGAAGACGTCCGGTGTTCCGGTCACGATGGGCGCTCAATCTGCAGAACAGGCTTTCCGTCTGTGCGGTGCCAAGAAGGTCGCGCTCCTCACTCCGTACTACCCGGTGATCGAGCACAACGCGATCAGCTATTTCGAATCGCGCGGCTTCGAAGTTGTGCACGTCGAGGGTTTGAAATGCGAAAGCATCATTCACGTCGCATCACAGACTTATGAGCAGCTCGCCGACGCCACCCTGCGCTGCGAGGCCAGCAAGCCTGACGCCATCTTGCAGCTGGGCACTAATCTGGCCTACGCGCGGGTTGCCAATGATGCGGAGAAGTGGCTGCGTAAACCTGTGTTCGCCTCGGGGCCGGTCATCTATTGGTCGGCGCTGCGCAAGATGGGCATCAAGGACCAGTGCACGGGCTTCGGCAGCCTGATGGAATTCCACTGAGTCCGGCTGGAGGAGACAACACCATGCGATCTTTTTCCCGCGTGGTTCTCGCCGCGCTGTGCCTTGTCGGTGCAGTGCAGGCGCAGGACGCCTACCCATCCAAACCGATCAACCTGCTAGTTGGCTTCGCGCCGGGTGGCGGAACCGATCTGATCGCCCGCCAGCTTGCTCCGCGCCTAGCCGAAGTGCTGCAGCAGCCCGTGGTGATCGAAAATCGAGCTGGTGCCAGCGGCACGATCGCGGCTGGCGCTGTCGCGAAGGCTAAGCCTGACGGCTACACCCTCCTCCTGGGTCACGTCAGCTCGAACGCCATGGTCCCCGCCATTACGCCGCGGCTGGCGAAATCCGCAGCCACGGATTTCTCGGCAATTACGCTGATCGGCAGCGTGCCGCAGGTGATCGTAGTACCGACCGCATTTCCTGCAAAAAATCTTCGCGAGTTCATCGCGTTGGCCAAGGATCGCAAGGGGGGTCTGAACTACGCGTCTTCGGGCAACGGAACACAGCAGCATTTCGCCGCCGAGATGTTCCAGCTCGCGACGGGCACAACGATGACGCACGTACCCTACCGTGGCAGTGGCGCAGCGCTGGTCGATCTGGTGGCGGGTCAAGTAGATGTGAACTTTGACACCGTACCGACAGTGCTGCAGCAGATCCGCACCGGCAAGCTGCGAGCGCTTGCTGTAACGACCCGCACGCGAGTGCCGACTTTGCCCGAGGTACCGACGGTGATTGAAGCAGGCGTTCCCGACTACGAGATCGGCGCTTGGTACATGTTGATGGGGCCGGCGCAACTGCCAGAGCCTACGCGCGACATCTTGGCTGCAGCAATGAACAAGGTACTGCAGCTGCCCGATGTGCGCGAAAAGCTGGCTGCATTAAGCACGGATATCAGCGGCGGATCACCGGCCCAAGCTCAAGCGTATTTGAAGACTGAAATTGCACGATGGTCTCGGATCGCCGCTGAAAAAAAGATCCAAGCGGAGTAATGCAGTGAACTACGTCCCACTGAACGCTGCATTGTTTTTGCTGCTCTATCTCATGCTGGGCATTGGTGCAGCCTGGGCGCAGGCGCCTACGCCAATCGTATGGCGCATGGGCACCTCTTGGCCGACCTCCCTGCCACTCCTGCATGAGTCCGCGGTCGACTTCGCTGAAACGGTCAAAGCCAGTTCCGGCGGACGGCTCGTAATCGAAGTAGTTGATCCTGCTCGACACGGTAAACCTGCCGGACTATTCCAAGCAGTGCGTGATGGCCAGTTCGACTTGGTGCACACGACGGCGCAGTATTACGCCGACGCAGTGCCTGCGATCGACTTTTTCACGGCGGTACCTTTTGGTCTGACAGCCATCGAGGGTCATGCTTGGCTCAACGAGGGAGGAGGCCAAGTCCTGTTCGAATCGCTACTCGCACCCTACGGAATCGTACCCCTGGCGGCGGGCGACACCGGCGTCCAGATGGGCGGATGGTTCGCGCGCGAATTGCGAAGTCCAGAAGATCTGCGTGGCGTTCGCATTCGCGTAGCCGGGTTTCCTGGCCGCGTGTTGGCACGTGCCGGCGCGGTGCCGGTGAACCTGCCGCTCGGACAGATTGCTGCAGCCTTCGCCGAAGGTCGCATCGATGCTGCTGACGTAGTAGGACCCGCAGTCGACGCGCAGTTGCCGCTGGCACAATACGCCCCCTATTACTACGCGCCCTGGCATGAGCCCGACGTAGTGCTGCACGTATTTCTGGACCAGAAGAAATTCACTGCTTTGGCTCCGGATCTCCAGCAGATTGTGAGGCACTCCGCACAGGCCGCTGCACTGCGTTCAATCGCGCGGGCGCAAGACCGAAATGCAGTCGCCATGCAAGGGCTTCAGGCTAAAGGCATTCGCATTAGGCCCCTCCCGCTGAAGATTCTTGATGCGTTGAAGAAAGCGACGACAGAGGAGTTAGAGCTCAGTCGTGCGCGGGATAGCGATGCCGCCCGTGTAATTGACAGTCTGGCTAACTATCGCGCTCGTATTGTTCAATACAGTCGGCAAGCGGACGGTCAGATGATGGATGTACGCTGAACTAGGGCTCTCGGCTGGTGCGCAGTCTCGTTAAACAGACGGCAGCGCTCAGGCCCTCTGTTTATAAAACCCCCACTACGACGGAGGAGATAATCTGCTATTGAGGCGGCTCAATTTCGTCGCGTTGCAAATGTCTCTTCCGCCTGCCATATTGAGTTAGCTCGATTTATCATCCCCTCATTTTTTCCTTTGAGAGTCCGGCTGGGGGGTGTTTCCGCCTGTAGGAGCTGCAGACAACTTCGCTGCCTAAAGGTGGATCCATGTTTGCGGCACGCCTCGATCTCAGGCCGAGCGCCATCTTTCGACCTTGGGCTACCCTTGTCGAATGAGACTCAGACATCTCGAGATCTTCCACGCGGTGATGCGCAGTGGCTCAGTCAGCGGCGCCGCCAATGTGCTGCACCTCTCCCAATCAGCAGCAAGCAAGGCTTTGGTGCAGGCTGAGCACGCGCTGGGCCTAAGCCTTTTCAAGCGCGCCCAGGGGAGACTCTTACCCACCAAAGAAGCGGAAAGGCTCTTTTCCGAAACCACGGTGCTGTTCGCTCATGCTGAGAGCGTGAAACGGGTGGCCCGTGACTTGAAGCGAGACCCTGCAGAACATCTGCGTATAGGTTGTCTGCCTAGCCTCGGCCTTGGACTCATTCCGCGCGCAGTCGCGACATTGCACGCTCGGCATCCAACGGTGTCCATCGATATTGCAACGGCAAACGGGGACGAGCTTGCTGATCAAGTGGTGGCTCAGGAACTAGATCTGGCGGTGTGTTTCGAGCCACCGCCCAAGCAGGGCATGGAAGCACTGTTCCTAGGTAGCGTCCGCACCGTGCATCTCAGTCGTGCAATGCCAGGCGGCTCGCTAGACACGCATCCTGTGCAACTGGAATCTCTCCCGGCGGAAGATTGGATCGGCATCGGGGGAAGTGATCCTCTCGCAGAGCGCATCCGTGACGTCTACGTATCGATGCAACTGCCTGAACCGACGCCCAAAGTTGAAACGCGGACCTACTTCATTGCGGCGGCACTAGCCCGCGAAGGCGTGGGATATACCCTGGTAGATGAGATGACGGCAAGTGTCATTTCCCACGGAATGACCATTAGGCAACTGGAACCAACTATCGAGGTGGGGGCCTTTGCAATCCATCGCGCGGGGGCGAGTCACTCGGCGGCTTTTCACAATTACGTCGACATGCTGCGTGCACAGTTTGCAAAAGGGCGGGAACACATCTGACCCGCCCCCCGGCAAGTATTCCAAAACGACTAGCGGACCCGCTTTTCTTCACTTCCTCTTCGAGCCTGCAGAAGTGACTATTCGGCCTCAAAACCGGATATCACCACTGCATGCCACTCCAATCGCCTCCCTCAACCTCCGCTCTACAGCGTAGCAATGCCTATTGGGACGCAGGCCAGAAGACCACTTTGCTGTCGTGTGTCGGTCGGCATGTGACCGTCATTGGAGCAGGAATCGTCGGCCTGACCAGCGCAGCAGCGCTGGTGCGTGCAGGCTGGAAAGTCACTGTGATCGACGCTGGCCCTGGCGTCGCCAATGGGGCCAGTCGAGGCAATGGTTGCCAACTCAGCTACGGATACGTTGCACCGCTGGCCCAGCCAAGCTTGTTGCCGGAGCTACCGCAGTTGCTATTTGCGGGAGATGCACCGTTGGCCCTACACCCACGCCTGGATATTGCGCAATGGCGGTGGATGACTTCCTTCCTCGCAGCCTGCCGCCGTTCCGTTGCACGGCGAGGCGCACTCGAACTTCTGGCACTCGGTCAACGCAGCCGCGAGCAGACGGAACTTTGGATCGAAGGTAGCGACGCTGCAGCATTGGCGTTCGGCCGGCATGGCAAGTTGGTCCTCTTGCCAGACGCAGCAGCAATGGCAACTGCTCAACGCCAGGTTGACCTGCAAGCCGGCTGCGGACCGGAGCAACAAATGCTGTCAGAAATGCAGTGTCTGCAAATAGAGCCGTCTCTTGCAGCTTTTCGCGGACGGATAGCAGGCGCCGTGTATACGCCTAGCGAATGTGTCGTCGACAGCCATGCATTGTGTATTGATTTGGAACAGCAGCTCGTCAAGCGCGGGGTGACTTTTAAATACGAAACCGCAGTTGCTGGATTTGATCTGGATCGCAGGCGGATATCACGCATTCACACGGCTGCGGGTACGTTGCCAATTGACTGTCTTGTGTTGGCTAATGGCGTCGGTAGCGCTCAACTCGGTCGAAATTTGGGAATTCGCATACCAGTTGAACCGATTAAGGGCTACAGCATTACCGTACCAGTGACCGACGTCGCGCGTGCACCAACAGTAAGCATTACCGATTCATCTCGCAAAATCGTTTATGCACGAGTGGGCTCCAAACTTCGCGTCGCGGGAATGGCGGAATTAGGAACATACGATCTACGCATAAATCCTGCGCGAGTTGATCAACTCATCAATGCCACACGCCATGCATTTGGCGACTCAGTGAATGTAGGGCTTGCTGAAGCGTGGGTCGGTCTACGACCGGCTACACCTGATTCGGTGCCACTGATAGGGCGCTCTCCGGAATACGACAACCTTTATTTGAACGTTGGCCAGGGAGCTCTAGGTCTGACGTTGGCCTTTGGATCCGCAGATCGACTGGCCCTCGCAATGACTTCGCTGGATACCTCATACGATAAATCAAGAACCGTAGTGAGTGCATTTTCTATTCCAAAAAAACTATGAACGATATTTTTATCCCTGACGCAGACGTGGCTCGGGCGATCACGATGGATGACGCCGTCAACGTAATGCATGCGGCCTTTACAGACCTGGGACGGGGCTCCTCCCAGTTGCAAGAGCGCGTGCGCATCTTCGCGGACAACACCTCACTTTCAATGATGGGCGCGATCTACGGCGCTGAACAGGTAATGGGTGCCAAGATCTATCCCACCGTTGCCGGACAGTTCGACTTCGTTATTCCGCTGTTCTCGACAGTGACCGGCAAACTCGTGCGCATAGTGCAGGGTAATCAACTCACCCGCCTACGTACTGCGGCCGTAACTCGGCTAGTAGCAAACATTTCTGTGCGGGCATCTAGTGTTCCGGTCGCGATTTTCGGCAGCGGCATTCAAGCACGCGCACATGCCGAGGCTTTCTGCTTGGGAGGATTCGCCTCGGAAATTTTGGTATGCGCACAAGTCGACGGTGAGGATTTCGTTTCCGACATTCGACGGCGGTATGGTATTGCAAGCCGAACCGTTGAAGCAAAACTGCCGCATCTGAGGCACGTGTAGTTATTACAGCCACTCGAGCGAGCGAGCCACTGTTTGATGGCGCATGGCTGCAGCCCAACACTTTGGTGGCAGCCATTGGTTCGTCTAAGCCTACCACCCGAGAAATTGACGACACCACGCTGGAACGCGCTGCTCGTGTATTAGTGGAATCAGCAGATCAGGCCATGCGAGAGGCCGGAGACCTGGTACTTTCACGAGACCATTCAAGTCTGAAATCGAAAATACTAGAAATTGGCCATCTGATTAATTCTCAATCGTCCGCCGAGAAGGAATTGGAGGGGATAACCGTTTTCAAGTCTGTAGGCGTAGGCATCGCTGATGTTGCCTTGGCTGAAAAAGTACACAAGCATATGCCATTAATTTAAGCATCGAAGCTTTAATATACATCTATCAAAAAATCTATGGAATCAAAGATTAGCCGCCGTCTCAAGCAACCGCTTGCCCAAGAGATTATTCAAAATATTCCACTTCCGCGTCTGACCAGGGAGTTTCACGGAAATTTTGAAATGCTAACGCAGATCAATTTGGCGCACCTGCTTATGCTTGAGGAGCAAGGTGTACTTGATCATGACATTTGCAAGAAGCTTGCGAAGGCTTTAACGCAAATGCATGCTGAAGGGCCGGAAGCGGTTGAACTTGATCCAGCAAGGGAAGAGGCCTATTTCAACTACGAGGCTCACCTTATAAGTCTTGTCGGACCTGATATCGGTGGACGGCTGCACACGGGTCGTAGTCGCAATGACATGGGAGCCACTGTCGATCGGATACGAGCGCGCGACTATGAAATTCGAATTACCCAAGCATTAAAAAATGTCGTTGCTCTTGCAATTTCGAAAGCTGAGGAATTCAGTGATGCAGTCATGCCTGGCTACACACATATGCAGGCGGCGCAACCTATTACGCTAGGATATTATTTCTCTGCACTGGCTGATGCGTGGACACGCGATATTGGCCGTCTACTCAATGCGCTTGAAACAACTGACGCGTCACCCCTAGGCGCCTGTGCGCTTGCAGGCACCTCATTCTCGATTGATCGTTTTTCTACGAGCGCTTTGCTGGGGTTCAGCCAGCCAGTCGCAAGTGCGTTAGATTCGGTCGCATCGCGCGATTTCGTGCTGGAACTCAACGGCGCTTTGACTATCATGATGGTTACTTGCAGCCGAATGGCACAAGACTTTTATATCTGGTCAACACCTGAATTTGGCTATCTGGCTTTTCCAGATAGTGTTTCGACCACCTCAAGCATCATGCCGCAAAAAAAGAACCCAATGGTTCTTGAGTATTTGCGTGGAAAATCAGCGAACTTCATCGGCAACTCAGCATCTGCTTTGAGTGTTGTCAAATCGACTGCATTTTCCCATGCCGGAGACAGCAGTCGAGAAGGAAGTCGAATCTGCTGGGAGAGTTGCGAGGAAGCCTTGCGCTGCCTACAGTTGGTTGAGCTGCTAATAAGGAATGTGGAACTACAGCGCGCGAGAATGGTTGCACGCGCTGCAGAAGATTTTTCAGCGGTCACAGATCTCGCTGATCTGCTGGTCAGGGATGCCGACATCTCTTTTCGTGACGCACATCATATTATTGGAGCCGTCGTCCGCGATGCGATGGATAAAGGGATTACTTCTAAAGGCATCACCGCCGCGATGATATCTAGCGCTGCTGAGGCCCAGATTGAGCGACCCGTACTACTGAGAGAGCAAGCTGTCAGCGAATGCCTTGATCCGGTCAGAAATGTGAATGCACGCAACTCTTATGGCGCACCTGCTCCCCAGTTGGTTCGTGAGCGTGCCGTTCATCAAAGAAGACATCTTGAAGAAAAAGCAAGTGTTTTAGAAGCGGCAGTGAACCGTATTCAGCTAGCGCGGTTGGAGCTATTCAACCGAGCCAATTCTCTAGCGGCAGATGCTGTCAGCGATTCTGCTTCATTTTGAGATTCTCGTCCTTCCCTTAACCTGCAAAAGGAGCTAAGCGCTATGTTTCAGAAAATCACCCTACGACGCGGATTTTCTCCATTCCGCATCGTTCGATATTTCACGTTCGCAGCTACCGTCATGACACTCTGTGCGGGTGCGCAAGCTGCTTGGCCCGAGCGTCCGATCCGCTGGATAGTGCCGGCGGCGGCTTCGGGCGGATCCGACGCCGCAGCACGAGTTATCGCTGATCAATTGAGCCGTAGGCTCGGTCAGCCGATCGTGATCGACAACAAGCCAGGCGCAAGTGGTGCTATCGGTCTGGATGCGATCGCGAAATCGGCGCCTGATGGCTACACCATTGGCACTGCAAATATCACCAACTTTGTGCTGAATCGACAGCTTCGGTCTAGCCTACCCTTTAATCCTGACCGCGATTTTCTACCCATTGCGAAGTTGACAAACCAGCCTAACGTTCTAGTAATCAACAACAGCGTACCTGCTAAAAATCTGAAGGATTTTATTGCGCTGATCAAGAGCAAGCCCGGCGAGC
The DNA here is from genome assembly GCA_913776965.1 of uncultured Xylophilus sp. Classification (GTDB taxonomy): domain Bacteria; phylum Pseudomonadota; class Gammaproteobacteria; order Burkholderiales; family Burkholderiaceae_C; genus Xylophilus. The sequence continues at coordinate 123,127 of CAJYQL010000128.1, forward strand.
TCTTCTATGGGTCTTCCGGTTCAGGTTCTAGCATGCATGTGGCCGCAGTTTCCCTGAGCCAAGCGAGCGGCCTAAACATGGTGCACATTCCTTATAAGAGTTCACCTGCTGCCAATACCGATCTGATGGGAGGAAGTATTCAAGTCATGATCGACAACCTCAGCACGCTTGCACCCAGTATCCGTGCCGGGAAAGTGCGAGCCCTTGCAGTAACTGCCCCAAAACGATCTACTGTGTTGCCTGACGTCCCAACGATGGCCGAAGCTGGTGGTCCAGATATCCAAATGCTAGCTTGGGGCGGCGTTGTAGCACCCGCGGGTGTTCCGCAACCCATCGTCAAGAAGTTGAGCGATGAAATCATCGCAGTTCTTGCAATGCCGGATGTTCGGGCAAAACTCACTGAAATGGGATACGAAATCGACCCGCAGGGACCTGCTGCTTTTGGAGAGCTGATTGTTCGTGAAAACGTGCGCTGGGGTCAAGTTATCAGGAAAGGCAATATTAAGCCTGATTGATTCAGACAGCTCCCATTCAGAGTAAGTTCCTCGTCTAGTCGCATCGAATCCTCGCGACCGCTGCTTCGCCATCAAACAATCAACCTGATCCACTTGTGTTTATATTCACACGGGATTAGGCGTTTGATAATAAAACGCAATTCGCCCGGTCGCTTTTGACTGCTGGCCCCTAATCATAGGATAATATTATGGCTTTGCGCTATGGTACGTTTGTCGCGTCAGTATTAGCCGCTGCATCTAGCACGGCATCATTTGCTCAATCATCTGTAACCCTTTTTGGTGTTGTTGACGCGGGCATTGCCCGTATGAGTGCCTCAGGCGCGGGACATTCGGCCGGCTTGGTATCTGGTGGTAGCTCGAGCTCCCGACTTGGTTTCCGGGGCACCGAGGATCTTGGAGGTGGTCTGTCAGCAGGGTTTTGGCTCGAAGGTGCGCTCAATAATGACGTTGGTGCTGGCGCGAGCCAGACGACTGGTTTGGACTTTGCCAGGCGCAGCACCGTCAGTCTGAGCAATACGTTTGGTGAATTGCGGATGGGGCGTGATTACACACCTATTTACGTGAATATGATTGCGTACGATACATGGGGACAGCGCGGAGTCGGAACGATTGAGACTACTGGAACTTCCCGTGCAGGAGTTGGCAGTTATGCCAGAACCAGCAATGGCGTGACCTATTTTCTTCCAAAGCGGTTGGGTGGCTTCTCAGGAAGTATTCAGTATGCGTTCGGTGAGCAGTTGTCGACCAAGCAAGCTGTAGCTAATCCAGCGGGCATCTCCACATCCGCAGGCAATGCATCTACTGATAAAACTGGAGACGTTTTCGGTATTTCGGCTGGCTTCGCCAATGGACCATTTGCGATCGGTGTTGCATACACTGCTTTCATCGATGCGGTCCGCACATCGGGCGCGTCTTCTTACGCGGCAGATTACAAGGTGGCTAACATCGGAGCCAGCTACGATTTCGGGTTCGTGCGAACTAAGGCGTTTTATCAGTCGGAATGCATCAACGGTCGCGGTCCGATAGCCGAAGTAAAATCTGATACGTGGGCCTTGGGTGGAGCAGTGCCGCTCGGTTCTGCAGGAGAAATCAAGTCGCAGATCGCGCGATTTAGCCAGAACGCCTCGGCGAACGATCATGTTAAATTGAGCATTGGATATACTTATCCGCTCTCTAAGCGAACTGCCCTTTATGCCGATGTTGCACGCTTGAAAAATAAGGGCGCAGGAACGGTTGCTATAAATAACTTGGGCGGATCTATTGCATCTCCCTCGCCTACGCCAGGCGGCAGCTCCACGGGCTATGTCGTTGGCATGAGACATTCGTTCTAATACTGCCGCTTGCTTCTCCAAGGATTGGCCAGTGAGCGTTAGGGCTCACTGGCTTTTTTTCTTTCATTAAAATTTCCAGTTTGTTTTTTCCAACTCAATCACAACCCTAATTTCGTGTGAGATGATTTATCATCCCATTGTTTTTGGTCTAGACGAAGTCCTCGGTCGCGCCCAAGCACCTCAGGCACACGGGTCCAGGCGGACCCACAGTGCTTGACTAAAGACTTTCGCTTGCGAAACCATCGGCTTGCTGCGGGCAGGTAGGAGACTTGCATAACCAGTCACGAACAGTACCGGCAGGTTCGGACGCTTAGCCCGCATAGCATCGGCGATCTCCCGACCGTTCATCGCGCCTGGCAGCTGAAGGGTGCGGTCACCAACGAAGTCGAATGAGACATGCGAGCCATCTGAACTGCGCTTGCGCAGGAGTCGCCTGCTTTTTTTACAAGCTCGCCCCCCCATCGACGACGAGTTGCAGGCCGGTGATATAGGACGCATCGTCGCTTGCCAAGAACAGTGCAGCGTTCGCAATGTCCCAAGGTGACCCCTGCCGGCCCATCGGGCACCTAGTGTCGCGAAAGCGGTGACCCTCTTCGGCGTCCTCCGCACTGCCGTACAGCCCATCCGCGTGCGGAGTTCGAATCATCCCAGGGATGATGCAATTGCACCGTACTTGATCGCCCGCGTATTGACGAGCGATCACACGCGTCATGTGGTTCAGCCCGGCTTTGGACGTGCTGTACGAGAGGAACTGCATTGGGCTCCACTTCAGACTGGCCGTGGATGAGACATTGATGATCGAGCCGAGCCGCTGGAGCCGCATTACCGGCACTACTGCACGCGCCATCGCCATCGCGCTTTTCAAATTGACGGCCATTACGCGATCCCAGTCATCGTCGGTGACCTGCAGGAGATCGCCCTGTATCTCGATGCCCACATTGTTATGAAGCACATGGATACCCCCGAATCGGGCAGCGGTTTCAGTCACAACTGCATCGACACGGCAAGAGTCAGTAGTGTCCATCTCGATTGCAACGGCCCGCCCGCCTTCGGCTTCGATCAGATCCACGGCGGCCTGGGCCGCCGCCAATGATCGGTCGGTGCAAACCACCATTGCACCCGCTCGTGCAAGGGTGATCGCGCAGGCCGTCCCGTTTCCTACCTGGTCGGGCTTGGTGAATGCTGTCCTCAGCGTGCCGGCCCCGGTAACCAGCGCGACCTTTCCTGCAAGCTTCATAGCTTATGACCTTTCTGCGATAACGTTCCCACTAGGTTAAGCGTTTCTTCGAGTCTCTCAGTACGGGTATCCACCAACTCCCGCACGTGCACTATCCCGCATACTTGCGGAAACGTTTCTACAAGGATGAACAACTGCATGACTTCGGATCAACTACGAGAGGCGCGCCTCCAGACGGTGCGCGATCACATGGCGCTAGAGTGCGTGCAGGACTGGGACGGCGTGATCGCTACCTTCGAGCATCCCCGCTACGAGATGTACGGCAACGGCCAGGTCCACGACGGCGAAGAGGCGGTGCGCGCGTACTTCGACGCGTCCCGGCGCGCATTCCCGGACCAGCAGAACGAAATCATCTCGCTGGCCGCCGACGATGCGACCGACACTGTGCTGGTGGAGTTCTTCCTGACCGGCACCCATTCCGGCGACCTGCAGGTGCGAGAGAAGACCTATGCGCCTACCGGGCGCTCCTTCAAGGTCCGGATGGCGGCCTCGTTCCAATTCGCGCCGGGTTCGGACAAGATCGTCTGCGAGCGTCCCTACACCTCGCCGGACTTGAAGCTCCAACAACTCGGACTTCTGTGAGGAGAACCACGATGGCCCTGCCCACCTCCATCACCGCCCAGGACGCGCTGCTGACCCTTAACATACATGAGGTCGACTTTCTGCCCGGCGCGGCGCCCGGCTACGAGATCGTTCCCCTGTTCCTCGACCGCGAGAACGGCGTCTGGGTTCTCTACGGCAAGTTCCAGCCCGGCACCCGGCTGCCGGCGCACTTCCATACCGGCACTGTCCACTTCTTCACCACCAAGGGACGCTGGAACTACCTGGAATATCCCGACGATCCCCAGCGCGCCGGCAGTTACCTTTATGAGCCCGCGGGCTCGATCCACACGTTCTCCGTGCCAGCAGATGCCAGCGAGGCGGCCGAGGGGTTCATGGTTGTCCACGGCGCGAACGTGAATTTCGACGGCGACAAATTCCTCGGCATCCGCGATGCCGGCGCGATCGAGGACGGCATCCTGAACCACGCACGCGAGAACGGGCGGCCACCGCCCCGGTACTTCACGCCGGGCCCTGCAATGCTCCAGGCGTTCGCGAAGGCGCAGGCATGAAACCCAAGGCGACCATCCGCGACGTGGCAAGAGCGGCGGGCGTGTCCGTCAGCACAGCCTCGCGGGCGATGAACCGTGCGGGACGGGTCAGTGCCGACGCCATCGTCGCCGTCACCCGGGCCGCGCGCGACCTGGGCTACGAGGCCGACGCGGTGGCTCAGAGCATGCGGACCGGCTCGACCGGTGTGGTCGGCATGCTGGTATCGGACTTTGCCAACCCCCTTTACGCCCGGATCATCACCGCCGTCGAGACGCGGCTGTTCGCGGCGGGCACAGCGTTGCTGCTCGCCAGCACACACAACAACGCGCAGCGTGAGAGGACCTTGGTTGATTTGTTCCGCCGCCGTCGCGTGGACGGCCTCATCCTCGGCCCGTGCGAAGCTGAGTCGCCCGAGTACCTCGCGCGGCTCGCCGCCGATATGCCAGTAATAGCACTCGACCGGGATTTCGAAGGCGACAACGCCGGCGTGCATGTCGACCACTATCACGGCGCCCTGCAGGCCACCCGCTACTTGCTGAACCTCGGGCACACGCGCATCGTGCTCATGACGCCCGGCAGCATCCTGCGCCCGGGCCGCGAGCGGATCGCCGGCTACCGGGACGCCTTCGCAGAACGCGGGGTGCCTATCGATCCCACGCTCATCCGCGCGGAGAAGTCCGCCATGGATTTCGCCTTCAGCGAAGCACTGTCGCTGCTGGGATCGTCCGACGCGCCGACGGCCTTCCTGTGCCTGGGCACTCGCATCCTCTCGGGCGTCCTGCTTGCCTTGCGCCATGCGGGTCGCACGATGCCGGAGGACGTAAGCGTCATCAGCATCGGTGACACGGACATGTCGGAATTGTTCAATCCCTCCATCACATCGCTCACCTGGGACTTGCCCGCAGTGGGCACCGCTGCGGCGGAACTGCTGCTTCAACGCCTGAGCGGGCAGACGCCCCCCCGGCATGAACGCCTATTGCTCACCACCCAGCTGGTCATGCGGGAATCGTGTGGACCTCTGGCTCGGGCGGCGACTACCGGCCCGCGCAAGCTGGCTCTGCGCCCAAGCTGAGACGCGGTTCCCGTTCACGTGCGGAACTCCGGCAGGAGACGCGCGCTTTTTGCATACCCAAAAGGAGACAACCCCATGCGCAAGTTCATGACCGCAGCGCTGATCGCGCTGTGCGCCTCGGCCCACGCCCAAGCGTCCGCCGACTATCCGAGCCGGCCCATCCGCTTCATTTCCATCTCGGCGGCCGGCAGCGGCGGTGACACGTTGGTGCGGCTGCTAGCCGACAGGATGGGGCAGCTGCTCAAGACCAGCTTCGTCGTCGAGAACAAGCCCGGCGCAAGCGGCGCGATCGCCACCGAGATGCTGGCCCGGGCCGTGCCCGACGGCTACACCATCGGCATCGGCGGCGCGACCACGCACGTTCTACTGCCTGCGAGCAATCCGAAGCTGCCTTACAACTCAATCAAAGACTTCACTCCCCTGGGTCAAGTCGGCACAGCGTCCATCCTGCTCATCGCGACCAACGACTTTCCTGCCAATAACGTAAAGGAACTCGTGGCGCTGGCCAAGCAATCACCCGCCGCGGTGCAGTATGCGAGCTGGGGAAATGGCTCCACCGGACATTTCTGCGGCGAACTGCTCAAGCTGCGCACACAGGCACAGATGCTCCACATCCCGTACAAGTCGGTCGCTCAGATCCAGACGGACATGCTCGGCGGCCACATCAAGCTTGCCTATGTCGACATGGCATCTGGCTCTCCGCTGGTGAAGGCTGGTCGAGTGAAGGCGCTCGCCGCCTGCACGTCCCGCTCACCCAGCCTTCCCGCTGTGCGTAGCTACGACGAGGACGGCATCGATTTCCAGGGCAAGCGAATGGGCGCGCTGCGCTGGGCGGTCTATGCACCGGCCGGCACACTTCGACCTATCACAGACAAGCTAGCGGCCACACTCAAGGACGTGGTCGCGATGCCGGACGTACAGGCGAAGCTGCTTGAACTCGGCATCACGGCTTCGTTCGTCGCGGGTGACGAACTGCGCGACATGACAGCTGTTGACATAGCAGCGTGGAAGAAGGTCGCCGCGGATGCGGGTATCTCAAATGAGTAAGTTCGCTCAGACCTCAGTTCTGCAATCCGAAGACTCGAATACCGCCGTGGTGGCCCCAATCCTCACAGGGCGGCTGCTCGAAGGCCGCACGGTAGTCATCTCCGGCGCCGCGCGCGCACGTGGCATTGGCAAGGCGACCGCCCGCCTATGTGTCGCCCACGGCGCGCACGTGGCGCTGTTGGACCAGGATGCAGCCGAGGTCGGGCAGGCCGCGAGCGATATCGCGGGAGCGGAGGGCGCGGCGCTCGGCGTGGCCTGCGACGTGACGCGGATGGACGCGTGCGTCCGCGCCATCGCGCAGGTACTCGAATGGGCCGGCTCGCGCGGGCGCATCGACGCGCTCGTCAACAACGCGGCGGTGACGCAGAAGCGGGGCATCGCCGACATCGGCGCGGCCGACTACGACATGGTGACCGACGTGGTGCTGCGCGGCACCCTGCAGCTCACCCAGGCCGCGCTGCCGACCATGCGCGCGCAGGGTCGCGGCAGCATCGTCATGGTGGCTTCGCTGTCGGCGCAGCAAGGCGGCGGCATCTTCGGCGGCGCGCACTACTGTGCGGCCAAAGCCGGCGTGTTGGGCTTCACGCGGGCGCTGGCGCGAGAGTTTGGGCCGGAAGGCATCCGCGCCAACGCCGTCGCGCCGGGACTTGTGCTGACCGACTTCTCTCGCAGCGGTCGCACGGACGAGGAAAAGCATGAGAGCGGGCGTTCCTGGCCACTTGCGCGAGCAGGTCATCCTGACGAGATCGCGAGTGCGTGTCTATTCCTGATGTCCGATCTATCTTCGTACATGACCGGTGCGACGCTCGACGTCAACGGTGGCGCCTACATGCGTTAAAGGAAATGAGACGAGTCTTATGTTTGGACCTGTGCGCCAAGTCGGTTATGTCGTCGAAGACATCGAGCGAGCGATGCTGCAGTGGTCAAGCCTTGGCGTCGGTCCTTGGTTTTACAAGGAAGAAGTTGTGACGACTGAATTCCGCTACAGGGGACAAGAGTCGACCTTGCCGCGACTTTCGATCGCGCTGGCGAATTCGGGAGATCTTCAGCTCGAATTGATCCAGCAGCGCGACGATGCTCCATCGCTTTACCGTGACACCTTGGCCAAACAGGGCGAAAGCGCGCAACATGTAGCCTACTGGACCCGTGACCGGTTCGATGAGTTCTGCGCCATCCTGACCGCACAAGGTTACGAAGACGGGCATAGCGGCCGCATGGGGGCACAGCGTGGACGCTTCGCGTATTTTTTCCATCCCGACCTACCTAGCGCCATGGTCGAAATTTCGGAAAGCACAGGCGGAAAAGCGGAGTATTTTGAAGAAGTTCGCAAAGCAGCTTTTGCCTGGGACGGCAACAACCCTATTCTCAGAATTAGCTAGATTTGATTATCTAAATTTGGCTGTTGCTATATGGCACGGGCTCACGACAAAGAACTCACTAAATTGCCGCAGGATTTATCATCCCCTCTTTTTTTGCAACGACGCCCGCCCGAAGGCACTAAAAGGGAGAACTTTCCCTGTGTGCGATCGACACTACTACGTGGCAGGCACCGGCGTGCCAAGAGCACTCGGAGCTTGCAGCGTCCACGTTGCTGGGCGTAAGGACTGTTGCGACCCAGCCACCCCGAAATGCTCCTGTTGCTGCAGCTAGTTGCGTCGCTCTTGCTTGCCGTTGACGCGCCTATTCAAGTCCTTCGGACGTAGACCTCACAGCAGACCTCAGTCAACGGTTGCCCATACGAGCTTGCGATGGATCTTGCTTTGCATATTTTTGTATGCAAAGATATGCATATGCCTATCGCAAAGCACAACACCCAGGCCCAGGCGGCGTACCAACGCATCAAACACAACATCCTCACCGGGCACTTCAACCAGAAGACCCGCCTCCGTGAATTGGAAGTTGCCGAACTTCTCGGCCTTGGCCGCACCCCCGTACGGGAATCATTGAAGCGCCTGCAGGATGAAGGACTGCTGACGCATGAGCCACGACGCGGTCTGGTAGTCACGTCCTTGGATGCGCAGGGAATTCACGAGCTTTACTCGATGCGCCAGGTGCTTGAAGGTGCGGCCGCTGGGTTTGCCGCACAGCACGCTCGCCCAGCCGAAATTTCGAATATGGAGTCCATCCTGGCTGACGCCGAGGCCGGCGGCGATCCAGTGACGCTGAACTTGGAATTTCATGAAGCCATTTATGCCGCCGCTCACAACCGGCACTTGATCCGTTCGCTGCAATCGGTGACAGATTCGACCTACCTGTTAGGCAAAAGCACATTGACCTCACCCGAACGAGCGCTGACTGCAAATGCCGAGCATGCAGCCATTCTCGATGCCATCCGGCGTCGTGATGCAGAAGCTGCTCGAACGGCAGCTGAGTCGCATATTCAACAGGCTCTCGCATCCCGCCTGCGCCTACTGCGCCAGCGACAGAAGGAAGCATCAGAGCCCTAAGCCAATTGCGCCTGACTGCAAAGATTTCTTTACACATTTATTCAAAGGGGATAATCCCATGCCTGCTTACATCCACGCCAAATTTGCTTCGGTTCGCCGCGGACTCTTGGCAATGGCCTCAACCGCAATCTGCATCTCCGCTCTACCTGCATTTGCCGCCGACCCCTACCCCAATCGCCCAATCACATTGATCGTGCCTTTTGCCGCAGGCGGTGGAACCGACACTATCGCCCGCGATTTAGCAAAAACGCTTGGCGAAAAGCTTGGCGTGGGAGTCGTAGTCGATAACCGCGGTGGAGGTGGCGGCATCATCGGAGCTCAATTCGTGGCAAAAGCACCCGCAGACGGATATACGCTCCTGTTCGCGACATCAACGTTCGTCACCAATGCCGCGACAGCGGTAACACCCTACAAGGTCGACCAAGACTTCACGCCCATCGCGATGTTGGGTCGCGGCCCTTTGATGGTGGTGGCCAATAAACAATTAGGTGTGAGGGATATGGCCGGCCTGATTGCCGTGGCGAAAAAACGCCCAGAAGGCCTGAACTTCTGTTCGGCCGGTCCCGGCAGCATCAATCATCTGGCGGGAGAGTTGTTCCGGCAAAAGACAAATCTTCAGCTGACCCACGTCCCCTACAAAGGCAGTGGCCCAGCAACACTAGACCTGCTAGCCAATCGTGTACAGCTGTTCTTCGCAACTGTGCCCACAATCCTTCCCTATGTAAAAGACGACAAGGTCACATTGCTGGCCGTGACCGGTGCAAGCCGATCGCCTCTGTATCCGCAAGTGCCAACCATGGCCGAATCCGGCGTCAAGGGCTTCGATATTACGACTTGGTGGGGAGTTCTCGCTCCACCTAAGATGCCCCCCGCGCTCGTAGCTCAGTTAAACAAAGCTATCAATGAAGCGACCGCAAAAGGTTCCGTTCAGGAACGCCTGACCAGCGAGGGTGCAGAGACTTTCAGCGGCACTGCTGAGGACTTCCGCAAAACCCTCGGTGCTGAACTGGCGAGTTGGCGCGCGGTCGTTAAGAACGCCGACATTAAATTGCAGTAAGCGAGGTCGACGGTGAACAAGAACAGACATCCCATCCGAACGAACCTCAACCGCCGCAATGCCTTGGTTGCTTTGGCAGTTAGTGGCTACGGCGCCAACAAATTGGTAACCGCCGCGGAATCGTGGCCACAACGCCCCATAACGATCATCGTGCCCTACGCTCCCGGCGGTCAAGGCGATGTGTTCGCCCGCTTGGTAGGCGAGCGTTTGACCACGCAACTTGGGCAGCCGGTCATTGTGGAGAACCGGCCCGGCGCCTCCGGTGCTCTAGGTGCACGTCTTGTCGCTCGCGCGAAGCCAGATGGCTACACGCTGCTACTCGGACAGACGGGGGAGATGGCAGTCAATGGTTCCTTCATGAGGCAGCCGGGCTACGACGCCCTCAAGGACTTCCGCGGAATCGCCATGATTGGTGAAGCGCCGCTCGTTTTGTGTGTACCTGCGTCCGCCCCCTACAACACGGTTGCTGGCCTTGTTTCAGCCGCCAAAGCTGCACCCAGAGGCTTCAGTTACGCCTCGTCAGGTACGGCGACACCTGGCCATCTGGCCGCAGCATCGCTTGCGGTAGCCGCCAAGGTCGATTTGGTCCACGTGCCTTACAAGGGCGCGGGACAAGCCATGGCCGACTTGCTGGGCGCACAGGTGCAGATGTTTTTTCCGAGCGCCTCAGCTGTCATCCCACAGGTCGTTTCAAGCGGCAAGGTGAAGGCATTAGCCGTCTGCAGCGCAAGCCGAATCAACGCTCTGCCGCAGATCCCGACGATGGCCGAGGCTGGCTTTCCACAACTCGCGTTCGGCTTATGGGGAGGGTTGTTCGCCCCGGCCGGTACACCTGACACCGTCGTCGCGCAGCTCAACAAGCTGGTGGGCGAAATCGTCGAGGAACCCAGCCTGCGTAAGCGTCTGGAATCCGAGGGGAGCGCGCTTCCGCGCAAGACGCCGGCCGAAGTCGATGCGATGGTCCGCCGTGACGTGACCCATTATGCCCAGGTCTTGCGCCAAACTGGTATTCAAGCTGAATAATCAGCCTATCTTTAATTCGATTCTATAAAGGTATTTTATGAAAATCGTTGTTTTGCCTGGCGATGGCATCGGACCTGAAACCATGGCTGTTGCCGTGGACGTTCTTCAGACCGTTTCTGAAAGGTTTGGCCTGAATATCTCTTTAGAGCACGACGTTGCAGGTCACGCCAGTATGGAAAAATACGGCACCACAGTAAGACCAGAATTACTGGATAAGGTAAAAGCGGCGGACGCCCTCATGCTCGGCCCGGCATCGGCCTACGAGTACCCCAATCAGATCAACGCGTCTAAGCACTTCCGCAAAGGTTTAGACCTCTACGCCAATATTCGTCCAGCGCGTACTTACTCTGGCATGCCAAATCGCTTCGGCGAATTCGATTTGGTGGTCGTTCGTGAAAACACTGAGGGCTTCTATGCTGACCGCAACATGGAGTCGGGTGGAAGTGAAATCTTGGTGACCAAGGACGTTGCAATTTCTATGCGGCGCATCACGCGACATTGCTGCGAGCGCATCGCCCGGTCTGCCTTCGAATTGGCGATGACGCGACGCAAACGCGTGACCATCGTGCACAAAGCCAGCGTACTTAAGATTTGCGACGGGTTGTTCGTGGAAGTGTGCCGCGAGGTGGCGAAAGAGTATCCTGATGTCGTGGTGGATGACGTCATTGTGGATGCCATGATGGCTTTGGTAGTGCGACATCCACAGCGTTACGACGTGATCGTCACGACCAATATGTTCGGCGACATTCTTTCGGACCTGACCTCTGAACTGTCTGGCAGCATCGGCCTTGGTGGCTCACTCAATGCTGGTAGCGATGCTGCCATGGGACAGGCGGCACACGGGTCCGCACCTGATATCGCTGGTAAGGACATCGCCAATCCTTTCTCTCAGGTACTGTCCGCCGCTCAATTGCTGGGTTGGTTTGGTCAGAAACATGGTAATTCGAGCTTTCTTGACGCAGCACGCTCGATCGAAGAGGCTGTGGAAGCTGCGATTGCGACTGGCGAAGCCACGAAAGATGTTGGCGGTCGCCTTGGCACCGCTGCTACCGGCCAAGCACTGGTAAAACGCCTGCAGGCATGACCACCGCGAGCTTGCCCGCAGGCGCCTGCGACTGCCATACCCACGTGATTGGCCCGCAGGACCTTTGGCCCATGGTTCCAGATCGCAAGTACACCCCCGGGATTGCTACGCAGAATGACCTAAGCAATCACCTGCAGCGACTGGGCTTGCAGCGCGCTGTGATTGTTCAACCGAGCGTCTACGGTACTGACAACCGGTACATGTTGAACGCACTTGCTGCCTCGGGCGGACGAGCTCGTGGGGTGGCGGTGGTAGACGAGAGTGTGGAGGATGGAACTCTTGAAGCCCTGCATACTGCTGGCGTGCGCGGGTTACGAGTGAATCATGAAAGTGCTCACCACTGCGATGCATCTGGGCTGCTTGCCACACTCCGGCGATGGGCTCGTCGCATTGAGGGACTACCGTGGCATTTGCAGGTCTATGCGAGCTGGGACAGTGCTGCGTATACCGCAGCGCACATTGATAGCATTGGCGTGCCGGTTGTCCTCGACCACTTTGCAATGGTGCCGACCGGCACGCCCCGCCGGGATCCACGACTGCAGCAAATTCTGAATGCAGTACGCAGTGGCCAAATCTGGGTCAAATTATCCGGCGCTTATAGAATCGGCGTTGATCAGGACGGCATTACTGATCTAGCGCATGCATATTTGGATGAAAGAATTGATCGAGTTCTATGGGGCAGCGATTGGCCACACACCAACCGTGAACTAGGAAAGACTTCTTTTGAAGTGAGTGCTTATCGGAATATTTCTCCGGAACGTTTGCTTCAGCAGATCGCCGACTGGTTGCCTGGCAAGGCGACACGTGCGGTGTTGGTTGATAATCCCAGAGCACTCTATGAATTCAATTAGGGAAGGTCTGCAAAACCCCTCGTCACTCCGACTGGTGCCGGGCGTGATTGCGAGGGACGATACCGGGCATGGATCAGATCACGCTGGGCCTTGACCCGCTGCCCAAGAAGACCCGCAAGGAAGTCTTCCTCGACGAGATGAACCAAGTCGTGCCCTGGGCTACGCTGGTCGCGTTGATCCAGCCGCACGCGCGAGGCGTGCATCAAGTATTAGGTGGTCGACCGCCGTTCCCCATCGAGACCATGCTGCGTATTCACTGCTTGCAGCTGTGGTGGAACCTGAGCGATCCGGCAATGGAAGAAGAGCTGCATGAGCGTCCGCTGTACCGGCGTTTCGTCGGCCTCGAAGGCGCGGCCCGCATGCCCGACGAGACCACCATCCTGCGCTTTCGACACTTGCTGGAGAAGCAGCAACTCGCGCCGCAGGTGCTGGCCACGATCAACGCCGGCCTGGCCCAGCAAGGCTTGATACTCAAGACCGGCACGGTGGTCGACGCCACGATCATTGCCGCGCCGAGCTCGACCAAGAACAAGGATGGTGAGCGCGATCCCGAGATGCACCAGACCAAGAAGGGCAACCAGTGGCACTTCGGCATGAAGGCGCACATTGGCGTGGACGCGGACTCGGGCCTGGTGCACAGCGTCCTCGGCACGGCGGCCAACGTCAACGATGTGACGCAGGCTGCGGGACTGCTGCACGGTGAAGAGACCGATGCCTGGGGCGACGCGGGCTACCAGGGCGTAGACAAGCGTGACGAGTTCGAGGACAGCAAGTTGCGCTGGGAAGTGGCGATGCGGCCGGGCAAGCGTCGCCTGCTCGATCCTGGGAGCGAACTGGATCGACTGCTGGATAAGGCCGAGAAGCTCAAGGCTAGCATCCGAGCCAAGGTAGAACACCCGTTTCGGCTGATCAAGCAGCAGTTCGGATACGTCAAGGTGCGCTACCGCGGGCTGGAGAAGAACACGGCGCGGCTGACGATGTTGTTTGCGCTGGGCAATCTGTGGATGGCGCGCCGACAGATCTTGGAAACGCAGGGATGAGTGCGCCCGCGATACGGCAGCTGGCCGCGCAAAGGCCCGCAAACGGGCCGATATGGCACTCGAACGCTCGATTCAAGCGCCCGCGGCCGTCTCAAGAATCAGAAACCCCGATCGGAACGAACTCATACGCCATGAACGGGGTTTTGCAGACCTTTCCTTACGGGTTTGATGCTGCCCAGGTCCCCGGCGTCTGTCCGAATACAAGCCAAGAACCTGCCGGCTGCTGCTGCCCCACTCCCGGCTTACTCCAATCGCACACGCCCGCAGGAAAAATCGCACTTAGGCGTGTACGTTCAGCCGAGTTAAAAGCCACTGTATAGTCAGAAAAATTCACAGGTTTCAGTTGACATTTAAGTATATCCCCAGATCGTGGCGCACCTGCGACGATGCGCGGGTCCGCATGTATGGGATATAGCTGATTGCAGCGTGCTAGTGGGTTTAGAGTAAGAGCTTCGTCTATTCGATTGCTGCTTGCGTCCCAGCATGCGTCGCGTGCTGCAGCAGGCTTGGACGCGATAACGCGCGCCGGATAATCTCGACCAGAGTTGTCTGCAATGAGCATGTTCAACCAGTCGTTCATGGTTGTCAATGCCAGTCGCATAGTATTGGGGCCTTTGGCCGGATCACCATCCACCATCCAATAGACCATGTTGTCACGAGAGCCGTTTGCTTTGATCATGCGATCGACCTTTGCGAACGTACGATGTCTTGTATGGATATTTTTATCCAAATCTACATAGTTTCTATACTCGATCATCGGAAGAGTTAGTCGGACCCCTGCATTCAAGCGCCCACTTGCATAAGCGTTGACGATGCCAATCGGATCGGCACTGGATCGATCAATTTTTATGTTTCCATCAACATCAATACCGCCTGCCTTTTCATTCAGATCGAGAAACTGTGCCACAGTAATATCTCCTGAATTCAGAGCACCCAAGCCGTACTGAATTCCTACATTATCGTAAGCCGATCTGGCGAACCCGGTGGCTGGATCTAATCCGAAAGAATTCACATTGTTTGACCAATAATCGCCACGTGCTCCAGCGCGATTTGTTGCCGGGTTGTACCGCAGCGATTGCGAAACTGCAGCATCGAAGTTTCTGTTGGATGGGTTATGCCATGAATTAGCAAAGCCCGACCATCCGCTCAAACATGTCGTGGTATTGTCCGCCGTGACTGAATAGCCGTCGACTTTCGAAATCTGTTGAACCGTCCAACCCAGGGACGACTTATTGTTTGTGAAATAGTTTCCTAGAACCTGACAATCGACAACATCCGACACTATCGAGACCTGATCAGGATATGTGCGAACCGGGATAATGCCATCAAGCAATCCGGGATAATTCTGTGCAATCAAGTGAACCTGCATCGATCCGCCCGAAGATCCTAGCCCGATGGTGAACTTGGGACGTCCGTAATTCTTGATGAAGTGCTCCTTTATCATCGAAGTAGATTCGGCTGAAATAACATCGTCTTGGCCTGTTCCGAACACGTTTCTAGAACCGGTCACCACAGCAAAACCCAGATTCAGCGCATCATCGGTCGTACGTATGCTGTCTTGGGATTGAAGCGCAATAGTCGCATCGTTTCGTCCCGATCGGTAGCCAGGTGAGGCGCCGCCCACATATTGATAGAACAGTTTGCCGTTCCAGCCTGTCCCTGGCTTCTTTCCACCTGTGGACCACGGCTTATTTATCGGATTGGCTGGATCATCAATAATTGCAATCCGATAAATTGTCTCATCAATAGCACCACCTTCCACTCGCACGATAAAATCGACCGTATTTCCATCGATCGTAGTCGTTTTAACCATGTCTGACGGATATGGCTTAGCTAGGTTTGTCAGGGGCGCGAACTTGCCGGACGTGTTCTTATAAAACCATTCCACAACGTTCTGGGCTTTGCAGGGCCCCGTTGCCGGAGGAGCGCCCAATCCTGAAGCTTGAGTTTCGCAGATCCAAGGACGCTGATGGGGACCGGCGAAAATAGGACCGGCTATGTCTGAATTACGAACTGAAATTCTGGCCAAACTAGTACCAGACGCCTGCGAAATTACTTCGATAGAATTTTCTCCAACTCTCAGACCTTCCAATAATGCCACTATCTTTTTAGGGTCTTCTGTACTTTGCAGATTTGAACTGACCTCCGACCCGTTCATCGCCATCTTGAGCGACGTCTTCTCCATGCCCGCTGGCAGAGTCACTTCCACGAGAGTACTGCCGCCCGAAACCATATCTGGACGCGATGAAACTGTCGAGATGGCTACTAAGTTTGACGTTTGGTTGGAGCCGTCACCGCCACCGCAAGCAGCAACTAGTGAAGCAGCTACAGCCGCTGACACATGGTAAAAACTTCTCATACATGTCTCCTGTTGTGAAATCGACGCGCTTGCGTCACGCCGGAGTACGAATCTAAGCGTATTGGCGAAGTACACTTGTTCGTTCGCCGACATTTAAGGTTTGATCAACATGGGGTTAACCCTAGCATTCATGCAGAGTTGAAATTATGGCTTCCGATATTTTCTCAAGTCCCGCAAGGAAATTCCTTAACGAAAGTTCTTGGGTGGCTGAACTTTCGGAAGACGCACGTGAACGCGTTTTTTCCGATGTTCGCGAACAGATTGTCGAGGCTGGCGGCATAGTCGCTAGCAAGGGGAATTCAGCTGCTTCATGGATTGGTGTAGCTGAAGGTCTTTTGAAAATCAGTTCAGTCTATCGGACCGGAAAAGTAGTTATGTTTTCCGGGATCCCTGAAGGTAGCTGGGTGGGAGAAGGCTCTGTAGTCAAGCGAGAGCTACGCCGCTACGACATAGTAGCCATGCGCCTTTCCCGCGTTTTACATCTGCCGGCATCCACATTCAGGTTCTTACTTGATACGAGCATAGAATTCAATCATGCAATCATTTCTCGCCTAAATGAACGGCTGGCACAGTACATCGGCATGATGGAAATAGACAGGTTAAGTGACCCTATAGCGCGTGTCGCTCGCACCATCGCGACTTTGTATAATCCCGTTCTCAATCCTCACATGAGCCCCATATTGCCTTTGTCACAGACCGAGCTCGGTGAACTGATTGGAATGTCGCGACAAAGCGTTAGTGCAGCACTCAAGCAACTAGAAGACAAAGGATTGTTGAAAGCCGGGTATGGAGGATTGATCGTCTTAAAGTTGCAAAGTTTGGCAAATTATCAAGAATTGAGTTGAGCCAAACTTTCGTCCAGACATAGCAGATGTGCCCCGTGGTTGAATTGAACAGATGGGCTGATCGACCATCTATTTTATGAATTATACCTATTAAATATTCGATCGGCTATTCACTCTTGGTGTGCCAATTGATTGCGTGCCGTGCACACCGTGAATTTGCCTTTTTCGCCGCATAGATGGATAACTTAGGCAGTATCCTAAACTCACCTCGCTTTCATTCTCAACGAGAATCAGCGCAAAAATTCTTTCGCCCCTCGGTGCGACCAAGTCGTTCAGAGCGCAAACAGATCTGGAAAGCGATGTGCAGCCAGACGTAGGCGCCGAAGATGAAAACGTACCACACCCATCGTGGTGTGCCGTGCTCTCCCAGTGCCACCGCCATTCCCAGACAGCCCAGTCCAAAGCCGAGAGTGCGCGGCAGGTATATCTGCCTTGGGAGGTGACCTGCACGCTTTCGGCGGTCTAACGGATAGGAGGTGGTCATGATTTCTTCGTTGAATCACAAACTAC
>CAJYQL010000129.1 GCA_913776965.1 uncultured Xylophilus sp.
CCGGAGAACCGGATCAGCCTGCGGCCCGACGGCAGCGTGCTGCTCGACGTGACGGAAAACAACATGGAGGCGCACCGGCGGCTGCGGGCGAAACTGGAGCACCTTCTGAAGCACGCCGACGTGCACCCCCATCTGCTGGAGCGCAAGCTGTACTTCGGCAAGAACATTCCGATCGGCGGTACGGCACACCAGTGCGGCACGGCGCGCTTCGGCACCGACCCGCGCACTTCCGTGCTCGACCTTGACTGCAAGGCCCACGAACTGGACAACCTCTACATCGCCGACGCCAGCTTCTTCGTCTCCAGCGCCGCCGTCAATCCGACCTTGACGATCATCGCCAATGCGCTGCGGGTCGCCGACAGGATCGCCGAGCGCCTCAACGTGCCGACAGGGCGAGCTGCAGCCAGCGCAGCGCCCTCGACAGCGACCGCGCGATGAGCATCGCGTCTGAGCCGCCATCGTCCGGACAGGCCGAGCCATCGGCAAAAGACCCCACCTGGCAACAGTGGGGACCCTATCTCGCCGAACGGCAATGGGGCACCGTCCGAGAGGACGCCAGCGCCGACGGCCGCGCCTGGGAGGCCGTCACGCACGACATGGCGCGCAGCTTTGCCTATCGGTGGGGCGAGGACGGCATCGGCGGACTGAGCGACGACCGCCAGCGGCTCTGCCTGGCGCTGGCGCTCTGGAACGGCGAGGACGCGATCCTGAAGGAACGGATGTTCGGCCTGTCCAATGCCGAAGGCAATCACGGCGAGGACGTGAAGGAGGTGTACCACTACCTCGACAACCTGCCCGACCACCGCTACATGCGGATGCGCTACCGCTATCCGCAGCGGGCGTTTCCCTACGCGGCGCTGGTGGCGGAGAACGCCCGCCGCAGCCGGCAGGACCCGGAATACGAACTGGCGGACACCGGCATCTTCGAGGGCGGCCGCTATTTCGACGTCGAGATCGAGATCGCCAAGCGCAGCCCGACCGACCTGCTGGTGCGCTACACCGCCCACAACCGCGGGCCGGACGCCGCGACGCTGCACCTGCTGCCGACCGTGTGGTTCCGCGGCGACCCGGCGGAGCCGCATGCGCCGGTGCCCCGGCTCTCGCTGGCGGCCGACGACGACGCGGTGCTCCACGCGGACCATCCCACACTCGGCCGCTACGTCTGCCGTGTCGAGGGCACGGCGGGGCTGAACGACGAGGGCGCCTGCTTCCTGTTCACCGACAACGCGGCGAACGAGGCACGTCTGGCCGCCCTTGGATGCCAGGGGCGCCCCCTGTCCCTGGTGTCGGACACCGCCGGGCCGGCCGTGTACAAGGACGGCATCGGCGAACGTGTAGTGCACGGCGTGCGTGCGGCGGTGCGTGACCGGCCGATCGGCACCAAGGCTGCGGCTTGGCGCACCTGCACGATCGCGGCCGGCGGCAGCGCCACAATCCGCCTGCACCTGTACGCGGCGGACACCGGCGATACGACAGGCGCGGCCGTGTTCGACCGCGCAGATGCCGACATCGCCGCCGCCCGCGCGGCAGCCGATGCCTTCTACGCGGCGCGCCAGGATCCGCACCTGGACCCGACCCGGCGCGCCGTGCAGCGGCAGGCCTGGGCGGGCCTGCTGTGGAGCAAGCAGTTCTACCGCTACGACGTGCGCCGCTGGCTGCAGGGCGATGCGGGTGCTCCGCCGCTGCCGGCCGCACGGCTGCACGGCCGCAACGCCGTCGGCTGGCAGCACCTCAATGCACACGATGTGCTGCTGATGCCCGACACCTGGGAATATCCGTGGTTCGCTGCTTGGGACCTGGCCTTCCACTGCATCGCGATCGCGCCGATCGACCCGGCGCTGGCCAAGCGCCAGCTCACGCTGCTGCTGCACGACCGCTACATGCATCCCAACGGCCAGTTGCCGGCCTACGAGTGGAATTTCTCGGACGTCAATCCGCCGGTGCAGGCGCTGGCGGCCTGGAAGATCTACCAGCGCGACGCCGCCCTCACCGGCACGCCCGACACCGCCTTCCTGCGCCAGGTGCTGCACCGGCTGATGCTGAACTTCACCTGGTGGGTCAACCGGGAGGATCGCAGCGGCAACAACATCTTCGAAGGCGGCTTCCTCGGGCTGGACAACGTCGGCGTATTCGACCGCAGCCAGCCGCTGCCCGGCGGCGGCGAACTGGAGCAGGCCGACGGCACCAGCTGGATGGCGATGTACGCGCTGAACCTGATGCGCATCGCGATGGAACTGGCACAGGACGACCCGGTCTACGAGGACCTGGCGATCAAGTTCTCCGAGCATTTCTTCCGTATCGCCGGCGCCATCGCCAACGTGGGCGGCGCCGCGGGCGACGGCCTGTGGGACGAGGACGACGGCTTCTACTACGACATGATCCGCCGCCCCGACGGCAGCGTGAGCCGCCTGCGGCTGCGCACCATTGCCGGACTGGTGCCGCTGCTGGCCTGCGAAGTGCTGGACGACGCCCGGCTCGACCGGCTGCAGCGGCTGCGGTCGCACCTCGACCGCTTCCTGCAGGACCGCCCCGACCTCGACGCGCTGGTCAGCCACTGGCGCGACCCGAGCCCGCGCATCGACGCGCTGCCGCCCGGCGAGGACCCGCCCGCCCCGGCCGCAGCGGCGCAGCGACGGCACCTGTTCGCCCTGCTGCGCGGCCACCGGATGAAATCGGTCCTCGCCCGCATGCTCGACGAGGACGAATTTCTGTCGCCCCACGGCATCCGGTCGGTATCGAAAGCCTACGGCGAGCACGCCTTCGACTACACGCTGGGCGACACCCGCTATGCGCTGCACTACACGCCGGCGGAGAGCGACACCGGCATGTTCGGCGGCAACAGCAACTGGCGCGGCCCGGTGTGGATGCCGCTCAACTTCCTGATCCTCGAAGCCCTGCGGCGCTTCCATACCTACTACGGCGATGGCTTCCGCATCGAGTGTCCGACGCGCTCCGGCACCTATCGCTCGCTCGGCGAGGTGGCGGATTTCCTGCAGCAGCGGCTGGTCGGCCTGTTCGTGCCCGATGCCCACGGCGTGCGACCCGGCTGCAGCACGCCGGGCGAGTGCGCCAGCGCGCCGGGGGAACCGGCCGCCCTGCTGTTCCACGAGTATTTCCATGGCGACACCGGCCGTGGGCTCGGCGCCAGCCACCAGACCGGGTGGACCGCGCTGATCGCGCTGCTTTGACTGCGCCCGTCCCGGACCTTCTTCCCCTACCTTCAGGAGATTCCATGTCCCGTTTCACCGGAAAAGTCGCCCTCGTCACCGGCAGCAGCCAGGGCATCGGCGCCGCCTGCGCTCGCCGGTTCGCCATCGAAGGCGCCGACGTGATCCTCAACGGCCGCGCGGCCGACGGGGATGCGCATGCCTTCGTCGCCGAACTGCAGGCGCTCGGCCGGCGCGCCACCTTTATGCCGGCCGACGTGGGCAGCGCGACCGACGTGGCCCGGCTGGTGGACGACGCGGTGGCGCAGTTCGGCCGGCTGGACATCCTCGTCAACAACGCCGGCGTGGAACGCCGCAGCGACTTCTGGGACACGACGGAGGCCGACTACGACCTGGTGATGAACACCAACGTGAAGGGCATGTTCTTCGGCACGCAGGCCTTCGTGCGCCACTGCCGGGTGGCCGGGCACGGCGGCGTGGTGGTGAACATGAGCTCGGTGCACGAGGAGATCGCGTTTCCGCATTTCGCCTCGTACTGCGCCAGCAAGGGCGCCGTCCGCATGCTGACCCGCGACCTGGCCGGCGAACTGGCACCGCTCGGGATCCGCATCAACAACGTGGCGCCGGGCGCGATCGCCACGCCGATCAACCGGCACCTGA
Source organism: uncultured Xylophilus sp. (assembly GCA_913776965.1). Classification (GTDB taxonomy): domain Bacteria; phylum Pseudomonadota; class Gammaproteobacteria; order Burkholderiales; family Burkholderiaceae_C; genus Xylophilus. Next base: position 3,828 of record CAJYQL010000129.1, read on the forward strand.
TGGACACGCCCGAACTGTTGAACCCGCTGAAGCAAAAGATTCCGCTCGGCCGGCTCGGCCAGCCGGAGGAAGTCGCAGCGCTGGTCGCGTTCCTGGCGAGCGACGACGCCGGCTACATCACCGGCAGCACGTACTTCGTCGACGGCGGCTTGACGTACAGCTACAGCGAGCAGTAGGCGCACCACCACGGTGCATCGCGCACCGCATCCGTGATGGCGGAGCGGCCTCCCGCCGCCTGGATTGTGCGCAGGATCGTATACAGGATGCGGGATTTCCACGGTCGCCGGCGGGCACCGTTCTTGCAGAATGTTGCGCACACCCACAACCTGCGCCCGCTGCCATGACGACCACCCGCCGCCTGATCGCCCTCTCCGCCGTAGCTTCGGCCTGTCTCGTCGCCACCTCCGCCTTCGCCCAGGCGGCCACGCCGGTCCGCTTCCAGCTGGACTGGCGTTTCGAGGGCCCCTCGGCCTTCTTTCTGCTGCCGGTCGCCAAAGGCTATTTCAAGCAGGCCGGCCTCGACGTGACGGTCGATGCCGGCAACGGCTCCGGCGGCGCGGTCACACGGGTGGCCTCGGGCAGCTACGACGTCGGCTTCGCCGACATGGCCGCGCTGATGGAATTCCACGCCAACAACCCCGACGCGCCCAACAAGCCGGTCGCGGTGATGATGGTCTACAACAACACGCCCGCCTCGGTGATGGCGCTGAAGAAGTCCGGGATCGCCAAGCCGGCGGACCTGACCGGCAAGAAGCTCGGCGCCCCGGTGTTCGATGCCGGCCGCCGCGCGTTTCCGATCTTCGCGCAGGCCAACAAGGTCGGCACGGTGCAGTGGACCGCGATGGACCCGCCGCTGCGCGAAACCATGCTGATGCGCGGCGACGTGGACGCGATCACCGGGTTCACCTTCACCTCGCTGCTGAACCTGGAGGCGCGCGGCGCCAAGGCGTCCGACGTGGTGGTGCTGCAGTACCCCGACTACGGCGTGAAGCTGTACGGCAACGCGATCATCGCCTCGCCGAAGTTCATCAAGGAGAACCCGGCGGCGCTGAAGGCGTTCCTGTCGGCCTTCGCCAAGGGCGCCAAGGAAGTGATGGCCGACACCAAGGCCGCCGCGGTCTATGTGAAGCAGCGCGACGGCATCGCCAACGAGGCGCTGGAGGCGCGCCGCCTGCAGTTGGCGGTGGACACGGTGGTCGCAAGCGCCGACGCCCGCGCCGAGGGCTTCGGCCAGGTCAACCCGGGCCGGCTGTCGCTGATGGCGTCGCAGGTGTCCGACGCGTTCGGCACCAAGACGCGGGTGAACCCGGACACGGTCTGGACCTCGGCCTTCCTGCCGGCGAAGGCCGAGCTCGACGTGCTGCCGAAGAAGTAAGCCCCACTCCTTTTTTCATAGCACCTTGCGCAGATCCTACCTGCGCAAAGTGCCGATTTCCTTCATAAAAAAGGCTCCGTATGCAAGACGCCGCCGCGTCGCCCTATTTCGTCGACTTCCGCGACGTCTGGCTCGCCTACAACGAGGACCTGCTGCGCGCCAACCAGTTCGCCGTCGAGGCGATCGACCTGCAGGTGCGCGAGGGCGAGTTCATCGCCATCGTCGGCCCGTCGGGCTGCGGCAAGTCCACTTTCATGAAGCTCGCCACCGGCCTGCGCATGCCGTCGATGGGCAAGATCCGTATCGGCGGGCAGCCGGTGACCGGGCCGCTGAAGATCTCCGGCATGTCGTTCCAGGCGCCGTCGCTGCTGCCGTGGCGCACCACGGTCGACAACGTGCTGTTGCCGCTGGAGATCGTCGAGCCCTACCGTTCCACCTTCAAGCAGAAGCGCAAGGAGTACGAGGAGCGCGCCCGACGCCTGCTGCAGAAGGTGGGCCTCGGCGGCTACGAGGACAAGTTCCCCTGGCAGCTCTCGGGCGGCATGCAGCAGCGCGCGAGCATCTGCCGCGCGCTGATCCACGAGCCGCGGATGCTGCTGCTCGACGAACCGTTCGGCGCCCTGGACGCGTTCACCCGGGAGGAGCTGTGGTGCATCCTGCGCGACCTCTGGACCGAGCAGAAATTCAACGTGATCCTGGTGACGCACGACCTGCGCGAATCGGTGTTCCTCGCCGACACCGTCTACGTAATGAGCAAGAGCCCGGGCCGCTTCGTCGTCAAGCGCGAGATCGACCTGCCGCGCCCGCGCGACCTGGAGGTGACCTACACCAAGAAATTCACCGACATCGTGCTGGAACTGCGCAGCCACATCGGTGCGATCCGCTCGGGCGGCGCACCCGCCACCACGATTCCCCAGTAGGTCCGCACCGCCATGAGAAACAACAAACAGAACATCGAACGCTGGTCGCCCTGGCTGCTGCTGCTCACCGTGCTGCTCGTCTGGCAGATCGTGGTGTCGGCCTTCGGGGTGTCCGAATTCATCTTCCCGAGCCCGGCCCGCATCGGCCAGCAGCTCATCGAATTCAAGGGCGTGATCGCCGGCCATGCGTGGCGCACCTACTGGGTGACGATGGCAGGCTTCGGCATCGCGATCGTGGTGGGCGTGCTCCTGGGCTTCGTGATCGGCAGTTCGCGGCTCGCGTACGCGGCGGTCTATCCGCTGATGACCGCCTTCAACGCACTGCCCAAGGCGGCCTTCGTGCCGATTCTGGTGGTGTGGTTCGGCATCGGCATCGGACCGGCGATCCTGACCGCGTTCCTGATCAGCTTCTTCCCGATCATGGTGAACATCGCGACAGGCCTCGCCACGCTGGAGCCGGAACTGGAAGACGTGCTGCGGGTTCTGGGTGCGCGCCGGTGGGACGTGCTGGTGAAGGTCGGCCTGCCCCGGTCGATGCCCTATTTCTTCGGTTCGCTGAAGGTGGCGATCACGCTGGCCTTCGTCGGCACGACGGTATCGGAGATGACCGCCGCCAACGAAGGCATCGGCTACCTGCTGATCTCGGCCGGCTCCTCGATGCAGATGGGGCTGGCCTTCGCCGGCCTGATGGTGGTGGGCGCGATGGCGATGCTGATGTACGAGCTGTTCAGCATCGTCGAGAAGCGGATGACCGGCTGGGCGCACCGCGGGTCGCAGAACGCCTGAGGCGGTCGACGAACCTTGACTGACGGCATCGTTCAGCCTCCGGGCGTCTTGCTGCTGTCCTGTGGCGCGGCGCTGTCGGGATTGCTCGGGTGCACGACCTTGGTGATCGACACGGCCACCGGGTCGCTCGCCGGAAACGACTCCTCAACCGCATGATCGACCTTTTCCTCGGTCGGCTTGTGGTGAACGGTGCGCGCGGGTGGCGCATCACCGGTGCCGGCGCGCTGGGCGTCTTCGATCCGCTGGGTAGTGGGAAACGGATGGGCAGTCTCGGTGCCGGTGGCGTCTGTGCGTGTCTCGGACATGGCATTCCCTTGGGAATTGATGTGATTGCAGCCTAATGCGACCCTCTGCCTTCGCACTGTAGGCAGGGCCGGTGATATAGGTAGGAGGGAGCCGACGCCAGTGCCTCCTCTATCCTCCTTCCATGCGCGTACTTCCGGCCGCCCTGCGGCATCTTTTCCCCGCTCCTGCGGCGCTTTTCTGCGGCTTGGCAGCCCTCTCGCCTATCGCCCTCCACGCACAGACGCCGGCCGACACGGCCTGTGCCGCGACGGCCCGGGCACCGTCGCAGGACCCGCGGGTCGCAGCGCTGGTGGCCGAGGCGACCGCACAGCATCACGCCTTCGGGGGCCAAGCGATCGACACCCGGGGCCGGCTGGTCCAGGCGGGTTACCAGGAAGCCGAGTTCGACCGGGGCGACGGCGACCCGGTGCCCACGTGGCGCAAGGTGCAGCGCTTCTGGCAGGCACTCGACCCGGCAGAACCGCGCCGCGTGAAGGCGAGCGACAGTTCCACGGTGGACATGCCCCTGCTGCGCCAGACAGTGCGCGGCCTGAGCGCAGCGCGGCTGCAAACCTTCGGCAGCGATGCCGGCCTGAACGCCCGCGAGACCGCCGCGATCGAGACCTCGCTCGCCCGGGCCGCCCTGGTGGACAACCCCTGGTCCGCGGCGTTCGTCAGTTATATGGTGCGCAGCGCCGGCATCGGCAGTCAGGAATTCGTGTTCTCCGATGCGCATGCGCAGTACGTGGATGCCGCCTTCCTGGCGACTGCCGCGGAGCAGGCGCCTGCCGGCAGCGCATCGCCGACCGACGCCGCCTACCGCGCCTGCGATATCGCCCGCACCACGCCGCGCCCGGGCGACCTGCTCTGCCACACCCGCGGACCGACCGCCGGCATCGACCGCTTCGCCTCCCTGCAGACGGCGCTGGCTGAGCGGCGGCGCAGCCTGGTGCCCGGCGGCTTCGCGATGCACTGCGACATCGTGGTCGGGGTGGACCTTGACGCGGCCAAGGTTGACAGCATCGGCGGCAACGTGCTCCAGTCGGTCACCCGCCGCCGGATGGACCTGAATGGCGCCCGGCCCCCGGTGCTGAGCACGCAGTACGCCGCCGGTGGCGACCGGCTGCTCAACGCGCAGCCCTGGGTCGTGCTGCTGCAGTACCGCAAGTAGGTCGCGCCGGGCGCGCCGCCGGGATGGTCAGGCGCCGACCTTCACGCCCTTCCAGAACGCCACCCGACCGCGGATCTCCTCGGCCTCGGGCTTGGGATCGGGGTAGTACCAGACCGCATCCGGATTCAGTTCGCCATCGACCAGCAGCGAGTAGTAGCGGGCCTGTCCCTTCCAGGGGCAGGTGGTCTGGTGGTTGCTGAAGGTCACGAACTCGCGGCGCAGCGACGACTCGGGGAAGTAATGGTTGCCTTCGACGAGGACGGTGTCCTCGCTTTCGGCGATCGTCTGGCCGTTCCAGGTGGCTTTCATGGGGTCTCGCAGGGATGTGGTGATGGGAGCACGCCAGCATAACCAGCCGCGCCGCGGTCATGGTTGCCGAAGGCGCGCCGTATCCTTCGCCTCCATCCTCCGACCACTTCCCTGTTTCGCATGCAACGACGACGTTTTCTGGGTGCCGCCGGCTCGGCGGCCGTCCTCGGCGCTGGCAAGGCCGCATCGGCTTCGACCGCCCTGCCCTTCGACCATGCCGGGTTAAAGGTCCGGGCCCGCGCCCTGGCGGCCGCCCCCTGGCAACCGCCGACCACGGTGCTGCCGCCGGACGTGGCGCGGTTCGGCGAAGACGATGTGCGCGCGATCCGCTTCCGCGGCGAACGCGCCCTGTGGGCCGGCAGCGACCTCGGCTTCGAGGTCCGGCTGTTCCACCGTACGCCGGCCTTCCCCCGCAAGGTCCGCATCTTCGAGATCGTGGCCGGCCAGACCCGCGAGCTCGGCTACGTGCCGGACATGTTCGACTACGGCCGCAGCGGCCTCGACGGCACGCGCCTGCCGGCGGACTTCGGCTTCGCCGGATTCCGCATCGGTCTGCGAGGCGAGCCGCGCCAGGACCGGGTCGCTTTCCTGGGTGCGAGCTTCTTCCGGGCCGTCGGCGCATCGCGGCAGTACGGGCTGTCGGCGCGAGCGCTGGCGGTGGACACTGCCGTCTCCCGCGACGAGGAGTTCCCGGACTTCACCGAGTTCTACCTCGAACGGCCCGCCCCCGGCGCGCGGACGCTGGTGGTCCATGCGCTGCTGGACGCGCCGAGCGTGGCAGGCGCCTACCGGTTCGCGATCACACCCGGCGACACCACGGTGATGGACATCGACGCCGCGCTGTACCCACGCCGCGAGATGGACCGGCTCGGCATCGCGCCCTGCACCAGCATGTTCCTATCGGGCGAGAACGACCGCCGCGTCGCGCGCGACTGGCGCCCCGAGCTGCACGACTCCGACGGCCTGTCGATGCAGACCGGCAGCGGCGAGTGGATCTGGCGGCCGCTGCAGAACCCGGCCACGCTGCGCTTCAATGCCTTCGCCGACCAGAACCCGCGCGGCTTCGGCCTACTGCAGCGCGACCGGCAGTTCGAGAGCTACCAGGACGACGCGGCCGCCTACGAACGCCGGCCCTCGCTGTGGGTCGAACCCAAGGGTGGCTGGGGTCGCGGGCAGGTGCAGCTGGTGGAGATCCCCACGGTCGACGAGACCGCCGACAACGTGGTGGTCTTCTGGAGCCCGTCCGACCGTCCGCGGGGCGGGCAGGAACTGGTGTTCGGTTACCGCCTGCATTGGGGTACCGACGCGTCGGCCGCACCGCCGCTCGGACGCTGTCGGGCGACCCGCTCCGGCATCGGCGGCACGCCGGGCCAGCCGCGGGCCGCGTTCTCTTGGCGCTTCGCCGTCGATTTCGTGGGCGGCGATCTGGGATCGTTGTCTCCTGCCGCAGCTGTCGAAGCGCTGGTAACCGCATCCCGCGGCCGTATCGAACGGGTGTCAGCGCGCCCGCTTCCGGCGATCCGCGGCTGGCGCGCCCTGTTCGACGTGGTCCCGCCAGCCGACGGCAACCTGGAGCCGATCGGTTTGCGGCTGTTTCTGCGCGCCGAGGGGCGAGCCCTCACGGAGACCTGGATCTCGGAGTGGGCGCCGCCGTCGCTCGCGCAGCGGCAGGCGCTGCTGTAGGACCGGCGCTACCCCTGCCGGACATGTCCTATAGGCCGACCGGAACCGAACGCGCCCGACGGCGCAGCATGCACCTGCACGGCATGCGAAACGGGCTGTCCAGACTGCGTCCATCGATCTCACCGAAAGGACTTCTCCATGCAACGCTCCAACGCTTCCGTCCCGTCCCGCCTGCGTAACACCCTCGCCTTCTGCGGCGCCGCTGCCGTGATGGCGCTGTCGGCCGGCGTGGCCCATGCCCAGAACGACCCGGTCAGCAACGCGACGACCGGCGCCGATGCCAGCGGCAACTACGCTACCGAACGTGCTGCCTGCATGAACGGCCGCACCCAGCAGGCCCAGGCCACCTGCCTGGAAGAGGCCCGCAACGCAGCGGCCGACAAGAAGCGCGGCGTACTGAACAACAGCAACGGTGATTACGCTGCGAACGAGATGCGCCGCTGCGACGTGTTCCAGAATGCCGAAGACAAGGCCGCCTGCGTGGCGCGCGTCGAGGGCGGCGGCATGGCCAGCGGCAGCGTGGCCGGTGGCGGTGTGATCCGCGGTGTGGAAACCATCGTGGTGCCCGCCGGCGAACGCAATGTGCGCATCGAGCCGCAGACGGCTGATCCGGTGATTCTGGTGCCGGTGCGCGCCACCACGTACTAAGTACCAGAGGAGCGGCGGGATTTGCAGATCCCGCTTCTCTCAGCGAGTTTCTAGCGAGTTTTTCTGAACGGCGAGCCTCGGCTCGCCGTCTTTCTTGGGCCTGCGGCGAGCCGCGTCAATACAGTGGCGTGTCGATGAAACTCTCCACGTCGGGCATGTGCGTCGTCAGCCAGGCGCTGTCGAGCTGCAGTGCCGTCACCACATCGTGCGGCAGAGCGGCGATCGCGTCCGGATGCGATTTATGTTCGTCCAGTTCCAGTTCGGCCAGCAGCGTGGCGATGTGCAGGATGCCGCCCAGCCGGCAGAAGGGCTCGTGCTGCAGCGGATCGGACGCGGTTTCCAGCGCCCGGACGATCGAGTCCGGGAAATTCCAGCGGCGGGCGAGTTCGGCGGTCACGGCGCTTTCGGTGAATCCCAGCATCGACTGTTCCCGCTCCCAGCGACCGCCGGCGAAATGCGGCATGCGCTCGATCTCGTCGATCCGGTCCGGCAGCTTCTGCGCAATGATCAGTTCCCCCAGCCGGACCATGAAGCCGGCGAGCCAGGACTGCTGCACATCGGTGCCCAGCGTACGCGCCAGCCATTGCGCATAGCCGGCGATCGCCATGCTTTCCTGCCAGAACGCCTTGCTGTCCACCCCGCGGACCGCCGAGAACGAACTGCCGAGGCACGCCGCCATCGCCAGCGTGCGCACCTGGTTCAGGCCCACCATCGTGATCGCGTCGTCCAGCGAGGCCACCTGGCGCCGCAGGCCGAAACGCGCGCTGTTCGCCAACCGGATCAGCTTGGCCGCGAGTGCGGGGTCGCGCGCGATGGCGGAACGGACCGTCTCGAAAGGAATGTCGTCGTCGTGCAGCGTGCCGATCAATTCGCGTGCGACGTCGGGGATCGTCGGGATCTGCACGTCGGCGAAGAAGTCGGCGCCGATCGGCGATGCGATGGTGGTCGTGGACATATCCGGATTCCCTCCTGTGGTGGTGGCAATCGGTTGTAGCACTCTGTCACTACCGC
>CAJYQL010000130.1 GCA_913776965.1 uncultured Xylophilus sp.
TCGTCGCCAGCACACTCGATGCGGGACGCGACATCGCCCTCACGGCCAAGAGCGTCACGATCGGCGCGGCCACCGACACCCGCGATGCGGCGCTGACCGCCGTGACGAAGAACGGCTTCGAGAGCGCGCAAAGCATGACCGAGCGCGCCGTCGGCAGCAGCGTGAGCGCCGGCCGCGACATCGCGGTCGTCGCCAACGGAGCCGCCTCTGCAGGCCAGGGCGACATCACCATCTCCGGCTCCCGGCTGGACGCCAAGACGGGCGAGTTGTACCTGCAGGCCAACCGCGACATCGCCGTCGGTACCGCTGCCACCACGGCCCGCGAAGAAGGCCAGGGCTTCAGCCAGAGCAAGCACTGGTACGGCAGCAGCACCGCCACCAGCACGCGCGAGAGCACCGCCACCAGCGGCCAGGGCAGCAGCCTGGGCGGCAACACCATCGTCGTCAGCGCCGGCCGCGACCTCGGCGTTACGGGCTCCAGCGTCGTCGCCGACCAGGACGCCACGCTCGTCGCCGGTCGCGACGTCACCATCGCTGCCGCCACCAGCACCCAGACCGGCAGCAGCGAGAGTCACCTCCAGCGCAGCGGCCTGATGGGCGCGGGCGCCGGCATCATGATCGGCAGCCTGTCGCAGAGCGCTGCGCAGCAGGGTGCGTCCAGCACCTCCAGCGCCAGCACGGTCGGCAGCATCGGCGGCAACGTCACCATCACGGCCGGCAACGCCTACCGCCAGGTCGGCAGCGACGTGCAGGCGCCGGTGGGCGATGTGAGCATCGGCGCGCGCAGCATCGACATCGTCGAGTCCCGGGACACCGCCCGTAGCGACAGCGAACAGCACTTCAAGCAAAGCGGCGTCAGCCTGTCCTCGGGTGCCATCAGCGCCGCCGCCGGTGCCGTGCAGAGCGCGGTCGCCACAGCCGATGCTGCGGGCCAGACCGGCAACAGCCGGCTCGCCGCGCTCGGCATGGCGGCTGCGGCCATGAAGGCTTACGACGCGGCAGAGGCCACCGCCCAAGCGCTCGCTGACAACGGCGGCAGCTCCATCAACATCTCCATCGGCAGCGCCCGCAGCGACAGCAACCGCCACGAGGCGAGCAACACCGGGCGCGGCAGCCGCATCCAGGCCGACAACGTCACCCTGCGTGCCACCGGCGGCGGCCAGGACAGCAACATCGCCGTGCGCGGCAGCGACATCGTCGCCACCCGCGACGCCACGCTCGCGGCCGACAACCGCATCGACCTCCTGGCCGCACGCAACACCCAGGAGCAGCGCAGCACCAGCAGCAGCCAGAGCGCGAGCGTCGGCATCGCGCTCGACGTCTCCAGCGGCGCAGTCCTGGGCGTCAACGTCAGCGCCAGCGCCTCGCGCGGCAAGGCCGACGGTGCGGATGTCATCCATGCCAACAGCCACGTCACGGCCGGCAATACCCTCAGGATCCAGAGTGGGGGCGACACCACCCTCGCCGGTGCCGTAGCAAGTGGCCAGCGCGTGGAAGCCGACATCGGCGGGAAACTGCGCATCGAGAGCCTGCAGGACACCAGCCGCTTCGACGGCCAGAACGCCGGTGCGGCGGCCAGCGTGACCGTCGGCGTCGGCTCGGGCGTCAGCGGCAGTGCCTCGGCCAGCGCCTACCAGGGCAAGGTCGACTACGCGGCCGTCGCCGAGCAGAGCGGCATCCGGGCGGGCGACGGCGGCTTCGAGGTCAAGGTCGGCGGCAGGACCGAACTCGCCGGCGGCGCCATCACCAGCACCCAGGCTGCGGTCGATGCGGGCCGCAACCGCTTCGACAGCGCAGGCGGCCTCACGACCGGCGACATCCAGAACCGCGACCGGTACAAGGTCGAAGGCTTCAGCGCCAGCACCTCCGGCATGGCCGGCGTGGCCTACGAGAAGGGCGAGCAGAGCAGCACGACGACCGCGGGCATCAGTGGCATTGCGGGCAACACGGCGGTGCGCACGGGCGAGGCCACGGGCACTGGGGCGTTGACCAGGGCCCGCACGGGCGATCAGCTGGCTGCCGAAGCGCAGGCGCAACTGCTGATCACCGGTGCCTTCGGACAGCAGGCCGCTGCAGGTGTGGGGGCCTACGCCCACCAGCAAGCCATCGAGGCGCGTCAGCGTAACGACGAAGCCACCGCCCGTAAATGGGACGTCGGCGGCGAATACCGCAGCCTGCTGCACGCCGGCGTCGGTGCACTCACCGGAGGACTGCAGGGCGCCTTGGGTGCTGGTGCCACCGCCTCGACCCTGCCGGTCATCGGCGAAAAGATCGCGGAACTGAACCTGCCCGATAGCGTGAGCCGCGGCCTGAGCGTCGTCGCCGGCACGGCTCTCGGCGCGATCGCTGGAGGAGCCGCAGGCGCCGTCACGGGCTTCAACGAAAGCACCAACAACTACATCAGCCGCAGTCCGTTTGCCGAAGTACGCCGCACCGTCAGCCGGGAAAACGCGCGTCTGCTGAGCGCGTGCGGCAACAACTGCACGCAGCAGGACTTCCAGCGCATCGACCGGCAGATGCAGAGCATGGAGAGCGTGGGCAACTTCGTGGCGATAGCGAAGGTCTCGACGCTCACGCCCGAGCAGGCGAGAACGCTGACGCAGACGGTCGTCGAACTGCTGCCGTTCTATGGCAGCGGCGAATCGCTGGTGCAACTGGTGACCGGCAAGGGCTCGGTCACGGGAGAAGAGGCCAGCCGGTTCTGGGCGGCGGTCGGGGTGGTGCCGCTGGCAGGCGGCATGGTGCGCAAGGTGGGCGAGCCGTCGGTGCAGGCCATTGCTGCGGTGCTCAAGGACATCGGCAGCGAGGTGAAGGTCGCGGGCAAGGGCGGGGATGCGGGCGTCTCGGCTGTACGGACGCCGTCGCCCAGCGTTGAGCTTCCTTCACCGCCAGTGAGCAGGGTTGCGGATGGAGCAAAGGGGGGAGTGAACCTAGCACGTGTTGAGGTTGATGTGGCTAACGTCACTAAAGGTACGCCCGAGTACAACATCTTGAATGCGCCGCCACCCAATAGCCAAGTCAAACTGAGCAACGGAACGGAGTTCAAGACCAACCCAAGCGGCTACGTTGATGAAATTACCTACAACCCGTCGCTTACTCAAGGAGTTCGTGATTCGCGCCAAACGGCGGCTGGCAAGGAAGGACTGTCTACGGATGTTGGTGGGCATGTCCAAGCTTGCAGCCTTGGCGGAACCTGTGATCGATTCAATCTATTTCCGCAAGATGGGAGTTTCAATAACTCCGCCTACAAGCGATGGGAAAATGAAATCAAAGGTGCACTGAATAACGGCGATCAGGTGGGCCCCGTCACTGTGCGCTTTTCGAGGACTGATCCAGCATCACCAAGACCAGATAGTTTGATAATTGATTATTTGGTCAACGGGGTGCCCAAACAGAGATTCTTTGAGAACAAGGCTGGAAAATGACAATCGAGAAGCAAGTTGAGATTCTCAATAAAATTACTCAGGTCATGCACGATTCTGCAGAATCAATCTACGAAGAAATGCGCTGCAAATTTTGTTATTTCGTCGATGACGGTGATTGGTCAGTAGATTCCGAGTTTTCCTTTGTGCTTAACGGTGATGTACAGCGCGCTGTTCTTGCAGACCCGACAGGCAGTGTCTATCGATATGTGCATCAATTGCACGAGCTGATGAAGTCCCACACAGGCGGCGATTGGAAGAGCTTCGTGCTTGCTGTTGACCCTAGCGGAAAGGCGAAAACCAACTTCACTTATTAGACCGGCTCGGCGCTGCTGCCCTATCCATATGTCTTGTCGGCGTGTCCGCAACCCTCCTCCCCGCCCAAGCGGGACTGGCTTTTTGAAGAAATCAGGTTCGTTTCCGGTCTCGCGGCTTGATTTTCCCTTCCTTCGTTTCTTACGCAGCACCGGATGTGCCTGCTTTTTGGGCAAGTCCTGTATTGCGGGCGATTCGATCCCTGCCCCATGCGGACACTGCTGCTGACTGTTTTGGATGACGCTGGGTCGCTCGTTCAGCATCGCAACCGGTAACCCAGCATCAGCCCATCAAGCGCATGCCCTTAGCAGCCTCTTCCATACCTCTGTTGGACCGCGTGGATGCTTTGGCCCTTCCGGGCAAAGCCCAGGCCAACAAAACCATCATCAGACCCCTATCCATCAAGCCTCTCATCCCAATCGCCCGTCAGCGCACGTCGTGCCTGGGCCGGTAGCTATTTATTTCATAGCGCATCCTCCGTGATCCGCCGCATCCGCTCGCTCATAGCTATCGCCCTGCTGGCCCTGAACGCCCTGCAGGGCATTGTGGCTACTCCGGTGCGGGACTTGCTGCCCCAATCGGCATCCAGCGCACATAGCACCTCCGCCTATAGCTATCAATTTAATGGCGCAATAGAGGCTTCCGGCGCCGTCAAGGCTGGCCTGGGCTACGCCACGGTGAGGAACGGCGCGCCCCTGTCGCTGCCGGCCAGCCAGCTCTTCCGCACCCCGGCCACGCCCGGTGTGGGCTACCTGGTGGAGACCGACCCGGCCTTCACCGACTACCGGCGCTTCCTCAGCTCGGACTACTTCCTCGCGCAA
>CAJYQL010000131.1 GCA_913776965.1 uncultured Xylophilus sp.
AAGGAAGACTTCCTTGCGCGTCTTCTTGGGCAGCGGGTCGAGGCCGAGGTTGATCTGGTCCATGGCCCCGATCCTCGCCCATCCAATGCTTGCCTGCCACCGGGCCGGGAAGTTTTGCAGAACCTCCCTAGGTGAATTCATGGTGCAAATGCTCGAATCGTTCGCGCAGTTGGAGCGGTCGATGATTCGGGAGCGCTCGATAGCGGGGCAGGTTGCGGCCTATCGTGCCGGCGCTCGGTGGGGTGGTGAGCCGTTGAAGCTGTCTGATCAGGACGTGCGGGACATGATCGAGCTTCACGCCTCGGGTTGGTACACGTGGCGGCAGTTGGCGGACATATGGGGCGTGTCGCTGAACTGCGTGCATCGGGGTCGGGCGAGGCTGCACGCTGGTCCTCCTCATTTGGTCCGGCTACCCCCTCCGATTCTTTCAAAATATCTTTGACTATGGTTCCCAAGACGAAAAGGTTATTAATTTAAGTCATGAATTGAGCTGGACTTTATTGTTGTAGCTGTCGAATTGCTATAACGTGTCCGTGCGCAGCAGCCTTGTTCAGCCACATCAGCGCAGTAAAACGGTTCTTGTCTACCCCAGTGCCGGACGCAAATGCAGCCCCTAGGTGTTGCATGGAGTCAGAGCAACCTAAGTTCGCTGCTCGCTGCCACCAAATTATGGCTCCAGAATGGTTTCCATGCTTTTTAAACTCAAGCGCAATGTGGCTCATTGACTCCACGCAGCCTGCATCCGCTTTACTTAATAGACTAGCAAACATCAAGGGCAGTGGAGGGTCGCAAGCTGCCAACACATCAGAAGATGAAAGCATCGTTCGACCTTTGCTATCTGCTTCGCCCTTTCGAAGTAGGCCGTCAGCGATGCGCCTCCATAGAGTGCGACGGCTGAATGCTACTAAGGCCATCGCCGTCTCAATGCTCACAAGCGGTTCGGTCATATCTGTGCCAAAAAAGTTAACTTTGTGCCAGTTGGACATGTGGCACAGCATCTTACAGATCAGCCGGGGTCGGTGGCACAGCCTTGGTGTGCCGAAGCTTCACTTGGTGAGCCTCCGATCACGTGTATGGCTTGGCACGACCATTGCTCGATTGAAGAGTCCAACATTCGGGCGCAACCTGGAAATATCGTGAACATTCGTCGCACTGCCCAAAAGGGTTTTACTCTCATTGAGCTTATGATCGTGGTCGCGATCATTGGTATCTTGGCCGCCGTCGCAATTCCGGCATATCAGGACTACACGGCACGAGCGCAAGTATCGGAGGCATTCACCATGACAACCGGCATGAAGACCACTATTGCCGAGTACGGGCAGACCAATGGTGCATATCCTGGTACAGCGACTACGCCAACAAATGCGTCGCTAACGACTGCTGGAAAGTTTGCTGACGCGACCGTTGCAGCAGATACCGGCGTCATCACGGTTACTATGAAAACTGCTGGTATTGCGGCAGCTGGTGTGGCGGGCAAGACAATTACGCTAACTCCGCCGGCGCTGAGTACTAATCCGACCACGTTTGTATTCACCTGTGCGCCGGGAACTATGCCAGCGAAATATTTGCCCAAAACTTGCCCTGCTCCTTAAGTTCGCCAAATTAGAAAAGGCCACTCACAAAGTGGCCTTTTTGATTTTTCCGTTCATGCAATTCGCATCGTTTGGCTAGTTTGATCGGCGGGTGTCTGCCTTGCATGTGAGCAGGCACAAACATTACGGGATGCAAGACTGGATTGCAGAACCTGCGAACATAGAATGGTAGGTTTTTCTTTCTTCCCCTCTCCTTCTTCACCGCGCCCCGTCCCGAAAGGCCTTTCCGTGTACAAGCTCGTCCTCATCCGCCATGGCGAATCGACCTGGAATCTCGAAAACCGGTTCACCGGCTGGACTGACGTCGACCTGACCGATACCGGCATCGAGCAGGCGAAAAACGCCGGCCGTCTGCTGAAGGCCGAGGGCTACGACTTCGACGTGGCCTACACGAGCGTACTCAAGCGCGCGACGCGTACGCTCTGGCACGTGCTCGACGAAATGGACCGCACGTGGCTGCCGGTCGTGCACAGCTGGCGGCTCAACGAGCGCCACTACGGCGCCCTGCAGGGCCTCAACAAGGCCGACATGGCCAAGCAGTACGGCGATGCGCAGGTGCTGGTCTGGCGTCGCAGCTACGACACCCCGCCGCCGGCGCTCGAGGCCAGCGATCCGCGCAGCGAACGCAGCGACGTGCGGTATGCCAAGACCGGCGCCGACAACGTACCGCTCACCGAGTGTCTGAAGGACACGGTGGCCCGCGTGCTGCCGTTCTGGAACGAATCCATGGCTCCGGCGATCAAGGCCGGCAAGCGTATCGTCGTCGCGGCGCACGGCAATTCGATCCGCGCCTTGGTCAAGTACCTCGACGGTATTTCCGACACCGACATCGTCAGCCTCAACATTCCGAACGGCATTCCGCTGGTCTACGAGCTCGACGAGTCGCTGCGCCCGCTGCGCCGCTACTACCTGGGCGATGCCGAGGCGGCTGCACGCGCGGCAGCGGCTGTCGCTGCCCAAGGCAAAGCCTGACGCGAAGGCGGGCCGCCGCCCGCCGGCCGGGTTTGTCCCAGCATGCCGCTGCGGCACCGCATGGAACCTTTCTCGGTCTGCGCTTCCAAGGTATATATCGAACCGTACATAGGGGTGGTATGGGCCAGAAACTCAAAATCGCAGGCTGGATTTCCGTCGGCGTCATCGCCGGCACGCTGACGACCGTATCGCTGCAGACGGTGGCACGCAGCGCCATGAGCCCGCTGCCGCTGGAAGAACTCCAGCAGCTCGCGGCGGTCTACGGCATGGTCAAGACCGACTATGTCGAGCCGGTCGACGACAAGAAGCTGATCACCGACGCCATCTCCGGCATGGTGTCCAGCCTCGACCCGCATTCGCAGTATTTCGACAAGAAGAGCTTCCGCGAATTCCGCGAAGGCACCTCGGGCCGCTTCGTCGGCGTCGGAATCGAGATCACGCAGGAAGACGGGCTGATCAAGGTCGTCTCGCCGATCGAAGGATCGCCCGCGTTCCGCGCCGGCATCAAGACCAACGACCTGATCACCAAGATCGACGAAACCGCGGTCAAGGGTCTCGCGCTCAACGATGCGGTCAAGCGCATGCGGGGCGAACCGGGCACCAAGGTCACGCTGACGCTGTTCCGCAAGGACGAGTCGCGTACCTTCCCGGTCACCATCACCCGCGAAGAAATCCGAACCCAGTCGGTCCGCGCCAAGATGATCGAGCCGGGCTATGCCTGGGTGCGCCTGTCGCAGTTCCAGGACCGTACGGTCGAGGATTTCGTCGCGAAGGTGGACGAGCTCTACAAACAGCAGCCGAACCTCAAGGGCATGGTGCTGGACCTGCGCAATGACCCGGGCGGCCTGCTCGATGCAGCAGTGGCGATCTCGGCAGCCTTCCTGCCGCCGGATGTGACCGTGGTCTCCACCAATGGCCAGCTGGCAGAAAGCAAATCCACTTACAAAGCTGCGCCCGAGTTCTATCAGCGCCGCAGCGGTTCCGATCCGTTGCGCCGCCTCCCCGCCGCACTGAAGACGGTGCCGCTGGTGGTGCTGGTGAACGAAGGCTCGGCCTCCGCCAGCGAGATCGTGGCGGGGGCGCTGCAGGACCACAAGCGCGCCACCATCATGGGCAGCCAGACTTTCGGCAAGGGCTCGGTCCAGACCGTGCGCCCGCTGGGACCGGACACCGGCCTAAAGATAACGACTGCCCGCTACTACACGCCGAGCGGCAAGTCGATCCAGGCGACGGGCATCGTGCCGGACGTGATGCTCGACGAGACGCCGGAGGGCAACCTCTTCGCCGCATTGCGCACCCGGGAAGCAGACTTGGAAAAGCACCTGAACAGCGGCCAGGGCGAGGAAAAGAAGGACGAGGCCCGGGAAAAAGCGCGGGAAGAAGCCCGGAAGCGCCTGGAAGCCGAGATGGAGGCCAAGAAGCCGGCGCCCCGCATGCCGGAATTCGGCACCGACAAGGACTTCCAGCTGACGCAGGCCCTCAATCGACTCAAGGGCCAGCCGGTTCTGGTCAGCAAGACCATCGTCGAGCGCAAGGACGAGAAGAAGGAAAACTGAGCGGCCCGGCCGCCATCGCCCCCAGCCCCGCGGTCCTGTGCCAGCGGGGCTTTCTTTTGACATGGACGACACGACCCTCCTGCGCTATTCGCGCCACATCCTGCTCGACGAGATCGGCATCGCCGGGCAGGAACGCTTTCGCCAAGCGCATGTGCTCGTGATCGGCGCCGGAGGACTGGGTTGCGCGGCGAGCCTGTATTTAGCGGCGTCCGGGGTCGGGCGACTGACGCTGGTGGACGACGATGTCGTCGATCTGACCAACCTGCAGCGCCAGATCGCCCATACCACCGACCGGGTGGGACAAAAGAAAGTGGCTTCTGCTGCGGCCGCGCTCCACGCCGTCAACCCACTGGTACAGATCCAGGCAGTCGATCTGCGGGTGAACGCAGACTGGCTCGATCAGCAGTTGCCAAATGTCAACGTCGTGCTTGACTGCACCGACCATTTCGCCATCCGCCAGACGATCAACGCGGCGTGCGTGCGCCACGCAAAACCCCTGGTATCGGGAGCGGCCCTTCGTTTCGACGGCCAGCTCGCGCTGTACGACACAGCGCAGCCCGATGCGCCCTGCTATGCCTGCGTCTTTCCTGCCGATTCGGATGTACGGGAGGATGCCTGCTCCACCATGGGTGTCCTCGCACCGCTCGTCGGTATGGTAGGGACCGCACAGGCGGCCGACGCGCTCCTCGTGCTCTTGGGACACAGCGGACGACTGGCAGGCCGTCTGAGGACCATCGACGCCTGTTCGATGGCGTGGTCCGAGTTTCGCGTCTCGCGCGACCCGGCATGTCCTGTGTGCCGCAGTCGCTCGCGTCCGCTCGACTGGCCTTAACGGGCCTTCGGTTGAGGCGCGGGCGTCTGCGCCAGCAGCTTCTGGCAATCGGCATCTTCACCCGGACCGGTCTCGATCGTCGCCGCCAGTGCCAGGAACGGGTTGATCGCCCCCAAAGCCACCGCCAGCGCCGCACGGCCGGCCAAGGCACCTTTGTCGGGAAACGCCGAGGGCGCGCCGAGCGTGCCCTGGATGATCAGCGGCGACCGGAGGCTCAGAATGCTCTTGTCCTTAGGCAGCGGCTTGAGCACGACATAAAGCGACTCATCGGCCAGATTGATCCGACCTTCGCCATTGATCACCGTGTCGCTGGTGTCCATCACGATCCCGGTGCTGGTCATCAACCCGTTCTTCACGTCGAAGGCCGCAGCGCCGCAGCGCAGTTGCACGTTGCGGTCGCCCCGCAGGAAGAACTTGATCGCCTCGCCGCCATCGAGCCCCGCGAATTCCAGCAGGATGTTGCTGAACTGGCCGCGGCCCATCAACAACCCCACATCACCGGAGGCGCGCCCAAGCAGCGTGGCCACCGAATCACCACGCGCCTGCAGATTGACCCGCAGCGTGACGTTGCCGAAGCTCTGTCGTGTCCGCTCCACCGTGGGGAACAGTTTTTCCAGCCGTAGGTTGCGTGCCTCCAGCCGAGTCGCCACGTCAGGCACGGCCTGACTGCCATCCACACGGATCGACCCGGCAATCCGGCCTCCGGCGACACCCAGCGCCAGGGGATCCAGCACCAGCAGGCCATCGTTCAACTTGACATGCACGCTGCCCGATTCCAGCGGCAATTCCTCCACATGCTCGATGCGCTTGGCGCTGTAGCGGACATCGGCATTCATCGCATTGAGCTTCTCGAGGTCGAGCTTGGTTGTCGGCAGCACCTTGCCGCCGGAGCGCGTCCTGCGGCGGGCATCCGATGCGGTGACCGGCGGAGCGGTACCTGCCGCAGTCTTGGCGCCGCCCTGCCCCGGCTTCGGCGCGAGTCCGATGATCGGACCGAGGTCGTTGAAGTCGAGACGGGCCGACTGCACTTCGCCGGCCAGCAAGCCCTTCTGGCCCGAGGCGTCGTATCGCAACTGGCCCGACAGATCGGACCGGCCCAGCGTGCCGTCGATCTGGCCGATGTTCCAGACCGCACCGTTCTTTTTCAGGTGAGCCTTCAGCGCGTAGGGCGGTGTGTCCGGCAGTGCGATGCCCAGCAGTTCGTACAGTTCGGCTAGGTTGTGGCCCTGCATCCGGACCTGGGCATCGATACCTTCCATTTCCTTGAGACTGTCGACCGTGCCGGTTGCCGTCAGCCGGGTACGGCCGGCCTGCGCCTTCACCTCCAGCGGAAACGGCGCCGTCTGCTCACCCGACGACAACTGCAGCACGCTGCCCGTCCGGCCTTCTGCCGTGAACGGCTGGCGGCTCCAGGTGCCCTTGGCTTGATAGGACAGGGGCATGGAAGTCTCCGCCGATCCCGTCGCCGCGGGATCGATGCCGAAGTTGACACGGATATCGGCCCCCTTGTCGCGTGCGATGAAGCGCACCGAGCCCTCGTCGACGACCAGTTGCCCCACTTCGGGCGTGGTGCTTCCATCGGAATCCGACGGGCTCAGCGTCCATGTCCGGCGGCCGTCCGGCTCCATCTGCAAGCCGAGTTGCGGCTTCTCGAGCATCACCCGCGGCAGGACCACCACACGCTTGATCAATGGCCACAGGCGCACGTCGACCTCCGCCCGCTCGGCCTTGATCAGATAGGGGTCGGTGGCCCACGATGGATTGGCGAACTCGATGCCATCGGCAATAAAGGTGGTGGTCCGACCGAGCTTCACGTCGAGCCGACGGGTGATCTCGAAGGTGCGTCCGGTTTTCTCGCTCACATACCGGTTGACGGGCCCGCGCAGCAGGTCCCACGGGAAGAAGACCACCAGCAGGACCAGCGCCAACAGGAACAGTGCGATGCCTCCGAGAATGCGCAGCCACCAGGTACGACGAGAGACGGGAGCGGTCTGGGAAGCATCGACGGTCATGGAACGGTCCGGTAAGACGGGCCCGTGGGCGATTCCGTCGAAGGTTGAGGGATGGCGCTGTGCGCGGTGCGCACGACGCGCTCCACCGGGAAGCCAAGCGCGGCAGCCCTGCCGAGCCACAACTGCACGGTGTCATCGGCGACGCTCGGGCTGCGCGACAGCAACCACAGGTACTCGCGATCGGGCGTGCCGATCAACGCCAGTCGGTAGTCGGGGTCGATCGCCATCACGTAATAGTCGCCCCATACAGCCGCCAGCCACGACAGCCAGCGCGGCGCGAATCGGACTTCCAGCATGCCCGCATCCGGCGACGGGGCGTTACGGGTTCGACGCGCCTCGCCGACCGCTATATCCACCTCGCCATCGCGCCGCAGGCAGGTGTTGCGCACGCTCAGGTTTCCGTCCGCCTCGACGATGTAGTCGGCGGTCACGTCGGCCACGCATTTGCGCTGGAAACTATTGGGGAGCCGGGCGATTTCATACCAACGACCCGCGTAGCGTTCGATGTCCAGGCTCTGCACGACCGGCAGGGACCTTTGCATCGTAGGCACGTCGTCGCGGGCCGCAGCGATCTGCACTCCCGCTATCGCAAAAGCCAGCACAGCCAAGGTGACCCAGCCATGCAGATAACGTTGAGTGGAATTGCCGCTGTGCGGCGTTTTTGGTGTCATGTCAGGCGGCTGCGCGGAATTGCGCCATACACCTTTAAGTATTGGTCGTCCGATCTTTTTGTCGGTCGGCTCCTGTGTCCAACATCCGTCAGCATGTGCCTACAGAAATCGAATTGCTCGATGACGGAAAGGTTGGGGAGGTAGGACACCACCGACAGCTACGTCTAAGCGCGGCTGGCACAATTTCCCGCACATGGCGAGGGATCGATATTCCGTTCAACGGGTTCGATGCACCACAGAACCGCGAATAAAGGAATGCCGATCTTGGGACTGAGAACTTACATCGTCGAAGACAACGCCACGATCCGCGAAAACCTGATCGGTACTCTGGAAGAACTTGCGCGCGTGCAGACCATCGGCATCGCGGAGACGGAAAACGAAGGACGCGCGTGGTTCGACTCCCATGTCGGCGACTGGGATCTGGCGGTCGTGGATCTGTTTCTGAAGCAGGGCAGCGGATTGGGCATCCTGGCTACCTGCAAATCACGGCTTCCGCACCAGAAGGTCGTGGTGCTGAGCAACTATGCGACGCCCGAGATACGCACCCGCTGCATACAGCTCGGCGTCGATGCAGTGTTCGACAAATCCAACGAGATCGACGCATTGGTGGATTACTGCATCCACCAGAGCCACGCAGCGAACGACGCCGGAAGCAGCGACGCCCGCTGAGGCATCAGCGGCCGCGCCCTGCGTCCGGGCAGCGGCCGTGCGCGTGCACACGGCGCCCTGATCAGTCGATCAGCTTGTTCTTCAGCGCGTAGTACGTCAGATCGCTGTTGGACGCGAGATTCATCTTCTCCATCAGCCGGGTCCGGTAGGTACTCACGGTCTTGACGCTCAGCGACAGCGACTTCGCGATATCCCCTGCGGTCTCGCCCTTGGCGAGTTTCAGGAACACCTGGAACTCGCGTTCCGACAGCAGCTCGTGGGCCGGCGCATCGTCCTTGCGGTTGAGCTGCTGTGCCAGCAGGTCTGCCACCGCCGGCGTGATGTAGCGACGGCCCAGCGAGATGGTGCGGATCGCGTTCACGATCTCCATCGGATCGCATTCCTTGTTGAGGTAGCCGCTCGCGCCCTGACGGATCAGGTTCATCGCGTAGTGCTCCTCGGGATAGCCGCTGAGGATCAGGATACCGACATCCGGCGCCTTGGCGCGGATCATCCCGAGTGCGTCGAGACCGGTCTGGCCGGGCATCGACAGGTCCATGACCAGCACGTCGATCTCGACGTTGCGGATGAGGTCGATCGCTTCGCGGCCGTTGGAGGCCTCACCGACGACACGCAGGTCCACATGGTCCGAGAAAAACTGCTTGAGTCCCGACCGCACGATCGCATGGTCGTCCACAATTCCGATTTTGATCATTTCACGTCTTTCTTCGGCCGTACTCCGCAACAGGAGCACAATGCCCCCAAGCGCCGCAGTCACGCGCCCCGTACTACTACTCTGCTCTGGATTATTGTCGAATTTGATCCTGCGGAGACCGGAGTTTTCAATGCGCAGGTCATCGCTTGCCAAGCTGGTGTTCAGCCTGCCGCTGGCGATCCTGGCGGCCGTGGTGCTCATCGGCATCAACGAAGCTGGCTACGACCATTCGACCCAGGCCCTGCGGTCGATCGAGCAGGCCCAGCAGGCCCGTACCGAACTGAACCGGCTGGTGCGCCAGATGCTCGACGCGGAAACCGGCCAGCGCGGCTACCTGCTGACCGGCGAGGAAACCTACCTGGAACCGTACAACGTCGCGCGTGCCGACATCGGCGCCACGCTCGACACGCTGCGCAAGGCCTACGCGCTTCTGCCGGAACAGCAGGCGCAGGTGACGCAGCTGGCAGTCAGCGTATTGCGCAAGCTGGCGGAGATGGATCTGAGCGTGCGGCTGCGCGCACAGGGGAACGAGGATGCCTGGCGATTCGTGCTGCTGACCGACGTAGGCCGCGAGCAGATGGACGCGATCCGCACCCAGACCGACCAGCTGTTGACATCGACGGCGGTTGCCTCCACGGCAGCGCAGGACCAGATCGTGCGATCGCTTCAGCTGTCGCGCATCGGCATCGCCTCGGTGGCGCTGGTCGGACTGCTGGCGTTCTACATGTACCTCCGCCAGACCCGTGCGCTGCAGCGTGCGGGCGAGCGCCAGCAGGAAGCCCTGGAGCGCGAACGCGACCGCCTCGGCGAACTGGTGCGGCAGCGAACGGCCTCGCTCGCCGAACTGGCGACCCACCTGCAGCGGGTCCGGGAGGACGAGCGCGGCCTGCTCGCCCGCGAACTGCACGACGAACTGGGCGCGCTGCTGACGGCGGCGAAACTCGACGTCGCGCGCATCAAGTCGCGCATCGACCCCGACGCGCCCGAACTCACGGCGCGGCTGCAACACCTCACCGAGACGCTCAACAGCGGCATTGCCCTGAAGCGACGCATCATCGAGGACCTGCGGCCGTCGTCGTTGTCCAACCTCGGGCTGGTCGCCGCCCTGGAAATCCTGGCGCGCGAAGTCGGCGACCAGTCCGGCATCGCCATTTCGACCCGGCTGGAGCCCGTCCCGCTGTCGGAGGAACTGCAGCTCACCGTCTACCGGATCGTGCAGGAATCCCTGACCAACATCTGCAAGTACGCGCAGGCGACCCGCGCGGCCATCACGATCCGCACGTCGGCCGACCGCGTCGTCGTGACGGTGAAAGACGACGGCGTCGGATTCGACCCTGCGGGCACCACCCCGCATACCCATGGCCTGCACGGCATGCGCCACCGGGTCGAGGCGGCCGGCGGCACCTTGACCGTGACGTCCGCCATCGGCAGCGGCACCACGGTGTCTGCCATCCTTCCGCACGCCTGAACCCGCGCCCATGACGGGCGAACCCTCTCAACGCCCGCGCGTCGGCCCGCTCCTACAGAGGCCGGCTTGCAGCACTGACAGCCCGTCGGGTGCGCTGCTGATCAGTACCTCTCCGCACGCTCCTTAACCTACTCGGCAGGCGATTCATAACGAGCGCCACGACGACAAAGAGGGGCGACCGCCCAGAGGAGTACGACATGCTGCACTACACCGTAGTGTTTCTCGTGATTGCGTTGATAGCGGCGGTGTTCGGCTTCGGCGGCATTGCCGCCGGAGCTGTGGGCATCGCGAAGATCCTGTTCTTCATTTTCGTGATCATGGCCATCTTGAGTTTTGTCGTAGGCCTGATGCGCAAGGGTTGACAGCCCTGCACTCCACGTCTCGTCCCATCCCTTCGCCAACCAGGAGCACTTCATGAATCTCACTCCCAACAAGGCCGCCAACGCCACCCGCAACCTTTCCGACGACGCTCTGCAAAGCGCAGAACAGGCCGTGGAATCCACGCGCAACTTCGCGAACGATTCGCTGGACAAGGCAGGCGACAAGGTGCGCGAACTGCGCCGGGAAGTGGATCCCCTGGTGGAACAGATCACGAGCAAGGTGCAGCAGCTCGCCAGCCGCGGCGCCGAATACGCCCACGATGCACGCGAGCGTGCACAGCAGCAGATCAACCGCTACGCCGACGCGACGGGCCGTTATGTGGCCGAGCAGCCGGTCCGTTCCGTGCTGATTGCAGCCGCCACCGGCGCTGCCATCGCTGCGGCCATCCTGCTGCTGTCGCGCAACGACAGCAAGCCGCGCCGCAACCGCTACTGAACGCCTGCTGCCTTTAGCCTCTCACGAACGCATCCATGTTCCATCCTCTTATCTCGGTTCTGATACGTAAACCCGACCTGGTGATGGAGCATCTCGCGGGCTACGGCGCTCTGGTGCACGAGGAAGTTGCCGCCGTCGGCAGCGAACTCGTGCACCGTGCGATCGCGTGGGGCGTGGCGGGGGTGATGGGCGCAGTCTTCGTGACCCTCGCCGGGATCGCCGCGATGCTCGGCGCGGTGAACGGCAGCGCCCATTGGGCACTGTTCGTCGTGCCGTTGATCGCGCTGGTCATTGCCGTCATTGCGGTCGTGATGGCCCGCAAACCTCTGTCCGCTACCCGGTTCGAAGAGATCAAGGCCCAGGTCGACGCCGACATCGTGGCACTGCGCGCTGCCGGAGACCGCAAATGAGCGACATGGACCAGCCGCAGAAACCCGATGCGAAGCACCGCCTGCAAGCATCGCGGGAAGCGCTCATCCACCAACTGATGCCTGCCACCCGCCCCAGTGCTGCTGCGCGCGAAATCGCGCGACGCGAAGCAGGGCCTGAACCGGTACGGTCGAGCCGGGTGACCGAAGTCGCTCCCGCGCAGTCCCCGGACGAAGAAGACCGCGACGCATCGACCGGTTTTCTCTCCGTCGCCAAGCACTCGATCCGCTCGTGGTGGGAGTACCACCCCGCCCGTGCCGCCGGTGCCATCGCGCAACCGCTGATCGAAGAATACGCACAACGACGTCCGTTCAAGCTGCTCGGCATCGCTGCCGGCGTGGGTGCGACGTTCGTGGTGGTGAAACCGTGGAGACTGGTGTCGGTCGGCGGTCTGGCCGTCGCCGCGCTCAAGTCCTCCCATGTCTCGAAATTCGCGCTGACGATGCTGATGTCGCGCGGCAAGAAGAACCGATAACCAACCACGAGGTACCCCATGGACATGCATACCCAGGAACATCAACGCAGCTTCACCCTCGACAAGGAGGCACTGCGTACCGCCGCGACCGCCGACCTCGACGGCGGGCCGGTCACGCCCAGCTACGGACCGCACCGCGATGCGATCGTGAAACTGCTGAACGACGCGCTGGCCACCGAACTGGTGTGCGTGCTGCGCTACAAGCGCCACTATTTCACGGCCGACGGCGTCACGTCGCCGGCCATTGCCGACGAATTCCTCGTCCATGCGAATGAAGAATCGGCCCATGCCGACAAGATCGCCGAACGCATCGTGCAACTGGGTGGCGAGCCCGACTTCTCGCCGGCCACGCTGCAACAGCGCAGCCATGCCGACTACGACGATTCCAAGGATCTGAAGTCGATGATCCGCGCGAACCTGGTGGCCGAGCGGATCGCCGTGGAGTCCTACCGCCAGATGATCCACCTGATCGGTGATCAGGACCCCACCACGCGCCGCATGCTGGAAGAGATCCTCGCCGACGAGGAAGAGCATGCCGACGAACTGAAGGACTGGCTGCACCGCTGATTTCCGTGCCGGCAGGTGCGGTGCGGCCCGTCGGCTTTTCTCCCACAGCACTGGGTTTCCACTTCCAACTACATTTTTCGAGGACTCATCATGAAATACGCTCGTGCCATCGCCTTCGCCGCCCTTGCCGGCATCACCGTCGTGACGACCGGCTGCTCGGTGGCACGCCACCAGCAAAGCGTCGGCTCCTACGTGGACGACGCTGCCATCACCACCGCCGTGAAGGCCAAGTTCGCCGAGGACAAGACCGTGGCCGCGACCGCCATCAGTGTCGAAACGCTGAACGGCACCGTGCAACTGTCCGGCTTCGCCAAGTCGCAAGCCGAGAAGAACCAAGCCGAGACGCTGGCACGCAACACGAAGAACGTCCGCGACGTCCGCAACAACATCGTCGTGCGCCCGTAAGGCCACGCACCGGCGCCTCTGCTCGGGAGGCGCTTTGCACGACAAGGGCAGGTCCGGCGCGCCGGACCTGCCCTTTCGGTTTCTGGTCGATAGCGGCAGCACTCACATAACAACGAGACCCTCATGAAAATCTTCAACTGCGAGAGCTGCGGGCATCCTGTCTTTTTCGAGAACGTGCAGTGCCTCAACTGCGGCAGCGCTCTTGCATTCCTGCCGGACCAATTGACGATGGCGGCCCTCCGGCCGACAGGCCCCGACGCAGGCGGCGCCATGGTCTGGGAGCGGCTGGCCGCGCCCGAAGGCGCACCGTTGCGCTACCGGATGTGCGTCAACCACGATATCCACCATGCCTGCAACTTCGGGGTGGACATCGACGACCCCTGTCCGCTGTGCCTGTCGTGCCGACAGACCCGCTTGCTTCCGGATCTCTCCTTCGCCGAGAACCGCCAGCGCTGGTACCTGATCGAGGTGGCGAAGCGACGCCTCTTCTATACCTTGGCACGGCTCGGGCTGGCGTCCACCGGCACCGATTCCGCGGCGCAGGAAGGCCCGGTCTACGAATTCCTGGCCGACCTGCCGGGCGGCCCCAAGGTGATGACCGGCCACAACCAGGGCCTGATCACCCTCAACATCGCAGAGGCCGACGACGATGAGCGGGCGCGCCGGCGGGTGCAGCTGCACGAACCCTACCGCACCCTGCTCGGCCACCTGCGCCACGAATCCGGCCACTTCTACTGGGACCGGCTGATCCGCGAGCAGAACCGGATCGACAGCTTCCGTGCCGTCTTCGGCGACGAATCGCTGGACTACGGGGAAGCGCTGAAGCGCCACTACGCGGCTGACCACAGCGCCAATGCCTGGCAGAGCAACTACGTCAGCGCCTATGCGACCGCCCATCCCTGGGAAGACTGGGCCGAGACCTGGGCGCACTACCTGCACATGGTCGATCTGCTGGAGACCGCGGCGGCCTACCACACCAGTGTGGAAGTGCCGGGTGCCGTGCCGCTGCCGCGCGAGGGGGTGTCGAACCCCTTCGATTCGCCGGAAACCGACTTTCAGCATCTCGTGCAGCAATGGGTCCCGGTGACGCTGATGCTCAACAGCCTGAACCGCAGCCTGGGCCAGAACGACGCGTACCCATTCGCGCTGTCGCAGGGAGCGCTGGGCAAGCTGCGCTACGTGCACGACGTGATCCACGACAGCGTCACGCAACGGTTCGTGGACGACCCGGACGACATGTCCAAGCCGGCGGAGCCGGTCGCCGCCTGAGGCGCGTGCAGCGGCGCTGCCGGGCCGGTCAGCCGCCAGTCCGGGGCTGTGCCGCCACCTTCGCCTGCAGCCGCTCCAGCACGACCGGCGACACGAATTTCTCGACCTCGCCGCCGAGCGTCGCGATCTCGCGGATGAAGGTGCTGGAGATGAACTGGTACCTGTCGCCGGGCGTGAGGAACACGGTTTCCACATCCGGCATCAGGCTGCGGTTCATGCCAGCCAGCTGGAACTCGTAGTCGAAGTCGGTCACCGCACGCAGGCCGCGCACCATCGCCTTGCCACCACGGGCGACCACGAAATCGCGTACTAGGCCGGCAAAGCTCTCCACCTGCACCTGCGGATACGGGGCGACGGTGGCACGGACCATCTCCATGCGTTCTTCCAGCGAGAACATCGTCTTCTTGTGGTGCCCGGCGGCGACGGCCACGATCACCCGGCCGAACAGCTGCGTTGCCCGCCGCACGATGTCCTCGTGGCCCAGCGTGATCGGATCGAAGGTGCCGGGGTAGACGGCGATGAGGGGCTGGTCCATGGCGCGGGCATCCTTCGGGGCAGGAACGGTGGGGCGGCGATTATGCCGGCCGCTTTTTGATCGGCAGCATCGAACGGTGCCGGCAGACCGCGGCAGCGCTACGGCATCCGGCGCAGCAGATGCGCATGCACCGCGCCGGCGCGCAGATGGCGGAACGGCACCAGCCGGTGCGCGGCCAGCGCCTCGTCGGTCCAGGCCACCGGCGCCTCGAGGTAGACGTAGCCTTCCGGCCGGATCGCCGCGGCAGCCGCGTCCAGCGCCGGTGCGAACAGCGCCGATCCGAACGGCGGGTCGAGCAGCACCAGATCGAGCGATCCGGGCGCGGCCTGCCGCAGTGCGACCACGCCGTCGCCACGCCGGACCTCGACCGTGTCGGCCCGCAGCCGTTCCCGCAGCGTGCGCAGGTTGGCGATCAGCGCACTGTCCTGTTCGCACAGCACGACGGCCACCGCACCGCGCGAGGCCGCTTCGAAGCCCAGCGCGCCGGTGCCGGCGAAGGCGTCCAGGCACTGCCAGCCGTCCAGGTCCTGGCCGAGCCAGTTGAACAGGGTTTCGCGCACCCGGTCGGGCGTGGGCCGCAGGCCGACGATGTCAGGCACCGGCAGGCGGGTGCGTTTCCACTGGCCGCCGACGATGCGGACCTCCCCCGCGCCGCCGTGCGGCTTCTTCGGGCGCGTCGCCGGAGCCGACGCGGCAGCGGGCGGACGGCGCGTCATGGCGCGCCTCCGACAACCACGGTGACCATGCGGTCGGGCAGCAGATGGCGCTGGAACGCCGCGCGGATGTCGGCTGCCGTGACTTTCCGGACTTGGTCGGTCCAGGTGTCGAGGTAGTCGAGCGGCAGTCCGTTCCAGGCGATGTTGGCAACGT
The DNA here is from genome assembly GCA_913776965.1 of uncultured Xylophilus sp. GTDB lineage: Bacteria > Pseudomonadota > Gammaproteobacteria > Burkholderiales > Burkholderiaceae_C > Xylophilus. Next base: position 15,833 of record CAJYQL010000131.1, read on the forward strand.
TGCCGAGCAGCTTCGCGTTGCTGTCGAGCCGCAGCGGGAAGCCGCCGATCAGGTTGTCCTGCGCTGCCTTCAGCTCGGCGGCGGTCGGTCCGTCAGCGACGAAGCGTTCGAGCACCTCCTTCGACACCGCGACGGCCTGCGCCGCCTGGTCCGGCCGGGTCTGCAGCGCGATGGTGAAGGCGCCCGCATGCAGGCCAGGATCGAATCCGCTGGAGACGCCGTAGGTCAGCCCGCGTTTCTCGCGCACCTGCTCGGTGAGGCGCGAAACGAATCCGCCACCGCCCAGGATGTAGTTGCCGACGATCAGCGGGAAGTAGTCCGGGTCGGCGCGCCGCACGCCCGGCTGGCCGAGGTAGACATGCGCCTGCGCCGAGGCGAACGGGATGCGGATGTCCTGCGGCGCGGCGAGCGGCGCCACCTCGGCGACCGGCGGCAATGCTGCGCAGGCGCCGGCCGGCAGCCGCGACAGCAGCGTGATGGCCAGCGCGTCGGCCCGGGCGCGGTCGAGCGCGCCGACGATGCTGACCTTGGCCGCGCACGGCCGCCACAGCTGCGCCTGCAGCCGCTGCAGGTCGGCGACCGAGATCGCCGACAGCGTGGCTTCGGTGGTCTGCTGGCCGTACGGGTGGCTGCCGAAAACGGCCTGGGCATAGGCACGGGCGGCGGGCGTGCCGGGACGCGTCTCGGCCTCGCGCAGTGCGGCGGTCAGGCGCTGGCGTTCGCGCTGCCAGACCGCATCGGGAAAGGCGGGTTCGCCGATCTGCCGGGCCGCCAGCCGTGCCGCGCGGTCCAGCAGTGCCGGGTCCGCCAGCGAACGCAGGCCGAAGCTGGTCCGGTCCTGGCCGGCGCTGCCGCCGAACTGCGCGCCCAGGTCGGCCCAGGCGTCGTCGAGACCGTTCTCGTCCAGGGCCGGCTCGGTGCCATGGGCCTTCACGCCCTTGCCGGCCATGCGGGCGGTGACGGACGCCAGGCCGGCCTGCCCGGCCGGGTCGCGCCGGCTGCCGGCATCGAAGTCGATCTGCACGTCGACGATCGGCACCGTCGGGCTGGCGACGAAATAGACCTGGGCGCCGCTCGGCTGCGTCCAGTGCTGGATCGGCAGGGCCGCATGGGCTGTCATCGATGCAAAAAGCGCCATAGCGCCCGCCGTACCTGCGCGAGCAGCTATCTTTTTCATAGTCATGAGCATCGAAGTCACCTCAGTGGACCGCGCCGGCCGGGCCGGTGGCGGCGGGCGTGCTGCGCGGCGGGGCGCTGCGGTCGACCGGCTGCGGCACCAGGGTGCCGACGGTGAGCTGGCCGTCGCCGAAATAGCGCTGGGCCACCGACTGCACCTGCGCGGCGGTGACGCGTTCCAGCCGTTCCAGGATGCGTCCGTCGGCATCGGGCGGGAAGCCCAGCACCCAGTTGCTGCCGAGCTCCTGCGCTTGCGCGAAGACGGAATCGCGCTGGAACACCTCGCCGGCACGCCACTGGGTCTTGACGCGCCGCAGCTCGGCCTCGCCGACGCCTTCGGCGGCAACACGCGCAACCTGCGCACGCAAGGCGGCCTCCAATTCCGCGGCGGTGCGACCGCGCGCCGGCACGCCGGACAGCCGGAACAGCGCCGGTCCGCGGGAGGCCAGGCCGTGCGAGGCATCCACGCTGTCGGCGACCCGGTTGTCGCCCTGCGTCAGCGCACGGCCGAGGCGCGCGCCGTCGTAGCCGTCGAGCACTGCCGCGAGCATGGTGAGGGCGAGCGCGTCGTCCGCCTCCGGCGATGCCGCATCGACGGACACGAGGCGCGGGGCCTTGAAGGCCAGCACGACATAGGCCTGCTCGGCCGGCGCCTGGAAGTCGAAGCGCCGCAGGCCCGCCTGCGGCGGCTCCTCGCGCGGCTTGCGCACCGGCACCGCACCGGCCGGGATGCGGCCGTAGGTCTCCTCCGCCCAGCGGCGGACCTGGGCGACGTCCACGTCGCCGGCGATCACCACCGCGGCGTTGGCCGGCACGTACCAGCGCTGGTAGAAGGCGCGGGCGTCGTCGGGCGTGTAGGCGGCAATGTCGCTCGCCCAGCCGATCACCGGCCGGCGGTAGGGGGAGGCCTGCCAGACCTGCGCGTTCAGCGCCTCATTCAGGCGGGCGCGCGAGTTGTCCTCGATCCGCAGGCGGCGCTCCTCGGTGACCACCTCGCGTTCCTTCAGGAATTCGGCATCGGCCCACCGGTTGTGGGCGAAGCGGTCGGACTCCAGCCGCATCACCTCGCGCAGCGCCGACGACGGCACCTGCTGGTAGTAGCCGGTGTAGTCGCGGTTGGTGAAGGCGTTGTCCCGGCCGCCGAGTGCCGCCACGCGGCGGGAGAACTCGCCGACCGGCACCGTGGGCGTGCCCTTGAACATCATGTGCTCCAGCATGTGGGCGATGCCGGAGGTGCCATCGACCTCGTCCATCGAGCCGACGCGCAGCCAGACCATCTGGACCGCGGTCGGCGCACGGCGGTCGGGCTTGACCAGCAGCGTCATGCCGTTGGCCAGCGTGAACTGCTGCACCGCCGGACCGGCGGCAGGCCCAGCATCGAAGGCGGCACCGGGTGCGGGCGCGGCAGGCCCGGTCGGCATGGTGGGGCCGGGCGACTGGGCACCGGCCTGCAGCACAGCGGCCAGCAGGCCGCAGAAGACGAGGTCGCGTTTCATAGAATGGATGATTCTAAGAACGGCCCCAATGTTCAGTTTCTTCAAGAAAAAAGCGCCCGTCCCCGACAGTCCGCCCGCCGCGGCACCCCTGCCCGACGCGGTCGAGGACACGCTGCCGCCGGCCGTCTCGGCACCGCCCTCCACCCCGGCACCGGCGACCGCACCGGTCCCGACACAGGTGCCGGCTCCCGTGTCCGCCATGGGCTGGCTCAAGTCGCAGTTCGGTTTCGGGCAGGCCGAGACGGAGCCGGCCGACGGTGCGCCGGTCACCGCACCCGACGCTGTGATTCCGCCCGAGCGGCCGGCACCCACATCGCCCTCTCCGGCGTCCGTTGCCCTTCCGGCGCCGCCGCCCGCCGCCGATCTCGCTCCCACCCCCAAGCCCGCCGCACGCAGCGGCTGGCTCGACCGGCTGCGCACCGGGCTGCGCAAGACCGGCAGCAGCATCACCACCGTCTTCACCGGCACCCGGATCGACGACGCGCTGTACGAGGAGCTGGAGGATGCGCTGCTGATGGCCGACACCGGCGTCAAGGCGACCCAGCATCTGCTGGACGACCTGAAGCGGCGCGTGAAGGAGGCCAAGGCCACCGAGCCGGCGGCCGTCAAGGCGCTGCTCGCCGACGCGATCGCCGCGCTGCTCGCGCCGCTGGAGAAGCCGCTGGTCATCGGCAAGCAGGTGCCGACGGTCATCATGGTCGCGGGCGTCAACGGCGCCGGCAAGACCACCTCGATCGGCAAGCTGACCAAGCATCTGGCGCACGAGGGCGCCAGCGTGCTGCTGGCCGCGGCCGACACCTTCCGGGCTGCGGCGCGGGAGCAGCTGGGCGTCTGGGCCGACCGCAACACCGTCGAGATCGTCGGCCAGCAGGGCGGCGACCCGGCGGCGGTGAGCTTCGATGCCGTGTCCGCCGGCAAAGCGCGCGGCCGGGACGTGGTGCTGGTCGACACCGCCGGCCGCCTGCCGACGCAGCTGCACCTGATGCAGGAACTCCAGAAGATCAAACGGGTCATCCAGAAGGCGGACGGCACCGCACCGCACGAAGTCCTGCTCGTCATCGACGGCAACACCGGCCAGAACGCGCTGGCTCAGGTCAAGGCGTTTGACGACGCGCTGCAGCTGACCGGCCTGATCGTCACGAAGCTCGACGGCACCGCAAAGGGCGGCGTGCTGGCGGCGATCGCGCAGGAACGGCCGGTGCCGGTCTACTTCGTGGGGGTGGGCGAGACGCTGGAAGACCTGGAAACCTTCGACGCCCGCGAATTCGCGCAGGCCCTGCTCGGCTAAGGCGTCCGCGCCGTCCGACAGCGGGACTGCCGGTTGGCGACGGGTCGCGGCCAGGGCTGCGTCATAACCTAACTCCCTCATAACGCTGATCCGCCGCGGAGCCGCCTCCGTCATGCCAGCCGCAGTCGCAGGCTATCGGCCCGATAGTAGTACCCCGGGAACTTGTAACTTAGCACTCGCTCAAACCGAGTGCTAACATGATTGACATTGACCAAAGGACTTCTGGAATGAACCTTCATACTGGAAATGCCACCGCCGTCGCCGCGTCCAACCCCTGGGCGCTCGTGCCCCCGCTGGGCAACCTCGACGCCTACATTTCCGCCATCAACCGCCTGCCGCTGCTGACGCTCGACGAGGAGCAGGAAGCAGCCAAGCGGCTGCGCGACCACAACGACCTCGATGCCGCCGGCCGGCTGGTGCTGTCGCACCTGCGCCTGGTGGTGTCCATCTCCCGCCAGTACCTCGGCTACGGGCTGCCGCACGGCGACCTGATCCAGGAAGGCAACGTCGGCCTGATGAAGGCGGTGCGCCGCTTCGATCCGTCGCAGGGCGTGCGGCTGGTAAGCTACGCCATGCACTGGATCAAGGCCGAGATCCACGAGTACATCCTGAAGAACTGGCGCATGGTGAAGGTGGCCACCACCAAGTCCCAGCGCAAGCTGTTCTTCAACCTGCGGTCGATGAAGCAGTCTTTCAAGGCCGATGCAGCCGCGGACGACGAAGCGACCCACCGCGACACGCTGAGCGCCGCGCAGGTCGACACCGTCGCCGAGCGCCTCAATGTGAAGCAGGAAGACGTGCGCGAGATGGAGACCCGGATGTCCGGCGGCGACGTGCTGCTAGACCCGGCCCCGTCGGACGACGGCGAGCAGGCGTTCGGCCCGATCGCGTACCTGGCCGATGCCGCGCACGAGCCGACCGCGATGATCGAATCGCGCCAGCGCGACCGGCTGGCCTCCGACGGCATCGCCAGCGCGCTGGAGACGCTGGACGACCGCAGCCGCCGCATCGTCGAGCAGCGCTGGCTGCAGGTGAACGACGACGGCTCGGGCGGCATGACGCTGCACGAACTGGCAGCCGAGTACAAGGTAAGCGCCGAACGCATCCGGCAGATCGAATCGGCCGCGATGAAGAAGATGAAGAAGGCGCTGGCCGACTACGCTTGAAGCGGGCGAAGCGACCGCCATCCAAAAGGGCTGCACGCAGGTGCGGCCCTTTTTTCATGGGCGTTGCGTTTAGTGCACACTCGGCGATCGATTTTCAGCCCCTCATTCGGAGCCGCCATGCCTTCTCCCGCGCCGCTGCGCCGCGCCCTCCTCGCCACCGTCCTGCTGCTCGCCACCGGCGGTACCGCCCTCGCGCAACAACCGATCGCCGCGACGACCGGCTGGCCGGCCAGACCGGTGCACATCGTGGTCGGCTTCCCGGCCGGATCGTCGCCCGACATCACCGCCCGCACGCTGGCGGAGCCGCTGTCCAAGGCTCTGGGCCAGCCGGTGATCGTGGACAACAAGGTCGGTGCGGGCGGCAACATCGCTGCCGACTTCGTGGCCAAGGCGACCGACGACCACACCATCGGTCTGATGATCAACGGCAACATGACGATCGCCCGGCTGATCAACCCGAAGGTGCCGTACGACCCGCTGAAGGATTTCGCGCCGATCAGCCTGATCGGCGTTTCGCCGCTGGTGCTGACCGCCCCGGCCGGCGCGCCCGGTGCCGACGCGCGCGCCTTCCTGGACCAAGCGCGCGCCGCCGGCACCGCCTGGAGCTACGGCACGCCGGGCGTCGGCACGGTCGGGCATATCGGCATGGAACTGCTCAAGAGCCGGACCCGGATCGACCCGGTGCACGTGCCCTACCCCGGCTATCCGCAGGTCGCCAACGCGATGATCGGCGGCCAGCTGCAGCTGGCGCTGCTTCCGCCGGCGCTGGCGTCGGCGCAGGCCAAGGCCGGAAAGCTGCGCGCGATCGGCGTGACCGCCGCCGGCCGGAGCACCCTGGTGCCCGAGATCCCGAGCCTGGCCGAGGCCGGCGTGCAGAACTTCAACCTGGAGATCTGGAACGCGGTGGCGGCGCCCCGGTCGATGCCGGCGCCGCTGGTGGCCCGGCTGTCCACGCTGTTCTCGGAGATCGTGCGGTCGCCGGACATCCGCAGCAAGCTGTTCCAGCAGGGCTGGCAGGCGGTCGGCACCTCGTCGGAAGGGCTGGCCAACCGCATCCAGGCCGACACCGCCACGCTGGGCGCGGTGATCGCGCAGCGCGGCATCAAGGCAGAGTAAGCCGCTTTTCGGATCAAAATCGGGCGTTTGCGCAGGCGGGGCCTGCGCAAGCCGCTACGATTTCAGGAGCGTCTCGATGTCCGCCTTCAGCCCTGCGGCACCGCTGCCGTAGCGGCTGTACAGGCGTAGACGGCCCTGCGGATCGTAGAGGTAGCTGCCGGCCGAATGGTCCATCGTGTAGCTGCCGGCGGTCTTGCCCTCGACCTTCTTGTAGTAGACCTTGTAGTCCTTCGCGACCGCGGCGAGCTGATCCAGCGAGGGCCGCAGCGCGACGAAGGACGGATCGAAGTTCGACATGTAGGCCTTCAGGATCTCCGGCGTGTCGCGCTCCGGGTCCACCGTGATGAACACCGCCTGCAGCCGCTCGCCGTCCTTGCCGAGCTGGCGCTTGATTTCGGCGAGTTCGGCCATCGTCGTCGGGCAGACGTCGGGGCACTGGGTGAAGCCGAAGAACACCACCACCACCTTGCCGCGGAAGTCCGCCAGCGTGCGCACCTTGCCGCTCGGGTCGGGCAGCGCGAAGTCGCGGGCATAGTCGGCGCCGGTGATGTCCACCGCGTTGAACTTCGCTTCGGGTGTGGAAGGCTTGCAGGCGGCGAGCGTTGCGAGCGGCAGTAGGGCCAGGGTCTTCAGGACTTCACGGGTGCGCATGGGAGTTCCGGGCAGGTTCGGTGGTGGGACGGCCGCCGCCAGGGCGCGGCCGCCGCGGCTACATCAGGTAGTGGTCCAGCAGCAGCGCAGCGAACAGCACGCTCAGGTGAATCAGCGAAAAACGGAAGGTCCGGCGCGCCAGCGCGTCGGAATAGTCGCGCCACAGCCGAAAGGCGTAGCCGCAGAAGCCGAGGCCGAGCACCACGGCCGCGGCCAAGTACAGCCAGGAGCTCATGCCGTAGATGAACGGCATCAGGCAGCCGGCGAACAGGATGATCGTGTAGAGCAGCACCTGCAGCCGGGTGAACTCGTTGCCGTGGGTGACCGGCAGCATCGGCAGGCCGGACTTGCGGTAGTCCTCGACCCGGTAGAGCGCCAGCGCCCAAAAGTGCGGCGGCGTCCAGAGGAAGATGATCAGGAACAGGATCAGCGCCTCGGGGCCTACGTCGTTGGTCATGGCGGCCCAGCCGAGCACCGGTGGCATCGCGCCCGACGCGCCGCCGATCACGATGTTCTGCGGGGTCAGCGGCTTCAGGATCACGGTATAGATCACCGCGTAGCCGACGAAGGTGGCGAAGGTGAGCCACATCGTCAGCGGATTCACCCAGACATACAGGATCGCCGAGCCGACGGCGCAGAGCAGCGCCGAGAACAGCAGCGTCTGGCGGTCGCCCAGTTCGCCGCGGGCCGTCGGCCGCCACGCGGTGCGGCGCATGCGGGCGTCGATGCCCTTTTCCACCAGGCAGTTGAAGGCCGCGGCCGCACCCGCCACCAGCCAGATGCCGGCGCAGGCGACCAGGGCCAGGCGCACCTCCGGCCACGACGGCAGACCGGGCACGGCCAGCACCATGCCGATCAGCGCGCAGAAGACGATCAGCTGCACCACCCGGGGTTTGGTGAGCGCATGGAACTGCCGGACCCGCGAGGGCGCGGCATTCGGCGACGGGGAAGCGGCAACGGTCATACGGAGGAAGACGATTCGGACAGGCGGTTCGGCGCCGGCGCAAGCCCGGCGGCGGCATCGCGGCGGCTCGATGCCAGCACCCAGGCAAGCGCGACCACCAGCGCGGCAGCGCCGCCGGTGTGCGACACCGCGGCGACCAGAGGCCAGCCGAGCACCACGTTCGACAACCCGGTGGCGAACTGCCAGAACGCGAGGAACGCGATCCAGCGTGCAGCCCGCGCGAGGCCCGCCACCCGCCAGAGCCGCCAGGCCAGCAGCCCCAGCGCGACGAAGACGACGTAGGCGAACAGCCGGTGGACGTAGTGGATCGCGGTGAGTGCAGCGAAGCTGATGTTGCTGCCGTCGCGCAGCAGACCGAGCGGCCGCCACAGCTCGAAGCCTTGGCGGAAATCCATCGCCGGCCACCAGCTGCCCTGGCACTGCGGGAACTGCGTGCAGGCGAGCACCGCATAGTTGGTGCTGACCCAGCCGCCCAGCAGCACCTGCCCGCCGACCAGCGCGAACACCAGCCAGACGCCCGCCCGCAGCACCGGTCGCAGCGGCACCTGCGGCCGTCCGTTGAACGCGCGGGTGTAGCGCACCGCCAGCACGCACAGCAGGACCAGCAGCACGATGCCGCCGACGAGGTGCGCCACCACGATCGCGGGGAAGAGCTTCATCGTCACCGTCCAGGCGCCGAACGCGCCTTGCAGGCAGACCCAGAAGAGCGTCAGCAGCGGCCATGCGGGATGCACGACGGCGGCCTCTCCCCGTGCGCCGGCCCGGCGCAGCCGCCACCATTCCAGCCAGCTCACGACGGCGATCGTGACGACCAGCACGCCGACACCGGTCGCCAGGTAGCGGTGCAACATCTCGACCCAGGCCTTGCCGTGGGTGACCGGCCCGGTCGGCATCGCGTTCTGCGCGGCGGTGATTTCGGCATGGGCACCGACCGGGCTCGCCTTGCCGTAACAGCCGGGCCAGTCGGGGCAGCCGAGGCCCGAATCCGTCAGACGGGTGAAGGCTCCGAACAGCACCAGGTCGAAGGTCAGGAACAGCGTGAGCACCGTGAGCGCCTGCAGCCGGCGCAGCGGCGTCGCATCGCGGTTGCGCATCCATATCCAGATGAGCGGGCCGAGCGCGACCACGACGCCCAACAGCATCAGCCGGGCGATCGGGGACAGGTCGTAGAGGGGGGTGGTGTCCATGGCGGTGAGTCGTCGTCGGGTTGCCGCCTCAGCGGCCCGCCTCGTCCCACGACGCGGCGGCACGCAGCAGCCGGTCTAGGTCGCGCTTGGCCTTGACGGCCGCTTCGCGGTCCATGTTCGCAGGGAAACGCATCATCCAGTGCCCCTGCGGATCGACCACGTACAGATGGTCCGACAGCGCGTGGCCGGGCGCAGGCTGCAGCCAGGCGGCGAGCGCCGGGCCCGGCACCCGCAGCACCGTCGCGGCGCGGACGCCCTGCTGCAGCTTCTCGGGCACGGGGGCCGCATCGTCCACCAGCCACACCCAGTCGAGCCGGTCCTTCTCGCGGCCCAGGCTCTCGCGCAGCTGGCGTTGCAGGTAGAGGTGCTGTTCGCACTGCGCGTCGCAAGCGCCGCCGGCGACACTGACCAGCAGCCACTGGCCGCGCAGGGCGTCGAGCGGGCGCGGCGTGCCGTCGAGCCCCGTGGCCTGCACTGCCGGCAGCGGCGGCTGTGACGCGATCAGCTCGCCGTAGACCCGCCGGCCTTCCGGGCGGATCACGTAGTAGGTGAAGTAGGAGGCGATGACCGGCGCCGCGCAGACCAGCATCACCGCGAGCATCTTCAGGCGGCCGCGCGAGGTGCGCCGCTGTTCGACCTGCGCTTCGGCAGCGCCCGGCTCCGGCATCGAATGCACCGTCAGGCCGAGCGGATGGTCGGCCGCGTCAGGAGCGGTCGTCCCGGCGCGCGGCAGCGGGGCGTCGGATGAATTGGAACCAGACATAGAGGATTGCGATGAGGGCGGCGAGCCCGAACCATTGGACGGCATAGCCGTAGTGTTTTTCGACCCCGCTGGCGATGGCGGGCCAGCGGCGCTGCAGTCCTTCGGAGGCTTCACCGGTCTGCAGCACCGTGAGCGCCGCGAGCGGCAGGCCGGTCTCGCGCCGGAAGGCCGGCAGGTCGAGATTCTGCCGGATCGCGGAAGACCCCTCGGCAGGACCGCGGGACGTGCCGAAGTCGTAGAGCTGCGACGGTGGCGCAGCGATCCGGCCCTGCACCGTCACCGGCCCGTCGGGCGTGGCGATCACCGCCAGGCGGGTGCGGTCCAGGAAGTCGCGCGGGATCCACCCCCGCTGTACCAGGACCGCGCTATCCGGCGCGATCACCAGCGGCGTCAGCACGAAGAAGCCGGGGCGTCCGTCCATCTGGCGGTTGTCGAGGTACACCGTCCGGTCGGCCTGCCAGCGCCCCTGCAGCACGATGCGGCGGTGCACCAGCCGGGCGGCCGTGGCCGCGTCGGCAGCCGTACGCACCGGCTGCAAGGCGGCCGCATTCAGCGGCGGCAGGGCTTCCTGCTCAGCGATCGCATCCTGGATCGCGATCTTCTCGCCCGCCCGGCCGAGCTGCCAGCGGCCGAGCGACAGCGTGGCCGCGATGCCGACGATTGCGGCGGCCGCGACCAGCCACCGGCGCGCGTCGCGTGGCGGCCTCTGCAGCGATGTGTCGCTCATCCGATAATTCCCGGCATGAAAGTCCTTGTTGCTCTCGCCTTCCTGGCCATCCTGGCAAGCCTGTCCTCCGCCCTGTTCTTCATGATGCGCGATGGCCGCAACGGCAAGCCCAAGAGCAGCAACATGGCGCGTGCGCTCGCGTTCCGGGTCGGCTTCTCGATACTGCTTTTCGTCTGCATCCTGATTGCCTGGAAACTCGGCTACGTCCGCCCGACCGGCCTGCCGCTCGGCCGCTGAGTCCGGCCCGTTGCGGCTCCATGGATCGGACTTACGGTACCGGCAAAACAAAAGGCGCCTCGCGGCGCCTTTTTGCTGGGCGGGTGGATCAGAGCCAGTAGACCAGCACGTAGAGGCCGAGCCACACCACGTCCACGAAGTGCCAGTACCAGGCCGCACCCTCGAAGCCAAAATGGCGCTCCGGGGTGAAATGGCCCTTCTGCAGGCGCAGCGTCACGAAGAACAGCATGAGCATGCCGACGAACACGTGGAAGCCGTGGAAGCCGGTCAGCATGAAAAAGGTCGAACCGTACACGCCCGAGGACATCTTCAAGTTCAGGTCGGTGTACAGGTGGTAGTACTCGTAGCCTTGCACGCACAGGAACACGATGCCCAGCACGACGGTCGCCCACATGTAGCTGACCGCCTTGCCGCGGTGGTTCTCGCGCAGCGCATGGTGGGCGATGGTGAGCGTCACGCCCGAGGTGAGCAGCAGCGCGGTGTTGATCGTCGGCAGCCAGAACGGACCGACCGTCGTGAACGGCTCGACGATGCCGGCGGGCGAAGCCGTTGCACCCGCGGCCACGCTGGGCCAGACGGCCTTGAAGTCGGGCCACAGCAGCGCGTTGTCGAGGCTGCCGAGCGCCGGTACCGCATGCGAGCGGGCCCACCACAGCGCGGTGAAGAACGCGCCGAAGAACATCACTTCCGAGAAGATGAACCAGGCCATGCTCCAGCGGTAGGACAAGTCGATCTTGTAGCCGTAGAGGCCGCCTTCGCTTTCCGCGACCGCATCGCGGAACCACTGGAACAGCACGAAGCCCCACCAGAGCAGGCCGAAGAACAGCGAGTACATGCCCCAGCCGTGGCCGTTGATCCACTGGCCTGCGCCGAGAATCACGAAGAACAGGCCGGCGGCCGCCATGACGGGATGGCGCGACTCCGCGGGGACGAAATAGTACGGCGTGCCGCCGGTGTGGGTGGTGCTCATGTCTGCTCCTGAACTCTCGGCTCTTCTCTCAAAAATGGGGCGGTTCCGGGCCGTCGGTCAGACGATCCAGTGGACCAGGGCGATCAGCGCCAGCACGAACAGCAGTGCGGCGGCGATGCCCACGAAAACGATGTGCAGGGGATTCAGCTTCACGTCCTGCGCGAACTCGCTGGACTTGCGCAGGCCGATGAACGACCACGCGACGGCGCGCACCGTGCGCAGCCACGACCCTGCCGGCCGGGAGGGCGGTGCGCTGGTCACGAGCCCACTCCCGCACCGACCAGCTGCGGTGCCGCGCTCGCGGTCGCCGGTGCCGGCGGTGTCTTGCCGCCCACCTCGAAGAAGGTATAGGACAGCGTGATGGTGGTGACGTCCTTCGACAGCTTGGGGTCGATCACGAAGGCAACCGGCCACTGCTTCTTCTCGCCCGGCTCCAGCGTGTACTGGTTGAAGCAGAAGCATTCCAGCTTGTTGAAGTGCGGTGCGGCCTGTTGCGGCGCATAGCTCGGGATGGCCTGCGCGGCCATGCGGCGGTCCTGCACGTTCTGGAACTCGTACATCACCGTCGTCAGCTCGCCCGGATGCACCTGCACCGAGCGCTGCGCCGGCTTGAACTGCCAGGGCCCCCGCGCATTGGCGTCGAACTCCACCGTGATCGTGCGGCTGCGGTCGACCTGGCTGTTGGACGGCAGCTTGACGTCGCGACCGGCCGTGCCGTTGCCCGGCACCTGTCGTTCGGTGAGCGCCAGCACGTTGATGCCGGTCATCTCGCAGATCGCGTTGTACAGCGGCACCAGCGCGTAGCCGAACGCGAACATGCCGCCGGCCACGATGGCCAGCTTGCCGAGCATCTTCGCGTTGTCGCTGCGCAGTCGCATGGGGTGCAGGCTTCCGGTTCAGCGGGACAGCAGGACCATCTTGGTCATGAAGCCCAGAAAAAAGACGACCGCGATCGACGCCAGGATCAGGCCCAGGCGGCGGTTGTGCTTCTTCTGCTCGGGTGTGGCCATGGCGTGCAGGGTCCGTCCGGTGCTCAGCCGACCACGCGGGTCGCGGTGGCGTCGAGCTTCGGGGGGTTCTCGAAGGTATGGAACGGTGCCGGCGACGGCACTTCCCACTCGAGGCCTTCGGCCGCTTCCCACGGACGCTGCGGCGCCTTGGCACCCTGGCCCCGCATGCAGGGCACGACGATGAACAGGAAGAAGTAGACCTGCGCGATACCGAAGAAGAACGCACCGACTGAGGCGATCGCGTTGAAGTCGGCGAACTGCATCGGGTAGTCGGCGTAGCGGCGCGGCATGCCGGCCAGACCCAGGAAGTGCATCGGGAAGAAGGTGACGTTGAAGGAGATCAGCGACCACCAAAAGTGGATCTTGCCGCGGCTCTCGCTGTACATCACGCCGGTCCACTTGGGTGCCCAGTAGTAGAACGCGGCGAACATCGAGAACAGCGAACCGGCCACCAGCACGTAGTGGAAGTGGGCCACCACGTAGTAGGTGTCCTGCAGCTGGATGTCGATCGGGGCCATCGCCAGGATCAGGCCGGTGAAGCCGCCCATGGTGAACACGAAGATGAAGCCGACGGAGAACAGCATCGGCGTCTCGAAGGTCATCGAGCCCTGCCACATCGTCGCGATCCAGTTGAAGATCTTCACCGCCGTCGGC
>CAJYQL010000132.1 GCA_913776965.1 uncultured Xylophilus sp.
AGGCCGGTGAAGCCGCCCATGGTGAACACGAAGATGAAGCCGACGGAGAACAGCATCGGCGTCTCGAAGGTCATCGAGCCCTGCCACATCGTCGCGATCCAGTTGAAGATCTTCACCGCCGTCGGCACTGCGATCAGCATGGTCGCGTACATGAAGAACAGCTGGCCGGTCACCGGCATGCCGGTGGTGAACATGTGGTGCGCCCACACGATGAAGGACAGGATGGCGATCGACGAGGTGGCGTACACCATCGAGGCGTAGCCGAACAGCTTCTTGCGGGAGAACGCCGGAACGATCTGGCTGATGATGCCGAACGCCGGCAGGATCATGATGTAGACCTCGGGGTGACCGAAGAACCAGAAGATGTGCTGGTACATCACCGGGTCGCCGCCGCCGGCGGGATTGAAGAAGCTGGTGCCGAAGTGGCGGTCGGTCAGCGTCATGGTGATCGCGCCGGCGAGCACCGGCATCACGGCGATCAGCAAGTATGCGGTGATCAGCCAGGTCCAGCAGAACATCGGCATCTTCATCAGCGTCATGCCGGGGGCGCGCATGTTGAGGATGGTCACGATGATGTTGATCGAGCCCATGATCGAGGACGCGCCCAGGATGTGCATCGCGAAGATGCCGGCGTCCATCGACGGGCCCATCTGCAGCGTCAGCGGCGCGTAGAGCGTCCAGCCGGCCGCGGGTGCGCCGCCGGGCATGAAGAACGAGGCCACGAGCATGAGCGCCGCGGGGATCATCAGCCAGAAGCTGAAGTTGTTCATCCGCGCGAAGGCCATGTCGGATGCGCCGATCTGCAGCGGGATCATCCAGTTCGCGAAGCCCACGAAGGCCGGCATGATCGCGCCGAACACCATGATCAGGCCGTGCATGGTGGTGAGCGAGTTGAACAGCTCGGCCCGGATCAGCAGCGCCAGCACGCCGCCGATCATCAACATCGTGAAGCTGAACAGCAGGTACAGCGTGCCGATGTCCTTGTGGTTGGTGGCGAACACCCAGCGGCGCCAGCCGGTCGGGGCGTGGTGGTGCTCGTCGTGGTGGTCGTGCGCGTGGCCGTGGGGATCGAGTACTGCGCTCATCTTGCTTCCTTTGAATCGTGTCCGGCGCGGCTTACTTGCTGCGCTGTGCCAGCACTTCGGCCGGCTGCACCAGCTGGCCCGTCTTGTTGGACCAGCTGTTCTTGGTGTAGGTGGCGACGGCTGCGAGGTCGGTGTCGCTCAGCTGCTTCCACGACGGCATCGCGCCGTTGTTCAGGCCCTTCAGCAGGATCTGGATCTGCACCGCATGGTCCTCGCTCAGCACCTTCTCGGAGCCGTCGAGCGCCTTGATCGGGCCGGCGCCCTTGCCGTTGGCCTGGTGGCAGGCCGCGCAGTTGGCGGCATAGACCTTCTCGCCGCGCTTGACCAGGTCGGCCAGCACCCAGACCTTGTTAGGGTCGTCGGCCTTGGCGGCGGCCTTCTTCTTCTCGCCGTCGACCCATTTGGAATAGTCCTCGGCCGAGACGACCTTGACGTGGATCGGCATGTACGCGTGCTCCTTGCCGCAGAGTTCCTGGCACTGGCCATAGTAGTCGCCGACCTTCTCGGCACGAAACCAGGTGTCGCGCACGAAGCCGGGGATCGCATCCTGCTTGATGCCGAACTGCGGCACGGCGAAGGCATGGATCACGTCGTTGGCGGTCGTGATGACGCGGATCTTCTTGTCGACCGGCACGACGAGCGGATTATCGACCTCGAACAGGTAGTTGTCCGGCACCGCGCCCTTCGCGCCGTTGTTGGAGAACTGGCGGTGCGCCGGCAGCAGCGTGGAGATGTAGGCCAGGCCTTCGCCTTCGCCCTTGATGTAGTCGTAGCCCCACTTCCACTGGTAGCCGGTGACCTTGACGGTGAGGTCGGCGTTGGTGGTGTCCTTCTGGGCGACCAGCGTCTTGGTGGCGGGCAGCGCCATCAGGATCACGATGATGAACGGGACGATGGTCCAGATGACTTCGACGGTCACCGATTCGTGGAAGTTGGCGGCCTTGTGGCCCACCGACTTGCGGTGCTTCCAGATCGAATAGAACATGACCGAGAACACGGCGATGAAGAGCACCGTGCAGGTGATGAGCATGCCGGTGTGCAGCAGGTGCTGCTCCTCGGAGATCTTGGTCACGCCCACCGGAAGATTGAGCTGACGCACCGCGGGACCACCCGGCAGGTCGTTGACGGCATGGGCGGCGGTGCCGACCAGGGCGCCCGCCGACAGCAGCATGTGGGCAAGCTTTTGGGAAATGCGCTTCATCGTCTTCACTTGTGTAATTGCCTCTAAACCAATCTTCCGGCCGCCGCCCCTGCGGTTCCCATCGCCGGCACCGCCCTCAGGCCGCGCGCAGCGCCATCCGAATCTCGCTCGCCAGCGCCGGACGCAGTTCGGGGCGCACGAAGCGCCCCACGTCCACCGACCGGCCCTGGGCCGACACCTGGATCAGCGACCCGTCGCCGACCTTGGGTTCGACCCGCACCCACTCGCGCCGGAATTCCGCCCGCTCCCGCCGGCCGGCGGTTTCCCGCTCGACCACCAGGCGCCCGTCCTGCAGCGATATCCGCTCGCCGTCGGTGGCATGGCGGGCATAGCTCAGGAATGCAGCGCCCACCGCCAGCAGCTCGAGGCCGGCGAAGGGTGCCACCAGGTGCGCGCCCAGCGACCAGAAGAACCCCGCGATGCCGACCGACACCACGCAGATCGACGCATACAGCCAGCCCAGCTGCGCCGGGGTGACCGAGCAGTTGCGCTGGAGCAGCCAGTGCAGGTTCTGGCCCGAGACGGTGGCGAAGCGCAGGACGAGGGTCGACACGGAGGTGCTCACGAGGCCGCTAGGCGGGGGATATTCCCGGAATTCCGATAACCCCTCATTCTAGCGCGGCCGGTCTTGCAGACCGAAGGGCCGGACGCATATGGCGCCGCCGCGCAGCAGGCCATACCGGCAGAAAACGCCGGCGGCGACTCACCCGCCGTCCCGGCCGCGGCGCAGCATGCTGCGCATCTCGCCGAGCGAGACCGCGCTCTCGGGCGCGAGCCGTGCCCGCGGCACCGGCTTGAAGGCGTGCCCGTAGACGATCTCGAACGTCAGCGCCAGGCGGCCGCCCTCGCCCGGCACGGCCAGCCGTTCCGTCAGCGCATAGCAAAGCCGCTGCCGGAACCGGCGGCCGCGCAATCCGGGAAAACGACCAGGATGCAGGTTGCGTCCGAGCCCGCGGAGGTCGTCCAGCAGGCGGTCGGCGGTTTCGTAGGTCAGCACGATCCGCTCCATGTCCATCACCGGCTCGGCGAAACCGGCATGCACCAGCATGTCGCCCCAGTCGTGCATGTCGGTGAAGGCGGAGCCTGCGGGCGGCCAGCCGAGCGTGGTGTACACCGCGTGCAGCTCCCGCAGCGAATCGGGGCCGAGGCAGGAGAACATCAGGTAGCCGTCGGTGGCGAGCAGCCGGTGCCACTGCCCGATCAGCGCCTGCGGGTCGGCGGCGGCATGCAGCGCCATGTTGGCCCAGACCATGTCGGCGCTGCCGTCGGCGAGCGTCTCGGGCGCGGAAGTGAACGCCGTCGCGCCGCCGCGCCAGCGGCCCGGGTGCCACCAGGCGGCACCGAGTGCCTGGCGCGCCTGCGCTGCCTGGGCAGCCGTCGCCTCGACCACGTCGCAAACCGCCTGCGGATAGCGGCGCGCCACCAGCCGATGCGCCTCGACGCCGCCGCGCAGGGGCTGCCAATCGATCCAACGGCGCGGCTGCGCGACGATCCACTGCAACCGCTGCTCCATGCGCCGGCCGACCTCTTCGTGCAGCCAGGGGGAGGACGCGGGCGGCGCCGCATGCAGCCAGCGCGCGGCAGCGCGGGGGTCGAGGGTGGGGGGGCGCTGCGTCGGCATGGGCGAAAGGGCGCCGAGTATATTGATTCGCACCATGTTCCGCTCTCTGCTCGCCCGCGCGGGCTCTGCCGTCGCCGCCCTGCCCGGCCGCTGCATGGTGTGCGCCGCCTGGCCGGCGCGGCCGCTGTGCGATCCGTGCGCCGGCCGGTTTGCCGCGCCGGTGCCGCGCTGCCAGCGCTGCGCTCTGCCGCTGGCCGGCGGTGCCACGACCTGCGGCGCCTGCCTGCGCGATCCGCCGCCGCTCGACCGCTGCCTGGCGGCGGTGGACTACGGTTTTCCCTGGGCGCAGTGCATCGCCGACTTCAAGTTCCACGGCCGGCCCGGCATGGCGCGCCCGCTCGCCCTGCTGATGCGCAGCACGCCCTGGGCTGAGCCCGAGATCGACACGGCCGACATCCTGGTCCCGATGCCGCAGTCGCTCCACCGATTGCGCGCGCGTGGTTTCAACCAGGCGGCCCTGCTGGCCCGCAGCCTGGCCCGGCGCCGGACCGACGACACCCTGCTGCTGCGCCTACACGACGGCGCAGTGCAGCACACGCTTGGCCGCCGGGCCCGGTTCGAGGCCATGCGCGACGCCTTCGCCGTCGAGCCGCTGCATGTCGCGCGCCTGGCCGGCCGCCGGGTGCTGCTGGTGGACGACGTGATGACGACCGGCGCCTCGTTGCACGCCGCGGCGCGGGTGCTCCGGCAGGCGGGTGCGGTCCGGGTCGCCGCGCTGGTGCTGGCCCGCACCGCCTGAGCGGCCGCCGACAATCGCGGGATGTTCCACATCGTCCTCGTCGCGCCCGAAATCCCGCCGAACACCGGCAACGTGATCCGGCTGGCGGCCAACACCGGCTGCACCCTGCACCTCGTCGAGCCCCTCGGCTTCTCGATGGAGGACCGCCTGCTGCGGCGCGCCGGACTCGACTACCACGAGTTCGCCGACGTGCAGCGCCATGCCGGCTGGGACGCGCTGCGGCAGGCCGCGCAGCCACCGGCCGACCGCATGTTCGCGCTGACCACCCGCGGCACCCGCGCGGTCCACGGCGTCGCCTTCGCGCCGGGCGACTGGCTGGTCTTCGGCTCCGAAACCCGCGGCCTGGCGCCGGAAGTGCGCGACACCTTCGCCCCGGCGCAGCAGCTGCGCCTGCCGATGCTGCCGGGCCAGCGCAGCCTGAACCTGTCGAACGCGGTCGCGGTCACCGTGTTCGAGGCGTGGCGCCAGCAGGGCTTCGCCGGCGCGCAGCCGCTATAGCGGGATCGACGGCGGCGGGGCTTCGCGCTCCTCCGCCAGGAAGTCGAGGAAGGCCCGGGTGCGGGCCGGGACGTGCTGGCGGGTCGGCATCGCCGCATACAGGACGAAGCGGCCGAATATCCAGTCGGGAAGCAGGTGGACCAGCGCGCCGCTTTCCAGCTGCGGGGTGATCAGCAGCCGCGACATCACCGCAATGCCGGCCCCCTCGACCGCCGCGCGGTAGAGCACGTCGGCGCTGCCGGACTGCAGGATCGCCGGCGCGTCCACTTCTACCGGACCGGCGACGCCCTGCAGCGGCAGCAGCCGCATGCGGCGCGACAGGCGCAGCGTGTGGCGCAGGTGGTCGTGGTGCGCCAGGTCTTCCGGCGAGTGGGGCGTGCCGGCGCGCTCCAGATAGGCGGGCGCCGCGCACAGCACCCAGTCGCCGCGCCAGAGCGGCCGCGCCACGATGTTGGCGTCGTAGCCTTCGTCCACCACCAGGAAGCTCAGGTCGAATTCTTCGACGCGGCTTTGCGGCAGCGCATCGGTGACGATCTCGAGCACCACGCCCGGCTGGCGCCGCCGCCAGGCCTCCACGCGGGGCGCGAGAAAGGACGAGGCGAGCAGCGGCGTGGCCACCATGCGCAGCGTGCCGCGCAATTCCCGGGTGCTGGCGGCGGCACCCGCTTCGGCATCGTCGATGTCCTGCAGGATGGAGCGGACGCGCCCCAGGTACGACTCGCCCGCCTCGGTCAGCGCGAAGCGCCGGGTGGTGCGCTGCAACAGCCGCGTGCCCAGGTGCCGCTCCAGGTCGCCGACCAGCCGGGTCACCGCGGCCGGCGACAGGTCGAGCGCCCGTGCCGCAGCGGCGAAACCCCCTTCGTCCACCACCCGCTGGAACACCCGCATCGATTGCAAACGATCCATCCGCCGGCCTCCCTTGTTCGTTGCTGTCGGCTGCGATTGTTGCAGCACCGGAAATGGTGATGTGCCGGCGCAGCGGTTTTTCCGGGCGCGACAGGGGCCTACAGTCGAGTCATCGATGGGCCGCGACCCCGGCACGACTCACCGAGACGGCGGCGGCCTCCTTTACGAGAACCGCTGCCGGAGTCACCTCTCCACTCCGCCAATCAAGGACACACCATGAACACCCGCCGCATCCTCGCCCTCTCCGCCCTCGCCCTGCTGGGCACCGTCGGCACCGCCGCCTATGCCGACGGCGAAGGCGACAACCTGTCGCCCTACGCGCTGCAATTCCAGTCGAGCCGCCCGGCCGATGAGGTGCATGCCGAAGCCGTCGAGGCCGCCCAGCACCACGACCTGACCGCCGCCGCCTCGGTGGTCGCCGCACCGGTGAAGTCGCCCGCCACCCGCGCCGACGTGCGCCGCGATGCGATCCAGGCGGCCCAGGCCGGCCGGATCGAGCGCGGTGAATTCACGCCGTCCTGATTCCGCGGGCGGGCTGCACCGCCTGCGCTTTCCTCAGAGCCTGCCACGCCCCTGCGTCGCAGGCTTTGTTGCGTACGGAGTAACAGTGGACCGATCAGGCGTCGAGCCAGGCCTGCAGCGGCGCCCACTGCGCCCGGTCCTTCTCGACCCGCGACGGCGCCACGTCGAACACGCTCAGGCCGCGGGCGGCGAGGTGCACGTAGTTCTGCGTGTCGCGCAGGTAGCCGAGCACCGGCAGGCCCAGCCCTTCGACGAAGGTGCGCAGGTGCTCGGCCGCATGGGTCCGGTCGTCCACCCGCATGCCGACGATACCGACCTGCAGCGCGCTGGCCCGGCGGTGCGACGCCAGTTCGTCGAGGAAGTCGCGGGTGGCGAAGATGTCGAAGATGCTCGGCTGCAGCGGCACGATGATCTTGTCGGCGATGGCAGCCACTTCGCGGAACCGGTTGCCGTGCAGGCCGGCCGGCGTGTCGAGCACCGCATGGGTGGTGCCGCGCGGCGGCCGGGTGACGAGGTGCTCGCTCGCCTC
>CAJYQL010000133.1 GCA_913776965.1 uncultured Xylophilus sp.
CGGTGCCGCGGATCTTCAGCATGGAGCTTTCCGCGCCCGGCACGCCGCCGCCGGCCACCGCGGCGATCACGCGCAGGTTGGTGGTCTTCATGTTCTCCAGGTCGATCTCCACGCGGGCGAGGCGCGCCGCGAACAGCGGGTCCTGCGCCAGCGGACGGCCGTTGCACTGCGCGGTGGCGGCCACGCGCTTGAGCTTCTCCAACGCAGCCACCGAGAAGCCCACGCCCGCGATGTTGGTGCGCTCGTAGGTCAGCAGGTACTTGGCATAGGTCCAGCCCTTGTTCTCCTCGCCCACCAGGTTCTCGGCCGGTACCTTCACATCGGTGAAGAACACCTCGTTCACCTCGTGCTCGCCGTCCAGCGTGATGATCGGGCGCACCTCGACGCCGGGCGAGCGCATGTCCACCAGCAGGAAGCTGATGCCCGACTGCGCCTTAGCCTCGCGGTCGGTGCGCACCAGGCAGAAGATCATGTTGGCGTGCTGGCCCAGCGTGGTCCAGGTCTTCTGGCCGTTGACGACGTAGTGGTCGCCCTGGCGCACGGCGGTGGTCTTGACCGAGGCCAGGTCCGAGCCCGCGCCCGGCTCCGAATAGCCCTGGCACCACCAGTCCTCGCCGTTCAGGATGCGCGGCAGCCAGTACTGCTTCTGCGCTTCGTTGCCGTACTTGATCAGCACCGGGCCCAGCATGTTCACGCCGAAGGGCACGATGCGCGGCGCACCCGCCAGTGCGCACTCGTTCTCGAAGATGAACTTCTGCACGGCGCTCCAACCCGGCCCGCCGTACTGCTCGGGCCAGTGGTTCGCGAGCCAGCCGCGCGCATTCAGGATCGCATGCCAGCGCTCCATGTCGGTTTTGTCCAGGCGCAGGCCGGCCTGGACCTTGTGCGACAGCTCCGGCGGCAGATGCTCCGCCAGGAAGGCGCGGACGTCGTCGCGGAAGGCCTGTTCCTCAGAGGTGAATTGCAGATCCATGGGGTTCCTTGGCGGACGGCAGGCGGGGCCGCCGTCCGGTGTTCTTGTCGGTGGATTTCGAAGACTTTTCGGCCCCTCGCGCTTGCTGCACCTGCGCTTCCAGCTATCTTTTCGATAGCGAAAGCGCCAGGGTGCTCAGGCGGCTTCGGCGGCTGCGCGGTTCAGGCTGCCGAAGTCGCGGCCCTCGGCCACCAGCTTTTCCAGCAGCGGCGCGGGCTTCCAGAACAGCGGGTCTTCCTGGGCGAACTCGCGGATGTCGGCCAGGATCTTCGGCAGGCCCACCGTGTCGGCGTAGTGCATCGGTCCGCCGCGGAAGCGCGGGAATCCGTAGCCCGAGAGGAAGGTCACATCCACGTCCAGCGGCCGCAGGGCGATGCCCTCCTCCACCACCTTCGCACCCTCGTTGACCATCGCGGCCAGGTAGCGGCGCATGATTTCTTCCGACGTGAAGCTGCGCGGCACGACGCCTTTCTTCGCACGCTCGGCATCGACGATCGCCAGCACCTCCGGATCGGGCTGGCCGGTGCGGGCGCCCTCGGGATAGAGGTAGAAGCCGCGCCCCGTCTTCTGCCCGAACCAGCCGCGCTCGCAGATGCGGTCGGCGATCTCCACATAGCGCGCCTGCGGGTCGCGGGTGGCGGCGCGGCGCTTGCGGGTGGCCCAGCCGATGTCGCCGCCGGCCAGGTCCGTCACCTGGAACGGGCCCATCGGGTAGCCGAAGCCACGCACCGCGGCATCGATCTCGTAGGGGGAGGCGCCATCTTCCATGAGGTAGTCGGCCGCTTGCTTGTACACGGCCAGGATGCGGTTGCCGATGAAGCCGTCGCAGACGCCGGCGCGCACCGGCACCTTCTTGAGCGTCTTCGCCAGCGCGAAGGCAGTGGCGACCACGTCGGCGCTCACCTTGGCCGGCACCACGATCTCCAGCAGCTTCATGATGTTGGCCGGGCTGAAGAAGTGCAGGCCGATCACGTCCTGCGGGCGCTGCGTCGCCGCGGCGATGGCGTCGATGTCCAGGTACGAGGTGTTGGTGGCCAGCACGGCGCCGGGCTTGCAGACGCGGTCCAGTTCGCGGAACACGGCCTTCTTGACCTCGATGTCCTCGAACACCGCCTCGATCACCAGGTCCACCGCGGCGATGTCGTCGTAACGGGTGCTGCCGCTGTAGCGCGCCATCACGGCCGCTTTGGCGTCGGCCGTCATGCGGCCCTTGGCGACGAGGCCGTCGTACACCTTCTCGACGTGCGCGCGGCCCCGGGCCAGCGAGACGTCGTCGCGCTCGATCATCGTCACCGGCAGGCCGGCATCCAGCGCCGACACGGTGATGCCCGCGCCCATGGTGCCCCCGCCGATGACGGCGATGGAGGCCACCGGGCGCGGCGCGGCGGCCTTCGCCTCGGGCACCTTGGCGACCTCGCGCTCGGCGAAAAAGGCGTGGATCAGGCCGGCGCGCTGCGGGCTGGCGATGCATTCCATGAAGGCTGCGCGCTCGCGCTGCATGCCTTCGTCGAAGGGCAGCTCCACGGCGTTGCGCACGCATTCGACGATCTTCTGCGGCGAGAACAGGCCGCGCGATTTCTTGGCGGTGTCGGCGGCGAGCGTGTCCAGGTCGGCGAGCGCCGCGGCCTGGTCGGCGATGGCGATGTCGCGGGTGCGGCGCAAGGGCGCCTGCGCGGCCTGCCATTCCTGCACGCAGGCCAGGCCCACTGCGACCGGATCGGTACCGTCCACCAGCCGGTCCACCAGGCCCGCGGCGAGGGCCGCCTTGGCGTTCAACGGCTTGCCGCTCAGCATCAACTCGGCGGCCGGCTTCACGCCCATCAGGCGCGGTGCGCGCTGCGTACCGCCGGCGCCGGGCAGCAGGCCCAGGTTCACTTCGGGCAGGCCGAGCTGCGCGCCCGGCAGCGCCACGCGGTGGTGCGCGGCGAGCGCCACTTCCAGCCCGCCGCCCAGCGCGGCGCCGTGGATCGCGGCCACCACCCGCTTGGCGCAGGACTCGATGCGCCGGCAGACCTCGGGCAGCGGCGGCGGCACCGGCGTCTTGCCGAATTCGCGGATGTCCGCACCGCCGATGAAGGCCTTGCCCGCGCCGACGATCAGCACCGCCTGCACGTCGGCCCGCGACTCGGCTTCGTCGATGGCGGCGATGAGCCCCTGGCGCACCGCGGCGCCGAGCGCATTCACCGGCGGGTTGTCGATGCGGACGACGAGGACGCCGTCCTGGCAATGGGTCTGGACAGGCGCTGCGGTGGCGCCCGGTGCGGCGAGGGTCATGCGGAATGTCTCCTGGAAAGGCTGCTGCTCCGATCCATTCTTGCGGCGACAATGTTTTCTGACAATCCCATCAATCATTGACAGTCCGTCAAAGGATTTCTACCAATCCCGTTCTTCCACGATGGATCTGCCTTCCCTCACCCTGCTGGTCGAGATCATCGACAGCGGCAACCTCAGCCAGGCCGCCCGCAAGCTGAAGATGACCCGCGCCAACGTGAGCTACCACCTCACCAAGCTGGAAAAGGCGGTGGGGGTGCAGCTGGTGCAGCGCACCACCCGCCGGGTGGAGCCGACCGAGATCGGCCTGCGGCTCTACGAGCACGGCCGCACCATCCGCAACGAACTGATGGCCGCGCAAGAGGCCGTCACCACGCTGGGCCAGGGCCTGCAGGGCCGCGTCGGCATCAGCGTTCCCAGCGGCTACGGGCAGATCGTGATGAGCGACTGGCTGATCGCCTTCAAGCGCATGTACCCCGGCATCGTGCTGGACGTGCTGTTCGAGAACCGCGCCGACAACCTGCGCGACGAGGTGGACATCGCCATCCGCGTGGTGCAGGAGCCGCCGCTGTCGCTGGTAGCGCGCAGCCTGGGCGACGTGCGCTACCTGGCCTGCGCCTCCGCCGACTACGCCCGCCGGCACGGCCTGCCGCGCACGCTGCATGCGCTGCGCGCCGGCCCGGTCATCACCGCCGGCGTGACCGGGCGGCAACTGCGGCTGTCGGCCTACCAGGGGACGGAGCGGCACGAGGTGCTGCTGGAGCCGACGCTGATCTCCGAGCACTTCCCGTTCCTGCGCCAAGGCATCCTCGCCGGGCTGGGCGTGGGGCTGGTGCCGGACTACGTGGTGCAGGACAAGCTCGCCACCGGCGAGGTGCTGACCACGCTGGACGAATACCGGCTCAGCATCTTCGGCACCCACATGTACCTGCTGTACCTGCCCAACCGGCATCAGACACGGGCGGTGCGAACCTGCATCGACTTCCTGCTCGAGCAGGCACGCGCGCGGACCGGCACGCCGGAGACACCGGGAGACGCTGCCGGCTGACCCCGCGTCGTCGGCGCGACCAGGGCACCGTGCAGCGACGACCGGGTTACCCGTATCCTGCAGCCCGCCCCGCCCATCCGCTGCTCCGCGCCCTTTCGCCTCCCACGCCAGGACCCTGCCATGACCGACCTCCACTTCTACGAACCCGCCCAGGGCCACGGCCTGCCGCACGACCCGTTCAACGCGATCGTCGGTCCCCGGCCGATCGGCTGGATCGCCTCCCAGGACCGCGAGGGCCGCCGCAACCTGGCGCCCTACAGCTTCTTCAACGCGTTCAACTACACCCCGCCGATCGTCGGCTTCGCGAGCATCGGCTGGAAGGACAGCGTGCGCAATATCGAGGCGACCGGCGAATTCGTCTGGAACCTCGCGACCCGGCCGCTCGCCGAGCCGATGAACGCCTCGTGCGCGGCCGTGCCGCCCGAGGTGGACGAGTTCGCACTCGCCGGCCTGGAGGCGGCGCCGTCGCGGCTCGTCGCGCCGCCGCGCGTGGCCGCCAGCCCGGTGGCCTTCGAATGCCGGCTGACCCAGCTGCTGCAGCTGCAGGCCCACGACGGCCGTGCGGTCGAGACCTGGCTGGTGCTCGGCGAGGTGGTCGGCGTGCACATCGACCGCGCGCTGCTGAAGAACGGCATCTACGACACCGCAGCCGCCCGCCCGATCCTGCGCGGCGGCGGTCCGGCCGACTATTTCGAGATCGGACCGGACGGTCTATTCAAGATGCACCGGCCGCGCTGACCGGCGCAGCCAGCGCGCGCACGCAAAAAAGCCGCTCCGGCCTGGCGGTCGGAGCGGCTTTCGGAGGGCGGCGGGCGGCAAGTGCCGCCGGCATCAGGCGCGTTGCAGGGCAGCGATGCGCTCCTCGATCGGCGGGTGCGTCGAGAACAGCTTGCCGATGCCGCCGGTGATGCCCATCGCCTGCACGCTCTTCGGCAGTTCGCCGGGCACCATGCCGCCGAGGCGGGCCAGCGCGTTGACCATCGGCTGCTTGCGGCCCATCAGGCTGGCGGCGCCGGCGTCGGCGCGGAATTCGCGCTGGCGCGAGAACCAGGCGACGATCATCGCGGCCAGGAAGCCCAGCACGATGTCGAGCACGATCGTCGTGACCCAGTAGCCGATGCCGGGGCCGGAGCTGTTCTCGTCGCCCTTGCGCAGGAAGCTGTCGACCGCGTAGCCGACCACGCGGCTCAGGAACACCACGAAGGTGTTCATCACACCCTGGATCAGGGTCATCGTGACCATGTCGCCGTTGGCGATGTGGGCGACCTCGTGGCCGATCACCGCCTCGATCTCCTCGCGGGTCATGCCCTGCAGCAGCCCGGTCGAGACGGCGACGAGCGCCGAGTTCTTGAAGGCGCCGGTGGCGAAGGCGTTGGGCTCGCCGTCGAAGATGCCGACCTCGGGCATGCCGATGCCGGCCTTGTCGGCGAACTTGCGGACCGTCTCGACGATCCAGGCTTCGTCGGCGTTGGCGGGCTGGTTGATCACCCGCACGCCCGAGCTCCACTTGGCGACCGGCTTGCTGATCAGCAGCGAGATGATCGCGCCGCCGAAGCCCATGATCAGCGCGAAGCCGAGCAGCGCGCCGAGGTTGAGCCCGTTGGATGTGAGGAAGCGGTTGACGCCGAGCAGGCTGGCGACGACGCCCAGGACCACCACCACCGCGAGGTTGGTCAGGACGAACAAGACGATACGTTTCATGGACTCTCCGTGGGAATGCCGTGGAAGGGGACAACAAGGCCCTTGCGCGCAAGATGGAGCTTCAGGGGCTCCGCTTCAAGCCGCGCCGCGTCGCAGATGTCCGATGGAGTACGTTGTTCTGGCTGCCCTGCGGGGCGTAAGCGTGGGAGCGATGTTAGGGGCGAAAAGTTCTGATCGACGTAGGTGGCGGCCGAAATACGGCCGGATCGTCGTAGAACGCCGGATCGGCATTGGCCGGCCACCAGCCCGGCACCCCGAGGACCGGCAGCGGCGCGAACGGCTTCGTGCCCAGCCGCTCGGCGGTCAGTTCGCCTGCCAGCCACGCATCCAGCCCCGCTATCGAATCGATAGCTGGCGGCGCAGGCAGGACGTGCGCCGTGAGCCCTTTTCGCGGAGAAACCAGCTGTTCGACGAGCGCGTGGCCGAACAGCGTGAGCCGTGCGTCGGCCCAGCGCGCACGGTGCGTGACGAACAGGCCGCGCCAGTCGCGCATGCGCAGCGCGTCCCACAGCACGGCCGGCGCCTGCAGCACGGCGCCGTTCTCGTCGAACAGCGTGGCGCCGTCGCGCACCGGCCCGCGCCGCCCGCCGATGCCGTCCCGCGCGATCGCGTCGGACTGCACGCGGTTGAGCTGGCGCTTGGTGGCGGGAAAGACGTGCCAGACCAGCCCGTTGAAGAAGTCGTGCAGGTTGTCCCGCGTCGGAATCTCGCCGGTCGCGCGGATGTGGGATTCGTAGGGCGTGCCGGGCGGCAGCGCGTCGGGCGGCACGAACCGCGGCGCCGCATCCGGGCCATTCAGCGCCGCAACGGCTCCGCCGTTCGCCCCGCTGCGCGCCGCCGCGGCCGTGCCTGCCGCGGCATACGGCCGGAGCCATGGGCGTGCCCATTCCACTGCCGTCCACGGCACACCCGACGCCAAGCTGCTCAACCTTTCGACGCCTTCTGATGTCGCCTGTCGCGCACGGCTACCTGCGGGCTGCCTTCGCTTTGCAAATCGAAAAGGCCGGTGGCAGACAGCAGCTTCGTCAGCGTCGCGTATCCAAAATTGCGGGCGTCGAAAGATGCCTTGTTGGCGATGTGCGTGCCGACTGCACCGACCCGCGCCCAGCCGCTCTCATCAGCCGACGCCACAACGGCGCTGCGCAGCATGTTCACCAGCCTGGTGTCGCTGCGCAGTTGTTCCGGCGGCACTCGCAGCGGCACCGCCGGGCGCGGCACGGTCGCCACATCGGCCACGGACTCCGCCGCAATGGCGGACCGTGTCGCCGCCGGCACGGCGGGCACGGCCGGCAGCGACACTGCCCCCGCTGCCTCCCCGTCGACAAGCTGGTCAAGGAACAGGAAGCGCGAGCAGGCGTTCACGAAAGGTTCGGGCGTCTTGCGTGCACCGAATCCGTACACGGAAGCACCCTTGGCTCGCAGATGCATGACCAGGGGCGTGAAATCCGCGTCCGACGA
Source organism: uncultured Xylophilus sp. (assembly GCA_913776965.1). GTDB lineage: Bacteria > Pseudomonadota > Gammaproteobacteria > Burkholderiales > Burkholderiaceae_C > Xylophilus. Next base: position 7,452 of record CAJYQL010000133.1, read on the forward strand.
GACGATGCCGAAAGCCTCTGGGTGATCCGTGTATAGAAGCTCCATCGCATCGATCACCATCGCCATATCGCTCGCATTCTTACCTTTGGAGTAGTCGAATTGCTGCATCGGCCTGATCGCGTGCTCGTGCAGCTTGTCTTCCCAGCCCCTGAGTTCGGCCTTCTTCCAGTTACCGTATGCGCGCCGGACATTGGTCACGCCGAAAGTTGATAGTTCGGTCAGGATCACCTCAATTTTCTGAGCCGGCGAATTGTCGGCATCGATCAACAGCGCGATACGCGCTTCTCGCGCTGCCGATCCGTTGCTCATCCGACGATCCGCCATTCCAGCGGCTCGCCCGAGCGCAGCGGCTTCAGCTCGGCATCGCCGAAGGTGAAGCTGATCGGCGGGGTCCAGCGCTCGCGCTGCAGCGTCATGGTGCCCGGGTTCGGCGGCAGGCCGTAGAAGGCCGGGCCGTGCAGGCTGGCGAAGCCCTCCAGCCGGTCGAGTGCATCGCGGCCGTCGAAGGCCTCGGCGTACAGCTCCAGCGCGGCATGGGCCACGTAGCAGCCGGCGCAGCCGGTGGCGTGCTCCTTCAGGTGCGCGGCATGGGGCGCGCTGTCGGTGCCGAGGAAGAAACGGTCCGATCCGCTGGTGGCGGCGTCGAGCAACGCCTGGCGGTGCACTTCGCGCTTGAGCACCGGCAGGCAGTAGTAGTGCGGCCGGATGCCGCCGGTGAAGATCGCGTTGCGGTTGTAGAGCAGGTGGTGCGGCGTGATCGTGGCTGCCTGGAACCGGCCGGCCTGCGCCACGTACTGCGCGGCCTCGCGGGTAGTGATGTGCTCCATCACGATCTTCAGCTCGGGGAAATCACGGCGCAGCGGGACCAGCTGCTCGTCGATGAACACCGCCTCGCGGTCGAACAGGTCGACCGTCGGTGTGGTGACCTCGCCGTGCACCAGCAGCGGCAGGCCTTCGCGCTGCATCGCCTCCAGGGTCGGGTAGGTCTTGCGGATGTCGGTCACGCCCGCATCGCTGTTGGTGGTGGCGCCGGCCGGGTACAGCTTGAGCGCCGCGACGCCCGCCTCGCGGGCCCGTCGGATTTCCTCCGGCGGCAAGTTGTCGGTGAGGTAGAGCGTCATCAGCGGCGCGAACGACAGGCCTTCGGGCACCGCCGCCCGGATGCGGTCGCGGTAGGCGGCGGCCTGGGCGGCGGTGGTCACCGGCGGCCGCAGGTTGGGCATGACGATCGCGCGGCCGAACTGCGCCGCGGCGTGCGGCACGGTGGTGGCGAGCGCATTGCCGTCGCGCAGGTGCAGGTGCCAGTCGTCCGGGCGGACGATGGTGAGGCGGTCGGGCGCAGCGCCGGCGGCAGCGGCGGCCGGGGCAGCGGAGGAAGCGGTGAAGGCGTCGGCAGCGGTCATCGGCGGATTTTCGCATCCGCCCTGCGCCGCGCACCGGTTGCCGTCAGCTGCCGCGGAACAGGAAGTAGCCTACGAACGCGGCCAGCATGCAGAACACGACGATGCCGACCATGCGGGCGATGTGCGGAATCACCAGCCAGGCGCCGAGCACCGTGGCGAACTTGCCGACGGTGCGGCCGTCGAACGGTCCGTCGCCCGCATGGGGCACGCCGCCCGCGACCGGGTAGCCGCAGGACGGACAGGCGGGAGCTGCGGTGGACACGCGGTGCCCGCATTCGGGACAGGAGATCAGGGCCATCGTGGCATGCCTCCCGATCGTTCAGGCTGCGGCGCCGGCGGCAGCCGGCTCGGCCAGGACGGCCTTGGGTGCCGGTACGGTCGGCTTCTGGTCGGTACAGGCGGCGGACAGCCCTGCGACCAGGACTGCGGCCGCCAGGGCGGCGATGCGGCCCGCGCCGTGGGACCGATAGGACTTTGACGATGCCATGCTGCGCACCTCCAATCAAAACAGCGGGATGCCGGGAGGTCCTGCCTGCCCGGCGCGTCCCGCCGTTTGTACCGATCGTGGGCTTTACAGGGGTGTCATTTGGTGCGTGGCCCGCAGCGCACCGGCACCCGCGTCCGTCAGTGCTGCAGGATCTTCGCCAGGAAGTCCTTGGTCCGCGGCTGGCGCGCCTCGGGATTGCCGAAGAATTCCTCCTTCGAGCAGTCCTCGAGGATGCGGCCGCCCACGTCGATGAAGATCACCCGGTTGGCGACCTTGCGCGCGAAGCCCATCTCGTGGGTCACGACCATCATGGTCATGCCTTCCTTGGCGAGGCCGACCATCACGTCGAGCACCTCACCCACCATCTCGGGGTCGAGCGCCGAGGTCGGCTCGTCGAACAGCATCACCACCGGGTCCATCGACAGCGCGCGGGCGATCGCCACGCGCTGCTGCTGCCCGCCGGAGAGCTGGCCCGGGAACTTGTCCTTGTGCGCCATCAGGCCCACCCGGTCGAGCATCTTCAGGCCGCGGGTCTTGGCCTCGTCGGGCTTGCGGCCGAGCACCTTGATCTGCGCGATCGTCAGGTTCTCGGTCACCGACAGGTGCGGGAACAGCTCGAAGTGCTGGAACACCATGCCGACCTTGGAGCGCAGCTTCGGCAGGTTGGTCTTGGGATCGTGCAGCGCGATGCCGTTGACGGTGATCTCGCCCTTCTGGAACGGCTCCAGCGCATTCACGGTCTTGATCAGCGTGGACTTGCCGGAACCCGACGGGCCGCAGACCACCACCACGTCGCCCTTGTTGATGCCGACCGAGCAGTCGTTGAGCACCTGTACCGGGCCGTACCACTTGGAGACGTTCTTGATATCGATCATTTTTTCGGACATGGCTTTTCCCGGTCAGCGGATGATGGCGATTTTCTTGTGCAGGCGCTTGACGACGTACGACAGCGCGAAGCAGATCACGAAGTACACGACGGCGGCGAGCAGGTAGCTCTCGATCGGACGGCCGTAGTTCTTGCCGGCGGTTTCGAAGCCCTTGAGCATGTCGTAGGCACCGATGGCGTAGACCAGCGACGTGTCCTGAAACAGGATGATGGTCTGGGTCAGCAGCACCGGCAGCATGTTGCGGAAGGCCTGCGGCAGGATCACCAGCCGCATGTTCTGGCCGTAGGTCATGCCGACCGCCTGGCCCGCGAAGATCTGGCCGCGCGGGATCGACTGGATGCCGGCGCGCATGATCTCGCTGAAGTAGGCGGCCTCGAACGCGATGAAGGTGATGTAGGCCGAGTATTCCGCCCGGTTGGCGGCGCCGCCCGGCAGGTAGTTGTAGAACGCGGCAGGCACCAGCAGGAAGAACCAGAGGATCACCATCACCAGCGGGATGCTGCGCATGCCGTTGACGTAGATGGTGGCCGGCACGTCCAGCACCTTCTTGCCCGACAGCCGCATCAGCGCCAGCAGCGTGCCGAACAGGATGCCGCCGATCGTCGCGACCACGGTCAGCGTCAGGCTGAACCACAGACCCTTGAGGACGAAGTTCTGGATGACGTCCCAGTTGTAGAAGCCGAAATCGAGATTCATCAGTGGCCCCCTCCGCTCGCGGCGATCAGGCCGGGCACGCGGGTGCGCTTCTCGATGAATGCCATGATGCGGTTGATCGCGAATGCCGAGACGATGTAGAGCACCGTCACGCCGAAGTAGATCTCCATCGGGCGGGCAGTTTCCTCACCGACCTGCATCGCGAACCAGGTCAGTTCGGTGACCGACACGGCGAACGCGACCGACGAGTTCTTGAAGATGTTCATCGCCTCGCTGGTGAGCGGCGGCACGATGATCCGGTAGGCCATCGGCAGCAGCACGTAGCGGTAGTACTGGGCGGTGGTGAAGCCCATCGCCATGCCGGCGTAGCGCTGGCCGCGCGGCAGGGCCTGGATGCCGGAGCGCACCTGCTCGGCGATCCGCGAGGAGGTGAAGAAGCCGAGCGCGAACACCACCAGCACGAAGCTGGAGAGTTCCTTCATCGGCGGGATGAGGGCAGGCAGCACGTGGTACCAGAGGAAGATCTGCACCAGCAGCGGAATGTTGCGGAACAGCTCGACCCAGACGGTGCCGATGCGCACCAGCACCGGGTTGTCCGGCAGCGTGCGCATGATGCCGATCACCGAGCCGACCACCAGCGCGATCACCAGCGCCAGCAGCGCCACCGAGATGGTCCAGCCCCAGGCCGACACCATCCACTGCCAGTAGGTCGGGTCCTTGCCCCCCGGGTCCTGCAAGAAGACCTGCCAATCCCACGATCCCATCGGGACTCTCCTTCGTTGTCGCTCGAAACCTGAAACGAAAAACGCCCGCCTCGGTCGGCGGGCGTTCTGTCATGCCGCGGCGCGGCTTACTGCTTGTTGGCCGCGTACTCTTCCTTGGGCTTGTCGTTCAGATTCGCCCAGGCATCCTTGGTGGCCTGCGATGCCGGCAGGTTGACCGCCGTGTTGGTCGGCGGGATCGGCTTGATGAACCACTTGTCGTAGAGCTTGGCGATCTCGCCGCTCTTGACCTGGGCCGCGATGCTGTCGTCCACCGCCTTCTTGAAGGCCGGGTCGTCCTTGCGGATCATGATCGCGATCGGCTCGACCGACAGCACGTCGCCGAGGATCTTGAAGTCCTTCGGGTTCTTGGACTTCGAGATGTTGCCCGCCAAGATCTGGCCGTCCATCACGAAGGCATCAGCACGGCCGGATTCGAGCAGCAGGAAGCTGTCGGCGTGGTCCTTGCCGGTGACTTCCTTGAAGTCGATGCCGCTGGCGCGCTTGTTCTGGCGCAGCAGCTGGACCGAGGTGGTGCCGGTGGTGGTGGCGACGGTCTTGCCCTTCAGGTCGGCGATCGACTTGATCGGCGAGTCGGCCTTGACGGCGATGCGCACTTCTTCCACGTACAGCGTGTTGGCGAAGGAGACTTCCTTCTGGCGCGACGCGTCGTTGGTGGTGGAGCCGCACTCGATGTCCACCGTGCCGTTCTTGACGAGCGGGATGCGGTTGGCGGAGGTGACCGGCTGGTACTTGATGTCGAGCTGGCTCAGGCCGAGGCTGCGACGCACGTCCTTGATGATGTTCTGGCAGACGTCGTAGTGGAAACCGGTGTAGACGCCGTTGCCCAGGGTGTAGGCCAGTGCGCCGGAGGATTCCCGGACGCCCTGCGTGATGGAGCCGCTCGACTTGATCTTGGCGAGGGTGTCGTTGCTCTGCGCGGATGCGCCGCCGGCAGCGAGTGCCGCGATGGCGAGAGTCAACAGATGCTTCTTCATGCAATCTCCTAAGGAAAGCGTTGGGTAGGAACGTGATGCGGCACCCGGGTGCCGAACCCCATCATGGTGCATTCGGGGATGGACGCATCGTACATCCAGTAGTAAGCACTCTTCATGCCTGAAATCCCCAATACGCCACCGCGGTCGTCCAGCGGGCGGGCGGACTGTATCCCCCGGCCGTGGCGACTGACCAATGCCGTTTGCAGCCAGGGTTATGCATCTTCCTCATGACCCCGGTCGGCGGTGCCGCCGGGATGGGCGACGAGGTAGGCCCAGAGCGCGTCGACCACCCGCTTGCTGCCGCCGCCGCGCGTGCCGCCGCGGGCCTTGGGTGCGGCCGGCCGCTCGCGGTAGGCACGGATGTCCATCGTCTGCGCCAGGTCGGGCCGGTCGGCCGGCGCGGCCGACACCAGCCGGCCGCTGCGCAGTTCGCGCTGGACCGCGCTCTGCGGCAGGAAGGCGATGCCGTGGCCTTCGAGCGCCATCGCCTTCAGGCCCTGCGCCATGTCGGTCTCGTAGACCCGGTCGAGGTGAACCGCGGTGCGGGCCTCCTTGAGCAGCAGCTCGACCGTCCGGCCGAGGTAGGCGGCCGGCGCATAGGCGAGGTAGGGCAGCGGCTGGCCGGCGCGGCCCGGCAGCTGGTACATCGGCTGGCCGTCGACGCCAGGGCGCACGTAGGGCGCGAGCGTCTCCTCGCCGAGGCTCACCATCTCGTAGCGGTCGGCGTCGAGCTGCAGCGGCATCGCGCTGTGGTGGTAGGCGATCAGCACGTCGCAGCTGCCCTCCATCAGACGCAGCACCGCGTCGTGCACGTTGAGCGCGGTCAGCCGGCTCTTCATCGGCCCGAGGCCGCCGCGCAGGCCGGACATCCAGGTCGGGAAGAAGGTGAATGCGAGGGTGTGCGGCACCGCGAACTCGACCACGTCCTGGCCGGCCGTCGCATGGCCGCGCAGCATGGCGCGGGTGGTCTGCAGCGCCTGCAGCATCTCGAGCGCCTGGCTGTAGAGGGTTTCGCCGGCGGCGGTCAGCCGCGTCGGGTAGGAGCTGCGGTCCACCAGGTCGGCGCCGGCCCACGCTTCCAGCGCCTGGATGCGCCGCGAGAACGCGGGCTGGGTGACGTGCCGCAGCTGGGCCGAACGGGAGAAGCTGCGGGTCTCGGCGAGGCTGACGAAGTCCTCGAGCCATTTGGTTTCCATGGGCCGCGATTATCGGCAGGCGCGGCAGGGCGTGCCCGCCGCGCGAGGCCGGCAGCCTGCATAGCACTACAACGCTATGGTTTTAATAGCATATTGCGCAGATCCCACCTGCGCAGAAGCCGGTTTTTCTTTCGAATTCCAGCCGCGGTCAGATTGGCGAGACCACGCCCCGTCCCGCGAAGTGCCCATCCGCATTGGCGACGAAACGGTCGACCGTCTGCTGCACCGCCTCGGGCGAGCGGCCGCCGACGTGCGGCGACAGCACCACCCGGTCGAGGCCGACCAGTGGGGCCGGCGGCTCCGGCTCGCTTTCGTAGACGTCGAGGCCCGCGCCCGCGATGCCGCCGGAGGCGAGTGCCGCCGCGAGCGCCGCGGTATCGACCACGCTGCCGCGCGCGATGTTGACCAGATAGCCGCGCGGCCCGAGCGCGGCCAGCACCGCGGCATCGACCTTGTGGCGCGTCTCGGCGCCGCCGGGCGTGGCGACCACCAGGAAGTCGCACCAGTCGGCCATCGCGGCCAGCGTGTCGAAGTAGCGGTACGGCGCGTCGTTTCGCGGCCGGCGGTTGTGGTAGCCGACCTCGATGTCGAAGCCCCGCGCGCGCTGCGCGATCTTGCGGCCGATGGTGCCCAGGCCGAGGATGCCCATGCGCTTGTGTGCGAGCTGCGGCGCGGTCGGCAACGCGTCGCGCCAGACGCCGGCGCGGCAGGCGCGGTCGGTCTCGGGAATGCGACGCACCGCGGCGATCAGCAGGCCGAAGGCATGGTCGGCGACGCAGTCGTCGTTGGTGCCGGCGCCGTTGGCCAGCGCGATGCCGCGCCCCCGCGCATGGGCGACGTCGATCAGCTCGTAGCCGACCCCGAGCGCACAGACCAGCTCCAGCGCCGGCATCGCGTCCATCTCGGCGGCGGTCAGGCCGACGGTGCCGATGGTCAGCACCGCGCGCACTTCGGCGCCACGTGCGGCGATCTGCTGCGCGCGCTCGGCGGCGGTCGGTGCGTACAGCAGGTCGAACTGCTCGGCGATCTGCGCACGGTGCGCGTCGGACAGGGGAATCAGGACGAGGACGAGAGGTTTCATGGTCGGAGCGGAAGCGGTCGAGAAGAACAAAAGCGGGAACGGCATCGGCCCGGCCCGCCGGCGGTGTGATGCGGTGCGGTACGGCGACGGCGCTCTACTCCGCCGCGTTGCGCTGCAGCTCCCACATGCGGGCGTAACGCCCGGCCTGCGCCAGCAGTGCTGCATGGGTGCCGCGTTCGGCGATGCGGCCGCCGTCCATCACCAGGATCTCGTGCGCGTCGGCGACGGTGGACAGGCGGTGGGCGATCACCAGGGTGGTCTTGCCGCGCGCGGCGGCCTGCAGTTCGGCCTGGATCGCGCGCTCGTTGGCCGAATCGAGGGCGGAGGTGGCCTCGTCGAAGATCAGCACCGGCGGGTCCTTCAGCAATGCACGGGCGATCGCGACGCGCTGCTTCTCGCCGCCGGAGAGCTTGAGGCCGCGCTCGCCGACCGGCGTGTCGTAGCCCTGCGGCAGCGCGGCGATGAAGTCGTGGATGCGCGCGGCCTTCGCGGCCGACTCGATCTCCGCCTGCGTGGCGCCGGTGCGGCCGTAGCCGATGTTGTAACCGATGCTGTCGTTGAACAGCACCGTGTCCTGCGGCACGATGCCGATCGCCCGGCGCAGGCTCGCCTGGGTCACGCCGCGGATGTCCTGGCCGGCGATGCGGATGCCGCCGGCACCCGGCGGATTCGACACGTCGTAGAAGCGGAACAGCAGCCGCGCCAGCGTGGACTTGCCGGCGCCCGAGGAGCCCACCACCGCGACGGTGCGGCCGGCGGGGATGGTGAAGCTCACGCCGTGCAGGATCGGCCGCGACGGGTGGTAGGCGAAGCGCACGTCGTCGAACACCACGTCGGCGCCGCCCGCCGGCACCGCGAGATCGGGCGCGCCCGGTGCGTCGGCGACCTCGCGCTCGCGCTCCATCAGGCCGAACATCTTGTCGAGGTCGGTCAGGCTCTGCTTGATCTCGCGGTAGATCACGCCCAGGAAATTGAGCGGGATGTAGAGCTGGATCATGTAGGCGTTGACCATCACCAGGTCGCCGAGCGTCATCCGGCCGGCCGCCACGCCGGCGGTGGCGCGCCACAGCATCGCGACCAGCGCGGTGGCGATGATCAGCTGCTGGCCAGTGTTGAGCAGCGACAGCGTGGTCTGCGCCTTGATGCGCGAGCGGCGGTACTGGTCGAGGCTGTCGTCGTAGCGGCGGGCCTCGTATTCCTCGTTGCCGAAGTACTTGACCGTCTCGTAGTTCAGCAGCGAATCGACCGCCCGGGTGTGCGCGGCCGAGTCGAGCTGGTTGGCCTCGCGGCGGAAGCGGGTGCGCCATTCGGTCACCAGCACGGTGAAGACGATGTACACGCCAAGCGCCGCCAGCGTGATCCAGGCGAAGCCGGCGTCGAACTTCACCGCGAGGATGGTGAGCACCAGCGTGACCTCGATCAGCGTCGGCACGATGCTGTAGAGCGAGTACGAGATCAGCGACTCGATGCCGCGCACGCCGCGCTCGATGTCGCGGGTCATGCCGCCGGTCTGGCGCTCCAGGTGGAAGCGCAGCGACAGCGCATGCAGGTGCCGGAAAGTTTCGAGCGCGATGCTGCGGGTCGCGCCCTGTGTGGCCTTCGAGAACACCAGTTCGCGCAGTTCGGTGAAGGCCGAGGTGCAGAGCCGCAGCAGCCCGTAGCCGACCAGCAGCGCGGCCGGCACCACCAGCACCGCGGTCGGGTCGCCGGGCGGCAGCGTCATGCGGTCCACCAGCGTCTTCAGGAGCACCGGCACGCCGACGTTGGCGAGCTTGGCGGCCACCATGAAGGCGAGCGCAGCCAGCACCCGCCACCTGTACTGCAGCAGATAGGGCACGAGCCGGCCGAGGGTGGCCCAGTCGGAGCGGGCGGCGGCCGGGGCGGCAGGCGCGGCGGCGCCCGGCGCCGCGGCGGGAGGGGGGGTCGTGGCAGCGTCGCCGTATCCGCGCATCGGGGAGAATCTGATCGTTGTTGTAGCCCACGATTCTGCCCATGACCGACTCCCGCACGCCCTACGGCGACCAATTGCCCGCCGACAAGGAACTGGTACTGAAGGTGATCCCGCAGCCGGGCGACTGCAACGCCAACGGCGACATCTTCGGCGGCTGGGTGATGGCGCAGGTCGACCTGGCGGGCTCGGTGATCCCGGCGCGGCACACCAAGGGCCGCATGGCGACGGTCGCGGTCAAGGAGTTCATCTTCAAGCAGCCGGTGCGGGTCGGCGACATCCTGTCGTTCTACGGCTCGCTGGTGCGGGTCGGCCGGACCTCGATCACCGTGCAGATCGAGGTGTTCGCCGAACGGTTCATCGACCAGGGCCGCTATTTCAAGGTGACCGAGGCGACGCTCACCTACGTCGCGATCGACGACATGGGCCAGCCGCGCGTGCTGCCCCAGCCCTGAGTGTCGGTGCGTCCGGCATGAGCCGCCTTGCGCTGACGCGCCTGAAGATCTACCGCACGGTGGCCCGGCAGCTGCACGGCAGCGTGCCCTGCTGGGTCTGCGGCCACCATGTGGCGCCGGAAGACGCCACGCTGGAGCACATCCGGCCGCGCGCCGAGGGCGGCAGCAGCCACCAGGACAACCTGGCGATCAGCCATGCGGCCTGCAATCTGGGGCGGCACACCGGCGCTCCACCGAAGCCGCTGTAGGGACATTCGCGTTCAGCTGGCGTTCATAAAGATAATGCGAATTCCTCGCATTAAATTTCTGCCGTCTGCATGCGCCTGCCTTTCACCGCTTCCCTTCGCCCGATTCCCCATGCCGCGCTGTGCCTGACGGCCGGCCTGTGCGCGTCCTCCGCCGTCCTGGCGCAGGACACGTCCGGCGGCACCCTGCGCGAGGTGGAGGTGCGCTCTTCGACCGCACCCGAGAGCGCGACCGGCCCGGTGAACGGCTACCGTGCGAAGCGGGCAGTGTCGGCCACCAAGACCGACACCGCGCTGGCGGAGACGCCCCAGTCGGTCACGGTCGTCACCCGCGACCAGATCACCGACCAGGGCGCCACCGGCGTGCAGGAGGCGCTGAACTACGCCGCCGGCGTGCGCTCGGAGGCCTACGGGCTCGATTCGCGCACCGACAGCGTGCGGGTCCGCGGCGCATCGCCCGACGAATACCTCGACGGCCTGCGCAAGAACAACGGCTACTACACCAGCACCGCCCGCACCGACCCCTACACGCTCGAGCGCATCGAGGTGCTGCGCGGCCCGTCGGCGATGCTGTTCGGCCAGGGCAGCACCGCCGGCGTCGTGAACCTGGTGAGCAAGCGGCCGCTGGCCGAGCGCCAGGGCGAGGTGGGCATTCAGGTCGGCAACTTCGGCCGCCGGCAGATCCAGGCCGACCTGACCGGCCCGCTCACCGCCGACGGCCAGTGGCTCTACCGGCTGGTGGCGGTCGGCCGCGACGCCGACACGCCGGTGGCCCAGGTGCCGGACGACCGCCGCGTGTTCATGCCGTCCCTCACCTGGAAACCGAATGCGGCCACCAGCCTGACGCTGCAGGGCCTCTACCAGAAGGACAAGACAGGCTCGACCTCGCAGTTCTTCCCGTGGTCGGGCACGCTGCTGTCCAACCCGAACGGCCGCATTCCGATGCGGACCTTCATCGGCCAGCCGGGCGACCGGTACGACTCCGAGCGCCGCTCGCTGGGATACCTGTTCGAGCACCGCCTGAACGACGACTGGACGGTGCGCCAGAACCTGCGCACCAGTCGCAACGAGGTTGCATACCTGAGCGCCTACGGCGACTCGTTCAGCCTGCCGGGCGGCTATGCGGCCGACCCGGTCGGCCAACGGCTGCTCGGCCGCTACTACTTCAACGACCAGCGCACCGTCCACACGCTGACGGCCGACCAGCACCTGCAGGGCAGCTTCGCCACCGGCGCGGTGCGCCACCAGGTGCTCGCCGGCCTGGATTTCGCGCGCTTCAAGTCCCAGGGCGCGAGCGGTTTCGCGCTGGCCCCGCCGGTCGATGTCTTCAACCCGGTGCCGACGCCGGGCCTGGCGGTGCCCGCCCTCACCGCCCAGCCGGACAACCGGCTGCAGCAGACGGGCGTCTATCTGCAGGACCAGATGCGCTGGGGCGCCTGGACCGTCGTCGCCGGCCTGCGCCACGACCGGTCGAGCGACCGCACCGACGGCGCCGACACCCGTCGCGACAGCGCCACCTCCAAGCGCCTGGGCGTCATGTACGCGCTGGCTGGCGGCTGGTCGCCCTATGTCAGCTACAGCGAGTCGTTCACGCCGCAGGCACCCACCGCCTTCGGCACCCGGCTGCGCCCGCTGCGCGGCGAACAATGGGAAGCCGGCGTCAAATACGAACCGGCAGGCAGCGCGCTCGCGTTCAACGCCGCGGCCTACACGCTCGAAGAGAAGAACCGCGCCCGCGCGCTGTCGCCGGTGCTGACCGACCAGCTCGGCCGCACCCGCAACCAGGGCGTCGAGCTGGAGGCCCGCGGCGCGGTCACCCGCGCGGCCGACCTGATCGCGAGCTACACCTACACCGACGTCGACCGCCAGCTCGAAGGCCTGCCGAAGCACAACGCCTCGGTCTGGGGCCGGTATCGCTTCGCACTCGCCGGCACGCCCGGCTTTTCCGCAGGCGTCGGCGTGCGCATGTTCGGCGGCTTCCGCGACCTGTCCTCCGGCACCGGCCCGCGGGTGCCCGGCGTGACGCTGGTCGATGCGCTGCTCGCCTACGACACCGCGCAGTGGCGCTTCGCACTCAACGTGCAGAACCTCGGCGACCGCCGCTACTTCAGCACCTGCCTGTCGCGCGGCGACTGCTGGTTCGGCGCACCGCGCACCGCGATCGCCAGCGCCACCTACCGGTTCTGACCGCCGCCGTCCGTCCGTCCACCCTACCGCCCCGCTTGCGCAGAGCCGCCGCCATGCCGCCCTCCTCCACGACCACTGCCTCCTCCGCCGCCTCCACCGCCGTCGCCGGCGCACCGCCGCTACGCCCGCCGGGCGCGGGTGCCGCACCGCACCGCTTCCTCAGCAGCGCCGCGATCCGCGGCTGGAGCTGGGTGCACAAGTGGAGCAGCCTGGTCTCCACCGTCTTCATGCTGCTGCTGTGTCTGACCGGCCTGCCGCTGGTGTTCCACCACGAGATCGGCCACCTGCTCGGCACCGAGGTGGAGCCGCCGGCGCTGGCGGTCGAGGCACCCCGCGTGCCGGTGGACACGACGCTGGAACGCGCCCGGCAGATGCATCCCGGCAAGGTGGTGCAGTTCTACGGTCCCGACGACGAAGACGACCGCATGGCCTTCGTCACGCTCAACACCGCGCCCGATGCGACCGACGGCTTCACCAGCCTGATGTTCGACGCCCGCACCGGCCGCGAGCTGCCGCATCCGCCGTTCGACGAAGGCTTCATGTACGTAATGTTCAAGCTGCACGTAGACCTGTTCGCCGGCCTGCCCGGCAAGCTGTTCCTCGGCTTCATGGGCTTCCTGCTGCTGGTGGCGATCGTCTCGGGCGTGGTGCTGTACGCGCCCTTCATGCGCAAGCTGGAATTCGGCACCGTGCGGCGCGACCGCAAGGCGCAGACGAAATGGCTCGACCTGCACAACCTGCTCGGCGTGGTGACGCTGGTCTGGGCCTTCGTGGTGGGGGCCACCGGCATGATCAACACCTGGGCCGACCTGGTGTTCAAGTACTGGCAGAACGACCAGATGGCCCAGATGGTCGCGCCCTACAAGGGCCTGCCGCCGCCGGCCCGGCTGGTGCCGCTGCAGCAGGCGATCGACGCCGCCGAGACGCTGCTGCCCGACATGAAGCTGCGCTTCGTCGCCTTCCCCGGCACCAATTTCTCCAGCCCGCACCACTACGCGGTGTTCATGAAGGGCGACACGCCGCTCACCTCCCGGCTGCTGCAGCCGGTGCTGGTCGACGCCCAGACCGGCAAGGTGACCGACAGCCGGCCGCTGCCCTGGTACGGCACGGCGCTGCTGGTGTCGCAGCCGCTGCACTTCGGCGACTACGGCGGCCTGCCGCTGCAGATCCTGTGGGCGCTGCTGGACATCGCGACCATCGTCGTGCTGGTCTCGGGCCTGTACCTGTGGTGGAAGAAACGATGAGCCATTCGCACTCCAACCTGCCGCAGCGCCGCCACCGCGAGCGGCTCTGGGCGCTCTGGAAATGGCCGGTCGCGATGGGCGTGCTGTCGTTGGTCGGCCTGCTCGCCGGGCTGATCGCCGACGGCTGGGGCGACTGGGTGTCGTGGGTCGGCCTGGGCGCGCCGACGGCGGCGATGCTGTGGTTCGGCTGGCTGCGCAGGCCGGCGCAGGATTCCTGAGCCTAATCGGCTTCTGGCGCCCGTCCTGCCTACGCAGGCAGCTATCGTTTCAGGAGTACGAGTCGAGAAAGAAGCCGCCGCAGTTCACGGCGTCGGCGGCGCGGCCGACAGGTCCATGTACGTCAGCTCCCACATGTGGCCGTCCAGGTCGGTGAAGCCGTGGCCGTACATGAAGCCGTGATCCTGCGGCGGGCGCGGCACGGTGGCGCCGGCGGCGCGGGCCTTGGCGACCAGGGCATCGACCTCCTCGCGGCTGTCGCAGGACAGGCAGATCAGCACCTCGGTGGTCTGGGTCGCGTCAGCGATCGCCTTGGGCGTGAAGGTCTGGAAGAACGGTTCGACCAGCAGCATCACGTAGTTGTGCGGGTCGCTCACCACCATGCAGGCGCCCATCTCGTTGGTGAACTGCGGGTTGAAGCCGAAGCCGAGGCTTTCGAAGAACGCGCGGCTGCGCGCCATGTCGCGGATCGGCAGGTTGACGAACATCATGCGGCCCATGCGGTACTCCTGTGGGGGTCTGGCGGATCGTCGCCGCCCGCATGGTAGACCGGCACCGGCCACCGCACGACGGCATGGCGCGGCGCCGTTGCCTCAGGCCGGGTAGCGCACCCGCTCGTAGCGGTCGAACTCGCGGTTGACCAGTTCGCCGTCGACCTGGCGCTCCACCCGGCGGATGTAGACGGTCTGCACGATGTCGCGGGTGGCGGCGTCGATCTCGATCGGGCCGCGCGGGCTCTCGAAGGCCATGCCGCGCATCGCGGCGACCAGCTTGTCGCCGCCCGCGTCGCCGCCGGTCTTCGTCAGCGCGGCCTCGATCGCCGCCAGGCCGTCGTAGGCCGCCACCGCGAAGTAGCTCGGCCGCAGCTTGGGGCCGTGCAGCGCGCGGAAGCGCTGGATGAAAATCCGGTTCTTGTCCGACGGATGGGCGAAGGAATAGTGGTGGCTGGTGACCAGCCCGAGCGCGGCGTCGCCAGTGGCGGCGAGGTAGCTGTCGTCGGTCGCCTCGCCGGTCGCGAGCAGACGGATGCCGGCCTGGTCCATCGCCCGCTCCTTCCAGGCCCGCAGGAAGGCCGGCGGCATCACGCCCGACGGGAAGAAGAAGAACACGGCCTGGGGTTTGGCGTCGCGCACCCGCTGCAGGTAGGCGGAGAAGTCGAGGCTGCCCATCGGCACCCGCGAACTGCCGGCGATGCGCCCGCCGGCGGCGGTGAAGGCGTCGCGGAAGGCACCCTCGGCATCGAGGCCGGAGGCATAGTCGGCCACCACCGTCCAGGCATCGCCGATGCCCTGCTTGGCGGCCCAGCGGCCCATCGGCCCGGACACCTGCTGCACGGTGAACGAGGTGCGCACCACGTACGGCGACTGCGACGGGATCGCGGCCGAAGCAGCGTTCATCACCACCAGCGGAACCCGCGCCTGGGTGGCGACCGGCGCGACCGCCGATGCGTTGGGGCTGAAGTCGAGGCCGCCCAGCACCTGCACCCGGTCCTGGATCAGCAGTTCCTGCGCAGCGCGCCGGGCCAGTTCGGGCGCGGGGCCGGCGGTGTCGCGGCGCACCAGCGCCACCGGCCGGCCGGCGATCCGGCCGCCGTGCTCCTGCAGCCAGACCGCGATGCCGGCATCGAACTGCCGGCCGTAGTCGGCATACGGGCCGGACCAGGAGGCGATCAGGCCGATCTTCAGCGGCTCGGCCGCGGGCTGGGCCCGCAGCGGCAGGCCGATGGCGGCCGCCGCCGCGGGGACACCGCGCAGCAGGCGGCGTCGCGCGGGCGACGGGAGGGACGGGGTCGAAGTGGCAGGCGACATGGGCGGCGATTGTGCATCGCAGCACCTTGCCGCCCGCCGGGCGCCCGCCCGTCAGACCTGCGAGAAGTCCGGCTTGCGTTTTTCCATGAAGGCGGAGAACGCCTCTTTTGCCGCCGGCCCGCGCAGCAGCCGGCCGAAGGCTTCGCCCTCGAGGTCGATCTGGCGGGCGACCGCGTCGGCCTGGCCCTGCTTCATCAGCCGCTTGGTCTCGACCAGCGAGGCGAGCGGCTTGGCGGCGAGCTTGCGGGCCTGCGCCTGCGCGACCGCATTGGCCTCGGTCGGCGGCACCACGCGGTTGACCAAGCCGACCTCCAGCGCTGCCTCGGCGAAGAAGGGCTCGCCGAGCAGCAGCGCCTCGGCCGCGCGGTGGTGGCCGAACATCTGCGCGAGCAGCAGGCTGGAGCCGCCCTCGGCGCACAGGCCCAGGTTGGCGAACGGCAGGCTGAACGCGGCGTTGTCGCCGGCGTAGACCAGGTCGCAGTGCAGCAGCATCGTGGTGCCGATGCCCACCGCCGGCCCGCAGACCGCCGCGACCAGCGGCTTCGGGAACGCGGCGATGGAGTGCAGGAAGCGCATCGCAGCGTTGGCGCCCTGCTCCGCGCCGCCGTCGCCCTGCTGCGAGGTGGCGAGGAATTCGGCGATGTCGTTGCCCGCGCTGAAGATCGTCGCATCGCCCTGCAGCACCACCACGCGCACCGACGCATCGGCGGCGGCGGCTTCCAGCGCGTCGGTCAGCGCGCGGTACATCGCGCGGGTGATCGAGTTCTTCTTGTCGAGGCGGTTGAAGGTGACGGTGGTGATGCCGGCTTCGGCATGGATCAGGATGTCGCTCATGGGGTGGACGTCTCGGTTCGTGTCTTTCGATTCAGGGGCGGGGCGAGTCTACGGGTCGTGCGGCGCGGCGGCGGCGGGCGGCTACTGCTTGTAGTACACGACCTGGTGCGAGGTCGCGAGCAGCAGGCCGTCGGCGTTCCAGAGCTGGGCGCTCTGGTCGAAGAAGCCGTTGCGGAATTCCTGGCCGCCGGCCTGCGCGAGCAGGAAGCCGGTGCCGGTGGCGGCGAGGTCGGCCGCGCCGGCATGGAAGTACACCGTCAGCGACACGGTGCCGGCCGGCACCTGCGTGGCGCGGCGCAGCCAGACCCGCGGGAAGAACACGTCGCACAGCGCGGCGAGCGCGGGAAAGTCGAGCGGCCGCGGCGGTGCGTCGCGCAGCCACAGCCGAGTCAGGCTGCCGTCGCCCTGGCCGTCCCAGGTGTCGGGCAGGCCGCCGGCGAGCGGCCGCATGTCGTAGCGGCGGATCCATTCGACGCTGCGGAACGGCATCGGCCGCGGCGTCACGCCCTCGGGCGGCGGCGCGGCGGGCGCCGGCAGGTCGGTCGCGCCCCAGGTGCTGCGCCGCGCGGCGGTGACGGCGGTGCCGGTGGTGACGACCTCCTCCTCGCCGTCCGCGCCGGGCTGCAGCAGCGCCAGCGTCCAGTGCTGCGTGCTGCGGTTGGTGCGCACCGGGCGCGCTTCCACCGCGAACGGCGCGTCGGCCACCGGCCCGGCGAAGTTAACGGTCAGCGACAGCGGCTCGCCGAGCCGGTCGGGGTGGCGCATCAGCGCCTGCAGCAGCGTCGCGGCGGTCAGGCCGCCGAACGGGCCGACCATGTTCCAGTAGGCGCGGCTGGGCTGTCCGGTCCAGCGGCCGGCGCCGTCGGGCGCGAGCTGCAGCGCCTCGTCGAAGGGATGGAGACTCATGGCCTGCGAGTGTCCACCACGGGCGGTGCCGCCGGCAGTCCGGTGCGAGACCCCAGGCCCCGCGAAAGCCGACAGCGCTGCCGGCCGCCGCTGCGTACGATGCAGTGCCCCGTCCGCTCCCGCCCCCGATGCCCGTCCGCCCCGCGTCCTTTACCGACCGCGCCGCCCTGCCCGTCACCCTGCTGATGCAGGCCGCCGCCTCGGCGGCCGTGGTCGCGCCGCCGGTCGCCGCCTCGGCGCTGCCCGCCGCGCGCAGCGCCGGGCCGCTGGCGGTGGGGCTGTACGTGGCGATCGTCTACATCGCGGCGATGGTGTCGAGCCAGTGGGGCGTGGCCCTGGTGCGCCGCTGGGGCCCTATCCGCACCAGCCAGGCATCGCTGCTGTGCTGCGCGGCCGGCGTGGCGCTGCTCGCGGCGCCGTCGCCGCTGGTCGCGCTGGCCGGCGCGGCGCTGCTCGGCCTCGGCTACGGGCCGGTCACGCCGGCGAGTTCCGAGATGCTGGCGCGCACCACGCCGCCGCACCGCTACGCGCTCGTGTTCTCGCTCAAGCAGACGGGCGTGCCGCTCGGCGGCGCGCTGGCGGGGGCGCTGGTGCCGGTGGTGCTGACGCGGGCCGGCGCCGGCTGGGCGCTGGGCCAGATCGCCGCGCTGTGCGTGCTCGGCGCGGTGCTGGCGGTGCCGTTGCGGGCCGCGCTCGACACGCTGCGCGAGCCCGCGGCGTCGTGGCCGACGCTGCGCGGTGCGCTGGTGCCGATCCGCTTCGTGCTGGAGCGACCGGCGCTGCGCCGGATCGCCCTCTGCACACTGGTGCTGTCGGGCGTGCAGGTCAGCCTGACCTCATACCTCGTCGCCTACCTGCACCAGGACCTGCTCTGGAGCCTGGTGGCGGCGGGCCTGGGGCTCACCGTGGCGCAGGTGGCCGGCATGGCGGGGCGGGTCGCGTGGGGACTGGCGGCCGACCGGATCGGCGACGGGTCGCGCCGCACGTTGCGGGGCTTGGCCTGCGCGATGGCCGTCTGCGGCCTGGCGCTGCCGCTGCTGACGCCCGGCGTGCCCCCGGCTGCGATCCTGGTGCTGCTCGCGGTCTACGGCGGCACCGCGGTCGGCTGGAACGGGGTGTACCTGGCGAGCGTGGCCCGCGCGGTGCCGCGCGCCGAGGCCGCGATGGCCACCGGCGGCAGCATGGCCTTCACCTACCTGGGCGTGGTGCTGGCGCCGCCGGTGTTCGGCGCAGTGGCGCAGGCGACCGGCCGGGTCGGCCCGGCCTATGCGCTGCTGGCGCTGCCGCTCGCGCTGGTGCTGTTCTGGCTGCGGCCGCCGCGCGGCTGATGCTCTCGTTTCGATAGCTGACTGCGCAGGCACCACCTGCGCAAAAGGCCGATTTCCCCCGGATGTCGACCGCCGCCGAAGATCAGACCCGCTCGAAGATCCCCGCCGCGCCCTGGCCCATGCCCACGCACATCGTGACCATGCCGTACTTCAGCTGCTTGCGGCGCAGCGCATGCACCACCGTCGCGGCGCGGATCGCACCGGTCGCGCCCAGCGGATGGCCGAGCGCGATCGCGCCGCCCATCGGGTTGACCTTGGCCGGATCCAGCCCGAGCGTGTTCAGCACCGCGAGCGACTGCGCGGCGAAGGCCTCGTTCAGCTCGATCCAGTCGATGTCGTCCTGGCGCAGGCCGGCGGTGCGCAGTGCCGCCGGGATCGCCTCGATCGGGCCGATCCCCATGATCGCCGGCGGCACGCCCTTGCTCGCGAAGCTGACGAAGCGCGCCAGCGGCTGAAGGCCGAAGCGCTGCACCGCCGCGCCGCTCGCGAGGATCAGCGCCCCGGCGCCGTCGGAGGTCTGCGAGCTGTTGCCGGCCGTCACCGAGCCCCGCGCGGCGAACACGGTCTTCAGCTTCGCCAATCCCTCGATGCTGGTGTCGGGCCGCGGGCCTTCGTCGAGCGACACGGTGCGCGTCGCGACCGCCACCTCGCCTGTTTCCAGGTCGGGCGTGCGCTCGGTCACCTCGATCGGCACGATCTCGTCGGCGAAGTCGCCCGCCTGCTGGGCGGCCAGCGCGCGCTGGTGCGACTGCAGCGCGAAGGCGTCCTGCGCGTCGCGGCCCACCTTCCACTGCTGCGCCACCTTCTCGGCGGTCAGGCCCATGCCGTAGGCGATGCCCACGTCGCCGTCGCGCGCGAAGATCGACGGCGACAGCGACGGCGCGTTGCCCATCATCGGCACCATGCTCATGCTCTCGACGCCGGCGGCGACCATGACCTCGGCCTCGCCGACGCGGATGCGGTCGGCCGCCATCTGCACCGCCGACAAACCCGATGCGCAGAAGCGGTTGACGGTGATGCCGCCGATGCCGGTCGGCAGCCCCGCCAGCACCGCGGCGATGCGCGCCACGTTCAGGCCCTGCTGCGCCTCGGGGATCGCGCAGCCGCAGACGATGTCCTCGATCGCGGCCGGGTCGAGCGACGGCACCTGCGCGAGCGCCGCCTTCAGCGGGGTGGCCAGCAGGTCGTCGGGCCGGGTATGGCGGAAGAAGCCGCGGTGCGACTTGCCGATCGGCGTGCGGGTCGCGGCGACGATGTAGGCGTCCTGGATCTGTTTCATGGCGGGCTCCTGGCCGGCGGTTTCTCTTGTTTCAGGAACACCGCGGAACCGGCTTGGCCGGGCCGCTGGTGTTGCCCCCTGCAAGGGGGTGGGCGGAGGGCACGATGTGCGCGCAGCCTGGGGGGTGGGCTTAGTTCCTTACCGGCTTGCCGGTGTTCAGCATGCCCATGATCCGTTCCTGCGTCTTGGGGTGCACGATCAGCGAGCAGAAGGCCTTGCGCTCCAGCGCCATCAGGTATTCCTCGGTCACCAGCGTGCCGGTGTCCACGTCGCCGCCGCAGACCACCTCGGCGATCAGCCCGGCGATGTGGAAGTCGTGCGCGCTGATGAAGCCGCCGTCGCGCATGTTGACCAGCTGCCCGCGAATCGTCGCCACGCCGTCGCGCCCCGCCACCGCGAAACGGCGCGGCAGCGGCGGCCGCCAGCCGGCATCGGCCATCGCGCGGGCCTGGCCGAGCGCCACGTGCAGCAGTTCGTCCACGTGCGGCACGACGACGTCGCCCTCCACCAGGTAGCCGAGCTTTTTCGACTCCAGCGCGCTGGTGCCGACCTTGGCCATCGCGGCGGCGGTGAAGCCTTCGGTCAGGAACGGCAGCAGGTCCTTGGCCGTAGACGCGGCCGCGTTCTCGGCGGCGCGGCGGGCGATGTAGGTCAGGCCGCCGGCACCCGGCACCAGGCCGACGCCGACCTCGACCAGGCCGATGTAGCTCTCCATCGCCGCCACCCGGCGGGCGCAGTGCACCGCCAGTTCGCAGCCGCCGCCGAGCGCCATGCCGCGCACCGCGGCGACCACCGGCACCGCGGCGTAGCGCAGCCGCAGCATCATCTGCTGCATCTCGTGCTCGGCGCCCTCGACCGCGTCGGCGCCGGCGACCACGAAGGCCGGCAGCATCGCCTGCAGGTCGGCACCGACCGAGAACATCGCGTCGTTCGACCAGACGACCAGCGCACGGTAGTCCTGCTCGGCCAGCTCGACCGCGCGCACCAGGCCCTCGGTCACGTCGGGGCTGATCGCGTGCATCTTGGTCTTGATGCTGGCGATCAGCACGTCGGCATCGTCGCCAGCCAATGTCCAGAGGCGGATCGCGTCGTCCTCGTGGACCGTCGTGCCGCTGGCCTCCACCGTGGGCCGTCCGTCGCCGCGCACGCCTTCCGGGAACCGCTGGCGCGCATGCACCGGCAGCACCCGCGGTGGTACGAAGCGGTTCTGCGACGGGCTCCAGGAGCCTTCCGGCGTGTGCACGCCGCCGGCCGCGGCGACCGGGCCGTCGAATACCCAGGCGGGCAGCGGCACCGACGACAGAGCCTCGCCGCGGTCGATGTCCTCCTGCACCATCTTCGCCACGTCGAGCCAGCCGGCTTCCTGCCACAGCTCGAACGGGCCCTGCCGCATGCCGAAGCCGCGGCGCATCGCCAGGTCCACGTCGCGTGCGGTCTCGGCGATGGCGCCCAGGTGCGTCGCGGCGTAGTGGAAACCGTCGCGCAGGATCGCCCACAGGAAGCGGCCCTGCGCGCCTTCGCTGCCGCGCAGCAGGCGCAGCCGTTCGCCGGCAGGCTTCTTCAGCATGCGGCCGTAGACCTCGTCGGCCTTGCCGCCGGCGGGCACGTAATCGCCGCTCTCCAGGTCGAAGCGCAGGATGTCGCGGCCGACCTTCTTGTAGAAGCCGGCCTTCGACTTCTGGCCGAGGTGCTTCAGCTCCAGCAGCTTCGACAGCACGGCGGGCGTGCCGTAGCTGCCGTAGAACGGATCGTATTTCGAGGCCCCTGCGGTAGCGTCCGCGCTCAGGTTGTCCTGCAGCGTGCGCACCACGTGCGCCATCGTGTCCAGGCCCACCACGTCGGCGGTGCGGAAGGTGCCGCTGCTGGCGCGGCCGAGCTTCTTGCCGGTCAGGTCGTCCACGATGTCGAACGGGATGCCGAACTTCTCGGCCTCGTGCATCGTCGCCAGCATGCCGGCGATGCCGATGCGGTTGGCGATGAAGTTGGGCGTATCGTGCGCGCGCACCACGCCCTTGCCGAGAGCGCTGGTGACGAAGGTCTCCAGGTCGTCGAGCACGCCGGCCTGCGTGGCGGGGGTGTCGATCAGTTCCACCAGCGCCATGTAGCGCGGCGGGTTGAAGAAGTGGATGCCGCAGAAGCGCGGCCGCAGCGCTTCGGGCAGCGCCTCCGACAGCGCGCCGATCGACAGGCCCGAGGTGTTGGACGCCAAGATCGCATGCGGTGCCACGTGCGGCGCGATCTTTTGGTAGAGGTCGCGCTTCCAGTCGAGCCGCTCGGCGATCGCCTCGATCACCAGGTCGCATTCGCCGAGCCGCGCGAGGTCGTCCTCGTAGTTGGCCTGCTGGATCAGCGCCGCGTCCTCCGGCACGCCGAGCGGCGCGGGCTTCTGCTTCTTCAGCGTCTCGACCGCCCGGGCGACGATGCCGTTCTTCGGGCCTTCCTTCGCCGGCAGGTCGAACAGGATCACCGGCACCCGCACGTTGACCAGGTGCGCGGCGATCTGCGCGCCCATCACGCCGGCGCCGAGCACGGCGACTTTCTTCACGAGAAATCGGGACATTCTTTTGCTTTCGATGGATGCGGCCGCGCCGTCAGTTGACGCGGGTCCAGGTCTGCGTGCGCCAGAACGGGCCCAGGTAGCCGCGCACCTCCAGCTTCGTGCCGCCGTCGATCGGGGTGAAGCTGGCGCGGTACTCCTTGCCGTTCTCGGGGTCGAGGATCTTGCCGCCCTCCCAGACGTCCTTGCCGTCGGCCTTTTTGCCGCCGCGCACGATGTCCAGGCCGAGGATCGTCTTGTCCTTGCGGTCGTCGGCGCATTCGGTGCAGCGCGCGGCCGGGTCGGCCCCGTTGCGCAGCAGCTTGTCGACCCGCCCGGACAGGCCGGAGGCGCCGTCGGCGATCACCACCTGCGACTTCGGCTCGCCGGTCTTCTCATCGGTGGTGCGCCAGGTGCCGACCGGGGTGGACTGGGCGCACGCAGCGCCGGCGGCTGCTACCAGAACGATAGCTGTCAGGGCATGTCTCATGGGCGCAAACCTCGTTTTTCGATCAGATGGCGGAAGGTCAGGCGAACACCGCGTCGGTGTCCATCAGCGCGCGGGAGCCGGCGCGGGCGGTACGCATCAGCGTCGCGGTCTCGGGGAACAGCTTGGCGAAGTAGAAGCGCGCGGTCTGCAGCTTGGCGGTGTAGAACGGGTCGGTGCTGCCGTCCGCGATCTTCTTCAATGCGACCTGCGCCATGCGGGCGAAGAAGTATCCGAACACCAGGTGGCCGGCGACGCGCAGGTAATCCACCGCCGCGGCGCCCACCTCGTCCGCGTTCTGCGAACCCTTGAAGCCGATCTCCATCGTGAACTTGGTCATCTGGTCGGCCAGCAGCGCGACCGGCGTGACGAACTCGCTCATCTTTTCGTTCACGCCCTCCTCTTCCACCAGCCGCGCGACCAGCTTGCCGAACTTCTTCAGCGACGCGCCGTTGTTCGACAGGATCTTGCGGCCCAGCAGGTCGAGCGCCTGGATCGTGTTGGTGCCCTCGTAGATCATGTTGATCCGGGCGTCGCGCACGAACTGCTCCATGCCCCACTCGTGGATGTAGCCATGGCCGCCGAACACCTGCTGGCACTGGGTGGTGGCGTTCCAGCCGTTGTCGGTCAGGAAGGCCTTGACGATCGGCGTCAGCAGCGCGACCAGCTCGGCCGAATCCTTGCGCACCTTCTCGTCGGGATGGTGCAGTTCCTTGTCGAGCAGCAGCGTGCAGTACATCAGCAGCGCCCGGCCGCCCTCGGCATATGCCTTGGCGGTGAGCAGCATGCGGCGCACGTCGGGGTGCACGATGATCGGGTCGGCCGGCTGGCTCTTGTCCTTGGTGCCGGTCAGGCTGCGCATCTGGATGCGGTCCTTCGCGTAGGCCAGCGCGTTCTGGTAGGCCACCTCGGTCAGGCCGAGCGACTGGTTGCCCACGCCCAGGCGGGCCGCGTTCATCATGATGAACATCGCCGCCAGGCCCTTGTTCGGCTCGCCGACCATCGTGCCGATGGCGCCGTCGATCACGATCTGCGCGGTGGCGTTGCCGTGGATGCCCATCTTGTGCTCCAGGCCGCCGCAGTGGATGGTGTTGCGCGCGCCGAGCGAGCCGTCGGCGTTCATCAGGAATTTCGGCACGACGAACAGGCTGATGCCCTTGCTGCCCTTGGGCGCGTCCGGCAGCCGGGCCAGCACCAGGTGCACGATGTTCTCGGTCAGGTCGTGCTCGCCGGCGCTGATGAAGATCTTGTTGCCGGTGATGCGGTAGGTGCCGTCGGCCTGCGGCTCGGCCTTGGTGCGCAGCAGGCCCAGGTCGGTGCCGCAGTGCGGTTCGGTCAGGCACATGGTGCCAGTCCATTCGCCGCTGGTGAGCTTGGGCAGGTAGGTCTGCTTCTGCGCGTCGGTGCCGTAGGCGTGCAGTGCCTCGTAGGCGCCGTGCGACAGGCCGGGATACATCGTCCAGGCCTGGTTGGCCGAGTTCAGCATCTCGTAGAAGCACTGGTTCACGACGAACGGCAGGCCCTGGCCGCCATAGGCCGGGTCGCACGACAGCGCCGGCCAGCCGCCTTCGACGTAGCGGGCGTAGGCGTCCTTGAAGCCGGCGGGCGTCGTCACCTCGTGCGTCGCCTTGTCGAGCGTGCAGCCCTGCTCGTCGCCGGTCAGGTTGAGCGGAAAGGCCACCTCGCTCGCGAACTTGCCGCCCTCCTCCAGCACGGCGTTGATCGTGTCCACATCGACCTCGGCATGGGCCGGCAGCGCCTGGAATTCGGAGGCGACGTCGAGCACTTCGTGCAGGACGAACTGCATGTCGCGCAGCGGGGGGGTGTAGAGGGGCATGGCGTCTCCAGAAACAATGAACGGAAGGAAGTCAGGCGCCGTAGCGGCCGAGGATGTTGTCGAAACCGGTGTGGGCGCGGGTGAGGGAATCGGGCGTCTTCAGGAACCGCGCCTCGTAGTGCAGCGCCAGGATCAGGCCGTGGATCTCGAAGGCCATCTGCTTCTCGTCCACGTCGGGGCGCAGCTGGCCCTGCTCGCGCGCCTGCTCGATCGCGCGGTGCACCGCATCGAGCCAGGTCCGCACCGAACCCGCAAGCGCGTCGCGCACCGGGCCGGGCCGGTCGTCGAACTCCACCGCGCCGCTGATGTAGATGCAGCCGGAATCCAGCTCGACCGACGTGCGCCGCATCCAGTTGGCGAACAGCGCCCGCAGCCGCGGCAGCCCGCGCGGCTCCTGCATCGCGGGGTAGAAGACCTCGGCCTCGAAGCGGGCGTGGTACTCGCGGATCACCGAGATCTGCAGCTCCTCGCGCGAGCCGAAATGCGCAAACACGCCCGACTTGCTCATCTGCGCCACCTCGGCCAGCGCCCCGATGGACAGGCCCTCAAGGCCGATCTGCGTCGCCAGCCCCAGGGCGGCATCGACGATCGCCGCCTTGGTCTGCTGGCCCTTCTGCAGCGCGCGTCCTTCCCGGGGCGGGCGCGGCGGCTTGGAATCGGAAGTGACGGCGGGCATGGTCAGTTTTAAAACGAACGGTCGTACTATTTTGCACGCCGGCAGATCGACGCGCAAGGTGGCGGTGTTGGGGGTATCCCTAGCTTTTGCACAGAGCAGCTTGAGCCCAGCGCAAAAAATAGACGGCTCGTCTGATAGTTCCTATACTTTTCAGACAATCCGTCTGAATCAGACGGAACACGACCGGAGACAACCCTGTGAACCACCGTATCCGCATTGCGGCCCTCCTGGCCGCAGCCCTGTCGCCGCTGGCGTCCGCCCATGCGCAGGACGCACCGCTGCCGAAAACGATCAAGATCGTCGTTCCGTTCTCGCCGGGCGGAAGCAACGACCTTTTCGCGCGAGCGCTCGGTCAGAAGCTGGCCTCCCGGTGGGGCGTCCCGGTGGTGGTCGACAACCGGCCGGGCGCCGGGGGAACCATCGGCGCACAGGCGGTGGCGAATGCGGAGCCCGACGGCGGGACGCTGCTGCTCAATTCGGTCAGTTTCACGACCAACGCGGCCGTGCAGCCCCGGCTGCCCTACGACCCGATCAAGTCGTTCGCGCCGGTCGCGCTGCTCAACCGTGGGCCGATGCTGCTGATCGCCGGCAATGCCACCGGCTACCGCAGCACGGCCGACGTACTGGCCGCGATCCGCAGCCCCAAGAAGGATGTCAACTACGGCTCGGCCGGTCCCGGCTCGATCGGGCAGCTGGCGGGCGAACTGCTCAACGCCACGACCGGCGGTCAGGCTGTCCATGTGCCCTACAAGGGCATCGCCAACGCTACCGCGGACATGATCGGCGGCAACCTGCAGGTGATGGTGACCACCGCCGCGTCGGTGGCCGGGCCGCTCAAGGCCGGCAGTCTCCGCCCGATCGCCGTCACTTCCGCCGAGCGGTCGCGTTTCATGCCCGATCTCCCGCCGGTGTCGGAGACGGTGAAGGGCTACACCGTCGAGTCCTGGTGGGGGATATTCGCGCCGGCGAAGACTCCCAGGCCGCTGGTCGACCGGCTCAACGCCGAGATACGCGCCATCGCCGATACGCCGGAGATGCGCGAGCTTTTCGCCCGCGAATCGACCGAACCCGGGAACCTGAGCGCCGACCGGTTCGCGGCCTACGTGCAGGCCGAGGTCGTGAAGTGGCGCACGCTCGCCCGCGAGCGGAACATCACGGTGGACTGACCCTGCGGGGCGTCCGCGCCCTCAGGCGCGCGACGGCCGTGCCAGTTTCAGCTTGAAGGGCTTTGCATGGGGCTCCGCGAATCCGGCAGGGTCGCCCCCCAGGTCGAAGGTCAGACGCCCTGCGGCCTCCATGACCAGCGGCAGGCACGTGCGGAACGCCTCGGTGTCGAAGCGGTAGAGCGGCACCCCGAGCGACAGCGCACAGACCAGCTTCTGGCCGACGCCGAACACCGGGCAGGCGATCGCGGCGCTCTCGGAATCCCGCTCGGCCAGCGACACCGCGTAGTGCGCCTGCCGGACATGGTCGAACACCTCGCCCTCCTGCCCCGCCCAGGCCAGCAGCACCTTGCCGGCGGCGCCCTTGTCGAGCTCCACGCGCGCCCCTTCCCGCACGTTCATGCGCACCATGCGAGGCTGCTCCACCCGGTGCAGGCAGACGCGCGCGTCGCCCTCGCGGACGTACAGCGCTGCAGTCTCCTGCGTGCGCTGCGTGAGGTCGCGCAGGACCGGCAACGCGACGTCCTGCAGCCGGAAAGACGCCTGGTAGATGGTGCCCAGGTGGAACGGCATCGGTCCCAGCATATAGCGGCCGTCCTCCAGTCGCTTGAGGAAACGGAAGTGCTCTAGCGATTCGCAGAGCCGCAGGATGGTGCTGTGGTACAGGCCGGTGGCCTGCGTGATCTCGGCCAGCGTCATGCCGCCGACGCTGTCCTGGAATGCCATCAGGATCGACAGCGCACGGTTGACCGAGGCAACGCCCGGATCGTCCTGTTGTTTCATCGGAGTTCCCTTCGGGCCGCATCCTAAGCGATTGACAAGGACTACCAGCGCTCCGAAAATCGTTTAATAGACATTCTGTCTGTTTTAAGGAAACCTTCGACCATGAGCCAGCTCCCGCGCAAGACATTCGATCCCACGGCCCGCGGTCCGCTGGAAGGTCTGCGCGTCGTCGACATGAGCCGGCTGGTGGCCGGCAACATGCTGACGCTGCAGCTCGCGGACTTCGGTGCGGACGTGATCAAGGTCGAACCGCCCGAAGGCGACTCGCTGCGCAACTTCAAGACCGAGGGACTCGACCTCTGGTGGAAGACCTACGCGCGCAACAAGCGCAGCGTGGGCATGGATCTGCGGCGCCCGGAGAGCATCGTTTTGCTGAAGCAGCTGATCGCCACCGCCGACGCGCTGGTCGAGAGCTTTCGCCCCGGCGTGCTGGAAGACATGGGTCTCGGTCCCGAGGTGCTGCTGGCGCTCAACCCACGGCTGGTCATCACCCGGATCTCCGGTTGGGGCCAGACCGGTCCCTACCGCCGCAAGCCCGGTTTCGGCACCCTGGTCGAGGGCTACAGCGGCTTCGCAGCGATGAACGGCTTCGAGGACCGGGAGCCGGTGCTGCCGCCGATGTTCCTCGGCGACATGACGACCGGCCTCTACGGCGCCAGCGCGACTTTGACCGCGCTCTGGCACATCCAGGCCCATGGCGGCGGAGGCCAGGTGATCGATCTGTCGTTGTTCGAGCCTATGCTGTCGATCCTCGGACCGCAGGCGGCGAACTTCCGATTCACCGGCAAGCGCAAGCCGCGAACCGGCAGCCGTTCCAGCACCACGGCGCCGCGCAACGTCTACCGGACCGGCGACGGTCAATGGGTCTGCCTGTCCACCGCGTCCAACAGCATGGCACGACGGCTGTTCGAGGCGATCGGCCAAGCGTCGCTGCTCGACGATCCGCGCTTTGCGACCAATGCGGCACGGCTGCAGAACATCGAGACGGTCGACAGCGTTGTCGGCGACTTCGTGCGCAGCCGCACGCTGGCCGACAACCTCGCGTTCTTCGATTCAGCCGGGGTGACGATCGGACCGGTGCACGACGCAGGACAGGTACTGGACGACGACTGGGTCGCCGCGCGCGGAAGCCTGGTCGAAGTCGAAGACTCCGACCTGGGCAGCCTGCCGATGCACGACGTGCTGCCACGCCTGGGCAGCACGCCCGGGAGCTTGCGCCTGCAGGCACCGACGATCGGCCAGCACAACGCCGACATCCTGCGTCCGCTGACCGACGCTGCGACCTATGCCGTTCTGCTGTCCTCCGGCGCCCTGGTGGGCAGCCCGAGTATTGCGGTCTGAAGATTCAACCCACCAAGGAGATGACCATGAATGCCCTCGGACAACCGATCCGCTCTCCCGGCGCCTGGAAGGGCCCGGATATCGACTGGACACAGCACGGGCTGCACGTGCTGAACGATGCCGAACTGCAGGAGATCGACGATGCGCTGCAACATCTGCTGTCGCTCGGCGATCTGGATTTTCCGGCCATCACCCGCGAGACCTTTCCCCTGCGGACCGTCGGCGCACTGATGGCATCGCTGCCCGAGCGCCTGCGCACCGGCTGCGGCTTCCTGATGCTGCGCGGCCTGCCGCGGGAGCGCTATTCCGACGACGACATGGCGCGCATCTATTTCGGCCTGGGTGCCTACATCGGTACGCCGATGACGCAGTCCTACCTCGGCGATCTGCTGGGCCATGTGGTCAACGTAAGCGATTTCGAACCCAAATCGCGCGGCTACCGCAAGGGCGGCGGCCAGCTGATGCATACGGATTCCTGCGACATCATCGGCTTGATGTGCCTGCGCACCGCGATCTCCGGCGGTGCGAGCCGCATCTCCAGCGCGCTCACCGTGCACAACCACCTGCTGGAACATCACCCGGAGTCGCTCGAAATCCTGCGCCGCGGCCTCCACCTGAAGCGCACCGACGAGGACGGCCGGCGCGCGACCCGCACCTACAGCGAGGCGCCGGTACCCTTCTTCACGCAGCACGGCGAGGAAATCACCTGCTACCTGCCCACGGGCTACGCGCGTCTGGCGGAAAAGAGCGGCGCCCGACCTTTCAGCCAGGCGGAGTCCGACGCGCTGTACCACGCACGCAAGGCGGCCGCCTCGGAGGAGAACTACCTCGACATGGGCTTCAAGGAAGGCGATATCCAGTTTCTGAACAACCGCATGATGGTCCACGGTCGCACCGATTACGAAGACCACCAGGAACTCGGCAAGCGCCGGCACCTGCTGCGCATGTGGCTCCGCGTGGCCTCCTGGCCTGCCATGCCGGCAGAGCAGGTGTTCCACACGGACGAGGACATGCGCTTGTGGAGCACCAGCCGCCGGCCGCTGATGGAGCTGCCGTCGAACCATGACCGCGACCTGCTCGCCGGGGTCGCGGGTGCGATGGTGGAGTGACGGGGCAGCAGCCCCATCGCCTCAGAGGATGCGGGCGAGGCTCGCGTCTAGGTATTCGGACGGCGCTCGGCGGAAGCCCGACCGGGCGTAGCGCTGCATCCGTCCGACCACGAAGGCGGTGAGCATCGATGCCTGGGCGGGGCTCCCGTCCTCGCCCTCACTGTCAGCATGTGCGCCGGCCCGCAGGCTCTGGCTGAGAGTGGCCTCGACCTTGTCGAAGAACAGGTTCATGCGTTGCTGCAACCGGTCGTTCTCGAACACCAGCGCATCGCCCACCATGACGCGCGTCATGCCGGGGTTGCGTTCGGAGAAGTGCAGCAGCATCGCGACGATCTGGGCCGCCTGCAGGGTGCCGACCCGTTCCTTTTCGAGGATCTGGTCGATCAGCGAGAACACCGATTCCTCGATGAAGTCGATCAGCCCCTCGAACATCTGCGCCTTGCTGGCGAAGTGGCGGTACAGAGCGGCCTCGCTCACTTCCAGTCGCGCGGCCAGCGCTGCGGTGGTGACCCGGTCCGCACCGGGCTTTTCGAGCATGGCGGCCAGTGCCCGCAGGATCTGGATGCGCCGCTCGCCGGGCCGCGGGCGCTTGCGGGACAGGGTTGCAGCGGCCGCGGCAGCCCCGTCGGCCAGGTCAGCCGCGGGAAGAGAGGGAGTAAAAGCCTCGGACATCGTTGTAACCGTACGTAATGTCCGAAATTCTCGCACAGCAACCCCGTCAGGAAGCTGTCGACCACTGTCGCATCGGCGCCTCACGGCGCCGACCTACACGCCTCAATGCGCGCGGATCATCGTGCCGAACGCCTGGTCGGTCAGGATTTCCAGCAGCAGCGCATGCGGCACCCGGCCGTCGATGATGTGCACCGAGTTGACACCGCTACGCGCCGCATCTAGCGCACCTTCAATCTTCGGCAGCATGCCGCCGGAGATGGTCCCATCAGCGAACAGGCCGTCGATCTCGCGGGCGCTCAGGTTGGTCAGCAGTTCGCCCGCCTTGTTCAGCACGCCCGGCGTGTTGGTAAGCAGCAGCAGTTTCTCTGCCTGCAGCACGGTGGCAAGCTTGCCGGCCACCACGTCGGCATTGATGTTGTAGCTCTCGTTCTGCTCACCGAAGCCGAGCGGGCTGATGACCGGGATGAACTGGTCGTCCTGCAGGGCTTTCACCACGCCGGGGTCGATCCGCACGATGTCGCCCACCTGCCCCACGTCGTGCAGAACCGACGGATCGTCCCGGTCGGCGAGCTTGAGTTTCTGTGCGCGGATCAGGCCGCCGTCGCGGCCGGTCAGGCCGACCGCCTTGCCGCCCGCTTGGTTGATCAGGCCGACGATGTCCTGCTGCACCTCGCCCGCCAGCACCCATTCGACGACTTCCATCGTTTCGGCGTCGGTGACGCGCATGCCCTGCACGAAGGTGCCGGTCTTGCCGAGTCGCTTCAACGCAGTCTCGATCTGCGGCCCGCCGCCGTGCACCACCACCGGGTTGATGCCGACCAGCTTGAGCAGCACTACGTCTTCTGCGAAATCCGCCTGCAGCGCAGGATCCGTCATCGCGTTGCCGCCGTACTTGATCACCATGGTCTTGCCATGGAAGCGGCGGATGTAAGGCAACGCCTGTGCCAGGATTTCAGCCTTGTCGCGCGGTGCGACGGTGAGAACGGGATCGGTCATGAGCATTTCCTCGGAGTAGCGGACAGGGGGGCCGGATCAGCGCTGGATCCAGCCCGGCACCTTGAAGCGAACGATGGCCAAATAGGCGCCGACGTAGGTCACCACGAACAGCAGCGAAAAGCCGATGAGCACCGGCGTGTTCTGCCAGAACACGACCGCCGGCACCACGGTCACCAGCGTGAAGCCCCAGAGATAGGGCGAGGTCCGGTTGTTGCGGCTCAGCAGTTGCCGGGCCTCGTCGTCGTGCAGCACCTGGCGCACGATGCGACGGAAGATGAGCTGGTGGAAATGCAGTGCGTCCGCCATACCCGGCGAACCGCCCCGGGCGGTCTTGCGGTAGATCGAGAACACCGTCTCCCAGACCGGATAGATCAGCAGCAGGACCGGGAACCACGGCGAGACCTGCGGATGGCGCTGCACCAGCAGCACGCAGGCCACCGCGATCACCACGCCCCACAGGTAGGCGCCACCGTCCCCCGCGAAGATCAGGCCGCGCGGGTAGTTCCACACCAGGAAGCCGGTCGTCGCACCGGCCAGGCACATCAGGAAGGCCGCCAGCGACCGGTCGCCCACCTGCAGCGCCACGTGGGCGATCGCCAGACAGACCAGCAGTGCGACCGTGCCGGCCAGGCCGTTGTAGCCGTCGATGATGTTGAAGGCGTGGGGCAGGCCGGCGACGGCCACGACCGCCAGCACGACGCCGAGCATCGGCAAGGCCGCAAGCACCGGATCGATGAACGGCAGACCGAGACGGGTCACCGCGATGCCCAACAACAGACAGGCCAAGCCACCGGACGCGGCCGTCAGTGCCAAGCGGTACCGGACGGGCAGGCGCTGCGTGAGGTCTTCGACTACACCGGTGACAACGGCCGGCGTCAGCACCAGCAGCCACATCATCACGTCGCGCCAGCCGATGCGCAGGTTCAAAGGCAGAACGGAGCCGTCCAGAGCGGTCCCGAGCAGCCACGCCAGCGCCATCGCGCCGGCGATGGCGACTCCGCCCAGCCGCGGAACCGCTCCCTGATGGAACCGCTGCGGCAGATCCGTGCCGTACGCGGCCGCGTGCCGGTGCCGCATCCGCAGCACCCAGACGCTGCCGATGAAGGAAAACACGAACGCCAGCAGCGTCAGGACGACCATGGCATCGCCTCGTGCCCTGGACCGGCGGCCATCAGTTGAACTTGATGGTATCGCCGGAGAAGCCCATGCCCAGCCCGTCCAGCGCAGTGGGCGCCGGCGCCTGGCTGGCCAGTTGCCGGGCCTGCAGTGCAGCGGCGGCGGGCAACTGGTCGAGCCGGCCGGCTGCGAAGATTTGCGCATAGGCGAGCGTCAGGCCCCCGGCATCGCGCAGCGCCGCGAGCGCCGTGGCATCGAGCGTCTGGATGGCAGCTTCGTCTACCCGGAACAGGCCTTCCACCATCCGGATACCCGTGTCGCTTTTCAGTTCGATCTTCCACGGCACGATCAAGCCGGCGGCCGCGATCGCGTCGACCGCCCGCTGGGTCACCAGCCGGCTGTTTTCGACCTGGACCAGGAAATTCAGCATGTCGCGCGTCACCGCGGCAGGCTGCCCTGCATCGTCGAAGAACGGGTTGCCCTGTCCGGCCGCGACGATCCAGTCGCTGTCTTCGTGGACGCACAACACCGATTGTTCGGCGTCCTGCGGACGTACCAGCTTGAAGGGATAAGCGCGCACGGCAGCGGGCACGTAGGCGCCGTTCCACCGTCCATCGGGCCCGATGAAAAGATTGGATCCCGGCTGCAAGGAGGTCAGCGCCACCAGTTGCCAACCGGCACCTTCCGGCACGAAGGCGAGCGGCAGGCTCGGCACGAGCCGGCCCAGTTCGGCAGCGACCACCGGGATCAGGTGGGAGGCCGCAGCGACGCGGAAGTGCCCCGGGTTTTTCCAGGAACGGCCTGCGAAATGTTCGGGGGTGACGGCTTTGAGTTCGGACATCGTGGGGCGGTTCAGCCGTGGTACGGTCGGTGGATCAGCGGCCGGCGCGACGAGGGCGAAAAGTGCCGTGCGCCGGCCAGCGCCCGATTCTAAGAGGCGCTACCGGCGCCGGCGAGCGCATGGACCCACGCCACCTGACGCGGCAGGCAGACGGCCTGCAGGTCGTACTCCTGTTGCGCGTGCCGGCGCGCCGCCGCTCCGAGGCGGGCGCGCTCGTCCGGCTGTTCCAGCAATTCGCAGACCGTCTCCACCAGCGCACGACCGTCGAAGAAGTCGACCAGGCGCCCGGTCCGGCCGTCCACGATCGCTTCGGTCAGCGGCTGCGTGCGGCTCGCGACGATCGCACAGCCGATGCTCATCGCCTCCAGCAGGCTCCACGACAGCACGAACGGGTAGGTCCAGTACACATGCACCGTGGACAGCTGCAGCAGCGCCACGAAGGACGCATAGGGAATGTTGCCGAGAAAATGCACACGGGCAGGATCGATGGTGCCGCGGACTTCCTCCAGAAAAATGCCCTTCCAGGTCCGTCCGGCAGGCGGCTGCGCACCGTAGCTCACGTCGTCGCCCCCGACGAGCAGGACGCGCGCCTTCGGCCGGCGGCGCAGCAGCTCCGGCAAGGCCCGCATGAACACGTGGTAGCCGCGGTACGGCTCCAGGTTGCGGTTCACGAAGGTGATGATTTCGTCCTGCCGGCTCAAGCGCAGCGTGCCGCCGAGCGTCAGCTGGATGTCGGGTGCAGGCTGCAGCGCCTCGGTGTCGATACCGTCGTGGACGACCGTGATCCTGTCGCGGAAAGGCGTTGGAAAAGTGCTGCGCTGCCAATGGGTCGGTGCGATGCCGCCTTGGGCGCGCGCCATGTGCAGCACGTTGTTGACGTTCTTCAGGTGGAGCCGGCAGACCTCGCCCGGATCGCTGCTGGCAAATTCCGGATCGAAGCCGACGTCCGCACCTTCGGCACGGTAGAAGAATTCGCAGTAGATGCCGAGCCGTGCGGACGGCCAGACGTCGCAGAGGAACAGGCTTTCTCCCCAACCCGGATGGGCGACGACCACATCGGGCACGAACCCCTGTGCACGCAGTTCCAGCGCCGCCCGGAAGGCCGCTTCGGCCCGGATCGCCTTGGTCTCGAAATCGACCGCCCAGGGATGGATGCCGGGCGTGCTTCCGCGCGCGGGCCGATAGCGCAACAACCGTACGCCGGCCCACGTCTCGTCGCCTCCCGGCTGCATCGTCATCGCCACGACCTCGTGGCCCTGTGCTGCGAGGGCGGGCGCCAGATGCCGGAACTGGCCCGGAAAATTCTGGTGAACGAAAAGAACCTTCATCCGAGGTAGGCGAGTCCGGTCTGGGACAGACCTACCAGATCGACGTGGCTGGCATTCTGCGGAAGCTGGGCTGCCGCAGCCAGTAGCTGGGCCTGCGTGGTCGCCCCACCCTGCAACGCACCGACGTAAGTCTGCACCGCGTCAGCCGGCGCTTCCGAACCGAAAACGCTGCGCCACACCTGCCGCACGAAGGTCGCATCGTCGGCGCCGCCGGCAGTCTGCGCCATGAAGCCGATGCGGATCACGGTTTCGGCACCCTGCGCGAGCGAATGGCCCGCATCGAAGTACGAGAGAAATGCCCCGACCAGCCCTCGGTTCTGGAACGCGGCCGTACCCGCGACGGCGCCCAGCATCAACGCGGCCTTGCCCGCGTTGCCGGACAGGTCAAAAGCCCAGGCGCCGTCCGCAAACCGCAGGCGCTCCACCGACACCAGGTCGTCGATGCCGCTGCCGGCGGTGGCGTTGCCTGTCACCGTCCACCCGGTGGACGATGGCGCGAGTCGATAGTCGGCCCGCGCGTAGTCGTAGGTCACGCTGTCGATGGCAGACGTTCCGTAGAAACTGTCGCGGCCGACACCGCCCCGGAACGAGAAGCCGGTCGCCATCCCGCCCAGCAGACTGTCGTTGGCCGCCACGGCCGAGGCCAGCCACTGCGCCGTGCCGGTACCGAACAACCCGGCGTAGGTGGACTGGGTGAAGGTGGTGTTGCCGGCCGACGCGATCCCCAGCACCTGCGCCTTGCCGTCGGCACCGGTCGTCAGCAGCGGCCCACCCGACGATCCAGGGCCGAGCGCCGTTCCGATCTGATAGACGCCTGCCCCGTTGGCCGGACTCGCATAGGCGACTTCGGCCATCAGGCCGGTGCCGCGGCCGGGGTAGCCCGCAAGCGTGGCGCTGCCGGCGACGCGGGCCGACGACGTGGCGAGGATCCCGGTGACGTCACCGATCCGGGATTGCAAACCGATCAGCGCCAGATCGCCTTGCGATTCCGTGGCGGCGAGGTAGCCATCGCCATCCAGGTCCCAGTTGGCGGCACGCCCGGACAGGCTCACCACGTTGCTGTAGACCCCATAGGGCGTATCCAGAACGGGCCGGGTATCGGCCCCGGGAAATATGTCGATCTTCCGGGCCCAGCCCCCACGCGCCTGGTCGTAGACCACATGCATCGCCGTGAGCACGTCGTTGGCCCCCACGACCACACCCGACGCCCCGCTACGGGTGCCGTCCGACCATTCGCATCGGATGTAGCAGACGGCGCTGTAGGGCTGGCTCGTGCGGGCGGTGATCTCGAACATGGCGGCGCTCTGCGTAAAAAACAGGCATTGTCATCGCGGGAAGATGTCCCCGCGAGGGCAGGCCCTATTCTTCCTTCATCGAGGCCGCCATCCGCTTGGTCAGCGGATGCAGCAGGTAGGTCAGGAACGACCGTTCGCCGGTCTTGAACACCACCTCCACCGGCATGCCGGGCTGCAGGGTGCGCTTGCCCAGCTCCTTCATGCCCTCGGGCGTGACCGCGACGCGGGCGAGGTAGTAGGACATGTTGGTCTGCGGCTCGGTCAGCAGGTCACCCGAGATCGACTGCACCTTGCCCTGCACCACCAGCTGCGGCGAATGCGCGAACGAGGAGAAGCGCACGTCCACCTCTTCGTTGGGCTGCACCCGGTCGATCATGTGCGGCGCCACGCGGACTTCGAGCAGCAGGTTCTCGTCGGCCGGCACGATGTCCATGATCTTCTGACCCGGCGGGATCACGCCGCCGACCGACTGGAACGCGAGGCCGACGACCTGGCCCGCAGCGGGCGCCTTGATCTCGGTCCGGCCGAAATCGTCGCGGACGGCGCGGATGCGTTCGGCATCGGACTGCACTTCGCGGGTCACGTCGGCGAGCTGCGACTCGACTTCCTTGCGGTATTCCTGGCGGCGGGCGATCGCGCGCTGCCGCAGCTCGGCGATCGCGGACTGCGCCCGGGCGGTGTTGCCCTGCAGTTCGATCATCGCGGTGTTCGACTCGGCGAGCTGGCGGTCGAGTTCCAGTTGGCGGTTGCGCGGCACGTAGCCCTCGGTCACCAGGCCGCGGGTGTTGGATACCTGCTCCTGTAGCAGCACCTGCTGCTCCTTGCGGCTGGACTGCATGCCCCGGTAGGCCTGCAGCAGACTCTCCTGGCCCCGGATGCTTTCCTCGAGCGACTGCAGGTCAGCCTGCAATGCGGACCGGCGCGAAAAGAACAGCTGTTCCTGGGTCGCCATCTGCTGGCGGATCAGCGGATCGCCGGCGGCTTCCTTGAGGTCCGAGTGGAAGGTGATGGTCGACTGGCCGGCCTGCTCGGCCTGCAGGCGGCCCTGCATGGCCCGCAGGCCGAGGTAGCGCTGCCGGACCGCCTCGTAGTTGGACCGCGCGACCGCATCGTCGAGGCGGATCAGTACTTGGCCTTCGGTGACCCGGTCGCCCTCCTTCACCAGCACTTCGCGCACGATGCCGCCGGTCAGGTGCTGCACCGCCTTGCGTTTGGTGTCGATCGCCACCACGCCGGCAGCCGGCACGCCCTCGTCGAGCGGCGCGAAGGCGGCCCAGGCCAGGAAGCCGCCGAAGCCGATCGCAAGCGCCCACAGGCCGATGCGGCCCGCGCGGCGTGCGTCCGACGGCAGCTGGCGCTCGACGTCGACGAGTTCCGATGCGGCAGGGCCGTGGGCGGCCAGGGCATTCGGCGGAAAGGGCAGTTGGTCTTTTTTGTCCATGACGGGACCCAGCAAATGGCGGAAAACGGAAGGAAGAAGGTGAGAGCCGCGCCTCAGGCCGGCACGGCACCTGCGGGCGGCAGGCTGCCGCCGGACGACGGCGACGCGGGGGCAGGAGCCGGCTGCTGCGCGCGCTGCAGCGCCTGCAGCACCTCGTCGCGCGGCCCGTCGGCCTGCACCCGGCCGTCGCGCAGGATCAGCAACCGGTCGGCCACGGCGACCACGCCGGGGCGGTGGCTGATCAGGAACACGGTCCGGCCACGCGCCTTGAGTTCCCGCACGGTGGAGAGCAGCGCGGCCTCGCCCTGGTCGTCGAGGTTGGCATTCGGTTCGTCCAGCACCACCAGCGCAGGGTCGCCGTATACCGCGCGGGCGAGCCCGATGCGCTGGCGCTGTCCGCCCGACAGCATGCCGCCGGCTTCACCGATCGGGGTGTCGTAACCCTTCGGGAAACGCAGGATCATGTCGTGCAGGCCGGCGCAGCGGGCGGCGTCGATCACCTTGTCGGAATCGATCGTGCCGAAACGCGCGATGTTCTCGGCGATGGTGCCGTCGAACAGTTCGACGTCCTGCGGCAGGTAGCCCAGGTGCGGCCCCAGTTCACCGCGTTCCCAGCCGTCGATCGGCCGTTCGTCGAGCAGCACTTCGCCCGACACGTTCGGCCAGATGCCGATCATGACCCGGGCCAGCGTGGATTTGCCCGATCCCGACGGACCGAGCACCACGGTCACCGTGCCCGGTGCGGCGGCAAAGCTCACGTCCTTCAGGATCGGCTCGCGCCGGCCCGAGGCCGATGCGACGACATTGCGCAGCGCGAGCGCACCGGTCGGCGCGACGCGGGTCAGCGCGGGATCGCGCTCCGGATGCGCCTGGAGCAGCTTCTCCAGCCGACGGAAGGCTTCGCGGGCGTTCACGAACACGCGCCAGGTGCTGACCATCATGTCGATCGGCGCCAGCGCCCGGGTCATCAGCACGTTGGACGCGATCATCGCGCCGGGCGACAGCTGCCCGTCGATCACCAGCAGCGCGCCGGCGCCGAGCGCGAACGACTGCTGGGTGTAGCGCAGAAGCTTGCTCCAGGCCGCGATGCGGTGGCCCAGCGCCTGCGACGCGCCGTTGCGTTCCATGTAGCGCTGATGGCGGGCCTGCCAGTGGCGCTGCAGGTTGCCGACCATGCCCATCGACTCCAGCACCTCGGCGTTGCGCAGCTTGCTCTGCAGGTAGGTGGTGGCCGCGCTGCCGGCCTTCGAGGCCGCCTCGGCCGGCGCCACCGTCTTGCGGTGGCCGAACCAGGCGAGTGCGCCCTGCAGCGCCGCGAAGATCAGCGCCAGGATGCCGAGCCACGGGTGCAGGAAGAACAGCACCAGGATGTAGATCGGTGCCCAGGGTGCGTCGAAGAACGCAAAGATGCCGGTGCCGGTCATGAACTGGCGGATCTGCAGCAGATCGGTGAAGGCCGACTGCGGCGCGGCGCCGGACTGGCTCAGGTTGGCCTCGAAGCTGGCGTTGAACACCCGCGTGCCGAGCAGGCTGTCGAGCCGTACACCGGTGCGCACCAGCACCCGGGTGCGCATCCATTCCGAGAACGCCATCACCAGGAAGAAGAACAGCGTGACCAGCGACAGCGCGATCAAGGTCAGGTCGCTCTGGCTGATCATCACCCGGTCGTAG
Source organism: uncultured Xylophilus sp. (assembly GCA_913776965.1). Classification (GTDB taxonomy): domain Bacteria; phylum Pseudomonadota; class Gammaproteobacteria; order Burkholderiales; family Burkholderiaceae_C; genus Xylophilus. Next base: position 46,661 of record CAJYQL010000133.1, read on the forward strand.
ACCTGCAGCATGTACAGCGTGGGCGAGAGCATCAGCACGTTGATGACGCAGCTGAAGATGCCGACCATCACGAACTCGCGCCGGAAACCCCAGAGGATCTCGGTCAGCTCGCTGCGCCGGGTGGATGCGGAAGATGTGCTCATGGGTCGCGGGAATGCAGGGTCTTGTCGGTCGAAAGCGGCGGCGGTGTAGGTCAGGCCGGCACGACGGCCGTGCTGCCGGCAGGCGCGGCCGGCCGTTGCGCAGGCGCCTGCGGCACCGGCTGCTGCGCCTTCTGCAGCGCGGCCAGCACTTCGTCGCGCGGTCCGAACGCCGCCATCTGGCCGTCCCGCATCACCAGCATCTTGTCGGCGACCGACAGCACGCTCATGCGGTGGGTCATCACGACGAAGGTGGTGCCGCGGGCCTTGAGTTCGGCAATCGCACGGACCAGCGCAGCGTCGCCCTCCTCGTCCAGGCTGGAGTTGGGTTCGTCCAGCACCACGAAGACCGGATCGCCGTACAGCGCGCGGGCCAGGCCGACCCGCTGGCGCTGGCCGCCGGAGAGCCGCGCGCCTTCGCGGCCGACCTGCGTGTCATAGCCCTCGGGCAGCGCCAGGATGAATTCGTGCAGGCCGACCGCGCGCGCCGCGGCCTCGACCTTGGCGCGCTCGACCTGACCGAAACGCGCGATGTTCTCCGCGAGCGTGCCGTCGAACAGCTCGATGCCCTGCGGCAGGTAGCCGACGTGCGGGCCCAGCTCGCCCTTGTCCCAGGCATGCACGTCCACCCCGTCGAGCCGCACCTTGCCACCGGCCGACGGCCAGATGCCGACCAGCAGCCGCGCGAGCGTCGTCTTGCCGGAGGCCGACGGGCCGACCACCGCCAGCACCTCGCCCTTGGGCAGCGCGAACTGCACGCCGCGCAGGATCGGCACGGTGCCGCCCGGCGCGGCGGCGACCACGCCTTCGACCTGCAGCGCACCCCGGGGCGCGGGCAGCGCCATCGTCTCCGGCGGCGCGGGCACGGCCGAGAGCAGGCCGTCGAGCCGCCGCCAAGCGTCGCGTGCATTGACCACGCCCTGCCACTGCGACACCACCTGCACCAGCGGCGCCAGCACGCGGCCGCCGAGGATGGAGGACACGATCATCATCGCCGCGCCGCCGTTGAGCTGGTTGCGCAGCAGCAGCCAGCAGCTCAGGCCGAGCAGCAGCGAACTGATCACGTTCTGGATGAAGCGCGAGGCCGCCTGGAAACCGCCCGCCCGATCGGAGGCGATCGCCTGCAGGCCGAGGAATTCGCGCTGCCGTTCCATCCACCGGCGGTGGATGTTGCGCAGCATGCCCATCGACTCGATCACCTCGGCATTGCGCAGCGAACCGTCGGCGTACTGCTGCGCGGCGATCGCGCTGCGGTTGGCAGCCGTCAGCGGCGGCTGGGTGCTGCGCTCGTTGAGCCAGCCGACGAAGGTCTGCACGACCGCGCCGACGACGGCAGACCAGCCGAGCACCGGGCTGATCATGAAGATCAGCACCAGGAACACCAGCGACACCGGCGCCTCCATGATCGCCATCACCACCGGCGAATGGAAGAAGTCGCGGATCGTGCGGAAGTCCGTCATCGGCTGCACGGTGCCGCCGGGCACGCGGCGCAGGTTAGCATCGAAGATCGCGCGGAACACCCGGTCGCTGAACCGGCCGTCGAACGCCACGCCGGCGCCGCGCAGGATCTCGGCCCGGCCCCATTCGAGGATTTCCATGACGACGTAGGCGAGCATGACCAGCACGGTGAGCATGGTCAGCGTCAGGTGGTTGCGGCTGTTGACCACCCGGTCGTAGACCTCCAGCATGTACCACGACGGCATCAGCACCAGTAGGCTGGCGACCAGGCTGAACCAGCCGGCGCGCACGAAATGCGGCCGCAGCTCGGTCAGGGCCTTGCGCAGTTCGGACTGCGGTTTCTGGGGATTCATGCGGCTTCCTCGACGATCACGTATTCAGGGATGTGCCCGGCCCGGTCGGCCACCTGGGCGGCGGTGGCGGACTCCTCGCCTTCCTCGGGTGCGGACAGCAGGAACGACAGCTGGAAGACGCCGTCGGCGCGGCGGGTCAGCACGATCTCGCGCAGCTTCTGCTGGTGGAACGCCGCTTCCTGCGCCTCGGCGAGCGTCAGGTGGAAGCGCATCCGGCCGTCGAGCGTGTACATCGACAGCTGGCCCGCCTTGAGGCTCAGGGTGTGGCGGTCGAAATACACCGGGCAGGTGTCGGTGAAGCGCAGTAGCGGCAGCGGCTTGTCGCCCAGACGATTCAGGTTGAACGGGCTGTTGGCATGCTGGAACACCAGCCGGCCGGTACGCGAGACGGAATAGATGGCGTTGCAGACCATCTGCGAACCGACCTCGGGGAACTGCTGACGCAGCGACTTGTAGGCGAGATGGTGCAGGGTAACGCGGTTCCAGCATTTGGTGCTCTGCACCAGCGGTGCCAGCGCATTGCAGACCTGCGCGAAGGTGGCCTGCAAGGCAAGCAGCCGGGCCGCCTGCTCGGGCGATGTGTCCAGCGGAATGTGCAACACCGAATTCATATAGGAACGAATTGTAGCAAGCACTCCTATATGAAACAGCTGCGGGCGTCGGCGGCTGTGGTGCGCCTGCCGCACCCTCCCATAAAACCGCTATTTACCTGATAGCACCATACGCAGACAGGATGGGCGCCAAGGCCCGTTCAGGGCATCAATTCTGCTGCCAGGGCAGACCGTGGAACCGCCAGCCGCCGCGCTGGCCGCGGTGCCGCTGCGCATCGGGATCCCCTTCGAATCCTTCGAGGATGTTGTAGGCCTCGACACCCAGCTGGGTCGCGCGCCGGGCCGCCGCGACAGAACGCACGCCGCTGCGGCACAGCATCACCGCCTTGCGCCCATCCACGGTCGCCGCCAACAGCGCCTCGTCGAAGTCGGCATTCGGCACCATGCCCGGCCACTGTTTCCACGCCAGGGCCACCGCACCCGGCACGAAGCCGACCCATTCGCGCTCGGCATCGCTGCGCACGTCGATCAGCACGGCATCGCCGGCCTGGACCAGGGCCCAGGCCTGCTGCGGTGTCAGGTCGCCGGCATAGCCTTCGGCAGGACGGGCGCCCCCGACAGGAGATGATGAGGGAGTAGAGGAGGTATCGGCAGCGGAGGTCATGCTGGAAATTCTGCCATCCGCTGGCAGACCGCCCTGCCCTCCGGCTAGTCCGACCAGCGCGGCACCGCGTCGCTGCGCAGTTCCGCCCGCAGCCGGAGGTGGTCCGGCACTACGGTCGCCACGGTGGCCCAGAAGCGCGGGCTGTGGTCCATGTGCCGCAGGTGGGCGAGCTCGTGGGCGACGACGTAGTCGATCACCTCGGGCCGGAAATGCATCAGCCGCCAGTGCAGCCGGATGCCGCCGTCGCCGCTGGCGCTGCCCCAGCGGGTGCGGGCGCTGGTCAGCGCGAGCCGGCGCCACTGCACACCGAGCCGCGGCGCGAAATGGTCGAGCCGCGCAGTGAACCAGGGCCGCGCCTCGCGCCGCAGCCAGGCCTGCACGGTCGCCGCGACGGCATCGGGCGGGCTGCCGGCCGGCAGCGCCAGTTGCAGCATCAGGCCATTGACACCGTCGTCGGCCAGGACCGCACCGGGCACGCCCCGGGCCGGTGCCGCTCCGCCGAGCGCCACCGTTACCTCGCGGCCCAGATACGGGAAACGGACGCCGTCGCCCCAGGCGATCTCGGCCTGCCGCTGGCGGCCACGCCGGTCGCCGGCTTCCGCAAGCTTGCGCAGGATCCACGCCGACTTCTCCAGCAGGGCGGCGTCGATCTGGTGCAGCGGCACCCAGCCCGGCGCCCGCACGCACAGGCCGTCGGGTCCGACCGAGAAGCCGATGGTGCGGCGACGTCCGCGCACCAGGGCATACACCACCCGCTGGCCGCCCAGCAGCGCTTCGCGGTTGGCGCGGGGATGCGCCAGCAGGGTGCCGGCGGCGCCATCGGCCTCGCCGGCGCCATCGTCCGGCAGCAACTCGGGCGCCGGCGGCTTCCGTGGGCGCGACACCCGCAGGCGTGGCGTGCCCGTCGCAGGCCCGCGGCGCGCAGGCGGCATGGCGCCGGCATCGGCACCGCGGTCGCCGCCGCGGCCGAGGAAGTCGAGCGCCAGCTGCATCAGCCGCTGCATGCCGTCGTCCTCAGGCACGGTAGGCCTCGGGGTCGAGGCGGCGCATCTCCGTCTCGATCCAGGCCTCGACCTCGCGCATCAGCTCTTCCGGCTGGCGGCCGGCGCTCGGGATGGCCGGGCCGATCGACACGTCGACGGTGCCCGGCCGCTTGATGAAGGCCTTGCGCGGCCAGACCTTGGCGGAGCTGACCGCGACCGGGATCACCGGCGCACCGGTCTCGACCGCGAGCCGGGTGCCGCCGCTCTTGTAGGTGCCCTGCTGACCGCGCGGGATGCGGGTGCCCTCGGGGAACATGATCACCCAGACGCCTTTGGCCAGCAGCCGCCGGCCCTGCGACACCACCTTGTTGAACGCCTGGGCGCGCAGCTTGCGGTCGATGTGGATCATGTCGAGCCGGCCCATCGCCCAGCCGAAGAACGGCACGTAGAGCAGCTCCTTTTTGAACACGTAGGCCAGCGGATGCGGCATCAGCACCGGCATCAGGAAGGTCTCGAGCGTGGACTGGTGCTTGACCAGCAGGATCGCAGCACTGGTCTCGCCCTGCGGCAGGTTTTCCCGGCCCGAGACGCGGACCCGGATGCCCAGGATCGCCTGCGCCGGCGGACCGGACGCCAGCCACAGCCAGCCCGCGGCCATCCAGTAGAGCCGGGTGCTGCTGATGAAGAGCGAGGCGACCAGCATCGCGATCGCCCAGGGCACGACGGTCACCAGCATCCAGAGGGCGTGCAGCAGGGAGCGGATCAGGGGCATGTGAGATCGGATGGAAAGAGGGCTCCAGCGCTCGTCGGACCTGCGCAGGCAGCTATCGAAAAAGGAGCAAAGCGCTAGGCCCCGGCCCGCGGGCCGTCCACCGCATCGCGCTCGACCGCGAAGGCCGCGAAGGCCGCCAGATCCGCATGTACGCGGGTGCCTTCGGGAAACTCGGGCGGCAGCGGCTCGTCGGCGCGGCCGCGGGTGCGGCCGGTCAGCACCAGGTGCGGTTCGCAGCCCAGCGCCGTGCCGGCCTGCAGGTCGCGCAGCCGGTCGCCGACCATCGGCACGCCGTCGAGCGCCATGCCGTAGCGTTCGGCGATCTGCTCGAACAGGCCGGGCAGCGGCATGCGGCAGTCGCAGTGCTCGCCGAGGCCGTGCGGGCAGTAGAAGACCGCGTCGATCCGGCCGCCCGCGGCGGCCAGCATCTTGTGCATCTTCTTGTGGATGGCGTTCAGCGCCGCCACGTCGAACAGCCCGCGGCCGAGGCCCGACTGGTTCGACACCACGACGACGTGGAAGCCGGCATGGTTCAGCTGCGCGATCGCCTCCAGCGCGCCCGGCAGCGGCACCCACTCGTCCGGCGAGGTGACGAAGTCCTCGCGTCCCTCGTTGATCGTGCCATCGCGGTCGAGGATGACGAGCTTCATCTCAGGCCGCCAGGCGCGACAGGTCGGCCACGCGGTTCATCGCGGCGTGCAGAGTCTTCAGCAGGCCCTGGCGGTTGAGGCGCAGGTCGGCCTGCTCGGCGTTGACCATCACGCCGTCGAAGAAGGCGTCGACCGGCGCGCGCAGCGCGGCCAGCGTCTGCAGCGACGCGGTGTAGTCGCCGGCGGCGAACTGCGCGTCGGCCTGCGGCACGGTGCGCTGCAGTGCGGCGTACAGCGCTTGTTCGGCCGGCTCCTGCAGCAGCACCTCGCTGACGTGCGCATCGACCTCGCCGGCCTTCTTCAGGATGTTGGCGACCCGCTTGTTGGCCGCGGCCAGCGCCGCTGCCTCGGGCAGCGCCGCGAAGGCGCGCACCGCCGCCAGCCGCTGCGCCACGTCGCCGAGCCGCTGCGGCCGCAGCGCCAGCACTGCATCGACCTCCTGCGCGCTGTAACCCTGTTCGCGCAGGCCGCCGGCGAGGCGGTCATAGACGAAGTCGAGCAGCGCGGCGGTCGGGTCCTGGATCTTGTCGCCGAAGGCCGGCACCGCGGCGCGGACCAGCGCGTCGAGGTCCAGCGGCAGCGCCTTTTCCGACAGCATCCGGATCACGCCCAGCGCATGCCGGCGCAGCGCGAACGGGTCGCGGTCGCCGGTCGGCAGGTTGCCGATGCCGAACATGCCGACCAGCGTTTCCAGCTTGTCGGCCAGCGCCACCACGGTGCCGACGTCGTTGCGCGGCAGCTCGTCGCCGGCGAAGCGCGGCTTGTAGTGGTCCTCGATCGCGTCGGCGACCGGCTGCGGCAGGCCGTCGTTCTGGGCGTAGTAGCGGCCCATCGTGCCCTGCAGCTCCGGGAACTCGCCGACCATGTCGGTCACCAGGTCGGTCTTGGCGAGCAGCGCGGCCTGATCGGCCTGCGCCACCAGCTCGGCGCCGCCGATCTGCCCTGCGATGGCGCGGGCGATGGCGCGCACCCGCTCCACCCGCTCGCCCTGGCTGCCGAGCTTGTTGTGGTAGACCACCTTGCCTAGTGCCTCCACGCGTGCGGCCAGCGGCTTCTTGCGGTCCTGGTCGAAGAAGAACTTGGCGTCGGCCAGGCGCGGGCGCACCACCCGCTCGTTGCCGCCGATCACTGCACTCGCATCGTCGGGCGAGATGTTGCTGACCACCAGGAAGCGGTGGGTGAGCCGGCCGTCGGCGTCCAGCAGCGGGAAATACTTCTGGTTGGCCTTCATCGTGAGGATCAGGCACTCCTGCGGCACCGCGAGGAACTCCTCCTCGAAGCGGCAAACCAGCACGTTCGGGCGCTCCACCAGCGCGGTCACCTCGTCGAGCAGCGCGTCGTCCTCGATCGGGCGCACGCCGCCTCCGACGCCTGCCGCGGCCGCCTGCAGCTGGCGGACGATCTCGGCGCGGCGCTCGGCGAAGCCGGCGATCACCGCGCCCTCGTCCTGCAGCTGGGCGGCATAGCCGTCGGCATCGCGCAGCACCACCGGATCGACCTTCGCCTCGAATCGGTGGCCGTGCGTCTGATTACCAGCGCGCAGGCCGAGCACCTCGACCGGCACCACCTCGCTGCCGTGCAGCGCGACCAGTCCGTGCGCCGGGCGCACGAAGCTCACCGTGGTCCAGCCGGGCATCTCGCAGTGGTCCGCGAGTTGATAACCCATGACCTTCGGGATCGGCAGTTCAGCAATCGCTCGGCTCAAGCCACGCTGCAGGCCACCGCGTATGTCATGGCCGGCAGCCAAGGACTTGAAATACAAGAACTCCTTATTCCCTTCCATCTTGGAAAAGAGCTGATCTGGCACATCCTTTACTTCAGGCCATGTCCGGAGCGCTTCTTCACATCGTGGGCCTTCAGCAGCAGCTTTTTTCAATAACGCAGCCGTCGCGTTGCCATCCTTATCAAAGGCAGCGCTCATCAGCATCAGCTTCTTTTCAAGCTGAACATCAGGAGCTTGAGACAAAACATCCGAAACCTGCACAGCCAAGCGCCGAGGCGAAGCGAATGTCCGGAATGTGCTCTTGCTTGTCGTCAGTCCGCTCAGCGTCAACTGATCGAAAAGCACTTGGGCGAAGGCGTCGCCCAGCTTCTTCAGGGCCTTCGGCGGCAGCTCTTCCACGAAGAGTTCCACCAGCAGATTCTTGTGCGTCGTCGTCATCATTCGTTCCCCGCTCACGCGGCCTTCTTCTGCTGCTGGGCGGCCTTGGCGAGATCGGCCAGCACTGCGTCGGCCCAGGGTTTCGGCGCCATCGGGAAGCCCAGGCGGGCCCGGCTGTCGAGGTAGCTGCGCGCCACGCTGCGGGCCAGGTCGCGGATGCGGCCGATGTAGGCGGCGCGTTCGGTCACGCTGATCGCACCACGCGCGTCCAGCAGGTTGAAGCTGTGCGCGGCCTTCAGCACCTGCTCGTAGGCCGGCAGCGCAAGCTGCTCGGTCATCAGGTGCTTGGCCTGCTTCTCGTGCGCGGCGAAGGCAGTGAAGAGGAAGTCGGCGTCGGAATGCTCGAAGTTGTAGGTGGACTGCTCCACCTCGTTCTGCTTGTACACGTCGCCGTAGCTGAGGCCCTCGGTCCACTGCAGGTTGTAGACGTTGTCCACGCCCTGCAGGTACATCGCCAGGCGCTCCAGTCCGTAGGTGATCTCGCCGGTGATCGGCTTGCAGTCGATGCCGCCGACCTGCTGGAAGTAGGTGAACTGCGTCACTTCCATACCGTTCAGCCACACCTCCCAGCCGAGGCCCCAGGCGCCGAGGGTCGGGTTCTCCCAGTCGTCCTCGACGAAGCGGATGTCGTTCTTCTTGAGGTCGAAGCCGAGGGCCTCCAGCGAGCCCAGGTAAAGCTCCAGGATGTTGGCCGGCGCGGGCTTCAGCACCACCTGGTACTGGTAGTAGTGCTGCAGGCGGTTCGGGTTCTCGCCGTAGCGGCCGTCCTTGGGGCGGCGACTCGGCTGCACGTACGCGGCCTTCCAGGGCTCGGGGCCCAGCGCGCGCAGGAAGGTGGCGGTGTGCGAGGTGCCGGCGCCGACTTCCATGTCGTAGGGCTGCAGCAGCGCGCAGCCCTGGTCGGCCCAGTACGACTGGAGTTTCAGGATGATGTGCTGGAAGGTCAACATGGGATGTCGCAGGGAGGAAGCGGCGGTGCGTGCCGCCCGCAGGCGCTTGCGGCCGGCCGGCGCGGGCCGCCAGCGGGCGGGCGCCCGGCAAAGCGGGCCATTCTAAGACGCCGCGACTGCGCGGGGACCGGCCCCGGTCGCGGCGTATTCCCACAGCCGTTGCGGCGTTCGCCTGCGTGGTGCCCGGCGCCCGACTCGGATACTCCGGCGAACCGTCCGCTCCGGGGCCCTGCCCTGCTAACCATGCATCCACCCGCGCTCCTGCCCGACGCTCCGCTGTTCCTCGTCCTCAATGCGGCATCCGGCAAGGGCAAGGCCGGCGAGGCGCGCACGCTGATCGAGGACGGCTGCCGGCGCGCCGGCCGCACGCTGCACTGCTTCCCCATCGACCGGCGGCATCCGCCGACGCAGCAGGCCCGCGCGGCGGTCGCGGCGGCGCACAAGGCAGGCGGGATCGTCGCAGTGGCCGGCGGCGACGGCACGATCAACGCGGTGGCGCAGGCGGTGGTCGGCAGCGGATGCGCCTTCGGCGTGCTGCCGCAGGGCACCTTCAACTACTTCGGTCGCACCCACCGCATCCCGACCGAGACCGCCGGCGCGCTCGACGTGCTGCTGACCGGGCAGCCGCGGCCGGTGCAGGTCGGCCTGGTCAACGACCGGGTGTTCCTGGTCAATGCGAGCCTCGGCCTCTATGCCACGCTCCTGGAGGACCGCGAAGCCTACAAGTCGCAGTACGGCCGCAACCGCTTCGTCGCCTTATGCGCGGCGCTGGCGACCCTGCTGCGCAACCACCGGCCGTGGACGCTGCGGCTGTCGGCCCCGGGGGCCGCGGTGGAGATGCGCACTATCAGCCTGTTCGTCGGCAACAACGCGCTGCAGTTCGAGCAGGTCGGCGTGGCCGAGGGCGATGCGCTCGACCACGGCGCGCTCGCTGCGGTGCTGCTGAAGCCGCAGGGCGTGCTGTCGCGCGTCGGGCTGCTGCTGCACGGCGCGCTCAGCCGGCTCGACGGTGCCGATGCGGTGGAGACGCTGTCGTTCCGCCGGCTCACGGTGGAACCGGCGCGCGGCTCGCGCCACCGGCGCGTCAAGGTGGCGACCGACGGCGAGGTCGCGCCGATGGACATGCCGCTCACCTTCCGCGTCGCCCCCGAGCCGCTGTGGCTCATGCAGCCCGCGGCGCCTGCCGCCGGCACCGCACCGGACGACGCGCGATGAGCGGCCTGCTGCATCTGTCCGACCCGCATTTCGGCACCGAGCAGCCGGCGGTCGTGGCGGCCCTGGAACGGCTGGTGCGCCAGTGCCGGCCGGACCTGGCGGTGCTATCGGGCGACGTGACCCAGCGCGCTACTACGGCCCAATTCGCCAAGGCGCGTGCCTTCGTCGACCGGCTCGGCATCGCGACCTGGGTGACCGTGCCGGGCAACCACGACATCCCGCTGTTCGCCCTCGCGGCGCGGCTGTTCACGCCCTACGGCCGCTACCGCACCGCCTTCGGGGAGGACCTGGAACCGTCGGCCGACACGGCGGACTGGCTGGTCCTGTCGCACAACACCACGCGCCGGTACCGCCATGCGCACGGCGAGATCTCGCGCCCGCAGATCGAGCGCACCGCCCGACGGCTGGAAGCGGCCCGGCAGCGCCGGCCGGACCAGATCCGTGTCGTGGTGGTGCACCAGCCGCTCGCAGTGGCGAAAGCCGACGACCGCAAGGACCTGCTGCGCGGCGCGGCGCGGGCCGCCGAGCGTTGGGCCGCGGCCGGCGCCGACATCGTCCTGGGCGGCCACATCCACCTGCCGTTCGTGCTGCCGCTGCACCGCCGCACGGCCCTGGCGCAGGCGCTGTGGGTCGTGCAGGCCGGTACCGCCGTGTCGTCGCGGGTGCGCGACGGTGCGCCGAATTCAGTGAACCTGCTGCGGGCCGACCGTGGCACCGCCGGGCGCGCATGCATCGTGGAGCGCTGGGACTACGACGCGGCAGCGGATGCCTTCGTGCTCGGCGGCGAGGAACGCCTCGCGCTGGCCGACAACCCTTCAGCGGAGGCGCCGCACGATGCCGATCGATAGCGCCGCCTGGATCGGCTGGGCGGCAGCGGCCGGCGCCCGGGCCTGGGACGCTTTTATGCCGCTGGTGCTGATCGCTACCGTGCTCGCGGGCGTCGCGACCGCCGCATTCGGCCCCGGCCGGCAGTGGTGGCGCGGCCGTGCCAATCCGCCGCCCGATCCGGCCGCGCTGCGCCACATCGGCGGCCGGCTCGCCGTCGGCTTCGTAGTCGTGCTGGCGACGGCATCGGTCTTCGCGCTGGTCGCACGGCTGCTCGGCGACGGGCGCACGCTGCAGCGCGCCGACGAGGCCTTCAGCCAGGCGGTCGCGGCGCCGGTGCCTGCCGGCGGCATGGCGGCGCTGCGCCAACTCACCCATTTCGGCGAACCGCTGGTGCTGATCGTTCTGGGCGTCGGAATCGCGGTGGCGCTCTGGGTCGGCGGGCAGCGCAGCCTGGCCGCAGGATGGGCGGCGGCGACCGGCGGCAACGCGGTGCTCAACCCGGCGCTCAAGCAGATCTTCGCGCGGGCCCGGCCGCTGTACGAGGGCCTGCCCTCGCCCGCCGCCGGCTTTAGTTTCCCGAGCGGCCACAGCTCGGGTGCGATGGTCGCCTACGGCATGCTCGCCTATCTGGCGATCCGGCTGCTGCCCCCGCGCTGGCACATCCCGGCCGTGATGGCCGCGACCGCCATCGTGCTGACCACTGCCTTCAGCCGAGTGTTCCTGCAGGTCCATTTCGCGAGCGACGTGCTGGCCGGCCTGTGCTCCGGCGCCGCCTGGCTCACGGTCTGCATCGCCACCTGCGAATACGCCCGCCATCGACGGGAGTCGCGGGTTTCCCGCTGACCCGCTGTACTCCGCCGCACGTGCTGTCGCAGGAGCAGCAGCGATCCGCCACCTTCCAAGCGCACCGCCGCTGCCTTCATGGGATGGCGCGGATCCGGCTCCGCCGGTCCGCTGCCATCGCCCCCGGAAGGGGGCAGGCGCATCACGGGCCGCGGCAGCGGCCCGGAAAGCCTGGGGGTGAACTCAATACATCCAGAAGATGCGCTGCAGTTCCTTCGGATCGCGCGTCTTCGTCAGCGCCACCATCGCCAGGATGCGGGCCTTCTGCGGGTTCAGGTCGTGCGCGACCACCCAGTCGTACTTGTCGTCCGGCTGCTCGGCGTTGCGCAGCACGAAGCCGGCGGGCACGCGCGACGAACGGATCACGTTGATGCCCTTGTTGCGCAGTTCCTGCAGCGCCGGCACCACCCGGTCGGCCACCGAGCCGTTGCCGGTGCCGGCATGCACGATCGCCTGCAGGCCCGGTGTGGCACCGACGCCGTCGATCACCGAACGCGGCACGTTGCCGTAGCCGTAGACGATCTCGACCGCCGGCAAAGCCGTGATGCTGTCGATGTTGAATTCGCTCTGGCTGGTGTGGCGCTTGGTCGGGGCGCGGAACCAGTAGTTCTTGCCTTCCACGACCATGCCGAGCGGGCCCCACTGGCTCTTGAACGCCTCGGTCTTGATGTTGACCAGCTTGGCCACGTCGCGGCCGGTGTGGATCTCGTCGTTCATCGTGACCAGCACGCCCTTGCCGCGGGCATCCGGCGAGCCGGCGACGCTGACCGCGTCGTACAGGTTCAGCGCGCCGTCGGCGGACAGCGCGGTGCCCGGGCGCATCGAGCCGACCACCACAATCGGCTTGTCGGTCTGCACCGTCAGGTTCAGGAAGTACGCGGTCTCTTCCAGCGTGTCGGTGCCGTGGGTGACCACGATGCCATTCACGTCCGGCTGCTTGGCGAGGGCCGATACGCGGCGCGCCAGCGTCAGCAGGGCGTCGTTGGTGAAGCTCTCCGACGCGATCTGGAAGGTCTGTTCGCCGCGCACGTTGGCGATCTTCTGCAGCTCGGGCAAACCCAGGATCAGCTTGTCTACCGCGACCTTGGCAGCGGCGTAGCTCGCGCTGTTGACGTTCGAGGCGCCGGCGCCGGCGATGGTGCCGCCGGTGGCGAGGATCACCACGTTGGGCAGGGTGGCGGTCGGTGCCGCCACGGCCGCGGCCGGCTGGGCCGAGACGAATGCGGCGCCGGACGCCAGCGCGAAGCCGGCGACCAGGGTACGGAGGAGTCGGGAGAGTTGCATGTGAGCCTGCTTTTCGAAGGACAAGGGAAGCGAACCACCGCAGGCACGATGCGTGCCAGCGGCCGGACCGATCCTAGCGATTGCAGCCGGCGCGCCGATACGGAAGCTGCATCGCCTCATGCCGCGGCGGTGTCGCACAGGCGGCAGGCGTTCGCCCCCCGACAGGCCTGGCCGGGGCGTCCGGCTGGATGTGCGTCAGCGCCGACGACGCAGGCCCGCCGCCACGCCGGCCAGCAGCCCGCCCAGCGCCAGTACCCACAGCGGCGCCAGCCCGAAACGCGCGACCCAGGCGGCGTAGGGCGTGATGCCGTCGCGGCCCTGCACCTCGGCCCGCAGCACGTCGCGGGTCAGCGGCTCCAGCGATGCGGTGACGCGCCCCCGGTGGTCGATCACCACCGTCGCGCCGGTATTGGTGGCGCGCAGCATCGGCCGCTCGAATTCCAGCGTGCGCATGCGCGAGATGCCCAGGTGCTGGTCGATCGCCACCGAGTCGCCGAACCAGCCGATGTTGCTCAGGTTGACCAGCAGCGTCGGCGCCGTCGCAGGGTCGTGGAACTGCGCGGCCATCTCATCGCCGAACAAATCCTCGTAGCAGATGTGAGGCGCGAGCCGCTGGCCCTGCCAGTCGAAAGTCGGCTGGCCGACGGCGCCGCGGTGGAAGTCGCCGAGCGGGATGTGCATCATGCGCACGAACCAGCGGAACAGCGGCGGGATGAATTCGCCGAACGGCACCAGGTGGTGCTTGTCGTAGCGGTACGGCGGCTGCCCCGGCCGGAAACCGAGCGCCGAATTGCTGTAGCCCGCCCGCGCATCGCCGAGCGGAATGCCGACCAGCGCCGCTTGGTCGCCCGTCGCGAAGCGAGCCTGCAGCGCGTCCAGATAACCGGGCGGCAGGTCCTGGGGCAGGAGCGGCAGCGCGGTTTCGGGCGCGACCACCAGCCGCGCGCGGTTGTCGCGCAGCTGCTCGGCATACCACTGCAATGCCAGGGGCACGCCGCTGCCGGGCTGGAATTTCTCGTCCTGCGGGATGTTGCCCTGCAACAGCGCCACCGGCAGCGGTGCGCCCACGTCGCGGCCGGTCGCCGGCGCAGCTGGCGCCAGGGAAGCCGCGACCGTGACCACTACGACTGCGGCCGCGACGGCCATCCGCCGGTGGAGCACGGCGAAGGCCAGCGCCGCCGCCAGCGCCGCCGCCGCCGCGCCGAGGCCGTACACGCCGACCCAGCGCGCCGCCCAGCCCGCCGCGCCGTCCAGGTGCGCATAACCGCCGGCACCCCACGGAAAGCCGGTGAACCAGCTGCCGCGCAGCAGCTCGGCCAGCAGCCAGAGCGCTCCGAAAAAGAGAGCACGCAGCGCAGTCGCAGCGGGCGCAAACGCCCGAAAAACGCCTGAAAGCACCGCATAGTAGGAGCCGAGGAACGCCGCCAGCCCGAGCACCGCCAGCGCGGCCAAGGGCGCTGCCAGCCCACCGTAGGTGTGCATCGAGATAAACAGCCACCAGAAGGTGCCGGACAGCCAAGCGGAAGAAAAGATCCAGCCGAGGGCTACCGCCTGCCGGACCGAGGCGCTGCGGTCGAGCAGGCCCGCGAGCAGCGCGACCGACAGCAGCTGCAGCCACCAGAGCGGCGCGCCGTTCCAGGGATTCGCGATCGACGCGGCCTGCGCGAGCCCGCCGGCGAGCGCCAGCAGCGCCATGCCGGCCCGGCCGCGCAGCGGTGCCATCAGGCGGACGCGGCGGTGTCGGCCGGGGCCGGCGACACCTTGAACCACCGCACCGCACCGCCCTTGGTGTGCATCACCAGGAACTGCAGGCCGGCCAGCACGTGGCGTTCGCCGCGCTTGGGCACATGGCCCATCTCGTGCGCGATCAGGCCGCCGATGGTGTCGAACTCGTCGTCCGGGTCGGTCGGCGCGATCGCCACGTCGAAGGCTTCGGCGACCCGCTCGACCGGCGTGTCGCCGGACACGCGGTAGGTGCGGTCGGCCAGCGCGTAGATGTCGCCGGCGTTCTCGGCGATGTCGAACTCGTCCTCGATCTCGCCGACGATCTGCTCCAGCACGTCTTCGATCGTGATCAGGCCGGCCACCCGGCCGAACTCGTCGATCACGATCGCCAGGTGGTTGCGATTGCCGCGGAACTCGCGCAGCAGGTCGTTCAGGCCCTTGCTCTCCGGCACGAACACCGCCGGGCGCAGCAGCGCGCGGATATTCAGCTCGGGCGCCCGCTGCAGCTTGAGCAGGTCCTTGGCCAGCAGGATGCCGATGATGTTCTCGCGCTCGCCGCTGAAGACCGGGAAGCGCGAATGCGCGGTGTCGATCACCAGGTGCATCAGCGCGTCCGGCGGCGCATCGATGTCCACCAGGTCCATGCGCGGCGCCGCCACCATCACGTCGCCGGCCGTCATGTCGGACATCCGGATGACGCCTTCGAGCATCAGCCGCGATTCGGCCCCGATCACGTCGTGGTCCTCGGCGCTGGCGATGACGCCGATCAGCTCTTCCTTGGACTCGGGTGCAGGGTGGATGAATTCGGCGACCTTCTGCAGGAAGGTGCGTTTGTCTTCCTTTTCGAGGCGCGCAGGATGCGGGTCGGACACGGACGGGGGGTGCAGGACATGCGGTAGTAGGGGGACTGCAAGGATAGCGGATCGCCCGCCCGGCGGGGTTTTCCGAGGCGGTTTCGCCCCGGCAGGCGCGCGCCTACTGGCCCGAGCGGTGGCGGCCGTGGCGCACGCCCTGCCGCACTTCCTGCACGCCGTCGAGCACGTCGCGGAACTGCTTGGCCTGCCGCTTCAGGCGGTAGTCCAGCTCGCCGACCTGGTCGGCGACGATCTGTCCGACACGGCTGTCGAAGTCCGCCGGCGGCAGCGTGAGGTAGGCCTCGGCTTCCGAGCCGGCCCGGTGCACCTCGGCGCCGGCCCGCCGCGCGATCTTCAGCATCGCCGCGTTCTCGCTGAGTGCGTGCACGACGAGCTGGCCGACGCCTGCATTGCGCGCGTGCATCACGGCACGGCGGAACAGCCGTGCGCCGTAGCCCCGGCCCCGCGCCCGGGGCGCCACCGACACGCCGAACTCGGCGCTGCCCTTGCCGGGGCCGTAGGCGAGGTGCGCCACCGCGATCAATTCGAGCTTGCGGTTATAGATGCCGAAGATCTCGTCGCGGTCGAAGTCCAGGGTCTCGGTGTACCGGGCGATCTGTTCGTCGGTCGCGGCATAGCCGAAACGCAGGTAGCGGTCGGCGGGTGACAGCGCCAGCAGGTGGGCGAGGATGCGGCCGCGGTAGCGCGGGCCGAGCGAGCGGATCGGCACCAGGGCCGGCGGCAGCGTCGCCGGGCCGCCGTCGAGGCCGGACACCGGACGCAGCCAGTCCCGTCCCGCACGGACGGAAACCTGCCACCAGTTTTTCGATGCGATCATCATCTGATTTTAAGGGTTAGCCCTTATTCTTGGGGTCGCCCTCCGGATACCCCCACCGCCGCCTGCCAGGAGACCCTGCTTGACCGCTCTCGCCGACACCGACGCGAACCCGATCGCCCTGGATCTCATCATGGGCGCCGCCGAGAAGCACGACATCGTCGCCTCGGAAGACATATTCGACGACCGCGGCGTCAAGCTCTGGTCCAGCGGCCAGACGATCAGCCGCTCGCTGCAGCAGCGGCTGCTCGAACGCAAGCTCCAGCGCCCGCTCGAATCGTGCCTGCGCGCCCAGGACGGCGTGAGCATCATCGACCTGCTCGACGACACCGACGCCTTCTTCTCGAACGACCAGGATGCGCTGGCGCGGGCGCTGAAGCCGCAGGCCCTGGCGATCGCGCACGAGATTCCGCAGATGCAGCTGCATCCGGTGGCGCAGCTGCTGCTGACCGCGGTGCGCACCTCCGGTTCGGCGGCGTATACCCATGCGGTGCGCGGCATGGTGCTGGCCGGCGCGCTGGCCGTGGCCGCCGGGCGGCCCGAGGACACCTACTTCCTGCGGCTCGCGCTCACCGGCGGCCTGCTGCACGACATCGGCGAGATGTACGTCGATCCGCAGTACCTGCGCGCCACCCACACGCTCGGCATCGAGCAGTACCGCCATGTGGTCGCCCACCCGCAGATCGGCCAGCGCCTGCTCGCCTCGCAGACCGACTATCCGCCCGAGCTGGCGCGCGCGATCGGCGAGCACCACGAGCGGCTCGACGGCAGCGGCTACCCGGCGCAGCGGCGGGCCGACGCGGTGTCGCCGCTCGGCCAGCTGCTCGCAGTGATGGAAACCACGCTCGGCATCTGCCACAGCGCCGAAACGCCGCTGGCGCGCGCCAGCTTCGCGATGCGGGTGATCCCCGGCGAATTCTCGCTGCGCTGGGTCGGGCCGGTCGTGTCGGCCGCCCAGGCCGCCGCAGAGGACCTGGGCGCAGGCGCCGCCGACAGCGCGGCCGTGGAAGACCTGGATCGCCGGCTGGAAGACTGCCGGGCGCGCGCCGCGACCATCGGCAGCCGCTCGTCGGACGAGACGGTGCGCCGCATCTGCGCCAAGGCCCACCACCTGCTGGGTCGGCTGCGGGCCGGCTGGAACGCGGTCGGAATGTGGTCGGCCGGCGGCGAGGATCTCGGCCCGGCCGAAGGGTTCGAGCAGCGGATGGCCGCACGCGAGTTGGCCTGGCGCATGCGGTATGTGCAGCGTGAATGCCTGTGGCCGGTGCGCGACCTGTCGGCCGCCGGCGCCGAGGCGCTGCAGCCGCTCTGGGATGCGCTGGCGCCGGCCGAGACCTCCAAGGGAGCGCCGCAGGTCGCCGCCGCAGCGGGCTGACCCGGCGGCGCAGCGCAGCCGCCGCAGCCCTGCCGTCTCAGCCCAGCAGCGCCTCGATCCGATCGGCCGCCGCGGCGCAGCAGCCGAAGCGTTCGGCGACCCACGCCTCGTCGTGGTAGGTCGGCAGGTAGCGCTCGCCGGCATCGCACAGCAGCGACAGCAGCGAGCCCGGCTCTCCCGCACTCTGCATGGCCTGAGCGAGCCGCAGCATCGCCACGAAGTTGGTGCCGGTGGACGGCCCGACCCGCCGGCCGATCAGGCGCGACAGCAGCCGCATGCCGGCGATCGATTCGTCGTCCGGCACCTCCTCCATCCGGTCCACCAGCGTACGCACGAAGCTCGGCTCCACCCGCGGCCGGCCGATGCCCTCGATGCGGGAGCCCGGCGCGGTCAGCGTCGCGTCGCCGGTGCGGTGGTAGGCAGCGAACACCGAGCCGGCCGGGTCGGCCACGCAGACCTGCGCGGCATGGCGCTGGTAGCGCAGATAGCGGCCGATGGTCGCGCTGGTGCCACCGGTGCCCGCGCCCACCACGATCCAGCGCGGTATCGGATGCCGCTCGCGCTGCATCTGCACGAACATGCTCTCGGCGATGTTGTTGTTGCCGCGCCAGTCGGTGGCCCGCTCGGCATAGGTGAACTGATCCATGTAATGGCCACCGGTCGCGGCGGCCACGGCCCGGGCGGCGGCGTACACCTCGTCGGCCCGGTCCACGAAATGGCAGCGGCCGCCATGAAAGGCGATCAGCGCGATCTTCTCGGCCGAGGTGCTGCGCGGCATCACCGCCACGAAGGGCAGGCCGAGCAGCCGCGCGAAATAGGCCTCGCTCACCGCGGTGGAGCCGCTGGAGGATTCGACGATCGTCGAGCCTTGATGAATCCAGCCGTTGCACAGCGCATAAAGGAACAGTGAACGCGCCAGCCGGTGCTTCAGGCTGCCGGTGGGATGGGTGGACTCGTCCTTCAGGTAGAAGTCGATGCCCTGCGCGGCGAAGCCCGGCAGCGGCAGCGGGATCAGGTGGGTGTCGGCGCTGCGGTGGTAGTCGGCCTCGATGCGGGCGATCGCGTCGTACAGCCAGGGGCTCGGGTGCGTCATGCCGGCATTGTCCGGCCTCAGAGCGGCACCGCCGTCGTCGCCTTGACCCGGTCGAGCACGAAGCTGGTCTTACAGTCCTGCACGCTCGGGTGCTTGAGCAGGGTGTCCATGATGAAGCGGCTGTAGTGCGCCATGTCGGCGACCACCACGCGCAGCAGATAGTCCATCTCGCCGGTCAGGGCTGCGCACTCGACCACCTCGGGCCAGGTCTGCACGCTCGCGCGGAACAGGTCCATCGGATTGCGCTTGTGGCTCTCGGTGTGCTTTTCCAGCCGCACGTTCAGGTAGGCGGTCAGGCCCAGGCCGACCGACTCGGGCCGGATCAGCGCCACGTAGCGGTCGATCACCCGGCTGTCTTCCAGCCGCCGCACCCGGCGCAGGACGGCACTCGGCGACAGGCCGACCGCCTCGGCGATCTGGTCGTAGGTGGCGCGGCCGTCGGCCTGCAGGCTGCGCAGGATCTGGATGTCGAGCTTGTCGAGTGCTTCCATCGCGCCGATTCTGCAGGATTCATGCACCGAGAGTCTCCAAGGCGCCGCCATTTGCAGTAAATCTGCTTGCCGACGCAGGCACGATGGAAGCCGTGACCGAACCTGATTCGCCTCTAATGGCCCCGACCGGAGACCACCCGATGACCGCCGCCCTGCCCGCCTCCACCACCACCGCTTCCGCCACCGACGCCTGGGACAACCCGATGGGCACCGACGGCTTTGAGTTCATCGAATACGCCGCACCCGACCCGGCTGCCATGGGCAAAGTGTTCGAGCAGATGGGCTTCCGGCCGGTGGCCAAACACCGCCACAAGGACGTGACGCTCTACCGCCAGGGCACGATCAACTTCATCATCAACGCCGAGCCGGATTCCTTCGCCCAGCGCTTCGCCCGCGCCCACGGCCCGAGCGTCTGCGCCATCGCCTTCCGGGTGCAGGACGCCAAGGCCGCCTACGAGCGGGCGATCGCGCTCGGCGCCTGGGGCTTCGCCGACAAGGCGGGCCCGGGCGAGCTGAACATCCCGGCGATCAAGGGCATCGGCGACAGCCTGATCTACCTGGTGGACCGCTGGCGCGGCAAGAACGGCGCGCAGCCGGGCGACATCGGCAACATCGGCTTCTACGACGTGGACTTCGAGGCACTGCCGGGCGTGAGCGCCGAGGAGGCGCTGAACCCGAAGGGCCACGGCCTGACCTACATCGACCACCTGACGCACAACGTGCACCGCGGCCGGATGGCCGAATGGGCCGGCTTCTACGAGCGGCTGTTCAACTTCCGCGAGATCAAGTACTTCGACATCGAAGGCCAGGTGACCGGCGTGAAGAGCAAGGCGATGACCAGCCCCTGCGGCAAGATCCGCATTCCGATCAACGAGGAAGGCAAGGAAAAGGCCGGCCAGATCCAGGAGTACCTGGACAAGTACAACGGCGAGGGCATCCAGCACATCGCGATGGGCTCGGACGACCTGTACGCCACGGTGGATGCGCTGCGGGCCGGCGGCGTGAAGCTGCTCGACACGATCGACACCTACTACGAACTGATCGACAAGCGCATCCCGGGCCACGGCGAGAGCGTCGAGGAACTGCAGAAGCGCAAGATCCTCGTCGACGGCGTGGCCGGCAAGCTGTTGCTGCAGATCTTCTCGGAAAACCAGCTAGGTCCGATCTTCTTCGAGTTCATCCAGAGGAAGGGCGACGACGGTTTCGGCAACGGCAACTTCAAGGCGCTGTTCGAGAGCATCGAGCTCGACCAGATGCGCCGCGGAGTACTCTAGGCACACCCCCAGGCTTGTGCAGCCCGCTGTCGCGGGCGGTCGCCGCCCACACCCCTTGCAGCGGGCGCCGCTGGCGAGCCGTGGCGGGCAGGCGCGACGAATCCACGGAGGAGCGAGCATGCAGACACCAGAACTCCACGGTCTGGCCGCCGGCGATGCGGCGGTGCCGCCGAGTGCGGACTGGACCATCGACCAGGGCTGGGACGCCTACACCGCCGAGGACCATGCGGTCTGGCGCACGCTGTTCGAGCGGCAGAGCGCCCTGCTGCCCGGCCGCGCCTGCGACGCCTTCGTCGCCGGCATGCGCGACCTGCCGATCGGCGCCGACCGCATCCCCGATTTCCGCGCGCTCAGCGCGGTGCTGAAGGGGCGCACCGGCTGGGAGGTGGTCGCGGTGCCGGGCCTGGTGCCCGACGACGTGTTCTTCGGCCACCTGGCGGCGCGGCGCTTCCCGGCCGGGCATTTCATCCGCAAGCGCCACCAGCTCGACTACCTGGAAGAGCCCGACGTCTTCCACGACGTGTTCGGCCATGTGCCGATGCTGATGGACCCGGCGATGGCCGACTACATCCAGGCCTACGGCCGCGGCGGGCTGAAGGCGCAGCAGCGCGGCATGCTCGACCGGCTGGCGCGGGTCTACTGGTACACGGTGGAATTCGGGCTGGTGCAGCAGAACGACGGCCTGCGCATCTACGGCGCGGGCATCGCCTCGTCGGCGACCGAAACCCGCTTCGCGCTCGACGATCCGTCGCCGAACCGCATCGCCTTCGACCTGGAACGGGTGATGCGCACCCGCTACCGGATCGACGACTTCCAGGAAACGTATTTCGTGATCGACAGCCTGGAGGCGCTGCTGGCGCTCGACCGGATCGACTTCGACCCGCTGTACGCCCGCGTGGCGGCAGGTGCCGAATACGCGCCGGGCGACGTGCTGCCGGAAGACCGGGTGCTGCACCGAGGCACCGGTCGCTACCATGCGACCCGGCCGTCACATGCTATCGAATAGATAGCTAGCTGCGCAGGCACCACCTGCGCAGAAGGCCGATTTCCTGCTCAATACACGTCGCGGCGGTAGCGGCCTGCGGCGATCAGGTCGTCCACCGCGGCCGCGCCGAGGATGT
This sequence comes from uncultured Xylophilus sp., assembly GCA_913776965.1. Taxonomy (GTDB): domain Bacteria; phylum Pseudomonadota; class Gammaproteobacteria; order Burkholderiales; family Burkholderiaceae_C; genus Xylophilus. The sequence continues at coordinate 68,281 of CAJYQL010000133.1, forward strand.
CCGCCAAGGCGGCGTCCACGCCCGCGGCCATGCCGTGCAGGCTGCCGCAGACGAACAGCACCGCCCCGTCGTCGATCCACCGGCACAGGCGTTCGGCTTCGGCGCGCAGGGTATCCTGCACGTAATGGCGCGTCGGCTGGTCGCGGGAGTAGGCGACGTCGAGCCGCTCCAGGGCGCCGGCCGCGTGCCAGCCGGCGGCTTCCCGCTCGCAGAAGGCGTCGTGCGCCCGCTGGCGTTCCCCATACAACAGCCAGTGGCGGCGCTGTCCGGCACGGATGCGGGCCGACAGGTGGCCGCGCAGCCCGGCGTAGCCCGACCCGTTGCCGATGAAGATCGCTGGCGTACCGCCGGCCACCGGCGCGAAGGCCGGGTTGTCGACCAGCCGCAGATCGACCGGCCCGCCCAGCGGCGCATGTACCGTGAGCCAGCCCGAGGCGAGGCCGAGGCCTGCGTCGTGCCGGGCTTGCCGGACCAGGAGCCGCAGCGCGCCCTCCTCCGGCACCGACGCGACCGAATAGCGGCGCGGCGCGAGCGGCACCAGCCGGTCCGCGACCGCCTGCGGCGAGGCGTCCGCCGCTTGGTCGCCGGGCAGCGGCAGCACGCTGGCGGCGAGCGCGTCGGCCAGCGGCCGCGTGCGGCCCTGCCACCGGACCGGCGTAGCGCCGTCGAACGCGAGGCGCTGCAGCACGGCGGCGACGGCCTCGAGCGCCTGACGCGGCAGGATCTCGGCCAGGGCACCGGCGCGCCAGTCCACGCTGCGGCCGGCAGGCGGCTTCAGCACGAGATCGAACAGCGGCGCGCCCAGACTGCCGGGATTGCAGTGCGCGCGGCGGGCGAGACACCAGGAGCCGAAGGCGCCCGCCGTGTCGGCAGCGTCCGTCGCGGCCCCGGCGTCTACGGCGCCTGCGCCCTCGTCCCACACGGCGCCCGCCTGCGCCGCCAGCGCGGACTGCCACGCGCCCCAGTCCGCCGGGTCTTCGCCGTCCAGCTCGACCGGCGGAAACAGCGGCTGGGCGCCGAGACGCTGCAGCTGATGGGCCAGCGCGTGGCCGAAACCGCAGAAGGCGGCGTACTGCCGGTCGCCGAGCGCCAGCAGGCCGTAGCGCAATTGCGGCAGCGCGCCGGCCGTCGCCTGCGCCAGGTCGCGGGCAAAGCGGCGTGCGGCGTCGGGCGGATCGCCGTCGCCGAAGGTGCTGGCGACGAACAGCACCTGCCGGACATGCCGCAGCTGTTCGGCGTCGAGCCGCGACACCGGCGCCAGCACCGCGGGCCGTCCGGCCGCCTGCAGCGCGGCCGCCGTGCGGATCGCCAGCCGCTCGGCGCGCCCGGCCTGGCTGGCATACGCGACCAGCCACGGCTCGCCGCCGGCGCCGGAAAGCGCGGGCGCGCCGCCGCCGGCCGTGGCCAGCGCGTCGCGCGCCCGTCGCACCGCGCGCGCCTTGCGACGGCGGTCGAGGTACAGCATCCAGCCGGTGACCGCGAACAGCGGCAGCGCGAGCGCGGCGGCGGTCATCGCGATGCGGCCCGGCAGGCCGAAGTAGGTGCCCATGTGCAGCGGATAGATCGCGCCGAGTGCCCGCCGCCCGGCCGGCAGCGCGGCGAAACGCTCGTCGAGCACCACCGTGCCGTCGGTCGCCACATTCAGCCGGTTGCGCGCACGTTCGTGCGCGGCGTCGCTGCCGAGCCAGCTGAACTGGACCGGCTGGCCGGCGCGCTCGGGCAGCCGCAGCTGGACCCGCTGCCAGTCGCCCCCGGTCGTGCGCAGGAAGGCGGCCCAGGCCGGCCCGAGGTCCGGTGCAGGCGCCGGCGCGGCCGGCCGCTCCCGCATCGCAGCCGACCGGACCGGGGCGGCCATGCGCGGTGCGGCGCCGGCCCAGCGGTCGACCGGCGCGCGGATGCCGTCGAAGGCCCAGTACAGGCCGGTGAGCGTGAACACGACGTACGCGACCAGTGCCCAGGTGCCGGCCACCGAATGCAGGCCCCAAAGGAAGGAGCGGCCCTTCAGCGCCGGATCGAAGGTGAGCCAGGTGCGCCACGAGGCGAGCGGCCGGCGCGGCCAGCGCAGATACAGCCCCGACAGCGACAGGAACAGCAGGCAGCCCGCCAGCACGCCGGTCACGACCCGGCCGTCCTCGCGCGGCAGCAGCAGCCAGCGGTGCAGGCGCTCGACCCATTCGAAGAAATCCTCGCCGTGGCGCTCCGGCAGCCGTGCGCCGGTGGCGGGGTCGAGCCGCACCGTGTCGCCGCGGCGCTGGCCGGGCGGCGGCGCGAAGACGACCTCGGCGGCCCGGCCCGGATCGGCCTGCAGCGTGATGCGCTGCACCGGCCGCCCGTCGCTGGACGCCCGCGCCGCATCGGCCAGCGCCTGCGGCGGCAATGCCGGCGCACCGCGGGTGTCGACCCAGGCGGTGCCGGGGTTCCAGAGGTCGAGCAGCTCCTCGTGGAAGGCGTACACCGCCCCCGACAGGCCGATCACGACCAGCACCGTCCCGGCGGTGATGCCGAGGAACCAGTGCAGCTGGAACCAGATTTTCTTGAACAAGGTCAGAAGTCCAGCACCGCGCGCAGCACCGCCTGCCGGCGGTCGCCGAGCGACACGTAGATCGGGCTCTGCGACGACGGCACGTAGGTCTTGTCGAACAGGTTCTTCACGTTGAACTGCAGCCGCAGCGGCTTGCCACCGACCGCGGTGTCGTACGACACGAAGGCGTCGGCCACGTCGTAGGCGTCGTTGACGAACGTGTTGGCGGCGTCGCCCGCGCGCTTGCCGACGTGGCGCACGCCGGCGCCGGCGCGCCACCGGCCGCCGGCGGCCGTGCGGTCGAATTCCCAGGTGAGGAACGCCGCGCCCGACTGCATCGCCACGTTGGCGAGCCGGTTGCCGTTGAAGCGCGGATCGTCGGTGACGAAGGCGTCGGTCCAGGTGTAGCTGCCGATCAGCTTCAGCTGGCGGGTCAGGCTGCCGGCGGCGTCAAGTTCCAGCCCGCGCGAACGCGCACCGCCGACCGCCCGGATGAAGCTGGTGCCGCCGACGGTCTCGGTGACCTGCACGTTCTTCTTGCGGATGTCGAACAGCGCGGCGGTGGCGGTGACGCCCTGCGGCAGATCGAGCTTGGCGCCCAGCTCCCAGGACTTGCCCTCCTCCGGCGCCAGCGTGCCGATCAGGTTGCCGATGTTGACGTTGGGCTTGAACGACTGGCTGTAGCTGCCGTAGAACGACCAGACGCGGTCCGGCTGCCATACGACGCCGACGCGCGGGATGAACTTGGTGCCTTCGGCATCGGTATTGACGCGGAACGGCCGGCCCTTGCCCGCCAGCTCGTCGTAGCGCTGCCAGCGGCCGCCGGCCTGCACGATCCAGCGCTCGTTCAGCCGCACCGAATCCTGCAGGAAGACGGCCTGCTGGCGCAGCTTGTCGCGCTGGTCGCTCTCGGCCGGGTCCACGTTGGTGGAGTTGGCCAGCACGCCGTAGACCGGGTTGTAGACGTTGAAGCGGGTGTCGTTGGTGCCGCGGATCAGGTCGCGGCGGTAGATGTTGCTGTCCTCCACGTCGATGCCGCCGAGCACCTCGTGGCGCAGGCCGCCGAGCCGCAGGTCGCCCTGCAGGTTGAGTTGCGCCACGTGCTGCTGGCTGAGCGCGCCACGGGTGCCGTCGGGCCGGCGGGTCAGCACGCCCGTGACCGGGTTGAGCGACACCGGGCGGGCCTGGAAGTCGTCGTAGCGGTTGCGGTTGTAGCTGTAGGTGCCGTTCAGCTTCCACTGCGCGTCCAGCGTGTGCTGGGCCTGCACGGTGAAGAAGTCGGAGTCGCCGATGGTGCGGTTGTAGGCCTCGTCGAAGCGCACCCGGCGGTCCACCGCCACCGGTTTGCCGGTACGGGTGTCGATCACGGTGCCGCGGTCGAAGGGCTGCTCGTAGTCGGTGTGCTCGTAGGAGACCCGCACATAGGTGCCGCTGCCGTACCAGGCGAGGGACGGCGCGATCACCCGCTGCTTGTTGACGCCGAAGTTGCGCCAGTAGTCCACGGTGCTGGTGTCGGCGATCAGCCGGTACGCCAGGCCGTTCGTGCCAAGCGGCCCGGTCAGGTCGAGCGAGGCGTTGCCGCCGCCGAAGCTCGACACACCCAGCGCCGCCTGGCCGGCGAATCCGAGCTGCGGCTTCTTGGTGACCATGTTGACCACGCCGCCCGGGTCCATCGTTCCATAAAGGATGGAGGACGGTCCTTTCAGCACCTCCACCCGCTCGGTGGTGTAGGTCAGGTTACGGGCGAGCACGGTGCGCACGCCGTCGCGCAGGATCGAGCCGTCGCGGTTGAATCCGAAGCCGCGCTTGATCAGCGCGTCCTGCGTGCCGCCGAGTGTGTTGGCCTGGGTGACGCCGCTGACGTAGTAGAGCGCCTCGTCGATGTTGCGCACCTGCTGGTCCTGCAGCACCTGGGCCGGCACCACCGCGACTGCCTGCGGCACGTCGCGCAGGGCTGCGTCGGTGCGGGTGGCGGTGATGGCACGTTTGGGCTGGTAGCCGATCTCCTGGGCCCGTTCCTGGACGATGACCTCGGGCAGCACGGGTGCCGGAGCGGCGGGAGTCTGGGCATGGACCCCGAAAGACAGACACAGGGGCACGGCGCAGCCGGTGCGGGCGAAACGGGAGAAGGACATCGATTCGGGCAAAGAGCGAGGCAGGAACGGCACACGGCCGGCAGAACCAAAATTGTAAATCGTTCGCATTTGTAATCATGCGCAGCACCTTTTAAGCCTCGGATACAGATTCGGCTCGGAAAAAAGGACGGCGGAGATGGATACAGCCGATAACATGTTTGCCCACACCTCCGGACGTCCGGATAGCCCTATCCCCCTCTATGGCGCACCCGCACGATCTCCTGCACTCCCTGCCCGGCGCGGTCCTGGTGATCTGCGACAACGTCCTAGTCCAGGCGAACCCCGCCTGTCTGCGGCTGCTGGAGGCCGACAGCGTGGATCAGGTGGTCGGCCATGCGCCGGAGGACTTCGTCCATCCGCCCGACCTGACCCGGTCGGTGCAGCGGACCAGCGTGCTGCGCCCGGGCGTGGCGGACAACCAGCCGACGCAGATGCGGGTGCGCACCTGCAAGGGCGCGCTGCGGCAGGTGCTGATCTCCAGCGCCGCCTTCCGCCACGAGGGCCGCGACGCGGTACTGGTCAACGCGCTCGACATGAGCCTGCAGCACGACATGCAGGCGCAGCTGCGCGAGAGCGAGCGCAACTTCCGTGCGCTGTTCGAGAACATGCAGGACGTCTACTACCGCACCAACGCCGAGGGCGTGGTGGTCAACGTCGGGCCGGCGGTGCGGCGGGTGCTGGGCGTGGAACCGCAGGACATCATCGGCCGCAAGGCCGAGGCCTGGTACCCGAACGCCGCCGACCGCGACGCCTTCAAGCAGGCGATCCTGGCGCAGGGCGAGGTGGCGGACTTCCCCGGCCAGATGGTGCGCAGCGACGGTCGGGTGATCGACATCTCGATCAGCAGCCGGGCATTGCGCGACGGCGACGGACAGTTCGCCGGCGTCGAGGGCCTGTGGCGCGACGTGACCCAGCGCCGCCAGATGGAGCGCGAACTGCGTCGCATGGCACACACCGACATGCTGACCGGCATCGCCAACCGGCGCGCCTTCCTGGAACAGGCCGAAGCCTGCCTGCGGCGCTTCCGCACCGAAGGCCGCTGGTTCGCGCTGCTGATGCTGGACCTGGACCACTTCAAATCGGTCAACGACCGCTTCGGCCACCACGAGGGCGACCGGGTGCTGGTCCACTTCGCCGAGGCGGTGCAGTCGCGCATCTCCGGCGCCGACATGCTCGGCCGGCTGGGCGGCGAGGAATTCGGGCTGCTGCTGGTGCGTCCGGATGCGGACGCCGCCGAGGCCGCCGGCCAGACGGTGCTGCGGCAGGTCCAGGAACTGCGCCTGCCGGGCAACGGCCACGGCGGGCCGCAGGGCATCACCACCAGCATCGGCATGGCGGGGGTGCAGCCGGGCGACCAGCGGGTCAACGACCTGCTCGAACGCGCCGACCGCGCGCTCTACCAAGCCAAGCGCCAGGGGCGCAACCAGCTGGTGCGGGCCGCCTGACCGGCCGCCGCTCCCGGAAGCGGGCGCTGCCCGTCAGCGCAGCAGGTCGAGCACCGCGGCCCGGACCCGGCGGTCGAACGCCAGCGCCACATGCGGCACGCCGTCGGCGAAACGGTTGTCGGCCCCCTCCAGCGTGGCGACGCTGGCCGGGAACACGATGTTGTCGCAGTTGGAGTACCAGCAGACGAAGAGCGCCCTGCGCTGCGGCGACTCGCTCGCCGCCAGGGCGCACAGCCAGTCGCTGCCGCAGCGCATCTGCACCCCGTTGCCGCGGCGGCCGAACCGGCCGAGCCAGGTGCCCTGGTGCGGCGAGCCGAGGGTGACGATCCGCGCCACCCGCCGGTCGTCGCCCGCCGCCCGCAGCCAGGCCCGGATCGCCAGGCCGCCCATGCTGTGACCGACCAGCACCGGCGGGCGCCCGGTAGCCGCGGCCATCCGGACCACGGCCGCGTCGATCGTGGCGACGTAGGCGTCGATCGGCGCGAACGGCGGCTCCAGGTCGACCGCGACGCAGGGCCGGCCCTGCGCGCGCAGCACCCGCAGCCACGGATTCCAGAAGCCCCGGTTGCAGGCCAGTCCGTGCACCAGCACCACGCCCTGCCGGCCGGCGGCGCTGCCGTCGTCCGGCAGCAGGTCCGGCACCGCCCGGCTGCGGAACGGCTGCTGCCAGCAGAACACCCGCGGCGAAGTGACGCTCTCGACCGCCCAGGCGCGCAGCACCTGCCCGAGGCGCGCCCGCGGCGCCGGGTCGTGCCGGTTGACCCACGCCATCGCCACGCATTCGGCGCCGAGGAAGAGCGCATGGCCGCCGAGCAGCAGCAGGACGCCCGCAGCGGCCACCCCCGGCGCACGCGGCCAGCACCACGCCGCCCAGCCTGCTGCGGCCAGCTGCAGGCCGAGGGTGATCGCCTGCTGGAGGCGCGCGACGGTGACGGTGCGGGGGGCGACGTCCATGCGCCCATGGTCGCATAGGGGACCCGCCGTCGGTAGAACCCCGGTGGGCGATCGCCGGCCGGATGTCCAGAATGGGGTGGAGAGGAGACCGCATGGACCCCCGCCCCTGGCTCGCCCACTATCCCGACGGCGTCCCGCCTGCCGTGGACCCCGACGCCCATGCCTCGCTGCCGGACCTGCTGGCCACCGCGTTCCGCACGCATGCCGACAAGCCGTTCAGCGTCTGCATGGACCGCTGGATGTCGTACGGCGAACTCGACCGGCTGTCGGCCGCGCTCGGCGCCTGGCTGCAGTCGCGCGGGCTCTCGCGCGGGGACCGGGTGGCGGTCATGCTGCCCAACGTGCCGCAGTTCGCCGTCGCGATGGCCGCGGTGCTGCGCGCCGGCTACACCTGCGTCAACGTCAATCCGCTCTACACCGCCCGCGAGCTGCACCACCAGCTGACCGACTCCGGCGCGGTGGCGATCGTGATCCTCGAGAACTTCGCGCACACGCTGGCCGACGCGATCGAGGGCACCGCGGTGCGCGACGTGGTGCTCACCGCGATGGGCGACCAGCTCGGCGGGGCCTACGGCGCCTGGATCACCTTCGCGGTGCGGCACCTGGCGAAGATGGTGCCGGCCTTCCGGTTGCCGCTGACCGACGGCCGCAGCGTGACGCCCTGGCCGCAGGCGCTCGCCGCCGGCGCTGCGCGGCCGCTGGCGCAGCACGCGACCGGCCTGGACGACATCGCCTTCCTCCAGTACACCGGCGGCACCACCGGCCTGTCGAAGGGCGCGGTGCTGACCCAGCGCAACATCGTCGCGGCGATGCTGCAGGCCGAAGCCTGGTTCGCGCCGGCGCTCGGCCAGGTCGGCGACCCCGGCAAGCTCAACAGCATCGCCGCCCTGCCGCTTTACCACATCTTCGCGCTGACGCTCTGCCTTCTCGCGATCCGCCAGGGCTCGCACCTGACGCTGATCCCCAACCCGCGCGACATCGGCAAGTTCGTCGCGGTGCTGAAGAAGCGGCCCTTCCACATGCTGCCGGCGGTCAACACGCTGTTCAACGCGCTGCTGCAGCATCCCGAGTTCAAGACGGTCGATTTCTCCCACCTGCGGGTGTCGCAGGCCGGCGGCATGGCGGCCTCCGAAGGCACCGCCCGCGCCTGGCAGGATGCCACCGGCTCGCCGATGGTCGAGGGCTGGGGCATGAGCGAGACCTGCGCGATCGGCACCAACAACCCGGTCACCACCACGGGCTACAGCGGCACGATCGGGCTGCCGCTGCCGGGCATCGACATCGCGATCAAGGACGACGCCGGCGCCGACCTGCCGCACGGCACGCCGGGCGAGATCTGCATCCGCGGCCCGAACGTGATGCGCGGCTACTGGCAGCAGCCCGAGGAAACGGCCCGCGCCTTCACCGCCGACGGCTACCTGCGCACCGGCGACATCGGCACGATGGATGCCGCGGGCGTGACCCGCATCGTGGACCGCAAGAAGGACATGATCCTGGTGAGCGGCTTCAACGTCTTCCCCAACGAGCTGGAGAACGTGGTCTCCACCTGCCCGGGCGTGGTCGAGTGCGCGGCGGTCGGCGTGGCCTGCGAACGCCAGGGCGAGGCGATCAAGCTGTTCGTGGTGCGCCGCGACGCGACGCTGACCGAGGACGCGGTGATGCGCTTCTGCGCCGAGCGCCTGACCGGCTACAAGCGACCGCGCCAAGTGGAGTTCCGCGATGCGCTGCCCAAGACCAACGTCGGCAAGATCCTGCGGCGCCAGCTGCGGGAACCGCAATGAGGCCCGACCGCCGATGCTCCTTTTTTCATAGCTACCGGCGCTCGCCCCGCCTGCGCAGATGGCCGATTTACCTCCGAACCTGACGGTTCTCGAACGCGGCTGGCTGTCGGCCAACGGCATCGTCTTCCATGCACCCGGTCACCCCACCGCGCTGGTCGACAGCGGCTACGCCACCCATGCCGGGCAGACCGTCGCGCTGGTGGAGGCCGCGCTCGGCGGCCGACCGCTCGACCGGCTGCTCAACACCCACCTGCACAGCGACCACTGCGGCGGCAACGCGGCCCTGCAGGCGCGCTGGCCCGGCGTGTACACCGCCGTGCCGCCCGGCGAGGCCGACGCGGTGCGGGCCTGGGACGAGGACGCCCTCAGCTTCCGCCCGACCGGCCAGCAGTGCCCGCGCTTCGCCATCGACGGCACGCTGCAGCCCGGCCAGGAGATCGCGCTGGGCGACCTGGCCTGGCAGGTCCACGCCGCGCCCGGCCACGATCCGCATGCGGTGCTGCTGTTCGAGCCCGCCAGCCGCACGCTGCTGTCGGCCGACGCCCTGTGGGCGACCGGCTTCGGCGTGGTGTTTCCGGAAATCGACGGCGCCCACGCCTTCGACGAGGTGGCCGCGACGCTCGACCTGATCGAGGCGCTGGCACCCGCAACCGTGGTGCCGGGTCACGGCCCCGTCTTCACCGAGGTCGGACCGGCGCTCGCCGTGGCGCGGCGCCGGCTGGAAAGCTTCGTGCAGTCGCCCGCCAGGCATGCGGCCCACGCCGCACGGGTACTGCTGAAGTTCAAGCTGCTCGAATGGCAGCGGCAGGACCTGGCGCCGCTGCTCGGCTGGATCGGCGCCACGCCGCTGATGCGCAGCCTGCACCGCCAGGGCGGCGGCGGCCTGCCGCTCGACGCCTGGGCCGGCGGCCTGATCGCCGATCTGGAGCGCGCGGGCGCGGCGCGGCGCGAGGGCATCGCCGTGGTGAACGCCGGCACCGCCTGAGCGGCACCGGCGCGTCGGCGAAACCGCTCAGGCGCCGGCTTATTCCACCTTGACCTGCTCCGCCTTTACGATCCGCGCATAGCGGTCGAGGTCGTCGCGGATCTGCTGGCCGAAGGCAGCCGGCGTGTTGCCGACGGCCGAGATGCCGAGCGAGGCCAGCCGCTCGCGCACGTCGGTCGCCTGCAGCACCGCGTGCAGTTCGCGCTGCAGCTTCTCGACGATCGGCGCCGGCGTCTTGGCGGGTGCGAGGATGCCGATCCAGGAGTTCGACTCGAAGCCCGGCACGCCCGATTCGGCCACCGTCGGCACGTCGGGCAGCGAGGCAAGCCGCTGTGCGCTCGAGACGGCGATCGCGCGGATCTGGCCTTTCTGCACGAACGGATAGGCGCCGGCAACGGCGGTGTAGAGCATCGGCAGGCTGCCGCCCACCACGTCGGCCATCGCCTGGCCGCCGCCCTTGTACGGCACGTGCACGAACTTTGCGCCGGTGCGCTGGGCCAGCATCTCGCCGGCTAGGTGCGGCGTGCTGCCGGTGCCGGCGCTGCCGTAGGAGATGCCGCCCGGGTTGGACTTGGAGTACGCGACCAGTTCCTGCAGGTTCTTCGCCGGCACCGACGGATGGGTGACGATGATCAGCACCGCGTCGCCGATCTTGCTGACCGGCGCGAAGTCCTTGACCGGGTCGAACGGCACCTTGGCGAAGACGTGCGGGTTGATGACCATCGTGCCGTCGAAGCCGACCACCAGCGTGTAGCCGTCGGGCGCGGCCTGCGCCGCCATCTGCGTGCCGATGTTGCCGGACGCGCCGGGACGGTTGTCCACCACCACCTGCTGGCCGAGCCGCGCGCCGAGCTTGTCGGCCACCACGCGGGCGCCGGTGTCGGTCACGCCGCCGGGCGCGAACGGCACGATCAGCCGGATCGGTTTGCTCGGATAGTCCTGCTGCGCCAGCGCCGGCAGGGCGCCGAGCGCGAGCGTGCAGGCCGCCGCCGCAAGGGCGTGGCGGCGGAGGAAGCGGAAGGCTGCTGCGGTCATGGGGTCGTCTCCTTCTTGTGGGTCGTTGCGCCGGGGGTGGCAGGGAATCACTCGGGCCGGATGCCGCCGCGCTGCGCGACACGGGCCCATTTCTCGGTTTCGCCGACCAGGAAAGCGCGGAACGCGTCGGGTGCGTTCACCACGACCTGCGCGCCCTGGTCCTGCATCTGCTTGGCGACGGCCGGCTCGGCGGTCACCTTGCGGATGTCCTGCACGATCTGCGCGACCAGCGGCGCGGGCATGCCGGCCGGACCGAACAGCCCGTACCAGCTCAGCGATTCCACGCCCTTCAGGCCTGCCTCCTGGAAGGTCATCGCGTCGGGGAAGGTCGCCATGCGTTTGTCGGCCGCGACGCCGATCACCCGCAGCGCGCCGGATTGCACGTGCGGCAGTGCCGTCAGCACGCTGGTGACGCCGAGCGGCAGGTGGCCGCCGATCACGTCCACCATCAGCGGCGCGCCGCCCTTGTACGGGATGCCGGTCATCTTCAGCTCGCCGGCCTGGCGGATCAGTTCGCCGGTCAGCCGCGTCTGGCCTTCGGAATAGCCGACCGCCAGCTCTTCCTTCTTCGCGGTCCGCACCATGTCGGGCAGCGTCTTGAAGGGCCCGTTCGCGGCGGCGACCAGCACCATCGGCGAACTGGCGATGTTGGTGACCGGCGTGAAGGCCTTCAGCGTGTCGTAGGGCAGGCTCTTCATCAGCACCGGGTTGATCGCATGCGAGCCCACCACCAGCAGCAGCGTGTGGCCGTCCGGCGCGGCCTTGGCGACATGGGACGACCCGATCACGCCGTTGGCGCCGGTGCGGTTGTCCACCACCACCGGCTGGCCCCACAGGTCCGACAGGCGCTGGGCCACCAGCCGTCCGACGATGTCGGTGCCGCCGCCGGCCGCATACGGCACGACCAATGTGACCGGCTTGGTCGGGAATTTCGCCGCGGCCGGCTGGGCCACAGCTGACGGGGCTGCCGCAGCCAGCGCCAGGGCGGCGGCGGCCACCAGGACGCTGCGGCGGGTGGAACGAGAAAAGACAGAGGGGAAAAATGCGGGCATCGGGAACATGTCACTGATGGGATGGGTCGTGGCGGCGCTACTCAGGCCGGCACGGCGGCCGGGGCAGCCTGCGCGTCGCGGGCCTTGTCGCGCTGGCGGCGCAGCCAAGCGATCGACCGGCCGCCGAGCGGGCGCTGCAGCCGGGCCTCGGCGAAGTCCACCGCGTCCAGCAGGCCGTCGAGCGCGATGCCGGTGGAGAAGCCGCTGCGCTCGGCCAGCAGCACCAGGTCCTCGGTCGCCTGGTTGCCGGCGGCGCCCGGCGCGAACGGGCAGCCGCCGATGCCGCCGACGCTGGCGTCGAAGCGGCGGATGCCGGCCTCCAGCGCCGCCCACGCGTTGGCCGCGCCCATGCCGCGGGTGTCGTGGAAATGGACCGCGAGCTGCGCCAGCGGTACCACGCCGCGCAGCGCCTCCATCCGCTCCTTCACCATGCCCGGCGACGCGGAGCCGATGGTGTCGGCGATCACGATCTCGCCGGCGCCGGCGCGCTGCATGCGCGCGGACAGGCGCAGCACCGTGTCGAGCGGTGTCTCGCCTTCGAACGGGCAGTCGAACGCCACCGCCACGTAGGCACGGGTGCGCAGGCCGAGCCGCTGCGCCTCGGCCAGCGTCTGTTCGCTCACCTCGGTCGCCTGGTCCAGGCCCATGTTGATGTTCTTGCGGTTCATTGTCTCGGTGGCCGACAGCACCACCGCGATCTCCTCGGCGCCCGCCGCATGGGCGCGCTCCAGGCCCTTCAGGTTGGGCACCAGCACCGAGCAGCGCAGGCCCGGCAGCACGGCGCGCACCTGCGGCACCAGGTCGGCCGCATCGGCCATCTGCGGCACCGCCTTGGGCGAGACGAAGCTGGTCGCCTCGACGCTCCGCACGCCGGCGGCGACGAGCAGCTCGATCAGCCGGAGCTTGTCGGCGGTCGACACCGCGACCGCCTGGTTCTGCAGGCCGTCGCGCGGCGACACGTCGGTGATGTGGATCGCCGATTCGGTGACGGCGCTCATGCGATCGCTCCCTGCGCCCGCAGCGCATCGAGCTGCTGCGCGTCGTAGCCCAGCCAGTCGCCCAGCACCTCGCGGGTCTGGGCGCCGAGCGTGGGCGGTGCGGTGAAGGCGCGGTCTGCCGCGGCCGACAGCTTGACCGGGTTGCCCGGCATGCGCACCGTGCCGCCGGCCGGCAGCGGCACCTCGACCACCATGTCGCGGGCGACGACCTGCGGGTCGGCCAGCGCCTGCGCGAAGTTGTTGACCGGGCCGCAGGGGATGCGCGCCTCGCGCAGTTGGGCGAGCCAGTAGGCGGTCGGGTGCTTGCGCATCTCGGCGCCGACCAGGGCGTCGATCTCCTCCTTGGCCGCGAAGCGCACCGGCTGCTGCAGGTACTCGGGCTTCTGCAGTTCCGGCAGGCCGATGAACGCTGCGAAGCGCTCGAAGAACGGGTCGCCGATGCAGGCGACGATCACATGGCCGTCGGCCGTCGGGTAGCTGTTGTACGGCACGTGCACGAAATGCCCGTTGCCGATGCCTTCGGGAATGTGGCCCGACATCAGGTGCATCGTCGCCATGTAGTTCAGCAGCGAGATCTGCGCGTCGAGCATCGAGATGTCGACATGCTGGCCGCGGCCGGTGCGGTCGCGCTCGACCAGCGCCGCCAGCACGCCGACCGCGCCGAAGACGCCGCCGCCCAGGTCGCCGATCGGGATGCCGCTGCGGGTCGGGCCGCTCTGCGGGGTGCCGGTGATCGACATGCCGCCGCCCATCGCCTGCACCACCTGATCGAAGGCCGGCCGCTGGGTGTCCGGGCCGGTCTGGCCGAAGCCGGTGACCGAGCAGGTGACGATGCGCGGGTTGACCTGCGACAGCGCCGCGTAGTCGATGCCGAGCCGCGTGGTCACGCCGACGCTGAAGTTGTCGAACACCACGTCGGCCTTGCGGACCAGGTCCAAGAACACCGCGCGGCCGGCGTCGCTCTTCAGGTCGACGCAGACGCTCTGCTTGTTGCGGTTGAGCGTGAGGTAGTAGGCGCCCATGCCGTCGCGGGCGTAGTCGGGGTCGTGCTCCAGCAGGCGGCGGGTGCCCTCGCCGCTGCCGGGCGGCTCGACCTTGATCGTGCGCGCGCCCAGATCGGCCAGCAGCATGGTGCCGTAGGGGCCGGACAGCATGTGGGTCAGGTCCAGCACGGTGATGTGTTCGAGTGCCACGGGAAATGTCTCCGGTTGGGAAATGCAGGCACCGGGATTGCATGGGACGTGCCATCCCGCCTTCGCCCGCAAGTCCTTGATTCGCAAGGACAGAGGGCACGAGGGTCCGCCCGGGTTGTTTCATATCGATGTTTCTCGGGACAATGAATCGTTTCACCGCAACACGCGCCTGTCGCCCCTGCCGATGCCGCTCCACCCGTCCGCCCCGCCCTTCCCGCTGACCGGCCTGCCGCGGCTGTGTTTCCTTAGCTACCGGCAGATCCGCGAATTCGCCCTGCCGGTGGTGGCCGAATACGCCGGCCGCGCCGAGATCGAGGTGGTGGACGGCACCTTCGGCGGTGCGCTCGCCATCGCGCGCGACCGGCTGGAGCGCGGCGCGGTGGACGCCTTCGTCAGCGCCGGCTCCAACGCGCATGTGCTGCGCACCGGCCTGCAGATGCCGGTCGCCACCATCCAGCTGGGCGGCTTCGACATCCTGCAGGCGCTGATCAAGGCGCGCGCCATCGCGAGCCGGGTCGGCGTGGTGATGTACGGCCAGACCATTCCCGAACTCGACGCGGTCAAGGACCTGCTCAACATCGAGATCACGCAGTACGCCTACCAGACGCCCGACGATGCGCGCCAGCGCTTCGAGCAGCTGCGCCGCGACGGCTTCCGGGTGGTGGTCGGCTCCAGCCTGGTGGTGGAACTGGCCGAGGAGGCCGGGATGCATGCCCTGCTGGCCTATTCGCTCGCCAGCATCCGCCAGGGTTTCGAGAACGCGCTGGAACTGGCGCGGCTGTCGCGGCTGGAGGCCGGCCGCTACGAGCAGCTGCACGGCGTGCTCGGCCACCTGCAGGAAGCCGTGCTGGCGGTGGACCTCGCCGGCCGGGTGATCGCGCTCAATGCGCCGATGGAGGCGGTGCTCGGGCTGCCGCGCCGCGCGGTCAGCGGCCGGCTGCTCGACGACATCGCGCCGCCGCTGTCGCTCGCCCGCACGCTTGCCACCGGCCAGGAGGAGCGCCAGGGCGTCTGCCACGTCGGCCAGCGCGAATGGCTGATCAACCGCACGCTGATCCGCGAACGCAGCCAGGTGGTCGGCGCCATCGTCACGCTCTACGACACCGCGGTCATCCAGGAAGCCGACACCGCCCTGCGCTCCCAGCGGAAGAGCCGCCAGTACCCGACCGCCCGCTGGACCTTCGGCGACCTGCAGGGCGACAGCCCGGCGATGGTCCGCGCCCGCAAGACTGCGCTGCGCTTCGCCCGCACCGACCTGACGGTGCTGATCACCGGCGAGAGCGGCACCGGCAAGGAGCTGTTCGCGCAGGCGATCCACAACGCCAGTGCCCGCAGCGACCGGCCGTTCGTCGCGGTCAACTGCGCCGCGGTGCCCGAGAACCTGCTGGAGAGCGAGCTGTTCGGCCACGAGGAAGGCGCCTTCTCCGGCTCGCGCAAGGGCGGCAAGCGCGGCCTGCTGGAGACCGCGCACACCGGCACGCTGTTCCTCGACGAGATCGGCGACATGCCGCTGGCGCTGCAGACCCGCCTGCTGCGGGTGCTGCAGGAGCGCGAGCTGACCCGGGTCGGCGGCTTGATGCCGATCCCGGTCGATCTGCGGGTGCTGGCCGCCACCCACCAGCCGCTGGCCGGGCTGGTCGCAGAGCGGCGCTTCCGTGCCGACCTGTACTACCGGCTCAACATCCTGCGGCTGCAGCTGCCGCCGCTGCGCGAGCGGGCGGCCGACATCGACGCGATGGCCTGCAGCATCGTGGGCCGCTGCCTGCGGCGCCTCGGCAACCCGCTGCCGGCCGACGAAGTGATGGCGCCGCTGCTCGCCCGGCTGCGGGCCCACCGCTGGGAGGGCAATGTGCGCGAGCTGGAGAACCTGTGCGAACGCATGGCGGTGTTCTTCGCGCAGTACGCCCGGCCTAGCGAGATCGAATACGCCGAGCTCGCCTTCGACTGCCCCGAGCTGTTCGAGGGCGGCACCGCCCCGCCGCTGGACGAGGCCGCCCGCGACAGCCAGTGGCGCGCGGTGCTCGATGCCTGCGGCGGCAACCGCAAGGAAGCGGCGCGGCGGCTGGGCATCAGCCGTTCCACCCTGTGGCGGCGCATGCAGGCGGCGGGCGACGCGCCGGCCGGAGACGAGCCGGCGCCGTAGCAACGACCCGGCGTGCGACGCACGCGCGACATCGGTGAAACATGCGAGCGCAGTCGCAGGGGCGCCGCCGCCGCGGTGCTTCGCCTGCAAAAACAAGCACTTGCGACCCGCGGCCGGTCGATGGCACGACCCATGCAATGACGTGTGCAAACAACAGCGCGCGACAAGCGCTGCATCACGGAGACATGGCCCGATGCAATCGACCCCTGGTCAATCCGACCCGGCCACGGCAGGCGTGCGCCTGGAACGGCTGGAACCCTTTCTCAACGCCGCCTGGGTGGCGGCCGGCGCAGGCCTCTGCGTCTACGCCTGGACGCTCGGCGCCTGGGGACCGAGCGGCCCCGACTCGGGCTTCTTCCCGTTGCTCGCCGGTGCACTCATCCTCGCCTGTGGGCTGGCGATGCTGCTGCGCCCTGCCCTGGCGCCGGCCCGCGGGCGTTTCTGGACACCCGAGCCCGGGGCCGCGCGCCGGGTGCTGCTGCTGATCGCGGGCGTTGCGGCGCTGGTCCTGCTGGTGCGCTGGGCCGGCTTCGTCATCGCCTCGCTCGTCACCATGCCGCTGCTGCTGCAACTGGTGGAGCGGCGGCGCTGGTGGTATGCGGTGCTGGTCGGCGTCATCGCCACGGCGGTGGTGCATGTCGTGTTCACGCGGATGCTCGGCATGCTGATGCCGCGCGGCCCGTTCGGGTTCTGAGCATGGATGCGCTCCAGGGCCTGATGACCGGGCTGGGCGTCATGATGACGCCCGCCCATCTCTACTACTGCCTGATCGGCAGCATCGTGGGCACGCTGATCGGCGTGCTCCCGGGCATCGGCCCGCTGGCCGCGCTGTCGCTGCTGATGCCGGTGACCTTCACCTTGTCGCCGGTGGCGTCGATCGCGATGCTGGCCGCGATGTTCTATGGCGCGATGTATGGCGGCTCCACCACCTCGGTGCTGGTCAACATCCCGGGCGAGGCGGCCTCGGTGGTCACCTGCCTCGACGGCTACCAGATGGCGAAACAGGGCCGTGCCGGCGCGGCACTCGGCATGGCGGCCATCGGCTCCTTCGTCGCGGGCACGCTCAGCCTGGTGGCGCTGACCTTCTTCTCGCCGCTGCTCGCGTCGGTGGCGCTGCGCTTCGGGCCGCCCGAATACTGCGCGCTGATGCTGCTCGGCCTGGTCTGCACCATCCTGATGATCGAGGGCTCGGCAGTGAAGGGCGTGGTGATGATCGCGCTCGGCTTCGTGTTCAGTGCGGTCGGCATGGACGCGGTCAACGGCACCGAGCGGCTCACCTTCGGCTCTTCGGATTTGTCCGGCGGCATCGAGCTGGTGGCGGTGGTGATCGGCCTGTTCGGCATCTCCGAGATCCTGCTCAACATCGAGGAGCGGGCGAAGAACGAGGTGGTGGCGAGCCGCATCCGCGACATCCTGCCGACGCTCAAGGACTGGGCCGCCTCCTGGAAGCCGATCCTGCGCGGCTCGGGCCTGGGCTTCCTGCTCGGCGTGGTGCCGGGCGGCGGGCCGGTCACCGCATCCTTCATGTCGTACGCGATGGAGCGCCGGCTCGCGAAGGACCCGTCGCGCTTCGGCAAGGGCGCGATCGAGGGCGTCGCCGGGCCGGAGTCGGCCAACAACGCGGCAGTGGCGAGCGGCATGATCCCGCTGCTCACGCTCGGCCTGCCGGGCAACGCGGTCACCGCTCTGCTGATGGGCGCGCTGGTGATCCAGGGCGTGCAGCCGGGGCCGACCATGATCACCCAGCACGCCGACGTGTTCTGGGGCGTGATCGCCAGCATGTACCTCGGCAACGTGATGCTGCTGGTGCTCAACCTGCCGATGATCGGCCTGTGGGTGCAGCTGCTGCGGGTGCCCTATGCGATCCTGTTCCCGGTGGTGCTGCTGCTCGCGGTGGTCGGCACCTATTCGACCAACAAGTCCTTCTTCGACCTCTGGGTGATGCTGGGCTTCGGCGTGCTCGGCTACGTGCTGCGCAAGTTCCGCTACGAGATGTCGCCGCTGGTGCTGTCCCTGGTGCTGGCGCCGCTGCTGGAGCAGTCGCTGCGGCAGTCGCTCGTGATGTCGGCCGACGGCTTCGCGATCTTCGCGAGCCGGCCGCTGACCGTCGGCCTGCTGGCCCTCTCGGTGCTGCTGGTGCTGGCCGTCGTAGCCGGCCGGCACGTGTTCCGCCCCCGTTCCCCCCTGCAAGGAGACATGACATGAAGAAGAACGACGTCCGCCGCGCGCTGCTGCTCGCGGCCGCCCTCGCACCGCTCGCCGGCGCGCCCGCCTTCGCCCAGGACGGCGACGCCAAGGCCCGCGTCGCGCGGCTGAAACCCAAGGACTTCCCGACCCAGCCGATCGAGGTGAACGTGGTCTATCCGGCCGGCGGCGGCATGGACCTGAACGCGCGGCTCACCGCCAAGGCCTTCGAGAAGATCACCGGCGCGCAGGCGATCGTCAACAACCGCACCGGCGGCGCCGGCCTCGTCGGCCACACCTGGCTCGCCAACCAGGCGCCGAACGACGGCTATACCGTCGCGATCATCGCCAACCTGATCTTCGCGGACTCGATGCTGCGCGGCCAGGGCCGCTGGAGCTACGACAAGCTGGAGCCGATCGCCTTCCTCAACAGCGAAGGCAACAGCCTGGTCGTTTCCGCCGACGGCCCGTACAAGGACAAGAGCTTCAAGGACATGGTGGAACTGGCCAAGGCGAAGCCCGGCACTGTACGGATCAGCATCCTGCCGGGCACGATCTTCGAATACATGGTGGAGCAGGTCGAGACCGTCACCGGCGCCAAGTTCCTGAAGGTGCCGTTCCAGGGCGGCGCGCCGTCGATCACCGCGCTGCTCGGCAACAACGTGGACATCGCGATCGCCTACTATGGCGAGATCCGCAGTTTCCTCGATGCGAAGAAGCTGGTGCCGGTCGCCGTCTCCAGCGCCGAGCGCTCGCCCTTCCTGCCGCAGGCGCCCACGCTCAACGAGGTGCTGGGCCGCAACGACGTGGTCTGGGGCGCGACCCGCTGGGTGGCGGTGCCCAAGGGCGTGCCCGCCGAGCGCAAGGCCTACCTGGCCGCGGCCTTCGGCGCCGCCGCCCGCGACCCGGAACTGCAGGAGGAATTCCGCAAGCTCGGCGCGGTCGGCAACACCGGGCTCGACACGCCCGAGAAGATCTCCGAGCACCTCGCCGGTCTGGTGCGGCTGGAGCGCGATTTCTACGCCAAGTCCGGCCGCCTGAAATGAAACCCGGCCGGCCCGCGGCCGGCCCTCCGCCACGATGACTTCTCCTCTGGACGCGACTTCCGGATCGGCGCTGCTCGCGCCGCTCGTGCTCTCGGGACGGCGGCTGCGCAACCGCGTGGCCCATACCTCGATGAGCACCTACATGGCCCGCGACGGCCGGATCACCGACGCGCTGGTCCGCTACTACGCCAACCGCGCCGAAGGCGGCGCCGCGCTGGTCGTGACCGAGCCGATCTCGATGGCGGTGCGGCAGACGGCCTGGAGCCGGCCGCGCATCTACGACGACAGCCAGCAGGACGACTTCCGCCGCTGGGCCGATGCGGTGGAGCGCCACGACTGCCGGCTGATCGGCCAGATCCAGGACGGCGGCCGGGCCCGCCACGAGGTCGGCCGCACCTTCAACGCGATCGGCCCGTCGCGCCTGCCGGACGACCTGAGCTGGTCGATGCCGCATGCGCTCGACGCCGGAGAGATCCGCGGGCTGGTCGACGAATTCGCGCAGTCCTCACGCCGGCTGCAGCAGTGCGGCTTCAGCGGGGTGGAGCTCTCGGCCGCGCACGGCCACCTGTTCCACCAATTCTTCTCGCCCTGGGCCAATGTGCGCGAGGACGACTACGGCGGCAGCTGGGAAAACCGGGTGCGCTTCGTGGCGGAGCTGGTCTCGGCGATCCGCGCGCTGTGCGGGCCGGACTTCATCGTCGGCCTGAAGCTGCCGGGGGACGACGGCGTGCCCGGCAGCATCGGCCCGGCCGAGGCGGCGACCGTCGCCGACCTGCTCACCCGGTCGCAGGAGGCGAGCTATGTCTGCTTCGCGCAGGGTGCCCATGCGCAGACGCTGGAGATGCACGTGCCGGACCGCTTCGGCCCGTACGTGCCCTACCTCGACCTGCTGCGGACGCTGAAGCCGGCCTGCAACGGCGTGCCGCTGATGGCGCTCGGCCGCATCACCGACCCGGCCGAGGCCGAGGGCATCCTGGCCCGTGGCGAGGCGGAGCTGATCGGCCTGGGCCGGGCGCTGCTAGCCGACCCTGCCTGGCTGCCGAAGGCGGTCGCCGGCCGTACCAACGACATCCGTTACTGCGTGTCCTGCAACACCTGCTGGGACACGATCATCACGCACAACCTGCCGATCGCCTGCATCAACAACCCGCGGGTCGCGATGGCGCAGGAGGTCGACTGGTGGCCGCGCGCCGACGCGGCGCGGCGCCGGGTGGTGATCGTCGGCAGCGGCGTCGCCGGACTGGAAGCGGCTTGGGTCGCGGCCGGACGCGGCCACGAAGTGACCGTGCTCGGCCGCGCCGGCGAGGTCGGCGGCAAGGCGCGGCTGCGGGCCCGGCTGCCGGGCGGCGAGACGCTCACCAGCGTCTACGACTACCAGTTCGTCGCGGCGCAAAAGGCCGGCGTGCGGTTCGAGCTGGGCGTCGAGGCCGATGCCGCCGCGATCCTGGCGCTGCGGCCCGACACGGTGGTGCTCGCGACCGGTTCGGCCATGTACACGCCGCAGTGGATTCCCGCAGACGTGGCCGCAATGGGCCTGGTGCCCGATTTCCACGCCGCGCTCTGGGACCTGGTGCGCCACAGCGGCCGGCAGCCCGGCACCGCCGTCGTCTACGACATGGACCACACCGAAGGCACCTATGCCGGCATCGAGCTGCTCGGCCGCACCTTCGACCGCACCGTGGTGCTGACGCCGCGCGAGGGCATCGCCCGCGAGGTCTCGACCGTCGCGCGCCAGGGCATCCTGCGCCGTTTCTCGTTCCTGCCGATCGAGGTGGTGCCGCTGGCCGAACCGGTCTGGAGCGAGAGCTTCGAATTCGGCGCGCTGGAGTACCGCAACGTCTACAGCGACCGGCGCGCCACGGTCGAGGATGTCGCCTTCCTGTCCTTCTCGACACCGCGGGTGCCCGACATCGCGCTGCTGCAGCCGCTGCGCGACGCGGGCATCGACGTGCGGCTGGTGGGCGACGCCCGCACCGCCCGCAACGTGCTGGCCGCCACGGCGGACGGCCACGAGCTGGGCAACCGGCTCTGAGCCGCACGCCCCTCTTTTCTTTTTCTTTTCCAACCGACGGAGACTTTTCCATGACGACCACCACGATCGCCACCATCGACACCGCCACCGCCCTCGCGGCCTTGCAGGGGGCGGCGAAGAAAGCCGGCGAGATGCAGCTCGCGATGAGCATCGCCGTGACCGACGCGGCCGGCCAGCTGAAGGCGTTTTTGCGGATGGACGGCGCCTCGCTGATCTCGCTGCAGATCGCCCAGGACAAGGCCTACACCTCCTCCGCGACGGGTTTGCCCACCCACCTGTGGCACGACTACATCAAGGAGGACGCGCCGCTGCTGCACGGCATCGTGCACACGCCGCGCTTCATCGTCTTCGGCGGTGGCTTCCCGATCAAGGAAGGCGGGCAGGTGGTGGGCGCGATCGGCCTGAGCGGCGGCCACTACTCGCAGGACATGGAATGCGCCCGCGCGGCGCTGGCGGCGATCGGCGCCGCGGAGTAAACGCGGCGGCGGCGCGCCCACCGGACCGTCAGGGCAGGTCCCGGTTCGGCTCCACGAAGTTCGGGTCCTTCGGGCCGACGGTGCCGAGCCGGGCCTTCAGCGACTGCGGCTGGCCGGTGAGCAGCGCGGCGTAGTTGGTGGTGTTGGACAGCACCTTCTTCACGTAGTCGCGCGTCTCGGAGAAGGGCACGTTCTCGGCCCAGATCGCGGCGTCCATCACCGGGCCGTTGCGCCAACTGCGCGGGCGCCCCGGACCGGCGTTGTAGGCGGCGGCGGCCAGCGGCATCGAGCCCTGGAAGTCGTCGAGCGCGAGCTTCAGGTAGGCGGTGCCGATGGTTATGTTGGTGTCGCGGTCGTTGATCTGCTCGGGCCGGAAACCCGACAGGCCGATCTTGTTGGCGGTCCAGCGGGCGGTGGCCGGCATCACCTGCATCAGGCCCGAGGCGCCGACGCCGGACCGCGCATCGGTGATGAACCGGCTCTCCTGCCGGATCAGGCCGTAAACGTAGGCCGGGTCGAGCCCGATCTGGCGCGAGCGCTGCACCACCTGCGTCTGGTGCGGCATCGGGAAGCGCTGTACCGCGTCGAACACGCCGCGGGTGCGCTCGCTGGTGTTGATGCAGCGGTCCCAGATCTCGCTCTGGCAGGCCATGTCGGCGGCGGCCAGCAGTTCGCGGTCGCCCATGCCGCCCGACGTGTGCAGGTTGGTGGCGTAGTTCCACTCGCGCACGCCTTCGCTGCGCAGCCCCATCAGGATGGCGTACAGCCCGCGGGACAGGCCGGGGTTGGTGCGGGCCGACTCGCGTTCCTCGAGCGTCAGCGCCGCGGGCCGGGCCGGTAGCACGACCGGGCGGCCGAGCTCTTCCAGCGCCAGCTGCTCGTAGAAGCCGCGCGGGCTGGCGATCGATTCCAGCAGGCGCTGTGCCTCGGCGCGCTGGCCGTCGCTGGCCCGTCCGGTCGCGCGGGCGCCGCCGGCGGACATCGCGCCCTCGGCCGGGGCCGCGGTGGCCGCAGCGGTGTCGGCCGCGCCCGGCGCCACCGCACCGGACAGCAGCGCCTTGGCACGCCAGTAGACCCAGCCGCTCTCGTTGCGGGTCGCCTCGTCCATCGCCGAGGTGGCGGCATACACATCCTTCCAGCGGCCGGCCCGCAGCGCAGCCCGCACCTTCCAGCCGAGCATGTCGGCGCTCAGGTCGCGGTCCCGGGTGACCTGGCCGAAATAGTCCATCGCGTTGGGGGAGAGCCGGGTCGCCGTCTGGCGGCCGATCGCGCCCCAGACCCAGTTGCGCTCCTCCGGTGCGATCTGCACGCTCCATTTGGAGTCGAGCTGCGCGGCGGCGGCCTCGGGGTCGGCGATCGCCATCTTCACCAGCGCCATCGTCACCAGCTCCTTGCGGGCGCGGGACGGGGCGGTGGCGCGGCCGGCCAGGAATTTCGCCGGGCTGGCGTTCAGCTCGCCGACGGCCGACGCCAGGTCGGGCGCCACGATGGTGACCGCCGCCGTGGCCGGCCGCGGCCGGTTGGCTTCGATGGACAGCCGCGCCTTGCGCCAGACGTCCTCGGCGGTCAGCGCGCGGGCGGTGTAGAGCTCGCTTGCCGCCAGGGTGCAGCCGTCGTCGGCCTCGCGCAGGCTGTACCAGTTCCGCTTCACCTCCTCGGCCACGGCCGGGGCGCTGCGACCGCCGCTGCGCAGGTGGTCGACCAGCAGCGCATAGCAGCGCACCTCGCGGTCGTCGCCCATGCGGTAGGCCGGATGCAGCTCGGCGAAGCGCTGCCAGTCGCGCCGCTGGCCGAGCAGCAGCAGCATGTCGTTGCGCAGCCGGTCTTCCTGGTAGCTGCCGGCCCAGCGCGCGAGGAAGGCATCGACCTCGGCCGGCTGTGCCTCCTGCAGCCGCGAGCGCAGTTCCCAGTAGGCCGCCCAGGGCTCCAGCGCATGGCCGCGCGCCAGCGGCAGCAGGCTCGCGAGGCGCGCCCGGTCGCCGCGCCGGAAGGCCTGCGACATCTCGGTGATCACGTCGTCGCCGCGGCCCAGGCCGGCCGGCTGCGCGAGGGCCGATGCGCCCGTCACCAGGAGGACCAGGGCGGATGTCAGAATCTTCGGGAATTTCATCGAGGGAATTATGGACAAAGCAGCCGTTCGACGGGCGTTGATCGAGGAGAGACTGAACCTGCCGGACCGGCTGCAGCGCGCCGACCAGCTCCAGCGGGTGATGCGGATCTGGCTGGTGGGCCGGCCCGACGCGGTGATCGGCGCCTACTGGCCGATCAAGGGCGAATTCGATCCGCTGCCGGCGCTGCACCGCTGGAAGGAGGACGGCGAACTGCAGGGCGAATCGCAGCGCCGCCGCATCGGCCTGCCGGTGGTGGACCGCGAACACAAGACGCTCACCTTCCACGCCTGGTACCCCGGCTGCCCGATGGAGGAAGACGCCTACGGCATCCCCAAGCCCAAGGACACCGAACTGGTGGTGCCGACGCTGCTGTTCGTGCCCTGCGTCGGCTACGGCCCCGGCGGCTACCGGCTCGGCTACGGCGGCGGCTTCTACGACCGCACGCTGGCCGCGCTGGAGCCGCGCCCGACGACGGTCGGCCTCGGCTTCACCCAGGGCTTTCTGTCCGACTTCGAGCCGGAAGCGCACGACCTGCCGCTCGACGCGATCCTGAACGACAACGGCGTGGTCTGGCCGCTGGGCTGAACGGCCTCTCTCGCTCTCTCCGCCTGCGACCGCCCTGCCCGGCGGCCGCAGCGCATCAATCGCGCCCGCAACCGGCATGAATCGACCGCCCGGGCGCCGCTAGCATGGCCGGCACCCTCACCTCCGGAAGGCCCGCGCCATGCCTCTGCTCTACATCGGCAACAAGAACTACTCGTCCTGGTCCATGCGCCCGTGGGTGCTGATGCGCCAGGCCGGCATCGGCTTCGAGGAGCGGCTGCTGCGCTTCGACGCGTTCGAGGCCGGCTCGGCCTTCCACACCGCGGTGCGGGCGGTCAACCCGGCCGGCAAGGTGCCGGTGCTGGTCACCGACGACGGCACCGTCGTCTGGGACACGCTGGCGATCGCCGAGACGCTGGCCGAGCGCCATCCCGACCGGCAGCTCTGGCCCGCCGATCCGGCCGCCCGGGCCCGGGCACGCAGCGTGACCGCCGAGATGCATGCCGGCTTCGGTGCGCTGCGCAGCCACTGCCCGATGAATATCGAGGCCCGGCTGCCGGAGATCGGCGCCCTGATCTGGCGCGACCAGGCCGGCGTACGGGCCGACGTCGCCCGGCTGGTGCAGATGTGGAGCGAGCTGCTCGACACCCACGGCGGCCCGATGCTGTTCGGCGCCTTCTCGATCGCCGATGCCTTCTACGCGCCGGTCTGCATGCGGCTCCTCACCTACCCGCTGCCGCTGCCGCCGCAGATCGCGGCGTACGTGGACCGGGTGGCCGCCCTGCCCGGCGTGGCCGCCTGGATCGCGGATGCGCTGGCCGAGCAGGATTTCCGGGACTTCGAGGAGCCGTACCGGCTCGATCGGACATAAATCGGGCTTTTGCGCCCGTGGGACCTTCGCTGGCAGCTATGCATTCGATAGCAAGTAGCTGGCACCGGCGGTAGACTCGTCCGCATGAAGATCTACCAAGTCGGCGGCGCGCTGCGCGACGCCCTGCTCGGCCTGCCGGTCCAGGACCGCGACTGGGTCGTGGTCGGCGCCACGCCGGAAGCGATGGAAGCGGCCGGCTTCCGCCCGGTCGGCAAGGATTTCCCGGTGTTCCTGCATCCGGACACGCACGAGGAATACGCGCTGGCCCGCACCGAGCGCAAGACCGCCCGCGGCTACCGGGGTTTCGTGGTGCATGCCGCGCCCGACGTGACGCTGG
This sequence comes from uncultured Xylophilus sp., assembly GCA_913776965.1. Classification (GTDB taxonomy): domain Bacteria; phylum Pseudomonadota; class Gammaproteobacteria; order Burkholderiales; family Burkholderiaceae_C; genus Xylophilus. The sequence goes on from CAJYQL010000133.1 coordinate 94,123, forward strand.
AGGACGACCTGGCGCGGCGCGACCTGACGATCAATGCGATCGCCCAGCCGGCCGACGCCCCCGGTCTCGATGGCCTGATCGACCCGCACGGCGGCCGCGCCGACCTCGCCGCGAAGGTGCTGCGCCACGTGACCGACGCCTTCCGCGAGGACCCGGTGCGCATCCTGCGCCTCGCCCGCTTCGCCGCCCGCTTCCCCGACTTCACCGTCGCCCGCGAGACCGCCGGCCTGATGCGCGCGATGGTCGAGGACGGCGAGGTCGATGCGCTGGTGCCCGAGCGGGTCTGGCAGGAGATCAGCCGCGGCCTGATGGAGGTGCGGCCGTCGCGTATGCTGGAGGTGCTGCGCGACTGCGGCGCGCTGGCCCGGCTGCTGCCGGAAGTGGACCGGCTCTGGGGCGTGCCGCAGCGCGCCGACTACCACCCCGAGGTGGACACCGGCGTGCACCTGGGGATGGTGCTCGACATGGCCGCGCGGCTGGAGGCGCCGCTCGGCGTGCGCTTCGCCTGCCTGACGCATGACCTGGGCAAGGGCACCACGCCCGCCGACGTGCTGCCGCGCCACATCGGCCACGAGATGCGCAGCGCCCGGCTGCTCGGGCCGCTGGCCGAGCGGCTGCGGGTGCCGGTCGCGTGCCGCGAACTGGCCGAGGTGGTGGCACGCGAGCACGGCAACCTCCACCGCAGCGGGGAGTTCGACGCCGCTGCGACCGTCCGGTTGCTCGAGCGCTGCGACGCCTTCCGCAAGCCGCAGCGTTTCGCCGAGGTGCTGCTGGCCTGCGAATGCGATGCGCGCGGCCGCGGCGGCCTGCAGGAAGAGCCCTATCCGCAGCGGCCGCGGCTGCTGGCCGCGCTGGCGGCGGCCCAGGCGGTCGATACCGCCGCGGTCGCGCAGGAAGCGGCCGGGCGCGGCGCCAGGGGCCCGCAGATCGGCGAGCGCATCCAGGGCGCGCGGGTGCGGGCGCTCAGCGCGGCGCGCGCCGCCGCTGCTCCCGCAGCATGAAGAGGTAGAGGCTCTCGACCTTCTCGCGCGCCCAGGGCGTCTTGCGCAGGAAGCGCAGGGACGACGGGATGCTCGGGTCGTGGGTGAAGCAGCGCACCGGCACCTGCTGTGCGAGTTCGTCCCAACCGAAGTGGTCCACCAGCGCAGCGACCAGCGCCTCCAGCGTCACGCCGTGCAGCGGGTTGCGGGGCTGGGCCGGCGGCGCGGCCGGTGCCGGTGCAGGTGCAGGCGCTGCGTCGTCGCGGTCGGCGCTCATGTGTCGAGTTCCGGGTAGTGGCGGAAGATGCCCTGTTCGTTGAACGGGATGCGGCGCGGGCTGCGCAGGTAGGCCGCGATGCGCGGCAGCGAAGCCACGCGGTCGTGCAGCCGCACCACGCCGGGCGCCTTGGCGAGCGCCTTCTGGGTCGCCTTCGGATAGGCGTAGCGCAGGCCCTCCACCACCTGGAACAGCGACAGGTCCGCATAGCTGAGCTTCCCGCCGACCAGGTGCCGCGGGCCGGCGGGGTTGCGCGCCAGGATGCTGTCGAGCCAGCCGACGAACTTGGGCAGCCGTTGCTCGCGGAATTCCGCGGCCCGCCGTGCGGCCTCGGGCTTCTGGTCCTCGTAGTAGGCGCCGATGCCCACCGGATGGTGGGTGTCGTGCGCCTCGGTCACCAAGTCGGCCAGCGTCAGCTGGATCTGGTGCGTCCAGACGCGGGCCTGCTCGCTGCGGGCGACCAGCTTCAGCTGTGGCGCCAGGTACTGCAGGATCGCAGCGACCTGGCCGACGACGAAGGTGCCGTCCTTCAGGAACGGCATCGCGAACGGCGGGTGGACGGCACGCTTGTCGGCAAGCGCCTTCTCGGAGGCGGCCAGGCCCTGCCCCTTGTCCTCGGGGCCGCGGGCGACGTCGATGTACGGTGCGCCCGCCGCCTCGAGGGCCAGCCGGACGAATTCGCCGCGGCCCTGGATGCCGGGCCAGTAGTGGAGTTCGTATGCCATGCGGGCGACTGTAGTGCAGCGCCGCGGCCGGCCCGCGGTCAGCGCGCCGCCACCGGTGCGCCGTCGCCGGCAGGTGCCGCGGCCAGTGGCGGCCGGTCCCACCGCCCCGCGATGTTCTTCAGCAGCGTGTTCACCGCCGCGATCTGCCGGTTCTGCAGGTCGAGCAGCGTGCGTTCGGCCGCCAGCGCGGCGGCCTGGGCGCTCACCACGTTCAGGTAGCTGACGATGCCCGCGCGGTACTGGTTCTCGGCCACGGTGCGGGCCTTGCGCGCGGCGGCGAGGGCCTCGGCCTGCACCACCCGCTCGCGCGCCAGGCCGGCGCCGACGACCAGCGCGTCCTCCACTTCCTGCAGCGCGGTCAGCACCGTCTGGCGGTAGACGGCGGTGGCCTGCTCGGCCGCGGCACGGGCGGTCTCCACCTGCGCGCGGCGCAGGCCGCCGTCGAACACCGACAGCGCCAGCGCCGGGCCGACCGACCAGAAGCGGTTGGGCAGCGCGATGAGGTCGGAGATCTCGCTGCCGCGGTATCCGGCGCTCGCCGACAGCGTGAGCGCCGGGAAGAACGCGGCCCTCGCCACGCCGATCTGCGCGTTGGCCGCGGCCACCCGGCGCTCGGCGGCGGCGATGTCGGGCCGGCGCTGCAGCAGCGTAGCCGGCAGCTGCTCCGGCAGCGGCGGCACCGCGGGCAGGACCGCCGTGCGCGGCAGCGCGAGCGATGCCGGCGGCTGGCCGGTCAGCAGGGCCAGCGCATGCTCCAGCTGCGCGCGGTTCAGGTCGGATTCGATCCGCTGCGCCTCGGTGGACTGCAGCTGGCTCTCGGCCTGGGCCACGTCGGCCGACGAGGCGACGCCCACCCGGTAGCGGTTGCGGGTCAGCTCCAGCTGGCGGCGGTAGCCGTCCAGCGTGTCGGCCAGCAGCGCGGCCTGGGCTTCGTTGGCGCGCAGCGCGAAGTAGGTCTGCGCCAGCGTGGCGTGGGTGGACAGCCGCAGTGCCGCCAAGTCGGCCGCGCTCGCCTCCACCCGCGCCGCGGCCGCCGCGACGGTGTTGGACAGCCGGCCCCACAGGTCGACCTCCCAGCTGGCCGACAGGCCGAGCGTGTCCACCGTGCGCGGCCGCCCGCCGGTGCTGCCCACCGGATTGCCGGCCGCATCCACCGTGCCGGAAATCCCGCCGCCCGACACGCTGCGGGTCGTGCTGGCGTTGGCATTGACCACCGGCAGCACGGCCGCGCGGGCGCTCGCCACCGCCGCCTGCGCGCCGCGCAGCGCGGCCAGGCTGGCGGCGATGGTCTGGTTGCGCGCGGCGGCCTGCGCCTGCAGGTCGTCGAGCACCGGGTCGGCGAACAGCGTCCACCAGGCGTCGGGCACCGCGGCGGCGTCGAGGTCGGCCGGCTGCCAGAGCGCGGCCTCCTTGAACGTGGCGGGAATGTCCATCGGCGGCACCTCGTGGCGCGGCGCGAGGTTGCAGCCGGCGAGCAACGACAGCAGCACCAGGCCGCACGGCAGCGCCCACGCGAGGGGCCGGCGGGAGGCAGGAGATGAATCAAGCGGCATGCGGAGCCTCGGCAGAAGGTGCGGACGGTGGCGGGCGCAGCGCCAGCCGGCGCCGGCGGCGCGCGGTGCGCAGGCGGTCAAGCACCACGTAGACCACCGGCGTGGTGTAAAGCGTGAGCAGCTGGCTCAGCACCAGGCCGCCGACGATGGCGATGCCCAGCGGCTGCCGCAGCTCGGCACCGTCGCCGCGGCCGAGCGCCAGCGGCAGCGCGCCGAAGATCGCGGCGGCGGTGGTCATCAGGATCGGCCGCAGCCGCAGGGCGCAGGCCCGGTAGATCGCGGCACCGGCGGTTGCGCCATGCGCCTGCCGCACGATGGCGAAGTCGATCATCATGATCGCGTTCTTCTTCACGATGCCGATCAGCAGGATGATGCCGATCAGCGCGATCAGCGAGAACTCGGTCCTGAACAGCATCAGCGCCAGCAACGCGCCGACGCCGGCCGACGGCAGGGTCGAGAGGATGGTGATCGGATGCACCAGGTTCTCGTACAGGATGCCGAGCACCAGGTAGATCGCCACCAGCGCCGCCAGGATCAGCAGCGGCTGGGTGGACAGCGAATCCTGGAACGCACCCGCGGTGCCGCCGAAGGTGCCGCGGATCGACACCGGCACGCCGAGCGCCGCCACCGCGTCGTTCACCGCGGCGGTGGCCTGCGACAGCGCGCCGCCCTCGGGCAGGTTGAAGCTGATCGTGGTGGCCGGCGTGCCGCGCTCGTGGTCCACCCGCAGCGGGGTGTTGGTCAGCTCCATCCGGGCGAAGGCCGACAGCGGGATCTGCTGCCCGGCATTGTTCACGAAGAAGAAGCGGCGCAGCGATTCGGGACTCTGCAGCCATTCGGGCGCGGCCTCCATCACCACCCGGTACTGGTTGAGCGGGTTGTAGATCACGCCGACCTGGCGCTGGCCGAAAGCGTCGTTGAGCGTCTGGTCCACCGCGCGCACCGACAGGCCGAGCCGCGCGATCGCGTCGCGGTCGAGCACCAGCGAGGTCTGCAAGCCGTTGTCCTGCTGGTCGCTGCTGACGTCGGTCAGCTCCGGCAGTGCCTGCAGCGCGCGGCGGATGCGCGGCTCCCACAGGCGCAGCTCCTCGTTGCTGTCGGCCTGCAGCGTGTATTCGTAGCTGGCGTTGGAGCCGCGCGCGCCGATGCGGATGTCCTGTGCCGGGTTCAGGAACAGGCGTGCGCCCGGCTCGTTCGCAAGCTTCTCGCGCAGGCGGGTGACCACCGCGTCGGCCGAGACGCCCCGGCGCTCGGCCAGCGGCTTGAGCGACATGAACATCTGCGCCGCGTTGCGCTGCCCGCCGCCGGTGAAGCCGGTGACGTGCTCTACCGCCGGGTCGGCCGACACGATCGCGAGGAAGCGCTGCAGCCGCTGCTGCATCGCCTGGAACGAGGTCGCCTGGTCGGCACGGATGAAGCCGTTGATCCGGCCGGTGTCCTGCTGCGGGAAGAAGCCCTTCTCGATCGCGCCGTACAGGTAGACGTTGAGCCCGACCACCGCCGCCAGCGACAGCAGCAACAGCGGCTGCCGACGCAGCGCCCAGGCCAGCGTGCGCCGGTAAAGGCGCTCGATGCGCTTCTGCGCCCGGTCGGACCAGCGTGCGAGCCGCGACGGCGCGCGGCGCGGCACGGGGGCTTTCAGCAGCCGCGCGCACATCATCGGCGTGGTGGTGAGCGACACCACCATCGACACCAGGATCGCCGCGCTCAGCACGACCGCGAACTCGCGGAACAGCCGGCCGACGATGCCGCCCATCAGCAGGATCGGGATGAATACCGCGATGAGGGAGAGGCTGATCGACACCACGGTGAAGCCGATCTCGCGCGCGCCGTCGAGCGCCGCCTGCAGCGCGGTCTTGCCGCGCTCCATGTGGCGGGTGACGTTCTCCAGCACCACGATCGCGTCGTCCACCACGAAGCCGGTCGCCACGGTGAGCGCCATCAAAGACAGGTTGTCGAGCGTGTAGCCGCAGAGGTACATCACGCCGAAGGTGCCGGCCAGCGATACCGGCACCGCCACGCTCGGGATCAGCGCCGCGCGGGCGTTGCGCAGGAACAGGAACACGACGAGGATCACCAGCCCGACGGCGATGGCGAGTGCATGCTCGACCTCGCGCAGCGAGGCGCGCAGCGTCGGCGTGCGGTCGCTCACCACCGTCAGGTCGATCGCCGCCGGGATGGAGGCGCGCAGCCGCGGCAGCATGGCGTGCACCCGGTCCACCGCCTCGATGATGTTGGCGTTGGGCTGCTTGAACAGCAGCAGCAGGATCGACGGCTTGCCGTCGGCCACGCCGTAGTTGCGGATGTCCTGCACCGAGTCGGTGACCCGCGCGACGTCCTGCAGCCGCACCGCCGCGCCGTTCTGCCAGCGGATCACCAACGGCGCGTAGTCGGCCGCGGTGCGCGCCTGGTCGTTGGCGGCGATCTGCCAGTAGCGGTCGCCCTGCTCGACCGCGCCGAGCGGCCGGTTGGCGTTGGTGGCGGTGACAGCGGTGCGCACGTCTTCCAGCGCGATGCCGCTGGCCGCGAGCCGCGCCGGGTCGAGTTCGATCCGCACCGCGGGCAGCGCGCCGCCGCCGATCTGCACGTTGCCGATGCCCTCGACCTGGGCGAGCGACTGCGACAGCACGGTGGAGGCGGCGTCGTACATCTGGCCGCGGGTGAGCGTGTCGGAGGTGAGGGCCAGGATCAGCACCGGCGCATCGGCCGGATTCACCTTGCGGTAGGTCGGGTTGCCGGGCATGCCGGTGGGCAGGAGGGTGCGGGCCGCGTTGATCGCGGCCTGCACGTCGCGCGCGGCACCGTCGATGTCGCGCTCCAGGTCGAACTGCAGCGTGATGCGGGTGTTGCCGAGCGAGGACGAGGACGTCATCTCGTTGACGCCGGCGATGGCGCCGAGCGCGCGTTCGAGCGGCGTGGCGACGGTCGCGGCCATGGTGTCGGGGCTGGCGCCCGGCAGGCTGGCGGTGACGCTGATCGTCGGGTAGTCGACCTGCGGGAGGGGCGCGACCGGCAGTAGCAGGAAGGCGAGGATGCCGGCGAGGGCGATGCCGAGGGTGATGAGGGTGGTGGCGATCGGGCGGTGGATGAAGGGGGTGGAGAGGCTCATGGCTGCTTCTCCTGCTCAGTGGGGGAGCCGGGTCTCGCCCCGGCGGGCGAGTGACTTCTTTTGCTTCGCCAAAAGAAGTCACTAAGAAAAGGCGACCCCACCGGGGCGGTCCGGCTGCGCCGGACGGCTCTGCGGTGCTCGCGGGCGGCGGGTTCCGGGCGAACTCGCTGCGCTGCGCTCCGCTCAGACAGCGCCCGGCCCTCATCCGCCGCCCGCTGCGCTCCTCGACGCCCCGGCAAGGGGAAAGTCCGGGCGGGCCTTCGCTGCGCTCGGCATGGGGAACGGGCCTTTGCTGCGCTCGGCCTGCTGGGGGGGCCTTCGCTGCGCTTGGCGCGGGGAGACCGCACTTCAGCACTGTATCGGCGGGAAAGGGAGTGAGGCAGGGTGTTGGGCACGACCGCTCCCGGCTGCGATTCCCTCACTCTGCGGGAAAAGATCAAAGCTCGGACGAGGGCAATCCCAGGCCGAGCAACGCGATGGCCCGCCTGACATGCCGAGCGCAGCAAAGGCCCGCCCGGGCTTCCCCCTGGACGAGCGCGCCGAGGAGCGCAGCGGTGGGCGGACAAGGGCCGGGCGCTGTCTGAGCGCAGCGAGTTCGCCCGGACCCCGCCCGCCGCGAGCACCGCAGGTTGCCCGGAGCGCAGCGCAGGGACGCGCTCGCTGGGGGTCGCCTTTCTTTGCCTACTTTCTTTGGCGAAGCAAAGAAAGTAGGTCGCCCGCCGGGGCGAACTCCCGGCTCCCGCACTCAAAAGCCAAGCGCCACTACCAATTCCATAGCGACCAGCGCAAGCGGGACAAGCGCTAGAGCCCATCTCGAGCCTCAACCGCAACTCCGCGCCGCTCCCGCCACCGCCGCACACCCTCCGCAAACCCCAGGTAGATCACCGGCGTAGTGAACAGCGTCAGCAGCTGCGAAACGATCAGCCCCCCCACCATCGTCACCCCCAGCGGGTGTCGCAGCTCGCTCCCCACGCCATCCCCCAGCATCAGCGGCAACGCCCCCAGCAGCGCCGCCAGCGTCGTCATCAGGATCGGCCGGAAGCGCAGCAGGCATGCCTGGTAGATCGCCTCCCGCGGCGCCAGGCCCTGCTCGCGCTCAGCGTCGAGCGCGAAGTCGATCATCATGATCGCGTTCTTCTTCACGATGCCGATCAGCAGCACGATGCCGATGATCGCCACGATGTCCAGGTCCAGCCCGCCGGCCAGCAGCGCCAGCAGCGCACCCAGCGCCGCCGACGGCAGGGTCGAGAGGATCGTCACCGGATGGATCGTGCTCTCGTACAGCACGCCCAGCACGATGTACATCGTCACCACCGCCGCCAGCACCAGCAGCAGCGTGTTCGACAGCGACGCCTGGAAAGCCAGCGCCGCGCCCTGGAAGCTCGTCTCCACCGACAGCGGCAGGTCCATCGCCGCCTGCTCGGCCTTGATCGCGTCCACCGCGTCGCCGAGCGACACGCCCGCGGCCGTGTTGAACGAGATCGTCGCGGCCGGCAGCTGGCCGACGTGGTTGACCGCCAGTGCGGTCGGCCGCTCGGTGACCCGCGCGATCGCCGACAGCGGCACCGGCGCACCGCCAGCGGACGACGGCACGTACAGCAGGCCCAGCGCCTCCGGGCCGAGCCGGTACTGCGGCCCGACCTCCAGCACCACCCGGTACTGGTTCGACTGGGTGAAGATGGTCGAGATCAGCCGCTGGCCGAAGGCGTTGTAGAGCGCGGTGTCGACCGCCGCCACCGTCACGCCGAGCCGGCTCGCCTGCGCGCGGTCGATCTCCACGTACGCCTGCAGGCCGCCGTCCTGCAGGTCGCTCGCCACATCGGTGAGCTGCGGCAGCGCCCGCAGCCGGCGCAGCATCTCCGCCGTGATGCGGCGCAACTGCGCATCGTCCGGCGAGGACAGCAGGAACTGGTACTGGGTGCGCGCCACCCGGTCCTCGATCGTCAGGTCCTGCACCGGCTGCGGGTACAGCACGATGCCCGGGACGTCGCGGGTGCTCTCGGCCAGGCGCCGCACCGTCTCGGCCATGCCGCTGCGTTCGCCCTTGGGCTTGAGGTTGATCAGCAGCCGGCCGGTGTTCAGCGTGACGTTGGCGCCGTCCACGCCGATGAAGGACGACACGCTCTGCACCGCCGGGTCTTCCAGCACCCGTGCGGCGATCGCCTGCTGGCGCGCCGCCATCGCCGAAAACGAGGTGGACTGCGCGGCCTCGGTGGTCGCCTGGATCACGCCTGTGTCCTGCACCGGGAAGAAGCCCTTGGGCACGAGGAAGTACAGCGCCACCGTGGCCGCGAGCGTAGCCGCGAACACCAGCAGGGTGAGCGCCTGGTGGTCGAGCACGGTGCGCAGCATGCGCCCGTAACCGGCGATGGTGCGGTCGAAGAAGTGGCCGGTCGCACGGTACAGCCGGCCGTGGCTCTCCTCGGGCGTGCGCTTCAGCAGCCGCGCGCACAGCATCGGTGTGAGGGTGAGCGACACCACCATCGATACCAGGATCGCGACGGCCATCGTGATCGCGAACTCGTGGAACAGCCGCCCCACCACGTCGCCCATGAACAGCAGCGGGATCAGCACCGCGATCAGCGAGATGGTGAGCGAGACGATGGTGAAGCCGATCTGCTTGGCGCCCTTCAACGCCGCCTGCATCGGCGGCTCGCCGTCCTCCACGTAGCGGGCGATGTTCTCGATCATCACGATCGCGTCGTCCACCACGAAGCCGGTGGAGATGGTGAGCGCCATCAGCGTCAGGTTGTTGATCGAGAAGCCCGCCAGGTGCATCACGCCGAAGGTGCCGATGAGCGACAGCGGCACCGCGACGCTCGGGATCAGCGTGGCCGATGCGCTGCGCAGGAAGACTAAGATCACCGCCACCACCAGCGCGATCGCGAGCAGCAGTTCGAACTGGGTGTCGCGCACCGAGGCGCGGATCGTGGTGGTGCGGTCGGTCAGCACCTGCACGTCGAGGGAGGCCGGCAGCGTGCTCTGCAATTGCGGCAGCAGCGCGCGGATGCGGTCCACCGTCTCGATCACGTTGGCGCCCGGCTGGCGCTGGATGTTGAGGATCACCCCGGCGGTCATGGTGCCCCCCCGTTGCGGCTGCGCCGCTTCCCTCCCAGGGGGGAGGCCGCCACCTTGGGGCGGCCCGGCGGTGGCAGGCCCGCTGGCGGGAACGGCGGCGGCCGGTCCGGCAACACCGGCCCAGGCCGCCAGCCGGGTGTTCTCGGCATCGTCCACGATCTCCGCCACGTCGGTCAGACGGATCGGGTTGCCGTTCTTGAAGGCGACGATCAGGTTCTGGTATTCGGCCGCCGACTGCAGCTGATCGTTGGCGTCGATGGTGGAGGCGCGCGCCGGCCCGTCGAAACTGCCCTTGGCCTGCTTGACGTTGGCCGCGGCGATCGCCGTGCGCACGTCCTCCAGCGACATGCCGGCCGACGCCAGCGCCTGCGGGTTGGCCCGGATGCGCACCGCCGGCCGGCGGCCGCCGGCGATCGCGACCAGGCCGACGCCCTGCACCTGCGACAGCCGCGGCGCCAGCCTGTTCTCGACCAGGTCGTGCACCCGGATCACCGGCAGCGTGGGCGAGGTGATCGCCAGCGTGAGCACCGGCGCGTCGGCCGGGTTGACCTTGCTGTAGACCGGCGGCATCGGCAGGTCGGTCGGCAGCAGGTTGCTGCCGGCGTTGATCGCCGCCTGCACCTGCTGTTCGGCCACGTCGAGCGCCACGTCGAGCGCGAAGCGCAGCGTGATGACCGACGCGCCGCCGGAACTGGTGGACGACATCTGCGCCAGCCCCGGCATCTGGCCGAACTGCCGCTCCAGCGGCGCGGTGACCGAGGAGGTCATCACATCGGGGCTGGCGCCGGGGTAGAGCGTGGTGATCTGGATCGTCGGGTAGTCCACCTCGGGCAGCGCCGACAGGGGCAGCATGCGGTAGGCGAGCAGGCCGGAGATCAGCAGCGCCACCATCAGCAGCGAGGTGGCCACGGGCCGCAGGATGAAGAGGCGCGACAGGTTCATGGCGACCGCGCCGGATCAGCGGGCCGCCGGCGCGCCCGGTGCTGCAGGCGCCGCAGGCGCCGCCGACGGTGCTGCTGCGGGCGTGGCGGGCGTCGCAGGCGTAGCGGGCGCCGGCGTGCCGGCGGTGCTGCCGGGCGCGGTCGAGGGCTGGCCGCTGCCGGCCGGGGCGCCTCCGCCCGGTGCGGCCGATCCGCCCGCGCCCGCCGCACCGCCCCGCTCGGCGCGCAGCTTCTGGAAAAAGGCCCGGCGCTCGTCCGGCGACATCGCGCGCACCCGCGCATGCTGCTCCGGCGAGAGCCGCTCCATCGCCCGCCGCGCAGCCGATGCGCCGGACGACGACGCCGCGGCCGCCGCGTCCTGCGCCGCCGTGGGCGCCACCACCACCTGCACCTTGGTGCCGTCGCGCAGCCGGTCGGCGCCGTCGGTCACCACCTGTTCGCCGGCGCGCAGGTTACCGCGCACGCTGGTCCATTCGCCTTCGGCCGGGCCGAGTGTCACCAGCCGCAGCGACACCGTGCCCTCGCCGTCCACCGCATACACGTAGGTACCCTGCGTGCCGCGCTGCACCGCGGCGGTCGGGACCTGCAGCGCGTTCTCCAGCAGGTCGGTCTGCAGCAGCACGTTCACGAACTGGTTGGGAAACAGCAAGTTGTCGGTGTTGGGGAACACCGCTTTCAGCCGGATGGTGCCGGTGGCGGTGTCGATCGCGTTGTCGACGAAGCGCACCTCGCCGGCCGCGAGGCGCTGGCGCCGCTCGCGGTCCCAGGCTTCCACCGGCAGCGCCTCGCCGGCGCGCAGCTTGCGTGCGACCTGCGGCAGCGCGGCTTCCGGGATCGCGAACACCGCGTTGATCGGCTGCGTCTGGGTGATGGTGACGATGCCGTTGGTGTCGGTCGCGCGCACCAGGTTGCCGAGATCGGCCTGCTTCAGGCCGAGCCGCCCGGCGATCGGCGCGGTCACCCGGGTGTACGACAGCGTCAGTTTCGCCGCGTCCACCTGCGCCTGGTCCGCCTGCACCGTGCCCTGCAGCTGGCGCACCAGCGCTTCCTGCGTGGCGACCTGCTGCTGCGCGATCGAGTCCTGTGCCAGCAGCTCCTGGTAGCGCTGCAGGTCGAGCTGGGCGTTGCGCAGCTGGGCTTGGTCGCGGGCCAGGTTGCCCTGCACCTGCGCGAGCTGCGCCTGGTAGGTTCGCGCGTCGATCTCCGCCAGCAGCTGGCCGGCGCGCACCGTATCGCCCTCGCGGAAGCGGATCGCCTTCAGTTCGCCGTCGGCCTTGGGCCGCACGACCGCCGTGTTGGGCGCAGCGATGGTGCCGATGGCCGACAGCAGCACCCGCATGTCCTGCCGCCGTGCCGCCGCGACCGAGACCGGCTGCACCCCGCCGGCGAAGCGCCGCGCCGCCGCAGCCGACCCGCCGCCCGCAGCCGCGCCGGACACCCCGGCAGGCGCTGCGACAGCCTGCGCATCGCGGTGCCGCTTCCACCACCAGGCACCGCCCGCGACCGCCGCCGCCAGCACCACGGCCAGTACCAGCACGCCGACGCGGCTACGGCCCCCCTGACGGATACCGCGCAATGGCAAGGAGACGTGACAGGTTTTCATCGTGGAAGTGGGGCGGCCGGACGCGGGCGATGGTACGCGGCGCCGGCCTGTCGCCACGCACGGCGGCGTACGCATTTACGCAGGATTTACGTCTGCAGGGCTTGGCGCGGCCCGTTTCTTCAGGCAGGAGCGCCGTGGCCGTAACAGGTTATTTCGCTTACGCGACCCCTGGGAGGCCTCTGGTAACGTCGTCCGGGATGCAACTGCTGCCTACGGTCACCCCCGAGACCGCCCTCTTCCTCGACTTCGACGGCACCCTGGCCGAGATCGCGCCCACTCCCGATGCAGTGCGCATCGCCACCGGCTTGGTACCCACGCTTGCGGCGCTGCACCGGCTGCTCGGCGGTGCGCTTGCCATCGTCACCGGCCGCCCGATCGCCGACATCGACCACTACCTCGCGCCGCTGGAGCTGCCGGCCGCCGGCGAGCACGGCGCCCAGTACCGGATGGTCGACGGCTCCCGCCCGGCGCTCGACCAGCCGCCGCTCGCCGCCGCGGTGCAGGCGATGGAGCAGCTCGCTGCGCTGCATCCGGGCCTGCTGGTGGAGCACAAGGACCATTCGGTCGCCCTGCACTTCCGCCATGCGCCTGAACTGGAATCGCTGTGCTTCGACGCGGTGCAGGCGGTCGTCGCCGGCCGCCCGGGCGTCGAGGTACTGCACGGCAAGTGCGTGTTCGAGGTCAAGCCGGCCGGCGTCAACAAGGGCCAAGCGATCGGCGTCTTCATGTCGGCGCCGCCGTTCGCCGGCCGCACCCCGATCTTCGTCGGCGACGACGTGACCGACGAATCCGGCTTCGTCGCGGTCCAGCGCTTCGGCGGCCGCGGTATCAAGATCGGCGAAGGTCCCACGCAGGCCCAGCACCGCTGCCTGAGCCCGGCCGCGCTGCGCGGCTGGCTGGCCTCCGCCCGCACCACCCTCGCGCCGGCCTCGGCCGCCTGACCGGCCGATGCACACCCCGCCGGGCCGCACCGTGTTTCCTTGCCGGGCGGCCCGCTCCTGCTTCCACCCCGTCCCGCGCTTCGCGCTGCGTTTTCCCGAAAGATCCCGCGATGACCACCGTCGGCAGCAATGTCCCCCTTCCCCCGTCCGTGCTCGAAGACGCAGCCCGCCAGGCCACCGGCTTCCTGCCGCCCGCACCGGCGTCGCTGGCACTGGGTCTGATCGGGAACTGCGCCTTCAGCGCGCTGGTGGATGCGCGCGGGCGCATCGTGTGGTGCTGCATGCCGCGCTTCGACGGCGACCCGGTGTTCAATGCGCTGCTGCAGCGCGACGAGGACGCGAGCGCCTTCGGCATCGAGATCGAGGACTTCTCGCACAGCGAGCAGCAGTACGAGCCCAACACCGCCGTACTGCGCACCCGCCTGTACGACACCGCCGGCCATGTGCTGGAGATCACCGACTTCGCGCCGCGCTTCTACGCCCGCTCCCGCTACTTCCGGCCGCTGACGCTGGTGCGCAAGGTGCGGGCGCTGCACGGCTCGCCGCGCATCCGGGTCTGCGTGGACCTGCGCTACGATTGGGGGCGCGAGACGCCGACCATCACCCGGGGCAGCAACCATGTGCGCTTCGTCGGCTCGGCGATGACGCTGCGGCTCAACACCGATGCGCCGATCGCCCATGTCCTGTCGAAGACGCCGTTCGTCGTCACCCGAGAGCTGCATTTCCTGCTCGGCGCCGACGAGACGCTGCACGACGGCATCGCCGAAACGGCGCGCCATTTCGAGCGCGAGACGGTGCTGTACTGGCGCAAGTGGAGCCAGCGCCTCGCGGTGCCGCTGGAATGGCAGGACGCGGTGATCCGCGCCGCGATCACGCTCAAGCTCTCGCTCTACGAAGAGACCGGCGCGATCGTCGCGGCCATGACCACCAGCATCCCCGAAGCGCCAGGCAGCCAGCGCAACTGGGACTACCGCTACTGCTGGCTGCGCGATGCCTTCTTCGTGGTGCGGGCGCTCAACAGCCTGTCGGAAGTCGGCACGATGGAGGACTACCTGCGCTATCTCGGAAACGTGGTGGTGGCGGCCAAGGGCGGCCACGTGCAGCCGCTGTTCGGCATCGGCATGGAGCAGCAGCTGCCCGAGTCCTTCGTCGAGCACCTGGCCGGCTACCGCGGCATGGGCCCGGTGCGGGTCGGCAACCAGGCGCAGGAGCACTTCCAGCACGACGTGTACGGCAACATCGTGCTCGGCGCGGCGCAGGCCTTCCATGACCAGCGGCTGCTACACCGCGCCGGCGAGGCCGAATTCGTGCAGCTCGAGAAGGTCGGCGAGCAGGCGATCGCGGTCTACGGCACGCCCGACGCCGGCATGTGGGAGCTGCGCACCCGCGCCCGCATCCACACCTCGTCGGCGCTGATGAGCTGGGCCGCCTGCGACCGGCTCGCCAAGATCGCCGTCGCGCTCGGCTTGGCGGAAAGGGCCGACTACTGGGGCGGCCATGCGAAGCGCATGCAGACCGAGATCATCGAGAAATCGTGGAGCGAGGAACGCCAGGCCTTCGCCGAGAGCTTCGGCGGCCGCGACCTGGACGCGAGCGTGCTGCTGATGGCCGAGGTCGGCATCATCGACCCGAAGGACCCGCGCTTCGTCTCGACCGTCGAGGCGATGCAGAAGACGCTCTGCGACGGTCCCTACATGCGCCGCTACGAGGCGCCCGACGACTTCGGCAAGCCAGAGACGGCGTTCAACATCTGCACCTTCTGGCTGATCGACGCGCTGGCGCGCATCGGCCGCAAGGAGGAAGCGCGCAGCATCTTCGAGACGATGCTCGCCGCCCGCAACCACCTCGGCATGATGAGCGAGGACACTCACCCCGAGACCGGCGAGATGTGGGGCAACTTCCCGCAGACGTATTCGATGGTCGGCATCATCAACGCGGCGATGCGGCTGTCGGCGCCGTGGGACAGCGCGATATGAGCGGTCGCCTCGTCGTCGTTTCCAACCGCCTGGCCGACCCGCGCAAGCCGGCCGCGGGTGGCCTGGCCGTCGCGCTGGGCGAGACGCTCAACCGCACCGGCGGCATGTGGTTCGGCTGGAGCGGCACGATCGCCGACACCCATACGCCCGGCGAGGGCGAGTTGCGGGTGCAGCAGGCCGGCCCGGTCACCCTCGCCACGGTGGACCTCTGCCAGGAGGACCACGACAGCTACTACCTCGGCTACAGCAACGGCGTGCTCTGGCCGGTGTTCCACTACCGGCTCGACCTGGCACGCTTCGACGCCGGCGACATCGTCGGCTACCGGCGGGTCAACCAGCTGTTCGCGCGCAAGCTGCTGCCGCTGCTGAAGCCCGACGACACGATCTGGATCCACGACTACCACCTGATCCCGCTGGCCGCCGAACTGCGCGCGCTCGGCTGCACCCAGAAGATCGGCTTCTTCCTGCACATCCCGCTGCCGCCGCAGCTGATCCTGGCCGCCATTCCGCAGCACGAATGGCTGATGCGCTGCCTGTTCTCGTACGACGTGGTCGGCCTGCAGAGCGAGGCCGACGCGTTGCACTTCTCGCGCTATGCCGAGGCGGAGATCCATGCCGAATCGCTGGGCGAGCACCGCTTCCGCGCCTTCGGCCGCACCATCGTCTGCCGGGCGTTCCCGATCGGCATCGACGTGGACGAGT
The DNA here is from genome assembly GCA_913776965.1 of uncultured Xylophilus sp. Classification (GTDB taxonomy): domain Bacteria; phylum Pseudomonadota; class Gammaproteobacteria; order Burkholderiales; family Burkholderiaceae_C; genus Xylophilus. Next base: position 110,008 of record CAJYQL010000133.1, read on the forward strand.
TCGCCGCGCTGACCCACGGCAAGGAAGCGCAGGACATGTACCAGCGCATGACCGAGGAATACGCCCGCCGCCGGCTGCTGATGGGCATCGACCGGCTCGACTATTCCAAGGGCATTCCGCACCGGGTCCGTGCATTCCGCGAGCTGCTGAAGCAGTACCCGGAGAACCGCAACAGCGCGACGCTGATCCAGATCGCCTCGCCGACGCGCGAGAGCGTCGATGCATATGCCGACATCCGCACCGAGCTGGAAGGCCTGTGCGGCGCGATCAACGGCGACTATGGCGAGCTGGACTGGATGCCGATCCGCTACATCCACCGCACCGTGGCGCGCAAGCGGGTGCCGGGACTGTGCCGGGCGTCGGCCGTCGGGCTGGTCACGCCGCTGCGCGACGGCATGAATCTGGTCGCCAAGGAATACGTGGTGGCGCAGGACCCGGCCGATCCCGGCGTGCTGGTGCTGTCGCGCTTCGCAGGGGCGGCCGAGCAGCTGAAGGAAGCCCTGCTGGTCAACCCGTACGACACCCAGGGCACCGCCGACGTGCTGCAGCGCGCGCTGCGCATGCCGCTGGAGGAGCGCCAGCAGCGCCACCGCGCGCTGCTGCAGCGCATCCGGGAGCACGATGTGCACTGGTGGCGACGCACGTTCCTCGACGCGCTATCGAATGCATAGCTGCTTGCGCAGGCCCCACCTGCGCGAAGGGCAATTTTGCGTCTAATCCTGCTGCAGAAGGGCCAGCGCGGCGTAGTCGCCGACCCGGTCCTGCAGGCCGGCGGGCACCAGTTCCACGCCGCGCGTCAGCGCCGGCAGGTGGGCGGCCAGTTCGGCCTGCAGCCGCGGCAGCAGGTGGTCGCGGTGGTGCCAGAAGACGCTGCCGCCCAGGCTGATCCGCTGCAGGTCCAGCAGCGCCACCACATTGAACAAGCCCCGGCCGAGGATGCGGCAGAGGTCGTCGACGATGCCCGAGGCGGTCGCGTCGCCGGTCTTCGCCGCCTCCAGCAGCGCCTCGGCATCGGCGAAGCCCTGGTCGCGGAAGCGCCGCGCCATCGCCGTGCCCGACACCAGCGATTCCAGGTCGCCGACGTTGCCGCAGCCGCAGGTCGGGCCTTCCGCCGGGCCGCTGGCGAACGTGTGGCCGCCGTGGCCGGCATTGCCGTTCTTGCCGCGCAGCACCCGGCCGCCGACCGCCAGGCCCATGCCGATCCCGGTGCTCCAGGTGACGTAGGCGCAGTCGTCCACGTCCTGCAGCGCGCCCCAGCGGCGCTCGGCTTCCAGCGCGGCCACGCAGTCGTTCTCGACCCGCACCGGCACGCGGTTGTCGAAGTGCGCGCGCAGCGGCGCTTCCAGCGGGAAGGCGGTCCAGTCGTTGGGAATGCCCTGGTCGGCGCGGGTCAGGCCGCCGCAGATATTGGGGGTGGAGACCTCGATGCAGCCGTCCCGCATCACGAACGGGCCGGCCGACGAGACGCCCACCCCGTCGATATCGGCCATCGCCACGCCGGCCTCGGCGCAGGCGGCGTCGAGCAGCCGCAGGATCTGTGCGACCACCACGTCGGGCGTGCCTTCCTTGGCGGTCGGCTCGGCCCGCCGGTGCAGCAGCTCGCGCGTACCCGGATGCGCCAGGCTGACGGCGAGTTTGGTTCCTCCGATATCGACACAGGCGCGCATGGGCAAATGGTCCTTCAGGCAGCGCGGCGCAACCTGTCGGCACCGCTCGCGGCCAGTCTAGGAGCCGGGCCGTGCGCCGCTGTAACGCGCCGTGGCCGAGCCGCTCGCGCAGGGAATCAGACGAACTTGGCCACCAGCCCTGCCACCACGCCGACCAGCAGCGTGCTGGTCACCGGCACGTCCCACTGCCGGCCGAACAGCCGGAAGTGCAGGTCGCCCGGCAGCCGCCCCAGGCCGAACCGGCGCAGCCACGGCGCCGCCCAGCTCAGCAGGATGAGCACGAAGAAGACGACGAGGTAGAGGCGGATCATGGCGGGGGGGTCGGCAGCAGCCCGCGATTGTCGGCGCCCGGAAAAAGTCCGCACTGGCGTTGCTTTTAACCGACACCACGCCGATTTTCGCGGTGATAGCGTCACCGCATGACCACTTCCGCCCCGCCGCGCCTCTGGGACATCTCGCCGCCGGTGCATGCCGCCAGCCCGGTGTTTCCGGGCGATGCGCCCTATGCGCAGCAGTGGCTCGCGCGCATCGGCCCCGGCTGCCCGGTCAACCTCTCCACCCTCACGCTGTCGCCGCACGTCGGCGCCCATGCCGACGCACCGCTGCACTACGACCCGGACGGCGCACCCATCGGCGCGGTGGACCTGGCGCCCTACCTCGGCCCGTGCCGGGTGGTGCATGCGGTCGGCTGCGGCCCGCTGGTGCGCTGGGCGCATCTGGCGCATGCGCTCGACGGCCTGCCGCCGCGCGTGCTGGTGCGCACCTGCGCCCGCATGCCGCAGGACCGCTGGGACGACGCACTGTCCGGCTTCGCGCCCGGCACGCTCGAACGCCTGGCCGACGCCGGCGTGCAGCTGGTCGGCACCGACAGCGCGAGCGTCGATCCGGCCGACAGCAAGACGCTCGACGGCCACCAGGTGCTGCGCCGGCGCGGCCTGCGGGTGCTGGAAAACCTGCTGCTCGACGACGTGCCCGAGGGCGACTACGAACTGATCGCCCTGCCCCTGCGGCTCGCCACCGCCGACGCCTCCCCGGTGCGCGCGGTGCTGCGTGCGCTGGCCTGAATGCCGACCTGCCCGTCCATGACCACCCTTCTCACCCTCGACGACTGCCGGCGCCGCGACGCCGCCGATCCGCTGCGCCCGCTGCGCGACCTGTTCCAGCTGCCCGAGGGCGTCGTCTACCTCGACGGCAACTCGCTCGGCGCGCTGCCGAAGGCCACGCCCGATCGGGTGGCGCAGGTGGTGCGCGCCGAGTGGGGCACCGAGCTGATCCGCGCCTGGAACACCGCCGGCTGGGCCGACGCACCCCGGCGCATCGGCGACCGCATCGCGCGGCTGGTCGGTGCCGGGCCGGGCGAACTGGTCGCCACCGACAGCACCTCGGTCAACCTCTACAAGGTGCTGAGCGCCGCCCTCGCGATCGCCGCCGAGGACGCGCCCGGCCGCCGCACCATCGTCAGCGAGCGCAGCAACTTCCCGACCGACCTGTACATCGCCGAGTCGCTGGCGCGCGAACGCGGCGGCACGTTGCGGCTGGTGGATGCCGCCGACCTGCCGGCCGCGGTGGGCGCCGACACCGCGGTGCTGCTGCTGACTCACGTCCACTACCGCACCGGCGCGATGCACGACATGGCCGCGGTCACCGCCGCCGCCCACGCCGCCGGCGCGCGGGTGGTCTGGGACCTGGCCCACAGCGCCGGCGCGGTGCCGGTGGACCTGCACGCGGCGAACGCCGACTTCGCGATCGGCTGCGGCTACAAGTTCCTGAACGGCGGCCCCGGCGCGCCGGCCTTCGTCTGGGTGCATCCGCGCCACGTCGACCGTTTCCGCCAGCCGCTGTCGGGCTGGTGGGGCCATGCGCAGCCCTTCGCCTTCGTGCCGGGCTACCAGCCCGCGGCTGGCATCGGCCGGTATCTCTGCGGCACCCAGCCGCAGATCGCGCTGGCGGCGCTGGAAGCAGGGCTGGACGTATTCGCGGCAGCCGAGCCGCTGGGCGGCATGGCGGCGCTGCGCGCCAAGTCGCTGGCGCTGACCGACCTGTTCATCGCGCTGGTGGACGCGCGCTGCGACGGCCATCCGCTCGGCCTCGCGACACCGCGCGATCCCGCTCGGCGCGGCTCGCAGGTCAGCCTGACCTGGCACGGCGACGCACCGGAGGCCGCGCATGCGATCGTGCAGGCGCTGATCGACCGCGGCGTGATCGGCGACTACCGCGCGGGCGACGGCAGCGCCGAGCCGCACATCCTGCGCTTCGGCTTCACGCCGCTGTACACCGGCTTCGAGGATGTCTGGCAGGCGGTGGAGCAGCTGCGCGACGTGCTCGCCACCGGCGCCTGGCGCGACGCGCGCTTCCACCGGCAGGCGGCGGTGACCTGAGATGGGCTGCCCGCACGCACCGTCTTCCGATGCACCGGACATGCGGAACATGCCGGCCACACCGCCCGTCACGTCGGTCGGCGCCCCGGTCGGCACGCCCGCCGCCATCGTCGAGGAGGAGCGCGCCCAGCTCGACTTCAGCCGCTCGATGAGCTACGGCGACTACCTGCACCTGGACGAAGTGCTCGGCGCGCAGCATCCGCTCTCGCCCGCCCACGACGAGATGCTGTTCATCGTGCAGCACCAGACCAGCGAGCTGTGGATGAAGCTGATGCTGCACGAGCTGCACGCCGCCATCCGCTGCGTCGCGGCCGACGACCTGTCCGCGGCCTTCAAGATGCTGGCGCGGGTCAGCCGGATCATGGAGCAACTGGTCCACGCCTGGGACGTGCTGGCGACGATGACGCCGCCCGAGTACCAGGCGATCCGCCCGTACCTCGGCCCGTCCAGCGGCTTCCAGAGCTGGCAGTACCGCTGCATCGAGTTCGCGCTCGGCAACAAGAACCCGCTGATGTTGAAGCCCCACGAGCACCGCCCCGACCTGCTCGCCACCGTGCAGGCCGCTTATGCGGCGCCGTCGCTCTACGACGAGGCGCTGCGGCTGCTGGCCCGCCGCGGGCTGGCCATTCCGGCGGACTGCCTGCTGCGCGACTGGACGCAGCGCCATGTCGAGAGCGAGACGGTCGAGCAGGCCTGGCTCGCGGTCTACCGCGACCCGCAACGCTGGTTCGACCTCTACCAGCTGGGCGAGGAACTCACCGACCTGGAGGACGCCTTCCGGCTCTGGCGCTTCCGCCACGTCAGCACGGTCGAGCGGGTGATCGGCTTCAAGCGCGGCACCGGCGGGACGGGCGGCACCAGCTACCTGCGCAAGATGCTCGACGTGGTGCTGTTCCCCGAGATCTGGGGCCTGCGCACCCGGCTGTAGCTGCGGCCGGCAGCGCAACCCGGCCCACACGCACCGGGGACGATGTCCGACGTGCGCCCCCTGCGGCGGCGCAGGAGAGTGAAGGTCTTTCTTTTCCGGAGACCCCATGTCCGCATCCACGACTGCCCGCCGCATCGCCATCCTTGCCACCGACGGCTTCGAACAGGCCGAACTCGAGAAACCGCGCGACGCGCTGCGCCAGGCCGGCTTCGCGCCGCAAATCCTGGCACCGAAGGCCGGCACCATCCAGGGCTTCAACCACACCGACCCGGCCGACACCTTCGACGTGGACGGCACCATCGCCGACGCGAAGCCCGAGGACTACGACGCCGTCCTGCTGCCCGGCGGCGTCGTCAATGCCGACGCACTGCGCACCGACAAGGACGCGCAGGCCTTCGTCCAAGCGGCCACCGGCGCCGGCAAGCCGCTGGCGGTGATCTGCCACGGCGCCTGGCTGCTGATCGACGCCGGCCTGGTGAAGGGCAAGACGCTCACCAGCTGGCCGAGCCTGCAGACCGACCTGCGCAACGCCGGCGCCACCTGGGTGGACGAAGAGGTGCACGAAGACAACGGCTGGATCAGCAGCCGCAAGCCCGACGACATCCCGGCCTTCAACGCCGCGCTGCTGAAGGCGCTGGGCGCTTCCGGCGGCTGAATGCGCATTCAGCCGATGTAGCGGTGGGTCGGCACCTTGGCGGTCGCCGGGGCGCGGCCCAGTCGCTTCTTCACCGCCAGCGTGACGCCCTTCTTGATCTTTTCCGAAAAGCCCAATTCGACATACATGCCGGTGGTCTGCCGCAGCGGTGTCAGCACATAGCGCGCATCGGCGATGAAGCGCTGCGCATCGCGGATCAACGGGTCGAGATGGTTGCGCTTGTTGGCTTCCGCGTGCTCCATCCAGCGGTCTTCGATGATGTTGCTCGACAGGGCGTTCAGCACGGTACTGGTGGTGCTGTTGACCAGGAAATAGCAGCCGAGCAGCGGCGACACCTCGAAAAGGTGCGCGCTCAACGTGTTCTCGGGCGTGGTGCGCAAGATCAGGTTGACTTTCTTGCGCTCCTTGTAGCGCGCACCCATGATCACGACCTTCTGGCACAGCTTGGCGACCGATGCCGCAGCCGCCACCGCCGGGCCGGTCGCGCCGCCCAAGTCGGCGAACAGGCCGGCGGTGGAGACCGCCAGCTGCGTCGTCTGGATGGTGGCCAGCGTCGCATGCTCGTTGCGGCTGCGCTCCAGCAGCACCCGCAGCGCATCGCAGGCAGCCCGTGCATCGCCCGGCAACAGGAAGGGGCGGTGGTCCGCCGTCTTGCGCGCCTTGTGCCATTCCTGCGCCGCGGTGCCCCAGCTCTTCGCCGCCTGCGCGCCCGACTTCACCTGCTGCACGATCGGCAGCGCCGAACTCAGGAAATCGGTGAGGAAGTCCGCGCCGAGCTCCAGCAGGATTTCCTGCAGGTCGATCGCGTCGAACAACTCGAACAGCAGCGTCAGCACCCGGTCGAAGCCCGGAATTTCGAGCAGCCGCGGGATGTCGATGCCTGGGATGTCCACCCGGATGCTGCTCAGGTCGATACGCGGCACGCTGATCGACGGCAGGTTCGGCAGGCTCAGGTCGGGCATCGTCAGGCTGGGCAGCTCCACCTGCAGGTCGATGCGGAAGAAGTTCGGATAGGCCAGCCGCAGGTCCGGGAACAGGATGTCGACGTCGATATCCAGGATCCTCGACAGATCCACCATCAAGGACGGGAATCGAAGGTCCGGCCACTTCACCGCCAGCGCATGGGCCAGCGCCCGCAGGGAGATGTCGGGCAGGAGGTCCTTGTATTTCAGGATCCCCTTGAGGTTCAGCCGCACCTTCGGCAGGCTGAAACCGGGCAGGCTGCCGAGCCGGATGTCCGGGATGATCGACAGGTTGACATCCGGCAGGCTGATCGACGGCAGCCGGAACTTCACCAGCGCGCGCAGGTCGATGCCCTTGAAGATCGACAGGTTGAGCGAGGGCGCATTCAACGTCGGCACGTGGAGGCCCGGGACCTCGCCGATCTTTTCCTTCGTCGCCTTCGCTTCCTTGGCGAGTGTCTTGGCGTCGGCCACATGGCTGCGCGGCTCGAGTTGCGTGCCCGCGAACATCGCCCGCAGCGCCTCCTTGCGCTCCTTCTCCAGTGCGCGGAAGGCTTCGTCAAGTGCGAGTTGCTCGGTGGCTGACAGGGTCATCGCGGCTCCGTGACGGTGGGCGCAGAAACAATCTGTTTCGGCAGCCTGCGATCATAGGTCTTCGCGGCCCTCCGCGCGGTGCGCGCCGAAGGGCCGGCCCGCGGCACCGGACCAGAAGGCGCTACAGCCGGTGCGCCCGGTCGCCCTCGGCGAAGCCGACCGGCGTCCAGTCCGCCGGCACCCGCGCACCCAGGGCGATCACCTTGAACAACTCGCCCATCTCGTGCTCGTGCACCAGATGCAGCACCGGCCCTTGCTGCGCGGGCGTCAGATGCTCCACTTTCGATAGCAGGCCGCAGTTGATCAGGAAGCGCGCCTGGCTGGTGTAGCCCAGCACTTCCAGCCCCGCGTCCTGCGCGGCGAGCGCGATGCCGGTGAAATCGACATGGGCGGTGATGTCCTTGTCGCCCACATCGGCCAGCGGATCGCTGTCGGCGCGGTGGGCGCGGTGGCACATCACCGTGCCCATGTGGCGCTGCGGGTGGTAGTACTCGGCTTCGGGGAAACCGTAGTCGAGCAGGAACACCGCGCCGCGGCCCAGCCGGTCGGCCAGGGTGGCGACGAAGGCGCGGCCCTGCGGGTGGATCTCGGTCAGGTAGTCCTGCGGGCCGGGGCTGTTGATCGGCGGGCGCAGGCCGGTCGGCCGGTCGGCCCAGGCGAAGCGGCCCTCGGGCGCCAGCACCACGCCGCGTTCGTGCCAGGCGCCTGCGGTGCGGACGAGCAGCTGCACCGGCATCGCGTCGAGCACCTCGTTGCCGACCACCACGCCGTCGAACTGCGCAGGCAGCGCCGACAGCCAGCGCACCCGGTCGCCGAAACGCGCCAGCCGCGCCTGCTGGCGGGCCTGCAGCGCCCCCGACAGATCGACGATGGTGTAGCGCACGGCGGTATGGCCGGCGGCGTCGAGCGCGTCGAGCAGTTGCTCGGCCAGGGCGCCGGTGCCGGCGCCGAACTCCCACACCGCGTCGGTCCCCGTGGCCTGCAGCGCATCGGCGACCTGCACCGCAAGCGTCGCGCCGAACAGCGGCGAGAGCTCCGGCGCGGTGACGAAGTCGCCCCCGCCGCCCTTCACGCCGGCCGGCATGCGGCCGAACTGCCGGTCATCCCGGGCGTAGTAGCCGAGGCCCGGGGTGTAGAGCGCCATCGTCATGAAGCGGTCGAAGCCGATCCAGCCGCCGGCCTCCGCGATCGCCGAGGCGATCGTCCGGTGCAGGGCCATGGCGCCGGGCGACGGCGGAGGAGCGGTCGGTAAACTCTCGGAAGCAGCAGTCATCGCCCGGGATTGTCCCCGAATGCCCTCCGCGCCTCCTTCCCCGCCCGTCCCTTCGGACACGCCTTCCCCCGCCGCCGCCGGCACCCGGGTGGTGCTCGTCACCGGCGCCGCCCGCCGGCTCGGCCGCTCCATCGCGCTGGCGCTGGCGGCCGGCGGCTGGCAGGTGGCCGTCCACTACCGGGAGTCGGCGGCCGACGCTACTGAAACGATAGCTGAATGCGCAGATCTGGCGGGCGCTGCATTCGGTTTCGATGCCGATCTGGCGGACGAGGCGGCGGTCCGTGCCCTGGTGCCCCGGGTGACCGCGCATTTCGGCCGGCTGGATGCGGTGGTGAACAACGCCTCGATCTTCGAGCACGACGATGCGGCGAGCTTCGGCTTCGCCGCCGCCGAGCGCCACCTGCGCACCAACACCGCCGCGCCGATCCTGCTGGCGCAGGCGCTGCATGCGCACCTCGTCGCCCGCGATGCGCCCCCCGGCGAGGCGGCCGTGGTCAACCTGCTCGACCAGAAGCTCTGGAACCCGAATCCCGATTTCCTGAGCTACACGCTGTCGAAGGCAGCGCTGGAAGCGGCGACCACGCTGCTCGCCCAGGCGCTCGCGCCGCGGCTGCGGGTGGTCGGCGTCGCACCGGGCCTCACGCTCACCAGCCACCTGCTGAGCGACGAACAGTTCGCCGCGCTGCACCGGCTGTCGCCGCTCGGCCGCTCGTCCACGCCGGAAGACGTCGCCGCGACGGTGAAGTTCGCGCTGGAGAGCCGCGCGATCACCGGCACCACCCTGCTGGTCGACGGCGGCCAGCACCTGATGCGGTTCGACCGCGACTTTTCCCTGATGTAGCCATGTCGCTCACCAAAGGCACCCAGATCCTGACCCTCACCGGCCTGCGCTTCGACGCCAGCCTGGGCATCCTCGACCACGAGCGCCGCGCGCCGCAGCCGATCCAGGTCGATGCGGAGCTCAACCTCGGCAGCCAGGACCTGCTGCCGGCCGACGACGACATCGGCCACGTGCTCGACTACCGCAAGGTGCGCCGGATCATCATCGACGAGTGCACCGCCGAGCACGTCAACCTGCTGGAGAGCCTGATCGGCAAGCTGTCGCACCGGCTGCTGCAGCTGCCGGGCGTGCTGGGCGTGCGGGTGAAGATCGCCAAGCTGGAAATCTTCGAGGACTGCGAAGTGGCGATCCGCGCCGAAACGGGGCAGTGGTAGGCCCTTCGCCCGGCACCCGCCCCCGTCCGGCGGCGAACGACGAAAATACCGACCTGCCCGCCGCGCGCCCGCACGCCTGCGGCCGCGCCCGCCCCTCTTTCTCCACCGGAGGCTGCCATGAGTGCCGTCTGGACCGAACCCACCGAAACCGCCCTGCCCCCCGCCGCCGCCGGCACCACCGCCCGGATCGAGCGCGAGACCCACAAGCTCGAAAAGCGCCTCTGCCGCGAGATGGGCCGCGCCATCGTCGACTACGCCATGGTCGAGGAAGGCGACAAGGTCATGGTCTGCATGTCCGGCGGCAAGGACAGCTACGCGATGCTCGACATTCTGCTGAAACTGAAGGCCCGGGCGCCGATCCGTTTCGACATCATCGCGGTCAACCTCGACCAGAAACAGCCGGGCTTTCCGGAGCACGTGCTGCCCGAATACCTGACCGCCCTCGGCATCCCGTTCCACATCGAGAACCTGGACACCTACCGCATCGTCAAGCGCGTCATCCCCGAGGGCAAGACCACCTGCGGCCTGTGCAGCCGGCTGCGCCGCGGCATCCTGTACCGGGTGGCCGACGAGCTGGGCGCGACCAAGGTGGCGCTCGGCCACCACCGCGACGACATCCTGCAGACCTTCTTCCTCAACATGTTCTTCGGCGCCAAGCTGAAGGCGATGCCGCCCAAGCTGGTGAGCGACGACGGCCGGCACGTGGTGATCCGGCCGCTCGCCTATGTGGCCGAGAAGGACCTGGTGCGCTGGGCGCAGCACCGGCAGTTCCCGATCATTCCCTGCACGCTCTGCGGCAGCCAGGAGAACCTGCAGAGGAAGCAGGTCGCGGAGATGCTGCGCGACTGGGAGCGCAAGTACCCGGGCCGCATCGAGAACATGTTCGGCGCGCTGCAGAACGTCGCGCCGTCGCACCTGCTCGACGGAACCCTGCACGACTTCCGGCATCTCACCGCCACCGGCATCCCCCGCGAGGACGGCGACAAGGCCTTCGACCCCGAAACCTTCGTTACGCCCGCCGGGCCTGCCGGCCTGAACATCGTGCAGATCTGAGTGCGGCGCCGAATGTGCCGCACCGACCGGCGGCCCGGTGCCGCCGACCAGGAGGATTCCATGCGACGCGTCTTCTTCGCCTCTTTCGCCCTCGGCGCCGCCGCGCTGCTCGCCGGCTGCTCGACCACCCGCACGATCGACAGCGACGTGCAGGCGTTCTCGACCATCGCCACCGTTCCGGCGGGCGCCACCTACCGATTCGAGCGGCTGCCGTCGCAGCAGGCCCGCTTCGTCGAGCAGGCGCCGCTGGAGGCGCTGGCCGAACGTGCGCTGGAACGCGTCGGCCTGCGGCGCGATGATGCGGCGGCCAAGTACACCGTGCAGGTCGGCCTGAGCGCGCAGCGGCAGGTCCGCTACGACCCGTGGGGCCCGGGCTGGGGCCCCGGTTGGGGGCCGGGCTGGGGCTTCGGCGGCTGGGGGGGCGGCTACCGGCGCGGCTACTACGGGTACGGCGGCTACGGCTGGGGCGGCCCGTTCCCCGACCGGGTGCTCTACCAGCAGCAGGTCGATCTGGTGATGCGCGACCTCTCCAGCGGCCAGATCGTCTACGAGACCCATGCCGCGCACGACAGCCTGCGGCCGGCCGACGCGGCGGTACTGTCGGTGATGCTCGACTCCGCCCTCTACGGCTTTCCGAAGGCCACGCCGGGCATCCGCCAGGTCAACGTCGAGATACCCCGATGACCGCAGCGGGCTGCTATCCTGAAATGCCGCCTCCGGGCGGCTTTTCTTTTGTCCCCTTTTTGCGCCTGCCGCCGCTGCCCATGGATGCCACCCGCCTCATCGCCATCCGCCACGGCGAAACCGCCTGGAACGTCGACACCCGCATCCAGGGCCAGCTCGACATCCCGCTCAACGACACCGGCGAATGGCAGGCCGGCCAGGCCGGCCAGGCGCTCGCCGGCGAAATCGTCGCGGCGGTCTATGCGAGCGACCTGCTGCGCGCCTACCGGACCGCCGAGCGGATCGGCATGGCGCTCGGACTGCCGGTGACCCCCGACACCGGGCTGCGGGAACGCGGCTTCGGCCGGTTCGAGGGCATGACCTTCGCCGAGATCGAATCGACCCTGCCCGAGCAGGCGCACCGCTGGCGCACCCGCGATCCGCTGTTCGCTCCGGAAGGCGGCGAGTCGCTGGTCGTCTTCCGGCAGCGGGTCGTGGAGACGGTGCACGCCATCGCCGCGCGGCATGCGGGCGAGCAGGTGGTGATCGTCGCCCACGGCGGCGTGATGGACGTGCTCTACCGCGCAGCCACCCGCCAGGAACTGCAGGCACCGCGCACCTGGAAGCTCGGCAACGCCGCGATCAACCGGCTGCTCTGGACGCCCGAGGGCCTGAGCCTGGTCGGCTGGGCCGACGATGCACACCTGATGCGCGGCGAGCGTGACGACCTGACCGTCTGAGCGTCCGATCACGCTGCAGGCGCCGCTCGGCGCGGCCTGTGCCGTCCTTCACGCGCCCAATTTGCAACCGTCAGAAATGTTGGCGCCGTAACTGCAGGCACTCTCTAGGATGCCGGGGGGAGACCCCACTCAGACCTGACCGACCCGCGCCATGGAATACCTGCAAACCCTCGCCACCGATCCGGCCGCCTGGATCGCCTTGGTCACGCTGATCGTCATGGAAGTCGTGCTCGGCATCGACAACCTGATCTTCATCTCGATCCTGACCAACAAGCTGCCGGAAAAGAACCGGGCGCGGGCCCGGCGCCTCGGCATCGGCGCGGCGCTGGTGATGCGGCTGGCGCTGCTCGGCACCATCGCGATCATCGTGCGGCTGACCGACCCGGTGTTCGAGGTGTTCGGCAAGGGCTTTTCGTGGCGCGACCTGATCCTGATCGCCGGCGGACTGTTCCTGGTGTGGAAGGCGACCAAGGAAATCCACCACAGCATGGACGCCGCGCCGGCCGATTCCGACGTGTTCACGCCCAAGGGCCCGGGGCTGACCACCGCCGCCGCGATCGGCCAGATCCTGCTGCTGGACCTGGTGTTCTCGATCGACAGCATCATCACCGCCGTCGGCATGACCGAGCACGTCCCGATCATGGTGATCGCGGTGCTGGTCACCGTCGCGGTAATGCTGTTCGCCGCCACCCCGCTGGCCAACTTCATCAACGCCAACCCGACCATCGTGATGCTGGCGCTCGGCTTCCTGCTGCTGATCGGCACCACGCTGATCGCCGAAGGCTTCGGCGCCCACATTCCCAAGGGCTACATCTACGCGGCGATGGCGTTCTCGGCCGTGGTCGAGATGCTCAACATGCTGTCGCGCCGCGCCAAGCGGCGCAAGGAAGCCGGCGGCAAGTGAGTCTCCGGCAGACCGGTCGTTCCGGCCTGCGCGGATCGGTGCCGCATCAGCGCATCGACCGGCCTTTCGGCCCCAGCCCGTGCAGCGCCAGGGCGGCCGCATCCTCCGCCCAGCGGCACAGCAGCGGCCGGGTAGCCGCCGGCTCGATCACGTCGACGATGCCGAAGCGCTCCGCAGTGCGGTAGGGCGAACTGAGCTGGTGGTACTCGGCTTCGAGCGCGGTGCGCAGGGCGAGCGGGTCGTCGGCCTTCTCCAGGTCGCGGCGGTAGGCCGCCGCCACGCCCCCCTCGATCGGAATGGAGCCCCAGCGCGCCGACGGCCAGGCGAAGCGGTGCGGGATCGACGTGCCGGTGGGGCCGAACTTCGGGCTCAGCATCGCCCCCGCGAGGCCGAAGCAGCGGCGCAGCACGATCGCGCACCACGGCACCGAGGACTGCTCGATCGCCGCGCCGGCCCGCAGCGTCGCGTACATCGTGCCGTCGCGCTCGGCCTCCAGGCCGGTCATGGTGCCCGGCTGGTCGACCAGGTTGACGATCGGCAGGTGGAAGGTGTCGCACAGGTCGACGAAGCGCTCCATCTTGATCGACGCGGCCCGGGTCAGCGCCCCGCCCATCACCACCGGGTTGTTGATCATGACGCCGACGGCGATGCCGTCGAGGCGGGCGAAGAGGGTCAACAGCGATGCGCCGAAATGCGGCGCCATCTCGAACAGCGAGCCTTCGTCGAACAGAGCGGCTGCGATCTTGCGGGGCGCGAAGATCTTGCGGCGGTCGCGCGGGATCGCGTCGTTGAGCCAGGGCGCTTCGCGCGACGGCGGATCGTGGCGCGGGCCGCGCGGCGGGGCCTCCCAGACATTGGCCGGCAGGTAGGACAGGAAGCGGCGCGCCAGCGCGAGCGCTTCCTCCTCGGTGTCCACACCGTTGTGCACCACGCCGCTCACCCGGTGGATGTCGTAGCCGCCCAGCGCTTCCTTGTCGATGTCGTAGCCGAGTGCCTGCTTGACCACCGGCGGCCCGCCGGCGAAGACCTGGCTGCGGCCCTTGAGCATGATCGAGAAATGCGACGAGCCGACCCGGATCGCCCCCAGTCCGGCACATGCGCCCATCGCGATGCCGACCACCGGCGAGCGGCCGAGCAGCGCGGCGCCGGGCATAAAGGCGTAACCGGGAATCTTGGTATGGCCGGACTGCTTCAGCAGCTTGACGCTGCCGCCGGCGGTATCGACCATGCGTACCAGCGGCCGGCGGTATTCGTAGGCATAGCGGTCGGCATACACCCATTTCTCCGCGACCGCAGCCTCCGACGAACCGCCACGGATGGTGAAGTCGTCCGACACCACGACCGCGGACCGCCCCTCGATGCGGGCCAGCCCCATCACCTGGGTCGAAGGCGTGACCGACAGCAGCGCGCCGCGCGCGTCGTAGCGGCCCTTGCCGGCCAGCGTGCCCATCTCCTGGAAGGAGCCGTCGTCCACCAGCGCGGCGATGCGCTCGCGGGCATTGAGCCGGCCGGCTGCGCGCCAGCGGGTGGTCGCGTCCTCGCCGCCCATCGCCTGCGCATCGGCACGCCGGCGCGCCAGTTCGGCGAACTCGTCCGCCCATTCGGTACTCGGACCCATCGTGCTCCTCACAGGCTGTCCACCACCGTTCGGCCGCGCGCCACGCCGCGGGCGAACAGGTCGTCGATCGTCTCGGCCTCCAGGCCCAGTTCGTCGCGCAGCACCGCGGCGGTGTCGGCGCCGAGATCCGGTCCGGTGTGGCGCACCCGGCCGGGCGTGGCCGACAGGCGCGGCACGACGCCGGTCTGCGTGATCTCGCCCAATACCGGATGCGGCACCGGCAGCAACATGTCGCGTGCACGGTAGTGCGGGTCGGCGAAGATGTCCTTCACGGTGAAGACGCGCGAGGCCGGCACGCCCGCCTGCTGCAGCGTCGCTTCCAGTACGGCGCCGTCGAACTGCGCCGTCCAGCGGCCGACCAGCGCATCCATCGCCCGCATGTTGTCCTGCTCGCCGCGCAGCCGAATCGTCGCGAAGCGCGGATCGGTGAGCAGTTCCGGCTGCTCCATCACCGCCACCAGCCGCTCGTAGGTGGACTTGCTGTTGGCCGCGATCAGAATGAAGCCGCCGTCGCGGGTCGGGTAGAGGCTGTTGGGCGACATCGACGGCAGGTTCGGGCCCTGGCGCATCGGCACCGTGCCCAGCTTCTCGTGCGCGGGCACCACCGACTCCATCTGCGAGAAGGCCGCTTCGTAGAGCGCCACGTCCACCACCTGGCCCTGGCCGGTGCGGTCGCGATGGCGCAGCGCCGCCAGCAGGCCGAAGGCGGCATAGACCGAACTCAGGTAGTCGGTCGTCGCCAGCGCCACCCGCGAGGGCGGCCGGTCCGGGTCTCCGGTCATGTGGCGCACGCCGCCGAACGCTTCGCAGATGGCGCCGTAGCCCGGCAGGTGGGCGTACGGCCCGTCCTGGCCGTAGCCGGAGATGCGCACGTAGACGATGCCCGGCTTGCGGCGCGACACCGCCTCGTAGCCGAGGCCGAGCCGCTCCAGCACGCCGGGGCGGTTGTTCTCCAGCACCACGTCGGCCTTGTCGATCAGGGCCAGCGCGAGCTGCACGCCCTCGGCGGTCTTCAGGTCGAGCACGACCGAGCGCTTGCCGCGCAGGATCGAGCTGCTGTAGAGGCTCACCTCGCCGACATGGCTGCCGAGCTGGCGCACCGGATCGCCTTCGGGCGGCTCGATCTTGACCACGTCGGCACCGAAGTCCGCGAGCAGCCGGCCGCAGGCCGGTCCGGCGATGGTGGTGCAGATCTCGACGATGCGCAGCCCGTCGAGCGCGGGCGGCGGCAGGGAGGATGCGGCGGTGGGGTTCATCGGACCATGCCCAACTGGCGCAGCAGCCGCGCCGACGATTGCAGCTCTTCGGCCACATAGGCCGCGGCCTGCGTGTGGTCCATGAAGCGCGGAGTGACCTCGTACTGCTGCAGCGCGGCCTTCCATTCGGGTGCGTTCGAGAGTTCGCGCATGCGGCGGTCCCAGAAGGCGATCTGCTCGGCCGAGATACCGCGCGGGAACAGCACGCCCTGCACTGAGGTGAAGACGCTGTCGACGCCCTGCTCGCGCCAGGTCGGCACCTGGGCCAGTGCGCCGGGCAGCCGCTCGCGCGAGGACACGGCCAGCACCCGCAGCGCGCCGCTCTGCACGCCGGTGACGACATTGGTGGAACTCGACGACACCACGTCCACATGCCCGCCGCGCAGCGCCGTGACCGATTCAGCCGACGACCGGAACGGCGCCACTGTGAGCCGGCCGGTGTCCACCCCCGCGACCTTCAGGGGCTTCAGGATGCCGATGTGGATGTGGTTGTTCAGCGTGGGCGCGACGGCGATGCGCAGCGACGCCGGGTCCTGCTTCAGATGCTCGACCAGGTCGCGGCCCGACTTGAGCGGCGAATCGGCGCGCACCGCGACGACCAGGGCTTCCTCGAAGAAGATCGGCCCGATCGTGAAGTCCTTCTGCAAGTCGTGCTTGAACTCGCCGAGCACCTGGCCGAGCATGTAGCCGGTCGAGAGCATCGTGAAGACGGTCGCGTCGCCGGTGCGCTGCACCACCGGCGCGACGGCGATCATGCCCTGGCCGCCGGGCCGGTTGCTGATGATGAAGCTCTGGCCGCCGAGCGCGCCGGAGCTGTCGAACACCTTCTTCATCACCCGGCCGTAGGTGTCGACCGCGCCGCCGGCAGCGGCCGGGATCACGTATTCGACCTGGCCGCCGGGCTTCCAGTCGGCGGCCCAGGCGGCCGAGGTGGCCGCCAGCAGGCCCGCACACACGGTGCGGCGGTGGACGCGGTGGTCGGCCATGCCTCAGGCCTCGACCACGGCCACCACCTGGCCCTCTTCCACCGCGTCACCCTCGGCCACGCGCAGTTCCAGCACGCGGCCGGCCTTCTCGCTGAAGACGGGAATCTCCATCTTCATCGACTCGACCACCAGCAGCGGGTCGTCCGTCGTCACTGCCTCGCCGACGGCGGACTGCAGTTTCCAGACCTTGCCGGTGACTTCCGACAGAACTTCGATTCGGGGCATGTGTGTCTCCTGGGAAAAAGAATGGCCGGGGTCAGCGCCGCTGCGCAGCCAGCACGTCGGCAGCGATGCCGGTGTGCACGTCGCCCGCGCGGAACGCCGCGGACTGCAGCACCTGCAGCACGAACGGCAGGTTGTGGCGCACACCCTCGATCGCCGTGGCGCCGATCGCCTCGACCATGCGGTCGATGGCCGCGTCGCGGCTGTCGGCGTGGACGATCAACTTGGCGACCATCGGGTCGTAGTACGGCGTGACCGTGTCGCCCTCGGCATAACCGGTCTCCACGCGGATGCCCGAGCCGGCCGGAAAGCGCAGCACCTTGAGCGTGCCGGGCGACGGGTAGAAGCGCACCGGATCCTCGGCATAGATACGGGCCTCGATCGCATGGCCGCGCACCGCGATATCCGGCGGCAGCACCTCGGCGAGCCGCTCGCCGGCCGCCAGCCGGATCTGCGCGATCACCAGGTCGATGCCGGTGATCTCCTCGGTCACCGCATGCTCGACCTGCAGCCGCGTGTTCATCTCGAGGAACTGGAAGGCGCCCGACGCACCGTAGAGCGATTCGACCGTGCCGATGACGTCGTAGCCCAGCGTCTCCAGGATGCCGGCCATCTGCTGCGCGGTGCCTTCCACCGCGGCGCGCGGCAGGCGCGGCGCAGGCGATTCCTCGATCACCTTCTGGTGGCGGCGCTGCACCGAGCAGTCGCGCTCGAACAGGTGGCGCGCGTGGCCGTGGCGGTCGGCGAGCATCTGGAACTCGATGTGCCGCGGCCGTTCCATCAGCTGCTCCAGGTACAGCTCGGCGTTGCCGAAGCTGCGCGCGGCGAGCGAGCGGGCGCGCTCCAGCGCCCCCTCCAGCGCCGCAGCATCGGCCGCAGCCAGCATGCCGATGCCGCCGCCGCCGTTCGCCGGCTTGACCAGCACCGGGAAGCCGATCGCCTCGGCGGCCCGCAGCGCGGCCGCGGGATCGCCGTCGAGCACGGCGGAACTGCGCGCCATCGGCATGCCGTGGCGTGCCATCAGTGCGCGGGCGCGGGTCTTGTGGCCCATCGCGTCGATCCAGCGCGGGCTGGGGCCGATAAAGGCCACGCCGGCGTCGATCACCCGCTGCGCGAAATCCGCCCGTTCCGACAGGAAGCCGTAGCCGGGATGCAGCGCATCGGCGCCGGTGCGGCGCAGCGCGGCCAGCAGCGCGTCCTGGTTCAGGTAGCTGGCGGCCGGCTCGGCGGCCCCCAGGTGCACCGTCTCGTCGGCCATCGCCAGATAGGACGCCTTCCCGTCGGCATCGGAGTAAACCGCAACCGAGCGCAGGCCCATCGTGCGCAGGGCCCGCAGCACCCGCGCGGCGACCGCGCCGCGGTTGGCGACCAGGACTTTCTGGAACATCGTGGTGCCTCCGGTCAGTAGCTGGTCGGCCAGGTGCGCATCAGGTGCTCGCCCACGCCGTCGCTCAGCCGCATCTCGTGGATCTCCAGCATGCGCGCGAGGTAGTCGCGCGTCTCCACCGGCGAGATGACGGCGTGGGCGGCGTTCACCGCCGCGGCATCGTAGGCCGAGGTGCCGCGCTGCATCTCCGCGAGCAGCGTCCGGAAGCGCTCCGGATCGTCGGCCTCCTGCACGCCGTGCACGATTGGCACCGCCGAGCGCGGGTCCATGAAGTTGACCTCGGCGCTGAACCAGCACGCCACCTCGTCGGCATTGCCGCCGCCGCCCATGTTGAGCACCGCCTGCCCGTAGGACTTGCGCATGACGACCGAGATCTTCGGCACCGTCACCAGCGACAGCGCGTTCATCCAGTTCATCACCCGTCCGATCGCACCCTTGCGCTCGCCTTCCACCCCGATCAGGAAGCCTGGCTGGTCCACCATGAAGACCAGCGGGATGTTGAACGAATCGCAGAGCACCAGGAAACTCACCACCTTCTCGCAGGACTCCGGGTCGATCGCGCCGCCCTTGGCGATCGGATTGCTGGCGACGATGCCGACCGAGCGGCCGTCCAGCCGCGCCAGCGCAGTGACGATCGACTTGCCGAAGCGCGGCTTAAGCTCGAACACGCTGTCGCGGTCGTAGATCAGCGCGAGGATCTTGCGCACGTCGTACACCTGGGTGCGCGATTCCGGCAGGAGATCGAGGATGCGGTGCGCCTCGGCGCCGGAGCCTTCCGGCACCGGGCGGCGCGGCGGTGCCTCCAGGTGGTGCGACGGCAGGTACGACAGGAAGCGGCGGACGGCGTCCAGCGCCTCTTCGTCGGTGTCCACCGCGAGGTCGACCATGCCGGTGACCTCGGTGTGCAACCGCCAGCCGCCGAGGGCTTCCGGATCGACCGCCTCCGAGATCGCCATCGAGGTCAGCTTGACGCTGGAGACCGCGGTGATGGCGCCCTTGCGCATCACCACGAAGTCCGCCAGCGCCGCATACCAGGAGGACGATCCGTAGCAGTGGCCGAGGACTGCCGACACCCAGGGCGTCTCGCGCATCCGGCGGTACTGCGTCGGCCGGTCGCCGGCGCCCACGCCCGCCGCGCCCATGGTGTCGGGCATGCGCGCACCGGTCGATTCGCCGAGAAACACCATCGGCAGGCCGCGCGCCGTGGCGGTGCGTTTCACGCGGCCGACCTTGGCGGTATTCACCGTGCTGCTGGAAGCGCCCATCACCGTGAAGTCGTTGGAGACGATCGCCACCTCGCGCCCGTCGAGCCGGCCGTAACCGGTGATCTTGCCGTCGGCGGGGGAGCGATCGCGCATTTCGGGCCGGATCGAGGTCGCGAAGAGGCCCGCCTCCAGGAAGGTGCCGGGGTCCACCAGGCGCGCCACGCGCTCCCGGGCGTTCAGGATGCCCTCCTCCTTGCGCTGCCGCAGCTTGGCCTCTCCGCCCATCGCGAGGGCGGCGGCGCGGCGGCGTGCGTACTCTTCTGCCTGCTGTTCGAATGCCATGGGATCTGCGCTCCTGTCTAGCGGGTCGGTTCGGCGATGACCAGGCTGGGCACCGCCTTGGCGAGCCGGGTCCACACCGCCTGCTGCTGCTGCATCTGCCGGCGCATCTCGGCCGGCGTGCTGGCCACCGCCTCGGCACCGATGGCGGTGAGGCGCTCGACGAAGGCCGGCTGGGCGACGATCGCCCGGGTCGCGCGGGCCAGCCGCTCGACCACCGGGGCGGGCGTGCCCGGCGGCACCTGCAGCGCGTACCAGGTGCCGATGTCGTAGTCCACGCCGGCCTCGGCGAAGGTCGAGACGTCGGGCAGCACCGCCGTCAGCCGGCGTGCGGAGCTGACACCGATCGCCTTCAGCTTGCCCGACTGCACCTGCGGCAGCAGCACCGGCACCAGCGCATAGACCATGTCGACCTGCCCGGCCACCGCGTCGGTCGCGGCCTGGGCGCCGCCCTTGTACGGGACGTGCAGGATGTCGGTGCCGGCGCGCTCCTTCATCAGTTCCACGTACACGTTGAGCTGCGCGCTGGAGATCGAATACTTGCCGGGTGCGGCGCGCACCGTGGAAACCATCTCGCGCACGTTGCCGAACGGCACTCGCGGGTTGGCGGCCACCATGAACGGCACACGGGCGATCATGCTCACCGCGTCCAAGCCGGTCATCGGATCGAAGGACGGCTTGGGGCCGAACACGCTGTTGAGAGTCGGGCCGCCGCCGCCGAACAAAACGGTGTAGCCGTCGGGCTTGGCACGCGCCACCGCTTCGCTGCCGATGTTGGTGGAGGCACCAGGCCGGTTGTCCACCACGATCGGCTGGCCCAGTTCCTTGCCGAGCCCTTCGGCGTAGAGCCGCGCGATCACGTCGGTCGATCCGCCCGGCGGATACGGGACGATGAGCCGGACCGGCTCCCGCGGATAGTCCTGCGCGCCGGCGAACGCTGCGGCACCTGCGCAGGCCGCGACCAGCACCGCTCTCGCGAGGCGAAGTGCATCCATAGGGCTTGTCTCCTGTTCTGGCTGTCACGCGACACCGGGCGGCACGGGGCTGTCCAGCGGTCTGCGTTGCATCGTAGGTACAAGACCGGATTTAGTCAACTTGGTTGACCATCAATGCGAACGGGTCGGTACGATCGCACCATGCTTTCCCAGAAACAGTTGGAAGACCTGCGACAGACCCGCCGCCACGGCATCGGCCGGATGCTGCTGCTGGCCCGCAAGGACTTCATGGCCCGCCTGTACGCCACGCTCGCCGCCGACGGCAATCCGATGCCGCCCTCCAGCGGCGGGACGCTGTTGCCGTTCATCGACCTGGAAGGCACTCGCAGCGTCGACATCGCCCGCCGCATGGGGGTGAGCAAGCAGGCGATCGGTAAGGCGCTGAAGGAACTGGAAGATGCCTGCCTGGTGACCCGTACCCAGGACGGCGTCGACGGCCGCGCGTTCCTCGTGACCTTCACGCCGCAGGGCGTGGAGTACCTGCTGAAGATCCACGAGGCGATCGACAAGGTGGAGCAGCACTACGCTGCGCTGGTTGGCGAGGCGGGCCTGGAAGACCTGCGGCGCCATCTGGCCGCGATCGCCTACCAGGAGAGCTGAGGCGCGGCCACGCGACCACCGACGACGTGCCTGCAGCCGCGCGCCGAACCCCGCAGCAAGGTCGCCTGCTCAGTCGACCTTGGCGCCGGAGGCGCGCACGACCTCGCTCCACTTGTCGACATCGGCCGCCAGCACGGCGGCGAACTCTGCCGGGCTGGTCGGATAGGGTTCCGCCCCCTGCGCTGCGAAACGCTCGGCAGTCTGCGGCTGGCGCAGCAGCGCGTTCACGTCGCGGTTGATCTTCTCCACGATGTCGCGCGGCATCTTCTTCGGGCCCATCAGTCCGAACCAGGGATGCACGTCGAAACCCGGCAGGCCGCTCTGCGCGACCGTCGGGATGTCCGGAAAGGCCGGGGCCAGGCGCGGGCTGGTGACGGCGATCGGCTGCAGCGTGCCGTTGCGGATCTGCCCTGCCACTGACGGCAGGCTGGTGAAGACCATGTCGATCTGGCCGCCCAGCAGATCCTGGAGCGCCTGCGCGGCACCCCGGTACGGCACATGCGCCAGTTCCACCTTGGCCGCCCGCGCGAACATCTCGCCGAGCAGGTGATTGACCGATCCGTTGCCCGCGGAGCCGTAGGTGACGCGGCCCGCGCGGGCCGCCTCGACCACTGCCTGCGTCGTCTTGAGCGGCGAGCCGGCCTTCGCGACCATCACGAAGGGCACGGTGGCGAGCGTGGCGACCGGCGCGAAGTCGCGACCCGGGTCGAAGGCCAGGTTCTTGTACAGCGCACCGTTGATCGCCTGCGTGCCGACATACGTCATCAGCAAGGTGTAGCCGTCGGCGGGTGCGGCGAGCACCGCCTCCATGCCGACGTTGCCACCGGCGCCGGCACGGTTCTCGATCACCACCGGCTGGCCCCACTGCTCGGTCAGGCGCTGCCCGATGATCCGCGCCAGCGCATCGGAGGCGCCGCCGGGCGTCTGCGGGACCACGATCCTGACCGGCCGTGCGGGAAAGGACTGCGCGCCGGCCGGGAAGGCCA
This sequence comes from uncultured Xylophilus sp., assembly GCA_913776965.1. GTDB lineage: Bacteria > Pseudomonadota > Gammaproteobacteria > Burkholderiales > Burkholderiaceae_C > Xylophilus. The sequence goes on from CAJYQL010000133.1 coordinate 132,634, forward strand.
GCGGTACGACGGCCGAGGCGGCCAACAGCCGCAGCAGGGTCGATCTCTTCATGGGAACTCCAACAAATCCGGCACCGCAGTAGACCCAAGGCGCGCGACGCCTTCAACCGGGAAATCCTGCCGGCCTTGTTCAGCCGGCTGAACAAAACGCCCTGCGGCAATGCAAGCACCCACGAAGCGGGCTGCCGTTCGACGGGCTGAACAGTGGGCCGCGTCGTGCGCCTAGAGTCCCCTGCATCGCCGTCACCGCTTCACTTCTCGTTCACACCATGCAGATCCACCGCATCGCCGGCGCACTGGGCGCCGAACTCCAGGGACTCGACCTCGCCGAAGGGCTCGACGCATCCGTCGCCACCGGCATCCGGCAGGCGCTGCTCGACCACCAGGTCATTTTCATCAAGCGGCAGAACCTGACGCCCGCGCAGTTCCTGCGCTTCGCCGAGGCGATGGGCACGCCGATCGAGTACCCGTTCGTGAAGGGCCTCGACGGCTTCCCGACCATCATCGAGGTCAAGAAGCTGGAGCACGAAAAATCGAATTTCGGCGGTGTCTGGCATTCCGACACCACCTACCTGGACACACCGCCGATGGGCTCGATGCTGCTGTCGCGCGAAGTGCCGCCTTTCGGCGGCGACACGCTGTTCGCCAGCCAGTACGCGGCCTACGACGCCCTGTCGGACACGATGAAGGCGCTGCTGGAGCCGCTGGTCGGCATCAGCACCTCCGCCAAGGCGGACGTGAGCAAGACGCGGGAGGACCGCATCCGCACCGACGGCCGCCAGGATGCGCCCAAGGAGTACCGCGCCGAGCATCCGGTCGTGCGCACCCATCCCGAGACCGGCCGTAAGGCGCTCTACGTGAACGTCGCGCACACCGCCGGCATCCGCGGCATGACCGACGAGGAAAGCGCGCCGCTGCTGCAGTTCCTGTTCCAGCACCAGATCCGGCCCGAATTCACCTGCCGTTTCGCCTGGGAACCCGATGCCATCGCCTTCTGGGACAACCGCTGCGTGCAGCACAACCCGGTGAACGACTACCACGGCCACCGGCGGGTCATGCACCGCATCACGCTGCAGGGCGACCGGCCGCGCTGACCGGGCACGCCTGCGGGGAAGGCCGTACGATGGCCGCCCCGAGATTCAGGAGAGGGCATGCCAGGCAACGGCAGCGCGGTCGACCGCGTGATCGACATCTTCGAAGCGTTCCGGCTCAGCGAGCGTCCGCTGTCGCTGACCGAGCTGGCCGCGTCCGCCGACATGCCCAAGAGCAGCTGCCATGCGATCGTGCAGACGCTCGCGGCACGCGGCTACCTCTATACGCTGTCGCCGCCACGGGCGCTGTACCCGACCCAGCGCATGCTCGACGTGGCGCACGACATCGTCGCCCGCGACCCCTTCCTGGACCGCGTCGCGCCGCTGCTCGAACAGCTGCGCGACACCTCCACCGAAACGGTCATCCTCGGCAAACGCCAGGGCGACCACGTGATCTACCTGCAGGTGCTGGAAAGCCCGCATTCCATCCGCTATTCAGCCAGCCCCGGCGATCTGAAGCCGCTGCATTCGAGCGCAATCGGCAAGGCGCTGCTCGGCGCGCAGAAGGAAGCCGCGTTGCAGCTGTGGCTGGCGGCCCAGGTGCTGCCTCGCATCACCGATGCCACGATCACCGACCCTGCCCGGCTGACCGAGGATGTGCTGCAGGGCCGCCAGGCCGGTTTCTTCCAGACACGCGGCGAGAACGTGCCCGACGTGTGGGCCGTCTCGGCCTTCTTCCACGTGGGCCGCGAGACCTGGGGCATCGGACTGGCCGGCCCGCGGCACCGGATGCAGGACTGCATGCGCGAAAAGGCGCAGCAGATCGTCACGGCCTGCAGCCTGGTGGCGCGTCGTCTGGCCTACGCTGCGGAAGTATGACGCCACAGTAGGATGACCCTGCGGGGGAAGAGGAAGGGGCCGGCCACGGCGCCCGCGCATCCCGACAACCGATCGAGCCGACCCGGAAGCCGACCCATGAAGACCATCGACGAAATGCTGAACCTGGACCTGCTGACCCGGGAGCAGCACGCCCACATCAGCGACTGGATCGCCCGTGCCGCTTCGCCGGCGGAGATCCTGCAGATGCCGCCGGCCCTCTGGCAGGCGGTCGAGCGGGCCAGCGAGGTGATGGGGGTGGACGCCGACCTGCAGCGCCCGCCGGCGCTGGATGCCGGCCTGGGCTGAACCCCTCGGGCGCCGTCACAGCACCGTGGCGGCCTGCTCGAACGCCAGGCGCGGGTTGCGCGGAAATTCCTTGCCGTGGTCGGCATAGCCGAGGTTCATCAAAAAATTGGCCTGCCAGCGGCCGTCCGGGAAGAATTCGGCGTTGACCTTCGCGGCATCGAAGCCGCTCATCGGCCCCACGTCGAGGCCGACCGCCCGCGCCGCGATCAGGAAATACGCGCCGCCGAGCGTGCCGTTGCGGGTGGCGGTGGCCGCCGCCATCGCCGGATTGCCTTCGAACATCGCCTGCGCGCCCGGGTCATGCCAGACCTGCGGCATGAATTCGTAGAAGCGGGTGTCGGTGGCGACGATCACCGTGACCGGCGCCTGCTGCGTCTTCTCGACGTTGCCGGGCGAGAGGGCGGGCATCAGCCGGGCCTTGGCCTGCGGCGTGGTGAGAAACACATAGCGGGTCGGCTGGGTGTTCATCGAGGTCGGGCCCATGCGGGCGATGCGGTACGCCTCCTGCAGCAGGGCGGTCGGAACGGGCTTGTCGAGAAATCCGTTGGCGCTGCGGGCGTCGTGAAAGAGCGTGTCGAGGGCGGTGGCGTCGAGGGTCATGGTGCGTCGAAGGGAGAAGGCAGTGGCACGGGCGGTGAATAGGCCGCAGGGCCTGCCAGTGTCGCCGGCAACACCCTCGGATGGCATTCCCCGCTTGCGGCGTATCGGCCATCTGCAAGGCCCCGGGGCGCCATGGTGGCCGCTCGATTTCCAGCTTTTGAGGCAAAAATCTGCCTCTAGCGCCCGCCGCACCTGCGCATTCAGCTATCCATTCGATAGCATCAAACAGCGATCCCACCGCGCCCGGCAGACCCCGTCCCTAGAATGCCGCGCAGCATGCCCGACCACCCGCTCCACAACCCGTTTCTCCAGTACCTCGGCCTGCGCCTCGTGCGCTGGGAACCCGGCGAGGCCGAATTCCACCTGCCGATGGCGCCGCACCTGATGAACCGCATCGGCCAAGTGCAGGGCGGCGTGCTGTGCTCGCTGCTCGACGTCGCGTGCGGCTACGCGGGCCTCCACGCCCCGGCGGGCGAGCCGGAGCGCCATGCGGTCACGCTGTCGCTCACCACCAGTTTTCTCGATGCCGGCCACGGCGAGCGACTGGTGGCGCGCGGCCGGGTGCAGCGGGCCGGCCGGTCGGTGTTCTTCGCCGAGTCGGAAGTCGTGCTCGACGACCGGCTGGTGCTGGCCAAGGCGATCGGTTCGTTCAAGTTCATCCGCAATGCACGGCCGGCACCGGCGCCGGTCGCCGCCTAGCTTCCGCCCGCCGCCAGGTCCGGCCGCGGCAGGCGCAGCTGCCGCTTCAGGCTGTCGAACACCTGGCGCGTCACCGGGTTCACGACGTGGCTGCGCACGTACAGGTGGTAGACCAGGTCCGGGAGGCGCGGCATGCCGTCGGCCGGGCCGAGCACCCGCAGGCCGGCATCCAGCTGCTCGACGCCGCGCGGCGTGACGCCCAGGCCCGCCCGCAGCGCGGCCTTAATGCCGATCAGGTTGGACGAGGTGTAGCGCGGCGTCCAGGCAACACCCGCCGCTGCCAGGGCCTCGTGGCCGATGCGCCGGAAGATGCTCGGGCCGTCGGCCATGATCAGCGGCACCGGCTGCGCCGGATCGTGGACGTAGCCCACCGCGCACAGCCAGACGGTCGGCGAGGACCGCAGCACCACGCCCTCGAGCTGGTCGTCGACGCGGTTGGAGATCACCATGTCCAGCTCGCCGCTGCGGATCGATTCCATCAGGAACGGACTGCGGCCGATGTGGATGTCGAGCTGCAGCATCGGCGAGGTGCGGGCGATCTCGGCCAGCAGCAGCGGCAGCATGGTGTCGGCGACGTCGTGCGGCGCGCCGATGCGCAGCATGCCCTCCAGCGGTCCGTGCCGCAGGCTGCGCAGCGCCTCGTCGTTGATCGCCAGCAGGTGGCGGGCATAGACCAGCAGCCGTTCGCCCTGTTCGGTCAGGCGCTTCTGCCGGCCCTGCTTTTCGAACAGCGGATGGCCGAGGTGCTCTTCGAGCCGCTGCATCTGCTGCGTGACCGCCGACTGCGTGCGGCCCAGCTGCACCGCCGCCGCCTGGAAACTGCCGTGCGCGACGATGACCGACAGGGTGCGCATCAGGTCGAGGTCGAGCGTCTCCATTCATTAATTTTATTGATATGTTTCCTCGGTCCGGTGGGATTGTTCCGGGGGTCACGGCTGCCTACAGTGGCACCAGTTCCTCTCACTACCGATGCCCGCCATGACCACCGCCACACCGACCGCCTCCTCCACCGCCGCCGACCGCATCCAGGCCGTGCATGCCTCCATCGACCGCATGAAGCAGACGCTGGGCCGCGGCGAGCCGGACCGCCAGAAGCTCGACGCCGTGCTGCAGTCGCTGGTCGATCTGGCGGCGCAGCGGCCGCTCTGGCAGGAGGCCGACTTCCCGGCCCCCGCACCCGGCGAGCACCAGGCCCGCTACCTGATCGCCGAAGACCCGGACCAGAGCTATGCGCTCTACCTAAACGTGATGCGTCCGGGCAAGAAGATCGTGCCGCACAACCACACCACCTGGGCCTGCATCGCCGCGGTCGAGGGCACCGAGCACAACCGGGTCTACGAGCGCACCGACGACGGCAGCGTGCCGGGCGTCGGCCAGCTGAAGGAGACCGGCTGCGTCGTGGTGGCCCCCGGCACCGGCATCGCGCTGATGCCCGAGGACATCCATTCGGTCGAGATCCAGGGCGACCAAGTGATCCGCCACCTGCACATGTACGGCCGCGCGCTGGAGACGCTGAACAGCCGCACCGCCTACGACCTCGCCGCCGGCACCCATCAGACCATGGGCATCGGGGTGCAGACGCGCCGCTGACCGGCTGCGCCGCCCGGCGCCCGACCCCTTTCGCTTCCGCTGTTGCCGTTCATCTCCCACGTTTGCTGCGCGGGACGGTGGCGTGCGGCTGCGCGCCATTCCTCCGTTCCGAACCTTCTTCGCCATGATCCCGACCGTCGCTCCCCTCACCCTCAAGTCCTGGCTGCACGACGGCCAGGAGATCGCCCTGCTCGACGTGCGCGAGCACGGCCAGTACGGCGAATCGCACCTGTTCTACGCCACGCCGCTGCCCTACAGCCGCCTGGAGCGCGAGGTGTTCCGCCTGGTGCCGCGCCGCAGCGTGCGGCTGGTGGTCTACGACGGCGGCGATGCCGAGACCGGCGCGGTGGCGGCCCGCGCCGCCGAACGGCTGGCGGCACTCGGCTACAGCCGGGTGGCGGTGCTCGACGGCGGCACACATGCCTGGCAGGCGGCAGGCCTGGTGCTGTTCGCGGGCGTCAACTTGCCGTCCAAGACCTTCGGCGAACTGGCCGAGGAGGCCTACCACACGCCCCGCGTCAGCGCCGACCGGCTGGCCGAGATGCAGGCGAGCGGCGCGCCGCTGGTGGTGCTCGACGGCCGGCCGGTGTCGGAATTCCGCAAGATGAACATCCCGGGCGCGACCTGCTGCCCGAACGGCGAGCTGGCCTACCGCATCGGCAGCCTGGTGCCCGATGCGACGACCCCGATCGTCGTCAACTGCGCCGGCCGGACCCGCAGCATCATCGGCGCGCAGACGCTGATCAACCTGGGCGTGCCCAACCCGGTCTATGCGCTGGAGAACGGCACGCAGGGCTGGTACCTGTCGGACCGTGCGCTCGGCCACGGCGGCACCCAGCGCTATGCGGACGGCTCCGGCTCGGCGGCGCTGCAGCCGGCGGCCACGGCGCTCGCGGCACGTTTCGGCGTGCCGACGGTCGATGCCGACACCGTCCGCGGCTGGGCTGCCGACCCCGGGCGCACCCTGTTCCTGTGCGACGTGCGCACCCCCGAGGAATTCGCCGCCGGCAGCCTGCCCGGCGCCCAGCACACGCCCGGCGGCCAACTGCTGCAGGCAGGCGACCAGTACGTCGGCGTGCGCGGCGCCCGGCTGGTGCTGCTGGACGACGACGGCGTGCGCGCCCCCACGGTCGCGAGTTGGCTGCGCCAGATGGGCCACGACGCGAGCGTGCTGGCGGGCGGCCTGCAGAGCGGCCTTGCCCTGCCGCCGGCCGCCGAGCCGTCGCCGCCGGCGCTCGCCACCGTCGATGCGACCACGCTGGCCGACCGGCTGGCCCGCGGCGAGGTCGCGGTCGTCGACCTGCGCGCCGGCATGGACTACCGCGCCGGCCACATTCCGCAGGCGCAGTGGTCCATCCGCCCGCGCCTGCAGGCCCTGCTGCGCCAGGAAACCGGCCCGGTGGTGCTGGTGGCCGACGACCCGCTGCTGGCCGCCTGGGCCGCCGCATCGGAAACGCCCGCCGGCCGCGCCGCGCCGCAACTGCTCGCAGGCGGCATGGCGGCCTGGAAGAACGCCGGCCTGCCGGTAGCCGCCACGCCGGATGTGCCGTCCGATGCCGACTGCATCGACTACCTGTTCTTCGTGCACGACCGCCACGACGGCAACAAGGAGGCGGCGCGCCGCTACCTGGCGTGGGAGACCGGCCTGGTCGCGCAGCTCGATGCCGACGAGAAGGCAGCCTTCCGCCTGCCGGAGGCGGCTGCCGCGCCGGCCTCCCTCGCCTCGACCGCCGCCGCCTGACCGTTCGGCTCCGCCCAGGAGCCGCATTCCGCCGCCTGTTCCCGTCCGCCTTTTCCTTCACTCCCGGAGTCCTGCCATGCCGTCCGTCTTCCGATTCCCGCATGCCGTGCGCCTCGCCGCGGCCGTCGCCTGTGCCGCCGTGGTCTCCCTGCAGCCCGCCGCGGCCGAGCCGCTCGCGCCGCGCAACGGCTTCCCGACCCAGCCGATCCGCTTCGTCTCGCCCTTCCCGCCCGGCGGCGGCAACGACGGCACGACCCGCTTCGTCACCACCCGGCTGCCCGACGTGACCGGCCAGCCCGCGGTGGTGGACAACCGCGGCGGCGCCGGCGGCAACATCGGCGCCAAGGCGGTGGCCGATGCGAAGCCCGACGGCTACACGCTGCTGACCGCGCAGGTGTCGCTGATGGCGGTGAACCCGACGCTCTACGGCTCCGCCGGCTTCGACCCGCTGAAGAACTTCGTGCCGATCACCCAGATCAATGCCGCACCGCTGGTGCTGGTGGTGGCGGCGGATTCCCCGCTGCAGAGCTTCGCCGACCTGGTCGCCCGCACCAAGGCGCAACCGGGCTCGGTCAGCTACGCCACGCCCGGCAACGGCACGCTGTCGCATCTGGTCGGCGTGGTGCTGGCCAAGGACAGCGGCATCGAGATGACCCACGTCCCCTACAAGGGTGCGGGCCCGGCGATCACCGACCTGCTCGGCCGCCAGGTGGACGTGCTGGTAACCTCGACCGCCTCGGTCGCCGGCATGCTGCAGAACGGCAAGATGCGGGCGCTGGCCGTCACCAGCCCGCGCCGCATCGGCGTCTTCGCCAAGGTGCCGACACTGGAGGAACTGGGCCTGCGCAATGCCCGCTTCGAAGACTGGTACGGTTTCTTCGCCCCGGCCGGCACGCCGCCGGAGCGCGTGGCCTACTTGCACGAGGCGCTGGTCCGCACGCTGCGCATGCCCGAAGTGACCAAACTGATCGTCGAAGGCGGCAGCGAGGTGGTCGCCAACACGCCCGACGCCTTCGCCGCCCAGCTGCGGCAGGACATCGAGCGCTGGTCGCGGGTGGTGAAGCTCTCCGGCGCCAAGGTGGACTGATGCCGGCGGACCACGCTTCGCCGGACGCGCTGTCGGTGCAGACACGCCTGCTGCATGCGGGCGCCGCGCCTGTCTGGGCCGGCGGCAGTGCCGTCAACCCGCCGCTGGTGCGCGCCAGCACCGTGCTGTTCGGCAGCGCGGCCGAGCAGCGCGACTTCAAGGCGCGGCGCGGCGAGGAGCGCCTGTTCACCTACGGCGCGCGCGGTACGCCGACCACCTTCGCGCTGGAAGATGCGGTGAGCGAGCTCGAGGGCGCCTACCGCACCCGGCTGTTCCCCACCGGTCTGGCGGCCATCGGCATGACCCTGCTCGCCTACCTGAAGCCGGGCGACCATGTGCTGCTGTCCGACAGCGTCTACGAGCCGGTGCGCAAGCTGGCGCACTCCTTCCTCGCGCCCTACGGCATCGCTTTCGACTTCTTCGCCGCCGACGGCCACGACGCCGAGGCGCGCATGCAGCCGAACACCCGCATGGTGTACGTCGAGACACCGGGCTCGCTGGTCTACGAGATGTGCGACCTGCCGCGGCTGGCCGCGATGGCGCATGCGCGCGGCGCCTGGGTCGCGGCCGACAACACCTGGGGCTCAGGCTGCCAGTACCGGCCGCTTGCGCTCGGTGCCGACATCTCGGTGATGGCGGCGACCAAATACCTGTCGGGCCATTCGGACGTGATGATGGGCACCGTCGCCACCACCCGCGAGGCTTGGCAGCCGCTGGCCGACCGCAGCGATGCCTTCGGCATGACAGTCAGCCCCGACGACGCCTGGCTTGTGATGCGCGGCATGCGCACCCTGGCGGCGCGGCTGCAGATGCACGGCCGGCATGCGCTGCAGGTCGCAGCCTGGCTGCAGGCGCGGCCGGAGGTGGCGGCCGTGTTCTGTCCCGCGTTGCCGACCGACCCCGGTCATGCACTGTGGCAGCGCGACTGCCGCGGCACCAACGGACTCGTGTCCTTCGAACTCGCGCCGGGCACGACCACCGCCGCGGTGGATCGGCTGGTCGACGGCCTGCAGCTGTTCGGCCTGGGGGCGTCCTGGGGCGGTTACGAGAGCCTGGTCACGCCGGCCGACATGGGGCGGGCGCGCAGCGTGACCGACTGGCGTGGGCGCGGCCCGGTCGTGCGGCTGCATGTCGGGCTGGAAGATCCGGCCGACCTGCTGGCCGACCTGGCGCGCGGTTTCGACGCCCTCGCGGAGCCGGCCTGACGCGCTCCTGCGCTCAGCCGGCGGTGGCTGCGGCCGTCGCCGCCCCGTCGGTCAGGCCGTAGCAGTACGACAGGAAAGCCTGGCCGCCCGCGCCCAGGCTGCGGGCCCGGTGCGTCACCACCGCCAGCTCGCGCACCGCGGGCGGCAGGCCGGCCTGCATTTCCACCAGATCGCCCCGCGCCAGCGCCAGCGCCACGCTGTGGCGCGGCAGCACGGCGAGCGCATCGCTCGCCATCACCAGCGCCTTGATCGCCTCGGGCGTACCCAGTTCGAAAGCGACCTGCACCTCGCCGAGCTGCGCCAGCAGCCAGCGGTCCGCCGCCTCGCGCGTGCCCGAGCCGCGCTCGCGCAGCGCCCAGCGGGCGGCGCGCAGAGCGGCGTGCGTGACTGCCGGCGCCTGCGCCAGCGGGCTGGCGGGCGACGCGACGATCACCAGCTCGTCGTGCATCCACGCGCGCACCGCCAGGTCCGGGTGCGTCTGCGGCCCTTCGATGAAGCCGATGTCGGCGTCGAAGGCCGCCACCGCCGCCAGCACGCCGGTGGTGTTGGCGATCTGCAGCCGCACCGGGCTGTGCGGATGGGATGCCGTCCACCGGACCAGCAGCGGCGGCAGGATGTGCTCGCCGATCGTCATGCTCGCGGCGATGCGCAGCGGCACCGCATGTGCGCCATGGAACAGGTGCTCCAACTCGCCCGCTGCATCGACCAGCGAGATCGCCCGTGGCAGCACCGCACGGCCGTGGTCGTTCAGGACCAGCCGGCGGCCGACCCGGTCGAACAGCGGCCGGCCCAGCACCTGCTCCAGTTCCACCAGCGCACTGCTCGCGGCCGACTGGGACCGCGCGATGCGGCTGGCCGCGGACCGTGTCGAGCCGTCCTGCGCCACTGCGACGAAGGCTTCCAGCTGCCGCAGGGTCAGCCGCACACGTCCGTCGGGATGAATCGATTTTTCGCTCACAGTAAGAAAAATTATCCGCTTTTGCGCTTTATACGATTTCCCTATGCTGATATGCCATGAAGTTGGATATCAGCCATTGGCCTTTTGCACCGACGTTCCACACGGCTGCGGAGCGCACGCGCACACTCTGGCCCGGCCTGCTGGTGTGCGGCATGGTGGCCCTGGCCGCCACCTTCATCGCCGAGCACCATGGCGGGCCGCAGCTGCTGTATGCGCTGCTGATCGGACTCGCCTGCAACTTCCTCGCCGGGCACGACCGGGTCATGCCCGGCGTCGCGCTCTGCGCCCGGACCGGCCTGCGCTGCGGCGTGGCGCTGCTCGGCGCCCGGATCACGGTGGACCAGGTGGCACGGCTCGGCGCGACCACGGCGCTCCTGATGGCGGCCACGGTGGTCGCCACCATCGGTTGCGGCCTGCTGCTCGCCCGGCTGCTGCGGCGCCCGCAGGAAGAGGGCTGGGTGGCCGGCTGCTCGGTCGGCATCTGCGGCGCGTCGGCCGCGCTGGCGGTCGCCGCCGCGCTGCCCCAGACCCGCGAGAACGAACGCTTCACGCTGCTGACGGTCGTCGGCGTCACGCTGCTGTCGACCGTCGCGATGGTGCTCTACCCGCTGCTGCTGTCGGTGGCGGGCGCCGCGCCCCAGACGGCGGGCATCGTGATCGGCGGCACGATCCACGACGTGGCCCAGGTGGTCGCGGCCGGGCTGATCCTGGGGCCGGAGGCCGGCGACACCGCCACCATCGTCAAGCTGTTCCGGGTCGCGCTGCTGGTGCCGATCGTCGCGACGGTCGCCCTGCTCTACCGCGGCCGCGCCGCGGCGTCGGTCGGTGCCCGGGTGCCGGCGTTTCCGGCGTTCCTTCTGTGGTTCCTGTGCTTCGTCGCACTGACGTCGGCGGGGGCGGTCACGCCGGCCATGAGCGCAGTCGCATCCGACACCTCGCGCTGGCTGCTGGTCGCGGCGATCGGCGCGGCCGGCATCAAGACCAACTTCGCGGAACTGCTGACGCTGGGCTGGCGGCCGGTGCTCATGCTGGTGTGCGAGACCGTGTTCATCGCGCTGACCGTGGTGGCCTGGGCCTGGTAGGCAATCCGCCCCGCAGCGCAGCGCAGCGGGTGCGGCCTACCTCCGGCGCGCGACCGTGACTGCGCCCACGCCGGCGGTTCATTCCGGCGGTTACCGGCAGTTTTGGCGACTGAGGACAATAGCGGGCACATATGCCGGCTTCCGACCGGTCCGCCATTTCGCCGCTGCGCCGTTCCGGCGCCCTCCGTCCATGACCGCATCCCAAGAACTCCCCTTCCTCTCCCGCGTCTCCCTCGCCATCGGCAGCTTCTTCGCCTTGCTGGGCGACGGCCGCTTGGCCGCGCGCGTACAGGCGCTGCGCAGCGGTGCGCCGCTGGCCAGCGAAGTGCCGCCGCCCACGCCCGCCCCTGCAGCCGCGCCCGCTCCCGTGAAGGCACCGCCGCCGGCCCCGGTGCCTGCGCCGGCCCCCGTGCGCGCCACCGCCAATGTCGACGCCGCCCTGCAATTGCTGGCCCTGCTGCAGCGCGAATCGCGATTCGTCGATTTCCTGCAGGAAGACATCGGCGCCTATTCGGATGCCGACGTGGGCGGTGCCGCGCGCCTGCTGCACGGCGGCGCCCGCAAGGTGCTGCAGGACACGTTCGACCTCGAACCCGTGCGCTCCGAAGCCGAAGGCAGCCGCCTGACGCTGCCCGCCGGCTTCGACGCCGCCGCCGTGCGCGTCACCGGCAACGTGGTCGGCCAGCCGCCGTTCACCGGCACGCTGCAGCACAAGGGCTGGCGCGCCACCGCCGTGCGCCTGCCCGCCCTCACCGAAGGGCACGACACGCGCGTGATCGCGCCCGCGGAGGTCGAGCTGTGAGCGGCGCGAAATACGCCATCGGCATCGACCTCGGCACCACGCACAGCGCGCTCTCCTGGGTCGATCTGCACAGCGAGGGCGCCGCGCCCGACATCCTGCCCGTCGCCCAGCAGAGCGGCCCCGGCGCCGTGCAGGACTTCTCCCTGCTGCCCTCCTTCCTCTACGTGCCGCACGACAGCGAGTTCGCGCCCGGCGACCTCGCCCTGCCGTGGAACGCCGCGCCCGGCCGCATCACCGGCGAGTGGGCCCGCAGCCACGGCGCGCTGACGCCGATCCGCCTCGTCTCCAGCGCCAAGAGCTGGCTCGGCCATGCCGGCGTGGACCGCCGCTCCGGCATCCTGCCGGCCGACGCACCGCCCGAGGTCGAACGCATCT
>CAJYQL010000134.1 GCA_913776965.1 uncultured Xylophilus sp.
TCCCCGAGGACAAGATCCGCAAGATCATGAAGATCGCCAAGGAGCCGATCTCCATGGAAACGCCGATCGGCGACGACGACGACAGCCACCTGGGCGACTTCATCGAGGACGGTGCCAACACCGCCCCGATCGATGCCGCGATGCAGGCCGGCCGGCGCGACGTGGTCAAGGACATCCTGGACGGCCTGACGCCGCGCGAAGCCAAGGTGCTGCGCATGCGCTTCGGCATCGAGATGTCGACCGACCACACGCTGGAGGAAGTGGGCAAGCAGTTCGACGTGACCCGCGAGCGCATCCGCCAGATCGAGGCGAAGGCGCTGCGCAAGCTGAAGCACCCGAGCCGCAGCGACAAGCTGCGCAGCTTCATCGACACGCTGTAACTCACCCGGCGACACCGGCACCGGCCGCGCGCAGGAACGTCATGCGACTGACGGCCCTGCTCGCGGCTTTTTTCATGGCGGTGCTGATGGGGGCCGCACCGGGTGCGTCGGCCGCGGCGAACGACGAGCCTGCGCTGCGTATCGGCTCCAAGCGCTTCACCGAGTCGTACATCCTGGCGGAATTGATGGCGCAGACGGTGGCGCCGCAGGTCCCACGCGCACCGGTGGTGCGGGCGGGCCTCGGCAACACCGCGGTCACCTACGAGGCGCTGCGCTCCGGCGCGATCGACGTCTATCCCGACTACACCGGCACGATCGCGCTGGAGATCTTGAAAAGCCCGGTGCCGCTCGCCACCGATGCGCTGCGGGCCGCGCTGGCGCCGCTCGGCCTGGGCATCGGCGTGCCGCTGGGCTTCAACGACGGCTACGCGCTGGCGGTCCGGTCGGCGGATGCGGAATGGCTCGGGCTGCGCTCGCTCGCCGACCTGGCGCAGCACCCGGACCTGAGGCTCGGCCTGTCGAACGAATTCCTCGGCCGGATCGACGGCTGGGCCGGGCTGGCGGCGCGGTACCGGCTGCCGCAGCGGCCTGTCGGCCTGGACCACGGCCTCGCCTACGACGCGATTGCCGCACGGCAGGTGGACGTGATCGACATTTACACCACCGACGCGAAGATCGCGAGCCTCGGCCTCACGGTGCTGGCCGACGACCGGGGCCATTTCCCGCGCTACGACGCGGTGCTGCTGTACCGGCTCGACCTGCCGCAGCGCCTGCCCCGTGCCTGGGCCGCGCTGCAGACGCTGGAAGGCCGGATCGACGAGCGCCGGATGATCGCGATGAACGGCCGCGCCGAACTGCAGGGTGTCGCCTTCGCCACCATCGCCCGCGATTTGCTGGCGGGCGGCGCGCCGACGGATGCCGCGCGTGGACTGGGCGCCAAGCTGTTCGGCGCCGACCTGCCGCGGCTGGCGGCGCAGCACCTGCTGCTGGTCGGCGTGTCGGTCGGTGCCGCGACGGCGATCGCGGTGCCGCTCGGCCTGCTGGTCTGGCGCCGCCGCCGCGCCCGGGCGGTGGTGATGGCGGCGACCGGCCTGTTGCAGACGATCCCGTCGCTCGCGCTGCTGGCGGTGCTGATTTCCTGGATGGGCGCGATCGGAACCGCCCCGGCGCTGGTGGCGCTGACGCTCTACGCCCTGCTCCCGATCCTGCGCAACACCGTCGCCGGCCTGCACGGCGTGCCGCCCGGACTGGCCCAGGCGGGTGCCGCGCTCGGCATGACCGGCCGCCAGACCTTGCGATGGGTGCTCCTGCCGCTCGCCCTGCCGGTGCTGCTGGCCGGCGTGCGGACCGCCACGACGATTGCGATCGGCACCGCGACGCTGGCGGCCTTCGTCGGCGCAGGCGGCTTCGGCGAGCGGATCGTGACCGGGCTGGCCCTCAACGACGGGCAGCTGATGCTGGCCGGCGCCCTGCCCGCGGCCGCGCTGGCGCTGCTGGCGGAAGGCGGTTTCGGGCTGGCCGAATGGTGGCTGCGGCGGCGTCGCCGATCCGATTGAGCATTGCCCATCGCATGCTATTTTTTCGATAGCTGCCAGTGCAGGCTGCGCGGGCGCTGCAGCTCGGAATCGATCTGAAATTGCGCTGAATTTGCACTGAACTCGCACTGCAATCGTGGCATTCGACCGGTCGCCATACGCTCGGCGGCATCAAAAGCACTCCCCTTCACACGAAAAACAGCGCCCTGCGCAGGCAGGACCTGCGCAGGGCGCTATCGAATCAGGAGTGCCGCGGCGCCTGTCAGTCCCGCGACTCCAGCGCCTTGTTGATCTTCAGCGCCAGCAGCGTGCAGACCGTGCCCGACAGCAGGTAGACGCTGACGGCCGCCAAGCCGTAGTGCGCCGACAGGCCCAGGGCCACCACCGGTGCAAAGGCCGCACCCACCAGCCAGGCGAAGTCGGTCGTCAGCGCCGCGCCGGTGTAGCGGTACTTGGCGGCGAAGTTCGACGTGACCGTGCCGGCCGCCTGGCCGTACGACAGGCCGAGTAGCGCGAAGCCGACGAGGATGAAGGTGTCCTGCGCGACCGGCCCTCCGCCGAGAAGCACCGGTGCAAGGAAGGCGAACAGGCCGATCGCCACCGCCAGCACGCCCAGCGTATTACGCCGGCCGATCCGGTCGGCCAGCCAGCCGGAGGCCACGGTGCCGGCCATGCCGACGAAGGCGCCGACCACCTGCACCGTCAGCACGTCGTTGATCGACTGCGAATTGTTGAGCGCGATCCACGACAGCGGGAACACCGTCACCAGGTGGAACAGCGCATAGCTGGCGAGCGACGCGAAGGCGCCGATGAACAGGTTGTAGCCCTGGGTGCGCACCATCTCGACCACGCCGGTCGGCTCGAGTTCACGCTCTTCCAGCTGCTGGGTGTATTCGTTGGTCACCACCAGCCGCAGCCGGGCGAACAGCGCCACCACGTTGATCGCGAAGGCCACGTAGAACGGATAGCGCCAGCCCCACTCAAGGAAGTCCTTCAGCGCCAGGTTGCTGTGCAGGAACAGGAACAGGCCGCTCGCCAGGCCGAAGCCGATCGGCGCGCCGAGCTGGCCGATCATCGCGTACCAGCCGCGGCGCGCCTGCGGCGCGTTGAGCGCCAGCAGCGACGGCAGCCCGTCCCAGGAGCCGCCGATCGCCGCGCCCTGCAGGAAGCGGAACAGCGACAGCAGCACGATCGCCGCCGGGCCGAGCGAGGCATAGCCCGGCAGGAAGGCCATGCCGGCGGTGGAGCAGCCGAGCAGGAACAGCGCAGCGGTCAGCTTGACGCTGCGGCCGTAGCGCCGCTGAATCGCCATGAAGGCGGTGGTGCCGATCGGGCGGCCGAAGAACGCGAGCGAGAACACCACGAACGCCCAGAGCACGCCTTCCAGCCGGTCCTCGAACGGGAAGAACACCGCCGGGAACACCAGCACGCAGGCGATGCCGAAGACGAAGAAGTCGAAATACTCCGACGCCCGGCCGATCACCACCCCGACCGCGATCTCGCCGGGGGCGATCTTGCTGCGGTCGGCCGTGGTCTGGCGCGTGTCGCGCTCCATGGTCTGAGGCGAAATGTCGATATGGTCGGTACGGGTGCTGGACATCGGGCGGGCTCGCGGAGGTCGAAGGCGGCGCCCGAGGGCGGCCGCGGAGTCTGCAGGTTCTCACCAAAGGGGAAAAGTTGCCATAGGACAAAACGTCCAATCCCCTTACAGCGCGTATCGGCGTAGATTCTGCGCTGAACCCTCACGGGCATCTTTACCTTCCTACGGCATGACCCTCCTCCCAACCCTCCGCCGCATCGGCGCCGCCTGCGCCGTCGCCGTGCTGGCCGGCTGCAGCGCGGTGACGATGAGCCCGTCGGGCGACGTGGCCGCCCAGCAGCGCGACCTGATCGTCGCCTCCACCGTGCTGATGCTGCTGATCATCGTCCCGGTGATCGCGCTAACCCTGTTCTTCGCCTGGAAGTACCGCCAAGCCAACAAGGAAGCCACCTACGAGCCGGACTGGGACCATTCCACCCACCTGGAGCTGGTGATCTGGGCCGCACCGCTGCTGATCATCATCGCGCTGGGCGCGCTGACCTGGATCAGCACCCACACGCTCGACCCGTACCGCCCGCTCGACCGGATCGCCGTCGGCCGCGACGTGCCCGAAGGCACCAAGCCGCTGGTGGTCGAGGTGGTCGCGCTCGACTGGAAGTGGCTGTTCCTCTATCCCGAGCAGGGCATCGCCACGGTCAACGAAATGGCCGCGCCGGTCGACCGGCCGATCCAGTTCAAGATCACCGCCTCGACCGTGATGAACTCGTTCTTCATTCCGGCGCTCGCCGGCCAGATCTACGCGATGCCGGGCATGGAAACCAAGCTGCACGCGGTGATCAACGCGCCCGGCGAGTACGAGGGCTTCTCCGCCAACTACAGCGGCGCGGGCTTCTCGGGCATGCGCTTCCGCTTCCGCGGCGTCGACCAGGCGGGCTTCGACCGCTGGGTGCAGCAGGCCAAGGCCGACGGCAAGACGCTTGGCCGCGACGGCTACCTGGAACTGGAGAAGCCGAGCGAGCGCGAGCCGGTCCGCCGTTATGCGAGCGTCGCGCCCGGCCTCTACGACGCGATCCTGAACCGCTGCGTAGAAGACGGCCGCATGTGCATGAAAGACATGATGGCGATCGACGCGCAGGGCGGCCTCGGCCAGCCCGGCAGCTACAACCTGAGCCGCTCGGCCCCGGGCGCCACCACCGGCCGCCGCGCCTCCACCTTCGTCGCCGCCATGTGCACCCCGTCCGATCCGGCCGGCCTCGGTGCCTCCACCGCCACGCCGGTCCAGCCGCTCTAGCGCGGCCCCACCCTCTCGTCTGACGGACCCCCGATGTTCGACCACCTCGACTTCACCAAGCTGATCCTCGGCCGCCTCTCCTGGGAGGCGATACCGCTGCACGAACCCATCCTGATCGCGACCTTCGCGGTGGTGATCCTGGGCGGCCTCGGCCTGCTGGGCGCGCTCACCTACTTCCGCCTCTGGGGCTACCTCTGGCGCGAGTGGTTCACCAGCATCGACCACAAGAAGATCGGGATCATGTACATGATCCTGGGCATCGTCATGCTGATGCGCGGCTTCGCCGACGCGATCATGATGCGGCTGCAGCAGGCCATGGCTTTCGGCGACAACATGGGCTACCTTCCGCCGCACCACTACGACCAGATCTTCACCGCCCACGGCGTGATCATGATCTTCTTCGTGGCGATGCCGCTGGTCACCGGCCTGATGAATTACGTCGTGCCGCTGCAGATCGGCGCGCGCGACGTGGCCTTCCCGTTCCTGAACAACTTCAGCTTCTGGATGACCACGTCCGGCGCCGTGCTGGTGATGGCTTCGCTCTTCATCGGCGAATTCGCCAAGACCGGCTGGCTGGCCTACCCGCCGCTGTCGGGCATCCTGCACAGCCCGGACGTCGGGGTGGACTACTACATCTGGTCGCTGCAGATCGCAGGCGTCGGCACGCTGCTGTCGGGCATCAACCTGCTGGTGACGATCGTGAAGATGCGCGCACCCGGCATGACGCTGATGAAGATGCCGGTCTTCACCTGGACCTCGCTCTGCACCAACGTGCTGATCGTCGCCGCCTTCCCGGTGCTGACCGCGGTGCTCGCGCTGCTGTCGATGGACCGCTACCTGGGCTTCAACTTCTTCACGAACGACTTCGGCGGCAACCCGATGATGTACGTGAACCTGATCTGGATCTGGGGCCACCCGGAGGTCTACATCCTGATCCTGCCGCTGTTCGGCGTGTTCTCGGAAGTGGTGTCCACCTTCAGCGGCAAGCGGCTGTTCGGCTATGCGTCGATGGTCTACGCCACGGTCGTGATCACGATCCTGTCGTACCTCGTCTGGCTGCACCACTTCTTCACCATGGGCTCCGGCGCCAGCGTGAACTCGTTCTTCGGCATCACGACGATGATCATCTCGATCCCGACCGGGGCGAAGATCTTCAACTGGCTGTTCACCATGTACAAGGGCCGCATCCGCTTCGAGGTGCCGATGCTCTGGACGGTCGGCTTCATGGTGACCTTCGTCATCGGCGGCATGACCGGCGTGCTGCTGGCCGTGCCCCCGGCCGACTTCGTGCTGCACAACAGCCTGTTCCTGATCGCCCACTTCCACAACGTGATCATCGGCGGCGTGGTGTTCGCCATGTTCGCC
>CAJYQL010000135.1 GCA_913776965.1 uncultured Xylophilus sp.
GCCTGCACCACCCAGCCGGGCGCCTGGTCCTGCGGCGCGACCAGCACCACCAGGTACTGCGTCGTGGCGGGCGGCGCCGCTTCGCGGCCGACGAGGACGGCCGCGAGGACCGCTGCGGCGGCGAAACCGCCGGCGGTCAGTCCGCGCCAGAGCGCGAGCGACTGCCACCAGCCGCCGGCCGGCCGGCGCGCCCGGTGCGCGTGTGACGGGCTCGCGGCGGGGAGCGCCGCGGGTGCGTCGATCACCGGCACGGCGGGCGCGTAGGCACGGTGCACCGCCGCCTGGCGGTCCACGCTGCGCGCGATGCGCGGCCAGAGGCGGTCCGACGGTTCTGCCGGCGGCGCCAGCCCGGCCAGCGGCGCGAGCCGTGCCTCCCAGGCATCGACCGCGGCGCGCAGGGCCGCGTCGTGCGGCAGCCGGGCCTCGACCGCGCGGCGGCCGGCTGCCGGCAGCGTGCCCAGCACGTATTCGCCGGCGAGGGTTTCGTCGTCGTCCATCGCGGGGAGGGCGTCGTGATCGTCGTCGCGGTTCATGCCATGCATCCTCTCAGCGCCTGCAGGCTGCGCTGGATCCAGGCCTTGACCGTGCCGAGCGGCGTGCCGGTGCGGGCCGCGATCTCGCCGTGGGAGCAACCGTCCACATAGGCGTAGAGGATGCAGTCGCGCCGGGCGGTGGGCAGCTGGCCGAGGCACTGTTCCAGACGGCCCAGGTCGGCGTGCCGCTCGAACGGATCGGCCTCCGCACGGTGGGTGTCGAGCGCGGCGGCGTCGTCGATCGCCGCCGTGGTGTCGTCGTCCACTGCGACCTCGCGGGCGCCGTCGCGCACCATGTTCAGCGCCGCGTGGCGCACCACGCTGTAGATCCAGCCGCGGGCTGCACCGCGCGACGGGTCGAAGGTCGCGGCCCGGTTCCAGATGCTGACGAAGGCGTCGTGCAGCACGTCCTCGGCCTGCTCGTGGCGGCGCACGATGCGCAATGCTACGCCGAGCAGCCGCCGGCTTTCCTGCCGATAGAGCCGCTGCAGCGCATCCGCATCGCCGCGGGCGCAGGCGGCAAGGGCCGCGTCGTAGTCGAAGGAGGCGTCGTCGGAAAGCAAGGTCGCGGGCAGGTCGGGCGAATGGAGTAGCGATGGTAGTCGCGCTACGCCAGCCGGCGAACCCCGCCCGGCCTGCCAGGGCACCCGCGGATCTGGCTCCGCCGGTCCGCCGGGTGCATCCCCTTCCCCGGAAGCAAGGAAAAAAGGGGGAGTGAGGACCGCGGCCCACTGTCTGCCTGCGCACACAGGGACGGGCCGAACAGCGACCGCCTTGGGCGATGGCCAAGCGCCGCCGCGCGGGAATGGGCCTTTTAAGCCGCCTTCCAGAAGATGTAGTCGGCCTGATACTTCACCGTGGCCTTCTGCCCCTTGTTGGCGGGCATGCAGGCGCTGGTCGGCGCCACGCCGCCCTGCAGGGCGACGCGCTGGATGTAGGTCACCCCGGTCATCGCACCGCTGCCCATCGCCGGATTGGCCTTGACCAGCTGGTACGGCAGGTTGCCGGTGCCGGCCGGGGCGACCGCGACCTGGGTGGCGGTCAGCTTGGAGCCGTCGGACGATTCCCAGGTGGCGGGCGGGCCGTAGTAGCGGCCGACGGTCCGGCCGGCACGGTCCTTCAGCACTGCCTCGGGGCCGACGAACACCCATTCCGTCTGGCCGGGCATGCCGGCCTTGTCGCGGCATTCGTAGGTGATGTCGCCGCTGCCCACGGTTTCCAGGGCGACGCGGTTGCCGGCGGGTACCTGCACCGCGGCGGGCAGGCTGGCCTGCGAGAACGGCGCGACGGTCATCGCCGAGCCCATGGGTGCAGAGGAGGACATGCTGCCGCATGCCGTCAGCAGGACGGCGGCGGACGCGGCGCCTGCGAGGGCCAGGGTGCGGGAAGGAACGAAAGTCTTGGACATGGTCTTCTCCTGAGTGACAAAAAAAGGGATTGGTGCGCAGCACGGACGCTCCGTGCCGCTGCAGGTACTACCCGCGGGCGGTGCATTCGGATGCACCCTGCCGAAAAAAAACCGTCCGGCACAGGACGCGGACGGCTCGGGCGCACGGAATGGGCGGATCAGCCGGCCGGCGGAATGCGCAGCTTCTGGCCCGGGTAGATCTTGTCCGGGTCGCTCAGCATCGGCTTGTTGGCCTCGAAGATCTTCGGGTACTTGTTGGCATCGCCGTAGTACTTCTTGGCGATGGCCGACAGGGTGTCGCCCTTGACCACGTCGTGGTACTGCGAGGCATCGGCCGGCGCGGCGACCGACAGTTGGTTGTCCACCTGGGTGACGCTGCTGACGTTGCCGGCGGCCAGGGCCGCCTTTTCGCTGGCTTCCTGCGTGGGCGCCTGGCCCTTCAGCGTGACGGTGGTGGAGGCGCCGTCGTAGGTGACGTCCAGGCCGGTGATGCCGAGCTTCTGCGCTTCGATATAGGTCTTGATGGCGGCGCCGGCCTTGGCGTTCAGGTCGCCGACCGATGCGGCAGGTACCGCGGGTGCGGACGGCGCCGGGGCGGCCGCCGCCGTGCCGTGGCCGAACAGTTTTTCGCCGGCGTCCTTGATGAAGCTGATGAGACCCATGGATGTCCTTGTCTGCGGAAAGAGGGTCTTTCAATCTAGCGAGCCCCGTGCAGCCGGATGTCAGAGGTTGTGAACGGCGCCGGGCGCCAGCAGTGCGGCCGGCGGTGCGATGCGGGCGCGGTTGCGGCCGGCACTCTTGGCGGCGTAGAGCATCGTGTCGGCGCGGCCGACGAGGGCGTCGGTGCCGGTGCCGGTGCCGTCGGCTTCCGGCGGGCCGCTCGCGGCGGCGCCGATCGAGACCGTCACCATCTGCAGTCCGTCGGGCCGCCGGGCATGCGCGAGGGCGGCCTGCTCGACGGCGGCGGCCAGGCCGTCGGCGACCTGCCGTGCACGGTCGGCGTCGCAGTCCGGCAGCAGCAGCGCAAATTCCTCGCCGCCATAGCGGTAGGCGAGACCGCCCTGGCATTCGGCACCGTCCCGCAGCAGCGCGGCGATGCGGCACAGGCAGTCGTCGCCGGCCGGATGGCCGTAGTGGTCGTTGTAGGCCTTGAAGTGGTCCACGTCGACGATGAACAGCGCGAAGCCGCCGAGCGTCTGCAGTTCGGCCAGCCGTTCCTCGAATCCGCGGCGGTTGAGGATGCGGGTCAGCGGGTCGGTGCGCGACAGCAGCCGCACCTGCTCGTGCGCATCGGCGAGGGCGACGCGGTTGTACCAGTCCAGCACCGACAGCAGGTACGCCCGGCGCGCCTCCAGGGTCGTGTGCCAGCTCACCGCCAAGCTGAAGCCGAGCATCGGCAGGTAGGCCACGCACAGCAGCGCGAAGAGCCGGGGATCCTGCTGATGGAGCCGCCAGGCGGGCTCGGCCATGACCGCCGTGATCGCCAGCGCGGACAGCGCGCCGCTGCGCCAGACCAGCCGGGCCCCGACGTTGCACAGCATCAGGAACACCGGGCTGGCGTACAGGTAGAAGCTGCCGTAACCGCTGGTGCTGCGCGTGGAGAGGTCGAAACTCAGCACGGCAGCCAGGACCACCGATACCTGCAGCACCGCGTCGGCCCGAAGCGGCTGCCCGGCACGCCGCAGCATCCACAGCCCCAGCGGCGCCATCGTCAGCACGAACACGGCGCGGTAGATCGCGGAGCGCACGGCCACGTCCGGCAGCAGGGCCAGGTCGGCGGTCCAGAGCAGCAGGAAGGCGCCCTGGCCGAGCAGCACCATCAGCACCAGGAAGGACCGCTGCTGCTCCAGCTGCTGACGGTAGTAGGCCGACCGAAGCGACACCGGCATCGGCGCCCGCCAGCGGTCGGTCAATGCCGTTGCGATCTGCGCGCGCAACGTGTCCGCCTGCGCCCCCGGGGGCGGCAGGTGGGGAAACGCGTGCTGGACGGCGGGCAGCGTGTTCACACGACCAGCGGCTCCTCGGCCATCGCCTCGGTCTGCTCCTCCAGCATGCGGACCTGGCCGCGCCAGTAGTCGCTGCTGCCGAACCAGGGGAAGTTGCGGGCGAAGGTCGGGTCGTCCCAGCGCCGCGCGAGCCACGCGCTGTAGTGGATCAACCGCAGCGTGCGCAGCGGCTCGATCAGCGCGAGTTCGCGGCGGTCGAAGCGGCGGACTTCCTCGTAGCCGTCGACCAGCGCGGCGAGCTGCCGGGTGCGCTGGCCGCGGTCGCCCGACAGCAGCATCCACAGGTCCTGCACCGCCGGGCCGCTGCGGGCATCGTCCAGGTCCACGAAGTGCGGCCCGCCGCCGGGCAGTTCCGCCGGTGTCCAGAGGATGTTGCCGGGGTGACAGTCGCCGTGCAGCCGGATCGCGGCCATCGGCAGCGGACCGTCCGGCGGTCCGTCGGCATAGGGATCGTTTTCGTCGTCGAAAACGGCTGCAGCGCAGGTGCCGAGGGCGCTGGCAGCTATGGATTCGATAGCGACGGCGCAGGCACGGTCCCAGTCGCCGCGCACGTCGAGCGGGATGAAGTCGTGCGACTGCAGCCAGTCGCGCGGCTCCAGCGCGAAGGTCTGCAGGTCGAGCGCCGGGCGCGCGGCGAACGGCCGGGCGGCGCCGACGGTGTGCAGCCGGGCGATGAAGCGGCCGGTCCATTCCAGCGTCTCGAAGTCGTCGAGGTCGGGCGCCCGGCCGCCGCGGTTGGGGCTGACGCTGAAGGCGAAGCCGGCATGGCGGTGCAGGGTGCGGCCGTCGATCGCGAGGGGTGCGACCATCGGCACCTCGGCCGCGGCGAGTTCGGCGGCGAAGGCGTGTTCCTCGGCGATCTGGGCATCGGTCCAGCGGCCGGGGCGGTAGAACTTGGCGACCACGAGCGAGCCGTCTTCCAGTCGCACCTGGTAGACGCGGTTCTCGTAGGAGGAAAGGGCGGTGAGCCGGCCGTCGCCGTGCAGGCCGACCGACGCCAGCGCGTCGAGCACCGTGTCGGGGCCGAGCGTGGCGTAGGGATGGAAGGCGGGAGGCGGCGGGGTGTCGGGCATCGGGCGATTGTCGTGGGCCCCGCCCCGCCGCGGCGGTCCGTCAGGCGACGGTGAGGGTCACCTCGATGTTGCCGCGGGTCGCGTTGGAGTACGGGCAGACCTGGTGGGCCTTCTCGACCAGCTTCTCGGCGGTGGCGCGGTCCATGCCCGGCAGGTGGATCGTCAGCGCGGCCTCGATGCCGAAGCCGGCGGGGATCGGGCCGATGCCGACCGAGGCGTCGATCGAGGCGTCGGCCGGGATCGCGATCTTCTCGGCGCCGGCGACGTGCTTCAGCGCGCCCAGGAAACAGGCCGAGTAGCCGGCGGCGAACAGCTGCTCGGGGTTGGTCGCGCCGCCGGCGCCGCCGAGTTCCTTCGGCGGTGCCAGCTTCACGTCCAGCAGGCCGTCGGAGCTTTTGGCCTTGCCGTCGCGGCCGCCGGTGGAAGTGGCGTGGGCGGTGTACAGAACTTTGTCGAGCTTCGTGGTCATGGTCGTTCCTTCTTCGGGGACAGGGGGAGAGACGCCGTGCCGGCGGATGCCGGCGCAGCAGGGGAAAGGAAAGCCGCGGCCGCCGTCGCTGCGGCGACGCGGTCGCGCAGCCGGCCGAGTTCTTCGGTCAGCGCAAGCAGTTCGGGCACGCTGCAGGCGGTTGCCTGCACCACGCAGGGCGGTACGGTGGCGGCCTCGGCCTGCAGCGCCCGGCCGGCGGGCGTGAGGTACATGCGGACCCGGCGCTCGTCCTCGGCATCGCGCTCGCGGCGCAGCAGGCCGGCCGCTTCGAGCCGCTTGAGCAGCGGCGTGAGCGTGCCGGAATCCAGCCGCAGGCGTTCGCCAAGCCCCGAGACGGTGAGGCCGTCTTCCTGCCACAGCACCAGCAACGCCAGGTACTGCGGATAGGTCAGCCCGAGCGGATCGAGCAGCGGCTTGTAGAGCTTGGTCATCGCCAGCGATGCCGAATACAGCGCGAAGCAGACCTGGTGGTCGAGCTGCTGCAGATCGGTGGTCACGTTGGGCATGGGCTGAATTCTATGTCGCAATTAAATTGCGTGCAATTATTTATGCAAGTCCCGGTCGGTCGGAGGGGCACCGCGGCGCACTCGCTCGCCGCGGGTCCGAGCGTCAGGCGGCGCCGGTGACGCCGTCCAGCACCATCCGGACCTTGCGGGCGAGGTCGCCGAGGCGGTAAGGCTTCTTCAGTACGTCGAAGGCCGAGTCCTTGGTGGTTTCTAGTTCGAGCTCGTTGGCCGCGTAGCCGGTCGTCAGTAGCACGTGGATGCCCGGCACGCGGCGTTGCACTTCGCGGGCGAGCGCGAAGCCGTTCATGCCGCCCGGCATGATCACGTCGGAGAACAGCAACTGCGGCGCCTGTTCGGGCAGCAGATGGTCCAGCACCGACAGCGCCTGCTGGCCGGTGTGCGCCATGTGCACCTGGTAGCCGAGCCCTTCAAGCATGTCGCGGGCCAGTTCGGCCACCTCGGGCCGGTCGTCCACCACCAGGATGGTCTCGCTGCCGCCGCGCTCGCGGGGCCGGACGTTGTCGGGTGTGTCCCGCTTGACGCCGTCCTTCGACACCGGGAAATAGAGCCGCACCGTGGTGCCGAGATCGACTTCCGAATAGATGGTCGCAGCGCCGCCGGACTGCTTGGCAAAACCGTGCACCATCGACAGGCCGAGCCCAGTACCCTTGCCCTCCTCCTTGGTGCTGAAGAACGGCTCCATCACCCGCGAGATCATCTCCGGGGGAATGCCGCAGCCGGTGTCGGTGACCGAGATCGCGACGTAATGGCCGGGCTGCAGGCCGGAGAAGCTGGTCACGTCCTCCGGTCCGATGTACTGGTTGTGCGTCTTGATCACCACGCTGCCGCCGTCGGGCATGGCGTCGCGCGCATTCACCAGGATGTTGAGCAGGGCCAGCTCCAGCTGCGTGGTGTCGAGCTTGCAGTTCTCCAGGTCCGGCGCCAGCACGGTGCTGATCTGCACGTTGTCGCCGAGCGCCCGGTCCACCATGCTCGACAGGCTCTCGATCAGCTTGTTGAGGTTGACGGTGCGGCCGTCGAGCCGCTGCTTGCGCGAGAAAGACAGCAGTTGCTGCGTCAGGCTCGACGCCTTGCCGATCGCGGTGCGGATGTGGCCGAGCGAGCGCTGCGCCACCTCGTTGGTCAGGCTGTCGCGGGCGATGCGGGCCTGCAGCATGTCCACGTGGCCCGACATCACCTGCAGCAGGTTGTTGAAGTCGTGCGAGATGCCGCCGGTGAGCTGGCCGAGCGATTCCATTCGTTGGGCGTGCGACAGGGCGGCTTCGGCGTCGCGCCGGCGGCTCACGTCGAGCTGCGAGGCAAAGAAATAGACCAGCTCGCGTCGGTGGTTGTAGACCGGCGAGACGAACAGCGCATTCCAGAAGGTCGAGCCGTCCTTGCGGTAGTTGAGGATCTCGACCGTGATCTCGCGCCGCTCGGAAATCGCCTCGCGGATCGCGGCGACGGTGGTGCGGTCGGTCTCGGCGCCCTGCAGGAAGCGGCAGTTCTGGCCGAGCAGTTCCTCCACGCCGTAGCCGGTCATGGAGGTGAAGGCGCGGTTGGCGAAGACGATCGGGTTGTCGTGCTGGCGCGGATCGGTGACCAGCATCGGCATGCGGGTGGTCTCGATCGCGGCGAAGAACATGTCGTCGCGGGGCTCCTGTAGCGACGACGGCATGGCCGCAGCGTCGGAAACCTCGGGGCTGCGGCCCGGGATGTGCGGCTTTTCCTGGATGTCCATTCTGGGTGGTGTCAAGGCTGGGCAGGATTTAGCGGATGAGGTTAGCCCAGCGCGACGATCGGAGCGCCCCCGGATCGGCGCCCCGTGTGTAGGACGACATGCCGTATCGCCGGGCGGCCGCTACCGCCGGGGCTTTCGACATGGCCCCGTCGGCGCAGATCAGTAGGCGTACACGCCCTGGCCGGTCTTGCGGCCGAGGCGACCGGCGGCCACGTATTCCTTCAGCAGCGGACAGGGCCGGTACTTGGAATCGCCGAATTCCTGCAGGTACACCTCCATCACCGCGAGGCACACGTCCAGCCCGATCAGGTCCGCGAGTGCGAGCGGCCCGATCGGCTGGTTGGTCCCGAGCTTCATGCCGGTGTCGATGTCCTCGGCGGTGGCCACGCCCTCGGCCAGCACGAAGAAGGCCTCGTTGATCATCGGCACCAGGATGCGGTTGACCACGAAGCCCGGCGCGTTCTTCACCGAGATCGGCGATTTGCCCAGCCGCTCGGCCAGCGCCTTGACCGCGTCGTGCGTCGCATCGCTGGTCTGCAGGCCGCGGATCACCTCGACCAGCGCCATCATCGGCACCGGGTTGAAGAAGTGCATGCCGACGAAGCGGTCCGGCCGTTGCGTGGCGGCGGCGAGCTTGGTGATCGAGATCGACGAGGTGTTGGACGCGAGGATCGCCTCGGGCGCGAGCAGCGCGTCGGCCTGGCGCAAGATCTTCAGCTTGAGTTCGTGGTTCTCGGTCGCCGCCTCGATCACCAGCTGTGCGGCCTGCAGCGCCGCATAGTCGGTGGCGGTGGCGATACGCGCCAGTGCGGCGTCCTTGTCGGCCGCGGTGAGCTTCTCCTTCTTGATCAGCCGGTCCAGGCTGCCGGCGACGGTCGCCAGGCCTTTCTGCACCGCGGCGTCGGAGATGTCGACCATCACCACGTCGAGGCCCGCCACCGCGCAGGCCTGCGCGATGCCGTTGCCCATGGTGCCCGCGCCGATGATGCCAACGGTCCGAATATCCATTGCCTGTACTCCTGTGTGTCGTGGATGCGTGAAGGAAGAAGAAAAAAGCGAGCCGGTCAGCCGCGGAAGCGCCGGCGCGTCAGCGCCAGCGCGATCCAGAAGGCGACCACCGCATAGGCGGCGAGGACCGTCACGTGCCGCAGCGCGTCTTCCGGCCAGCGGTCCATGAACAGCGGCCGCACCAGCGCGACCGCGTTGGCCAGCGGCAGCCAGGCGGCCACGGCCTGCACCGCGCGCGGCAGCTGCTCCAGCGGGAAGAAGACGCCCGAGAGGAACATCATCGGCGTCATGAACAGCGTGAAGTAGTAGGTGAAGAAGTCGTAGCCCTTGGCCAGCGCGTTGAAGATCAGCGCGATGCACGCGAACACCACGCCGGTCGCGGCCAGCACCACCAGCGCCACCGCGAGCTTCGGGCTGTGGCTGATCTGCAGCGCGAGCATCACCAGCAGGATCGCGCACACCGTGAAGAACGCCTTGAATGCGGCCCACAGCATCTCGGCGAACAGGATGTCGTCGAGCCCGACCGGCGCGTTCATGATGCCGTCCCAGG
>CAJYQL010000136.1 GCA_913776965.1 uncultured Xylophilus sp.
CACCGGCGAACACCGACAGACCGCTGTGGGCCTTGGCGATGTTGTTGATGAGCTCCATCATGTTCACGGTCTTGCCCACGCCGGCGCCGCCGAACAGGCCCACCTTGCCGCCCTTGGCGAACGGGCAGATCAGGTCGATCACCTTGATGCCGGTTTCCAGCAGCTCCTGCGACGGCGACAGTTCGTCGTACGCGGGCGCCTTGCGGTGGATGGAGGCGGTCAGTTCCTGGCCGACCGGGCCGCGCTCGTCGATCGGCGAGCCCAGCACGTCCATGATGCGGCCGAGGGTGGCCTTGCCGACCGGCACGGTGATCGGCGCATCGGTGTTGAACACGACCAGACCGCGGCGCAGGCCGTCGGAGGAACCTAGCGCGATGGTGCGGACCACGCCGTCGCCCAGCTGCTGCTGGACTTCGAGCGTCAGAGGCGAGCCTTCGAGCTTGAGTGCGTCGTAGACCTTCGGCATGCGGTCGCGCGGGAACTCCACGTCGACCACGGCGCCGATGCACTGCACGATCTTGCCCTGTGCGCCTGCTTGGATACTTGCTTGAGCCATTGTTTGCTCCAAAAAATTGAACGTGATCTCGCGCGGGTCAGACCGCGGCGGCGCCCGAGACGATCTCCGAAAGTTCCTTCGTGATCGCAGCCTGGCGCGTCTTGTTGTAGACCAGCTTGAGTTCGCCGATGACGTTGCCGGCGTTGTCGGTGGCCGCCTTCATCGCGACCATGCGCGCCGAATGCTCGGACGCCATGTTCTCGGCGACCGCCTGGTAGACCAGGGATTCGGCATAGCGCACCAGCAGTTCGTCGATGACGGTCTGCGCGTCGGGCTCGTAGATGTATTCCCAGTTCGCACCGGTGCCGGCGGGCTTCGCGTCGCTCGACAGCGTTGCCGCCGACAGCGGCAGCAGCTGCTCCACCACCGCCTCCTGCTTCACCGTGTTGATGAACTTGGTGTAGGCGATGTAGACCGCGCTGATGCGGCCTTCGGCATACGCGTCGAGCAGCACCTTCGCCGGGCCGATCAGCTTGTCGAGGTGCGGCCGATCACCCAGCTGGGTGACGTGGGCCACGACCTTGGCGCCGATGCGGTTGAAGAAGCTCAGCCCCTTGTTGCCGACCGCGACGACCTCGGTGGAGAGGCCCGCGTCCTGCAGCTCGCGCAGCTTGAGGGTCACCGCACGCAGCACGTTGGTGTTCAAGCCGCCGCACAGGCCCTTGTCCGTGGTCACCGTGATCAGGCCCGCCACCTTGGCGTCGTTGACCTGCATGAACGGATGCACGTACTCGGGGTTCGCCTGGCCCAGGTGGGCGGCGATGGTGCGGATCTTCTCGCTGTACGGACGGGCGGCACGCATCCGGTCCTGCGCCTTGCGCATCTTCGAGACCGAGACCATTTCCATGGCCTTGGTGATCTTCTTCGTGTTCTCGAAGCTCTTGATCTGGCCGCGAATTTCCTTGCCTGTTGCCATGCGTGACTCCTTGTGTCTTCAGTCGGCGCGGCGGGTCAGGCGAAGGACTTCTTGAACGCGGTGATCGCAGCGTGGAGTTCGGCCTCGGCGTCCTTGTCGATCGCCTTGGACTGCTCGATCTTGTCGAGCAGCGCGCCGTGGCTGGTCTTCAGGAACTGGTGCAGGCCGTGCTCGAAGGGCAGCACCTTCTTCACGTCGATGTCGTCCATGAAGCCCTTGTTCACCGCGAACAGCGAGGCGCCCATCAGCGAGATCGGCAGCGGGCTGTACTGGGCCTGCTTCAGCAGTTCGGTCACGCGGGCGCCGCGGTCGAGCTGCTTCTTGGTGGAAGCGTCGAGGTCCGAGGCGAACTGTGCGAAGGCCGCGAGTTCACGGTACTGCGCCAAGTCGGTACGGATACCGCCGGACAGGCCCTTGATCACCTTGGTCTGGGCCGACGAGCCCACGCGCGACACCGAGATACCGGCGTTGATCGCGGGACGGATGCCGGCGTTGAACAGGTTGGTTTCCAGGAAGATCTGGCCGTCGGTGATCGAGATCACGTTGGTCGGCACGAACGCGGACACGTCGCCGGCCTGCGTCTCGATGATCGGCAGCGCGGTCAGCGAACCGGTCTTGCCCTTGACTTCGCCCTTGGTGAAGGCTTCGACATAGTCGGCGTTCACCCGTGCGGCACGCTCCAGCAGGCGGCTGTGGAGATAGAACACGTCGCCGGGATAGGCTTCGCGGCCCGGCGGGCGGCGCAGCAGCAGCGAGACCTGGCGGTAGGCGACGGCCTGCTTGGACAGGTCGTCGTACACGATCAGGGCGTCCTGACCGCGGTCGCGGAAGTACTCGCCCATCGTGCAGCCGGAGTAGGCCGACACGTACTGCATCGCAGCGGATTCGGAGGCCGATGCGGCCACGACGATGGTGTAGTCCATGGCGCCGGACTGCTCCAGCGCGCGCACCACGTTCTTGATCGAAGATGCCTTCTGGCCGATCGCGACGTAGACGCAGGTCATGTTCTGACCCTTCTGGTTGATGATCGCGTCGATCGCCACCGCGGTCTTGCCGGTCTGGCGGTCGCCGATGATCAGCTCGCGCTGGCCACGGCCGACGGGCACCATCGAGTCGATCGACTTCAGGCCGGTCTGCATCGGCTGGTCCACCGACTTCCGCGCGATCACGCCCGGGGCGACCTTCTCGATCACGTCGGTCATCTTGGCGTTGATCGGGCCCTTGCCGTCGATCGGCTGGCCGAGCGCGTTGACCACGCGGCCGATCAGCTCGGGGCCGACCGGCACTTCCAGGATGCGGCCCGTGCACTTGACGGTGTCGCCTTCGGAGATGTGCTCGTACTCGCCCAGGATCACGGCGCCGACGGAGTCGCGCTCGAGGTTCAGGGCGAGACCGAACGACGGCTGGCCGTCGGAGCCGGCCGGGAATTCGAGCATTTCGCCCTGCATCACGTCCGACAGGCCGTGCACGCGCACGATGCCGTCGGTCACGGACACCACGGTGCCCTGGTTGCGGATGTCGGCGCTGCCCGCGAGCCCCTCGATGCGGCTCTTGATCAGTTCGGAAATTTCTGCGGGATTGAGTTGCATGACTCTTTCCTTGTCTTTGGGGTTGCGGGAAGCCCGGCGCTCACGCGGCCAGGACTGCCTTCATTTGTTCGAGACGGGCCCGGACCGAGGTGTCAAGCACTTCGTCGCCGACGACGACGCGCACGCCGCCGATCAGCGATGCGTCCTGCTGCACCGTCAGGTTCAGCGGGCGGCCGAAGCGCCGCGAGAGCGCCTGGCCCAGGTCGGCGAGCGCGGCCGCGTCGATCGGGAAGGCGCTGTAGACCATCGCGTCGGCAGAGCCTGCACGGGCGTTGACCAGTCCGCGGAACTGGCGCGCGATCTCGGGCAGCGCCGACAGGCGGCCGTTCTCGATCACGGTCTGCAGCAGGTTGCGGCCGGCCGGAGGCAGGGGTGCGCGCAGCAGCCCGGCCACCACGTCCGACACCTGCGCGGCCGACACCCGGGGGTTGGCGGCGAACTGGGTCAGTTCGGTGTGGCCGGCGACGGCGGCGAGTTCGTCGACCCAGCCGGTCGCCGCAGCCTGCTCGGCCTCGGGCGTCGCCTGGAACAGCGCCTCGGCGTAGGGACGCGCGATGGTGGCGATTTCTGCCATGGGGCGTCCTCGGGTTACAGCTCGGTTTTCAGGCGCTGGAGCAGTTCGGCATGGACGCCGGCATCGACCTCCCTGCGCAGGATCTGCTCGGCACCCTTGACGGCGAGCACGGCGACTTCCTCGCGCAGCGCTTCGCGCACGCGGATGGTCTGCTGCTCGGCATCGGCGCGGGCGGCGGCAACGATCTTGTTGCCTTCTTCCGTCGCACGGGCCTTGGCCTCGTCGATGATGGCCTGGGCACGGCGCTCGGCATCGGCCAGGCGCTGCGCCGTTTCGTTGCGCGTATCGGCCAGTTCCTTGTCGACACGCTGGGTCACAGCGGTCAGCTCGGTCTTGGCACGGTCGGCTGCCGCCAGGCCATCGGCGATTTTCTGTGCCCGCTCGTCCAGGGCCTTCGCGATCGGGGGCCACACGAACTTCATCGTGAACAGCACCAGGATCAGGAAGACGATGCCCTGGATGAACAGGGTCGCGTTGATACTCACGGCAACACCTTTCTCGGGGAGTGGCGTCGGACCGCGATCAGGCCAGGGCAGCGATGAACGGGTTGGCGAAAGCGAACAGCAGGGCGATGGCCACGCCGATCAGGAAGGCGGCGTCGATCAGGCCGGCCAAGATGAACATCTTGGTCTGCAGTTCGTTCATGAGTTCGGGCTGGCGTGCCGAGGACTCGAGGAACTTGCCGCCCATCAGCGCGATGCCGATGGATGCGCCGATGGCGCCCAGGCTGACGATGAGGCCACAGGCGATGGCGACGAGACCGAGAACGTTTTCCATGGAGAGCTCCTAGAGGACAGTAAAAGAGAACAAAGCGAAGGGAAACACGGGAACACAAGCACTTCGGAACCGGCAGGCCTGCAGGAGACCCGCCCCGTCCTCACTCAGTGCGACTCATGCGCCTGCCCCAGGTAGATCAGGGTCAGCATCATGAAAATGAACGCTTGCAGCGTAATGACGAGGATGTGGAAGACCGACCACAGCGTGCCGGCGATGATGTGGCCGACCGGCAGCAGCACGCCCGACAGGGACGCGGCGGCGGCGCCGCCCATCAGGGCGATCAGCATGAAGACGAGTTCGCCGGCGTACATGTTGCCGAACAGCCGCATGCCGTGCGAGACGGTCTTGGCGAGGTACTCGATGAACTGCATCACGATGTTGACCACGCCGAGGATGATCGCGAACACCGGGTTCTTGCTGGTGCCGAACGGTGCGGACACGAGCTCGTGGCCCCAGCCGCCCAGGCCCTTGATCTTCACGCTGTAGAGGAAACACAGGAACAGCACCGACGTCGACAGGCCGAGCGTGGTGGAGAGGTCCGCCGTCGGCACGACACGCATGTAGGCGTGGTGCGGGTCCAGGCCGACCTGGCCGTGGCCCCAGGCCCAGAGGGCCGGCAGGGCGTCGACCGGCAGCATGTCCATCGCGTTGAGCAGGAAGATCCAGACGAACACGGTAAGCGCCAGCGGGGCGATGAAGCGGCGGCTGTGGGCGTTGTGGATGTTGGCCTTGGCCTGCTTGTCCACCATCTCGACCAGCATCTCGACGGCGGCCTGGAAGCGGCCCGGCACGCCGGCCGTGGCGCGGCGCGCGCCGGCCCACAGCGCGATGCAGCCGAGCAGGCCGATCGTCAGCGCGTACAGCACCGAATCGAGGTTGATGACGTTGAAGTCGATGATCGACTTCTGGATGACCGGCTCGAGCTTCCAGTTCACCTGCCAGTGCTGGAGGTGGTGGACGATGTATTCGCTGGCGGTCGGTCCGTTCGCTGATGCAGCCATCTCGGTGTTTTTCCTTCTCTCTTGCGAGAGCCTTCAGTGTTCTTGCCCAACCGCGCTCCCGCGCGCCTTGCGACGCGGCAGGAATGCGATCCAGTACGCCTTCATCGTGAGCACCATGCCGGCCAGCAGCGCAAGCCACGACAGCCCCGGCACGACCCGGGGCGACATCGCCAGCAGGGCGATGGTCAGCACGATCTTGACGATTTCCCATCCCAGGAACCCGGCGGCCGCAACCCCCGGATTCGCCGCCGACCGGCTGCGGGTGAGGCCCCGGGCGAACACGGCTGCGGGAATCACCACCGCCGCCGCACCCCAGGCCGTCGACCACGCCATGCGGGCCTGCCCCGTGAGCGCCCAAGCCGCCAAGGCCGCCAGCACACCCACGCACATTTGTCCTGCGATCACCCGCCAGGGCGAAACCTGCGGGTGTCTGCTCATCAGCCGCTGCGCCTCCTCGGCGGTCAGTGGCTTGAATTCGGATTCTTGTGCCTCCAGATCATCGTTCGTGGCGTCAGGTTTCATGGTGGGCGAAGCCTGCGTAACGATCGGTGAATTTCAGCAAAGCCATTGATTATAGGTAGAAGCCCGCACGATGCGGTCATGACCTACCTGGTTATCGGAAAAGG
This sequence comes from uncultured Xylophilus sp., assembly GCA_913776965.1. GTDB lineage: Bacteria > Pseudomonadota > Gammaproteobacteria > Burkholderiales > Burkholderiaceae_C > Xylophilus. The sequence goes on from CAJYQL010000136.1 coordinate 6,040, forward strand.
CTGGCGCAGAGCGCGCCGTAGCCAACGCTCGACAATCGCTTCTTGCCGCCGCACCGATCCCCCGATGCCCCCTGTTTCACATTGCCTTCGTCTTCTCGCCTGCGCGGTGTGCGCGGTGGTTTCCGCAGGCTGCGCTCCTGTGAATCCTTACTACGACGCGGCCCGTCCGCACCATCGGCCGCAGGGCTTCCAGAACCGCTATGTCGAGTTCGCGCCGCGCGGCCTGGCCGATCTGGCGCGCTGGCGCTGGAATGCTTGGCGCGAAGGTCTGCCGCCTGCGCCGCAGACGCCGCCGCCGGTGGTTACGGCGGACCACAACTTCCTGCACGCCAACGCAGCGGCCGGCCCGGCGATGCAGCCGAGCGTCACCTTCATCGGGCATTCGACCGTGCTGCTGCAGATCCCGGTCGGCGACCGCGGCCTGCAGGTGCTGCTGGACCCGGTGTTTTCCGAACGGGCGTCGCCGGTGTCCTTCGCCGGGCCGCGGCGCTTCCAGCCGCCGGGGCTTGCGCTGGACGCGCTGCCGCACATCGACGTGGTGCTGGTGAGCCACAACCACTACGACCATCTCGACGAGGCATCGGTGCGCGCCCTCGCGCGGCAGCCCGGTGGGCCGCCGCTGTTCGTGGTGCCGCTCGGTATCGGGCCGTGGCTCGCATCGCACGGCGTACCGGATGCGGTCGAGCTCGACTGGTGGCAGAGCCACACGCTCGACCGCGGCGGCGAGAGCGCCGAGATCACGCTAACGCCGGCGCAGCACTGGAGCAGCCGCAGCCTGACCGATCGGATGACGACCCTCTGGGGCGGCTTCGCGGTCACGGCGCCGGCCTTCCATGCGTTCTACTCGGGCGACACCGCGTATTCGCGCGACTTCGCCGACATCGCGGCGCACTTCGCACCCCGGCAGGACGCGGCGCACGGCGGCGGCTTCGACCTCGCGCTGCTGCCGATCGGCGCCTACGCGCCGCGCTGGTTCATGCAGCAGCAGCACGCCGATCCCGCCGAAGCGGTGCAGATCCACCGCGACCTGCGCAGCAAGCGCAGCATCGGGGTGCACTGGGGCACTTTCGCGCTGACCGACGAGCCGCTCGACCAACCGCCGCGCGACCTTGCTGCAGCGGTCCGGCAACAGGGCCTGGCCGACGGTGCCTTCACCACGATGGCGATCGGCGAAACCCGCCGCCTGCCGCGCCGTACACCGGGCAACCCCTGAGGCCGCCCGACTTCCTCGTTCTTTTTGCGGAGCACTGCCGATGAGCACCCCCCCTCCCCCGTCCGACACTACCGATCCCCGCAAGGATTCGCTGATCGAGTACCCGTCGGAATTCCCGATCAAGGTGATGGGCACCAACGCCGAAGGATTCGTGCATGCGCTGACCGCCATCGCACGCGAGCATGACCCGTTCTTCGACGCCTCCACCATCGAGCTGCGCGACAGCAAGGGCGGCAAGTACCTGGGTGTGACGCTCACCGTCACCGCGACCAGCCGGGAACAGCTCGACAACCTCTACCGCGCGCTGTCGGGCCATCCGCTGGTCAAAGTGGTGCTCTGACCGATGGCGCTGGCGCCCACGCTGCTCGGCCGGGTCGACTACGCGGCCACCTATGCCGCCATGCAGGAGTTCACCGCCGCCCGCACGCCGGACGATGCCGACGCGCTGTGGATCTGCGAGCACGATCCGGTGTTCACCCAGGGCATCGCCGGCCGCGCGGGGCATGTGCTCGCGCCTGGGGACATCCCGGTGATCGCCACCAACCGCGGCGGGCAGGTCACCTACCACGGCCCGGGGCAGGTGGTCGCCTATCCGCTGCTCGACCTGCGGCGCGCCGGCTACTTCGTGAAGGAGTACGTCTACCGCATCGAGGAAGCCGTGGTCCGCACGCTCGCGCATTTCGGCGTGACCGGCCACCGCGTCGCGGGCGCGCCCGGCATCTACGTGCGCCGGGACGACCCGTTCTCGCATGCGGCGCTGGCCGGGCCGCAGCCGGCGGGCGATCCGTTCCGCGGGCTCGGCAAGATCGCGGCCCTCGGCATCAAGGTCAGCCGGCACTGCACGTACCACGGGGTCGCGCTCAACGTCGCGATGGACCTGGAACCCTTCTCGCGTATCGACCCCTGCGGGTATGCGGGCCTGGCGACGGTCGATCTTTCTACAATCGGCGTCCCTGCCCCCTGGGACGACGCCGCCGCCGTCCTGGCCGCCAAGCTGGGCATCTACCTCGCGCCCTGACCCCCGAACAAGAGCCACGCCCATGAGCACCACCGACGTCGTCCGCGAGGCGCAGAGCCTCGCCACCTACAACCCGCTGGCCAAGCAGAAGGCGGGCGCCAAGCTCTCGCGCATCCCGGTGAAGGTGGTGCAGGGCGAGACGCTGAAGAAGCCGGACTGGATCCGCGTGAAGGCGGGCTCGCCGACGACCCGCTTCTACGAGATCAAGGAGATCCTGCGCGAGAACAAGCTGCACACGGTCTGCGAGGAGGCGAGCTGCCCCAACATCGGCGAATGCTTCGGCAAGGGCACCGCGACCTTCATGATCATGGGCGACAAGTGCACCCGCCGCTGCCCGTTCTGCGACGTCGGACATGGCCGGCCCGACCCGCTCGACCAGGACGAGCCGCTGAACCTGGCGAAGACCATCGCCCAGCTGCGCCTGAAGTACGTGGTGATCACCAGCGTGGACCGCGACGACTTGCGCGACGGCGGCAGCGGCCATTTCGTGGAATGCATCCAGCACATCCGCGCGCTCTCGCCCGCGACGCAGATCGAGATCCTGGTGCCCGATTTCCGCGGCCGCGACGACCGCGCGCTCGAGATCCTGAAGGCCGCGCCGCCGGACGTGATGAACCACAACCTCGAGACCGCGCCGCGCCTGTACAAGGAAGCACGCCCGGGCTCCGACTACCAGTTCAGCCTGAACCTGCTGAAGAAGTTCAAGGCGCTGCACCCGACGGTGCCGACCAAGAGCGGCATCATGGTCGGCCTCGGCGAGACCGATGAGGAGATCCTGCAGGTGATGCAGGACATGCGCGACCACGACATCGACATGCTGACCATCGGCCAGTACCTGTCGCCCTCCAACAGCCACCTGCCGGTACGCCGCTACGTCCATCCGGACACCTTCAAGATGTTCGAGGAAAAAGCCTACGCGATGGGCTTCACCCACGCCGCGGTGGGTGCAATGGTCCGGTCGAGCTACCACGCCGACCAGCAGGCCGAGCACGTGCTGGCCGGTACGCACGGCGCCATCTGAGGCGCCCCGCGACCGCTTTTCGCTCGATTTCGGAAGGAAATCGGGCTCCAGCGCCCAGGGGACGGGCGCAAGTTGCTATCGAATCAGGAGCATCAGCGCACCATCGCGGCGGCCGGGTCGTCGGACTCGAGCACGCCGTTCGCCCAGGGCTCCAGCCGCTGCGTGTCGGCGCGCAGCACTTCCTGCTTGACCGCGAGGATCTGCGCCGGGTGCATGCTGAAGCTGCGCAGGCCCAGGCCGAGCAGCAGCCGGGTCATGGCGACGTCGCCGGCCATCTCGCCGCAGACGCTCACCTCCTTGCCCGCGCGCCGGCCAGCGGCGATCGTGTCGGCCACCAGCCGCAGCACGGCGGGATGCAGCGGGTCGTACAGGTGGGCGACGGCCTCGTCGGAGCGGTCGATCGCCAGGGTGTACTGGATCAGGTCGTTGGTGCCGATCGAGAGGAAATCGAACCAGCGCAGGAACAGCGGCAGCGTGAGCGCCGCGGCGGGCACCTCGATCATCGCGCCGATCGGCGGGTTGCCGTAGGCGATGCCGGCGTTGTCGAGTTCGGCGCGGGCATGGTCGATCAGCGCCATCGTGTGGCGGATCTCGCCGGCGTGCGCCAGCATCGGCACCAGCAGCTTGACCGGACCGTGGGCAGAGGCCCGCAGGATCGCCCGCAGCTGGGTGCGGAACATCGCCGGATCGGCCAGGCTCCAGCGGATCGCCCGCAGGCCGAGGGCCGGGTTCAGGCCCGGCACGCCGCCGCCGCGCAGGCTGTCGTCGAGCGGCTTGTCGTTGCCGATGTCCACCGTGCGGATCGTGACCGGCAGCCCCTGCATGCCCTCCACCGCGCGGCGGTAGGCCTGGTACTGCTCCTCCTCGTCGGGCAGCGCCGTC